>NZ_AOMC01000091.1 GCF_000336695.1 Halococcus morrhuae DSM 1307
TTCAGCCCGTCGGTGTCGTGGTGAGGTTGAGCGATTTCTGGATGATCTGGCGGAAGGAGATGGAGATGAGGAAGTACCAGACCAGCCAGACCCAGACGAAGCCGCCGATCTGCTCGGTCAGCTCCATGCGCCCGAGCATCGGCAGGACGATCGACCGCTCGGCCGCGACGATATGCTCGGCACCGCCGCCGCGGACGCCCGTCTTCCAGTACATCCAGACGAACACCGGGATGGTGAGCAGCAGGATCCAGACCATCGGCCGGAACTGCTCCTTGAACATGCCGAGCTGATCGCTCATCGCGTCCATCTGCTCCTCCTGAATCCGGTCGAGGGCGGCGTCGTCACCGCGCTCTTTGGCCTCCTTGCGGCGCTCTTGGATGTCGTTCATCTGTTCCTGGATCGCGCCCATCTTCTCGGTGTTCATCAGGTTCGACTGGAGCAGCACCGAGTAGAGCCCGGTGAGCACCGAGAGGATGATGACGACGGCATAGAACGGCAACACGGCGTCGAACGGGCCGAAGATGACGTCCGCTGCCTGCCCGACCGCGTTGCGGATCGGCATGACCGCGTAGGCAGGAAACAGCGAGAGCGCCGCAAGCCCGGCGAGCTTGTCGTAGGTCGACCAGCCGGAATCCTCGTCCTCGACGTCGGTCTCGACGGAGTCGTCGCCGAGCGCCGCGCGGATCTCGTCGGGGTTCGAGACCGCGAAGCCGTCGCCGTCGGCGTCGTGGAGGATGCCGGTCTCGATGAGTCGGCCCCACTGCCCGCTCGTGAGGTCGTCGCTGACGTCGGCCCATCTGATGGTGTGGGTGCCGCCGTCGGGTGTCGGTTCGTCGGCGGCGTGGCCGGATCGGTCGAGCACCACCGTGAGCGCCTCGGCGAAGGCGGGGTCCTCGGCGACCAGCGAGCGCGCTTTCTCGCCTGTTCGTCCCATTTTCCTCTTCTATAGCGTGCGCGCTAATCAACCTTTTACTTCGCTAGCCGTTTCGAACCGATTCCGATAACCGCTCAGACCGCCGCGTCGATCGTCTCGCGCAGCTCTTCCCAGACTTCCTCGGGAGTGGCCTCGCCGTCGATCTCCCGGAGCACGCCCGCCTCGCGGTAGTAGTCCACGACCGGTTCGGTGCTCTCGTGATAGACGTCGATCCGCTCTTTGACCGTCTCCTCGGTGTCGTCCTCGCGCTGGATCAGCGCGCCGCCGCATTCGTCGCAGACGCCCTCCTCTTCCGGGGGATTGAACTCGGCGTGGTAGTTCGCGCCGCAGTCGTCACAGACCCGTCTTCCAGTCAGGCGCTCGACGAGCTCGGAGTCGCTCACCGCGAGCAGACAGACCACGTCGAGCGTGGTGATATCCGCGAGATAGTCGGCCTGCTCGGTGTTTCGCGGATAGCCGTCGAGCACGTAGCCCTCGCCATCCGAGAGCGCCTCGGCGACGATCTCGTTGACCACCGGGTCGGGCACGAGCTCGCCGGCATCCATGAACTCGCGTGGCGTGCCGTAGTCGGTCTCCATGTCCTTGTTCGCCCGGAGCGCGTCGCCCGTCGTCACATGTGGAACGTCGTACTCGTCGGCGACGTTCGCGCTCTGGGTGCCCTTCCCCGCGCCCGGCGGCCCGAGCAGCAGGACGTTGGGTTGGTTCTCGCTCATACCCGGCCCATCGAAGCGCGGCCTAAAAGGGTTGTAGATATCGTCGTCGTTTGCCCGATGGACACAGCGGCCCGCTTTTCACCGCGAGCGGCGAACCCGATCCATGACCCGCTTCGATGCCGCGACCGAAGAACCACGAAGGGAGCTGTTCGCCGACGCGATCCGTGCTCACGAGGAGCGCGAGAGCGCGTTCCTCACCGTCGAGACGGAGACACAGGACGAGGAGCGATCACCGTGGCTACAGTTCGCCGAAGGCATCCTGAACGTCGACTGTACGGACGACGAACTCGATCGAGTGAAAGAACTGCTGAACGATTATCCCGCCTTCCGCATCGACGAGCTTGAAAGCCCCGAGGACGCCGACGGGACGAACGTCCGTATCGCGGCGCGGGCCGATCCCGAGCGCGTCGCCGAGTTTGTCGATCGACTGTTCATCGCGGTCTACGAGCAACCCGCTGACTATCGGGCGTGGATCGCGGCCATCTAAACGTCGTCGTCGCTGATGCCCGGCGCGTCGGTCACGTCGACCTCGTCGGGTTCGTCCTGGCCGCCGACGAGCAGTTCGCCGTCCGGCCCCTCGACGTAAACGTCGTCGGCGAAGCCACCCTTGGTGTAGCGATGGGTCTCGTCGTCGAGCTGTTCGGGCGTCGACGGTGCCTCGGGAACCCCGCCAGCGGGTGCGAACGTACCGAGCGGCTCGTCGATGGTGATGGCGAACGTCTCGAAGAACTCCCGATAGCGGTCGTAGTGGGCGTCGAGCTCGTCGGGCGGGATCTCCATCATCTCGGTCCAGCCGTGGTTGTAGAAGTCGAAGTTCGCCTGAACGTGCGTGATCTCGCGCGCGGCGGCCTCGGTGTAGTCTGCTTCGAGGGCGGCGACATAACTATCCATCGCCGCCTCGAAGAAGGCGTCGAGATGCTCGCGGCGCTCGTCGGCACGGGTGGGATCGGCCTTGTCGGTGAACACGCGCGTGTGGAGATCGACGAGCTTCCCGGTCGCGAACTCGCCGACGACGGGCATCGTGAGCGCCTGTTTGGCCGCGAAGTGACGGACCGACTGCTGGAGTTTCATGTGTCTACGTGTTGGGGCGCGAGCCACATCAACGCACCGCCTGCGGACGGAACGGCCCGTTTTTCGGTTGGTTCGTATCCACGTCCCGCCGTCCGTGAACCGAAACTAATTTGAATGAACGGTCAGTATGTATCAGTGGAGATGAACGGAATCGACAACAGCGTGGCGCTGGTGACCGGTGCGGGAGCAGGAATCGGCAGGGAAACGGCCGAGCGGTTCGCCCGCGAGGGCGCGTCGGTCGTCGTCTCGGACATCGACGTCGACGCGGGCGAAGAGACGGTCGAGCGCATCGAAGAGGAGGGCGGCACCGCGGCGTTCGTCGAGGCGGACGTCAGTGATTCGGACGCCGTCGCGGCGATGGTCGAGTTCGCCGTCGACGAGTTCGGCGGGCTCGATTTCGCGGTGAACAACGTCGCGGCCGGTGCCCCGGCGGCGCGCACCGCCGACATCGACGAGGACGACTGGGATCGCGTCATAGCGATCGCCCAGAAGGGGACGTGGCTCGGGATGAAACACGAGATCCCCGCCATCCTGGACGGCGATGACGACGGAGCGGTCGTCAACGTCGCCTCGATCGCCGGTATCGAGGCCAGCCCCGGGCGGACGCCCTACGCGGCGAGCAAACACGGCGTCGTCGGGCTGACCCGCTCGGCCGGCGTCGAGTACGCGACCGAGGGGGTTCGGGTCAACGCCGTCTGTCCGGCCGTCGTCGAGACGGAGGCCATCGAGTCTCTCTCGCCCGAGGAGCGCGACCAGGTCACCGCCGACGTGCCGATGGACCGGCCGGCACAGCCCGAGGAGATCGCGAGCGCGATCGTCTGGCTCTGCTCGGACGACGCCTCGTTCGTGACCGCCCACGCGCTTCCCGTCGACGGCGGCGAGACACAGGGATAGACGGGCAGCAACGCCGTCGCGTGCGGCCGAGCGGCGCTCGGGCCGGACGGCTTCGTGGATAGCAATTCACATTACCCCGGGGTGCCGAACTCGTTCCATGACCGCCTCGTACGTCATCATCGGCGACGGTATCGCCGGCAGTTCGGCGGCCGAAACCGTTCGCGAGGACGCGCCCGACGCCGACGTCACAGTAATAACCGACGAGGGCGAAGCGCTCTACAACCGCATTCTCATCAAGGAGTTCGCCAAGGGGAAACTGCCCGCAGCACCGATGTCGATCCACCAGCCCGACTGGTACGACGAGCGCGATATCGACCTCCGGCTGAACACGTTCGTCACCGACATCGACACCGACGCTCACACCGTCGACACCCACGAAGGCGAACAGTTCGACTACGACAAACTGCTGCTCGCGACAGGCGGCACGCCCGTCCAACTGCCCGTGCCGAACTCCGACGCCGAGGGCATCCATCACTTCTGGACGTTCGAGGATGCGCGCGCCATCGCCGAGCGCGCCGAGACGGCCGACAGCGGCGTCGTCGTCGGTGCGGGCCTGCTCGGCATCGACTTCGCGGCCATCTGTGGCGCACAGGACGTCGAGGCCCACTATCTGATGCGCGGCGAGAACTGGTGGCGGTACGCGCTCTCGGACGACGGCGCAGAGATCATCCACGACGCCCTGGAGGACAACAACGTCACGCCCGTCTTCGACAGCGGCGTCGATCACTTCGAGACCGACGACGCGGGCCACGTCAGCGCCGCCGTCACGCCCGACGGCGACCGCTACGACTGTGAGTTCGCCGGCGTCGCCATCGGGCTGGACTTCAACCTCGAACTGCTCCAGAACACCGAGATCGAACTCGACGACGGCGTCGTCGTCGACGAGCACATGCAGACCTCCGTCGAGGACGTCTACGCCGCCGGTGACCTCACGCGCTACTACGACACGATCCTCGACGAGTACGCCCAGAACGGCTCGTGGGGCAGCGCCAAGGAACAGGGCTCGATCGCCGGCGAGAACATGGTCGCCGATGGAGAGGAAGCCACGTTCCGCTGGGTGTCGTCCTACTCGATCACGCACTTCGACTTCCCGTTCCTCTCCTTTGGCCATCCGACACTCGGCGACGATCACGCCGAGGCGAAGTTCTCGGACACGGAGTGGCGACGGGTCGCGTTCAAGGACGGCAAGATCGTCGGCGGCGTGCTCATCGGCGATCTCGCCCCCCAGAGCAAGTACAAGAAGCTCATCCGCGAGGAGCGCGTCGTCGCCGACCAGAAGGACGTGCTGATGCGGGAGGAGGTCGACCTCGACGAGCTCGCACCCGCCGCCGAGCAGTAGCTCTCCACGGCCCATCGAAGGCGTTTTCCTCGCCGCTGTCCCAGCAGCGGTATGGAAGGCGGGAGCGGCGACATGACATTGGCGTTCGAACTCAGTGCGCTGGAGGCGCTCTCGGAGCCGACCGACGTGTTCTCCGGCGCGCGCCGCTGGACGGAGTACGTCGGCGTGATCTCCGAGCAGCCGACCTACGTCGTGACGAACTTCACGCGGAAGAACCGTATCCGACAGGACTTCTTCTCCGGCCCGCGCGGGCGGCGCGAAAGCCTCGAAAACGTCAAACAGCAGTTCGACACCGAGCGCCACGTCTTCGTCGGCATGGACGACGATGACCGGGAGCTCGCCGACGATCTCGACTGGGAGTATCTCCCCGTCGAGGACGCGGCCGACGCCGCCGGCTGGACGCTCGGCGACGGTGACGACGAGGAGACCACGATCGACACCGAATCGCGCGACGACTGGCCGTAGTCGGCCGAAGGGAACCATTTAATATCCGATCGGACGGGTTCGGAACATGACGCTCGATATCGATGTCGCGATCAGGCGCGGCTTCTCGCGGACGTTCAACCGCAACGGCTTGCTGCTGATCGGGGCCTTTCTCATCTTCGGGCTCGTAAGTGCGGTACTCGTCCAGACGGCGAGCCTCCAACTGGTCGAGCGGCTCAACGATCTCGCGGCACAGGCACCCCCGCCAAATCCCGGCGGAGCTGGCGGAGCGGGCACGCCACCGACCACGACAGGTGATCCCGCCGGGGCCCAGCCGCTCGCGCTGCCGATCCCGCTGATCGTCGCCGCACCGCTCGCGGCGCTCACACCATTCATCGGCGAGGCGCTACGCATCATCGCCGTCCGGACGCTCGTGAGCGAGCACACCGACTCGATTCCCCGCGCGTTCGCGCGCGAGAACATCGTCTGGGCGACGCTGAACGGCTTCTTCGGTGGGATCGTCGTCTGGTTCATCGTCACTATCGGCGGGATCGTCGGACTGATCGGACTGCTCATCGGCGGCCCGCTCGTCGCGGCGTTTTTCGCCACCTCGTTTTTCTTCGTCCGGCAGGAGATCGCCGTCGAGAACAAGAACTTCATCGACGCGCTGACCGATAGCTGGCGGCTGACGAGCGGCCACCGCATCGGACTGTTCGCGCTCGCCGTGGTCATCTGGCTCATCGGTCTCGTCGTCTCGATCCCCGGCACCGCGATCGGCTTCCTCGCCGGCGCTGGGTCGCCGGGGCTGGCGACGATCGCAGTCACGATCGTGAGCGTCGCGCTGGGTTCGGTCACGACCGTCTTCGGCATCGCCGTCGCGGCCCGTGCGTACGACCAGCTGCGCGCCGAACGTGACGCGCCCGACGAACACGAGCCGACACCGACGCCGTAGCCCGTAGTGGCCACCCACGGAGTTTAACCGCACGCCGCGTCAACCGTTGGTATGTCCGAGCCACGCGTCCCCGGCGCTCGCGGGGGCGAGGTGTCGCTGCCGTGTGGCGAGTCGGTCGCCGTTGCGGAGCTCGATATGGGCGTGCGCGAGTTCGACTGTGCCTGCGGCGCGCGCCACGCCGTCGTGATGGACGTCCACCCGCCGAGCCGGTTCGTTCCCGAATCGCTCGTCGCGATCCTCCGCGAGACGATCGACTCCACCGACGGCGAGGAGTTCGACACGATGCATCTGATGGGCGTCGTTCTGGAGGAGTTCCCCGAGAAGATCGTCGCCGAGGACGTCTCCGAGGACAGCAGCGTCGGCTACGCGCTGCTGTGGATCGCCGATTTCGACGCGCGCCGCCTCCACGAGATCGTCGTCGAACTCATCGTCGAACTGATGGAACACGCGGTGAGTCACGCCGACGACACGGCGACCGCAAGCGAGTTTGAAGAGCAGATGCACGCCTTCGACGTCGAGGAATTCGTCGATCGCTACCGCCGCGAGCGCGATTTCGAGCACGAAACCGACACGCCCGCCTGAGATTTCTGCACCCGTCCGGAAACGCCGACGCTCGCGTCCGACACTCGTCTGACGATATGTTATGTGTTCCGCCAACGTAGATCGCGTATGCAGCTCCGCCGTGGCGAGTTCGAGCGGATTCGGACGGTGCTCGCGGAGGCGAACGACGACGCGCTGACGGCACGCGAGATCCATGAACGCCTCGCCGCACGCGACGCGGCGCTCGATAGCCCTCACCGCGTGGCCACCGTGCTGGGACGGCGAGCCGACGCCGGCGACATCGAGGTCATCGAGAGCCAGCCATACCGCTACCGGCTCGTCGATTCGCCGTAGCATCCCGACAGTCGCTTTTCATTCGGGAAAATTTCTCTTCTCACACAGCTCGAATCAATAGCGTCCCGTTACCGCGCCGCCACAGCCCACATACCTCCCCAACCGATTGCGCTCCTCGCTCGCTTCGCTCACTCCGGTGCTCATCCCTCGCGCGAGTCGTGCCTTCGGCACTCCCGCGCGCCAATAGGATTTGTAAACGGTATGGCCTGGCAGAATTTGCTTCGAAAATCGAAACTCAACTACGCATCTCGCAGTGTATCGTCGGGCTTATTACGATGTACGAACTGGCGTGGGTAATGAGCGACGAGGACAGAACGATACTGTTGATCGGTAGCGGTCCAATCCAGATCGGACAGGCGGCGGAGTTCGATTACTCGGGCGCGCAGGCCTGTCGCGCGCTCGCCGAGGAGGGGGCCCGAGTCGTCCTCGTCAACTCGAACCCGGCGACGATCATGACCGATCCGGAGATGGCCGACGCGGTCTACATCGAACCCATCACGACCGAGGCCATCAGCGAGATCATCGACAAGGAGCGTCCCGATGGCGTCATCGCGGGGCTCGGCGGCCAAACGGGACTGAACGTGACCGCCGAACTCGCCGAGGAGGGCGTACTGGAGGAGTACGACGTCGAGATCATGGGGACGCCGCTCGACACGATCTACGCGACCGAGGACCGCGACCTGTTCAAGGAGCGGATGAAGGAGATCGGCCAGCCGGTGCCCGCCTCGACGACCATCACCCTCGACGAGGGCGAGTCGGTACAGGGACTCACGGAGGCCGACCTCACCGAGCGCGTCGACGAAGCCGTTGCATCGGTGGGCGGGCTGCCGGTCATCTCCCGGACCACCTACACGCTCGGCGGGAGCGGGTCGGGCGTCGTCGAGGAGCGCGAGGAGTTGTACGAGCGCGTGCGGAAGGGACTCCGGCTCTCTCGGAATAGCGAAGTCCTCATCACCGAATCGATCGCGGGCTGGGTCGAGCTCGAATACGAGGTGATGCGCGACGCCGACGACTCCTGTATCGTCATCTGCAACATGGAAAACCTCGACCCGATGGGCATCCACACGGGCGAGTCGACGGTCGTCACACCCTCACAGGTCATCCCGGACGACGGCCACCAGGAGATGCGCACCGCGGCGCTCGACGTGATCCGCGATCTCGGCATTCAGGGCGGCTGTAACATCCAGTTCGCCTGGCGCGACGACGGCACACCCGGCGGCGAATACCGTGTCGTCGAGGTGAACCCCAGAGTGTCGCGCTCGTCGGCGCTCGCCTCCAAGGCGACGGGCTATCCCATCGCGCGCATCACGGCAAAGGTCGCGCTCGGCAAGCGTCTCCACGAGATCGACAACGAGATCACCGGCGAGACGACCGCCGCCTTCGAGCCGGCGATCGACTACGTGGTGACGAAGGTGCCGAGATGGCCAAACGAGAAGTTCCGCGACGTCGAGTTCGAACTCGGTACCGCGATGAAATCCACGGGCGAGGCGATGGCCATCGGACGCACCTTCGAGGAGTCGCTTCTCAAGGCGCTGCGCTCGACCGAGTACGAACCCGACGTCGAGTGGGCAGCGATGGACGACGCGACGCTCGAAACGGACTACCTCAAACGGCCGACGCCCGACCGCCCGTACGCGATGTTCGAGGCGTTCGACCGTGGCTACTCCGTCGAGGCGGTCGCCGAGCTCACCGGGATCGAATCGTGGTACGTCGAGCGGTACGCGAACATCGCCGCGGCGGCAGGCGAAGCGGCCGACGGCGAGTTCGAGGCGGCCGCCGCGGTCGGCTTCACCGATCAGGAGGTCGCGGCGATGGCCGCCGGCGACGACGCGATGACGCGCGCCGACGGCAGCGGTGCGGTCGAGGTCGACGACGCCACCGTCGATGAAGTGGGTGCGAACGCCCCGGATCGTGACTTCAAACAGGTCGACACCTGCGCCGGCGAGTTCGCCGCCTCGACGCCGTACTACTACTCCGCGCGTGAACCGGGATTCGGCGGCGACTCGGCGCTCGCGACCGACGAGGTGCGTGTCGACCGCGACGTCGAGAGCGTCGTGATCGTCGGCGGCGGCCCCATCCGCATCGGTCAGGGCGTCGAGTTCGACTACTGTACCGTGCACGCCGTGCGCGCGCTCCGCGAGCAGGGTATCGACGCCCACGTCGTCAACAACAACCCCGAGACCGTCTCGACGGACTACGACACCTCCGATGGACTGTTCTTCGAACCGATCACCCCCGAGGAGGTCGCCGACGTGATCGAATCGACCGGTGCCGACGGCGTGATGGTCCAGTTCGGCGGCCAGACCTCCGTCGACATCGGCCGCGGGCTCCAGGCCGAACTCGACCGGCGCGGCCTCGACTGTGAGGTGCTCGGTACGACCGTCGAGGCGATGGATCTCGCCGAAAACCGGGATCGGTTCAACCATCTCATGGACGAACTGGGAATTTCCCAGCCGGCCGGCGGTGCGGCCGAAAGCGAGGCCGAAGCACTCGATCTCGCCCACGAGATCGGGTATCCCGTCCTCGTACGTCCGAGCTACGTCCTCGGCGGACGCGCAATGGACGTCGTTCACGACGACGACGAACTCCGCCAGTACGTCGAGGAGGCGATCCACGTGAGCCCCGATCAGCCGATCCTCATCGACGAGTTCCTGGAGGGCGCGATCGAGCTCGACGTCGATGCGGTGGCCGACGGTGAGGACGTTCTCATCGGCGGGATCATGGAACACGTCGAATCGGCCGGCGTCCACTCCGGCGATTCGGCCTGTATGATCCCGCCCGAATCGCTCGACAGCGAGGTGCTGGGACGGGTGCGCGAGGTCGTCGAGGAGATCGCACGGGCGCTCGAAACCGTCGGGCTGCTCAACGTCCAGCTCGCGGTGCGGGACGGCGAGGTGTTCGTTCTGGAGGCGAACCCGCGCTCCTCCAGAACCGTGCCCTTCGTCTCGAAGGCGACCGGTGTCCCTATCGCGAAGCTCGCCGCCCAGGTGATGGCCGGGACGTCGCTCGCCGACCTCGACACGGCCGAGCAGGTGCCCGAGCAGACGAGCGTCAAGGAAGTCGTGCTCCCGTTCGATCGCCTGCCGGGCAGCGATCCCCGCCTTGGCCCGGAGATGAAGAGCACGGGCGAGGTGATGGGTACCGCCGGCAGCTTCGGGAAGGCCTACGACAAGACACAGACCGCGACGAGCAAGCCGATCCCCGATGCGGGAACGGCGGTCGTCGATCTCGCCGACGCGGAGTTCCCCGCTCCCGACAGCGATGCAGGGCGCGCACTCCAAGACGGGTTCGCCGAGCGCTTCGAGATCGGAGAGTTCGACGATCTCCCGCAGGCTATCCGCAACGGCGACGTCGATCTCGTGGTCTCGCGCGACCGCGCGGCGCTCGAAGTCTGCGTCGAGGAGGACGTCACCTACTTCTCGACGACGGCCAGTGCCGAGGCGGCGCTCGACGCGCTCGCGGCCCGCGAGGAGGATTCGGCGATCGCGGCGGTGAGCGAGCGGCCGACGACCGCGCGCGAGTGGGGCAACTGACGTAATCGACCGACGGGTGCGCTAACGGTCGCAGCACAACTATTTGTCGGCTGCCGAGAAACAATCGGCGAATGAGCCGCCTCGCCCTGTTCGGTGCGATCCATTTCGATCGGCGTTCGAAGGTCGCCGGCGAGCTGTCGGCGTTCGTCGCGAGCGAGGAGGCGGAGGCGGTGTTCGTCGAGTGGCCCGAGCACGCGCTCTCGCGGCGGGCGGCGCTGCGCGCGCTGCTCGCCGTCCCGCTGCTCGTCCTCGGCGGGATCGTTCTCGATCTCGTTCGCGCGCCGTACTATCTGCTGTTCAACCGCCGTCTCGATTCGACCGAGCATATCGTCGCCGCACAGCTCGACTGTCCGGTTCACACGGTCGACCGGCATCCCTGGACGCTCATGGCCACGGCGGGGCCGATCGCGATCGCCCTCAACTGGGTGACGCTGCTCGCGTTTCTCGTGATCGCACCGCTCGCCGCGGGGATCACGTGCGTCGTTCTTCTCGTCGGTGGCGTCGCGATCAGAACTGTCGCTCGGAGGGACAGGACGGGCGGCGTGCTCGTTGGGACAGTCGCGCTCGTCGCCCTGATTGGTGTCAGCACCGTCTTGGACCCGTTTATCGGCGTGTTTGCGCTCGCACTCACTGCGCTGCCCGTCGCTACCGCGGCCGCACTGGCCGTGAGCACGAACACGACCGTCGCGGTAGCGACCCGCATTCCCGTACTCTTCGTCGTGGTCGCGATGGCGCTCGCCGTCGAGTCGCTCGTCGGCTGGTTCGTGCTGACAATGTTCCTCGCCTTCTCGGTGTTCGTCACTCGGACGCTCGACGGGCGCAACGAGCACATGGCCGAGCGAATCGTAACCATCACTCGCGAGGAGGGCTACGATGCGGCCGTTCTCGTGACCGGCCTGGCCCACCTCTCCGGGATGGCCGACCACGCGAGCGATGCAGGACTGACCGTCGAGCGGGCGTACACGCCCCGGTGGCTCCGCGCGCCGGGACGGATCGAGGACGTCTCGCCGGCCGACTCGACCGCGAGCGACGATCGCATCACCGGAGAGCTCGGCTCCGCGGGCGCGCGGGCGGCCGCGAGTGTCGTCGATTTCGTCGCACTCGGCGTGCTGGTGTGGATTCCCGCGTTCACGCTCGGGATCGTGACACGGAGTCTGCTCGATAGCTTTCTCGCGGGCGTGCTCGCCGGGATCGTGCTGACGCCGCTCGCGTACCACGTGCTGCTCGAAGCTCACTACGGGCGGACGCTCGGCAAACATCTCGAAGGATTGACCGTCACCGCTGCCGACGGATCGCCGGCCTCGATTCGGGCGTGTCTCCTCCGCAACCTGTTGCGACCGGTCGATTTCGTCGTTTTCTACCTGCTCGGGTTCGTTCTCGTGCTGGCGACCGATCGCGATCAGCGTCTTGGCGATCTCGTCGCCGGAACCGAAATCAGAGTGAGAAGTTAGTCGGCGGTCGCCGCGACGCGCGTGGTGCCCGCGAGTTCGAGGACGTCGTCGAAGAAGTCGAGCGAGTCGTGCGGGCCGGGGTTCGCCTCGGGGTGGTACTGGCGGGTGAGAACGCCGAGGTCGTCGCTTTCGAGCCCCTCGGGCGTGTCGTCGTTGACGTTGATCTGTGTGACGTCGAGTTCGCCCGGTTCGGTGACGGCGTAGCCGTGGTTCTGGGTGGTCATCACGACTCTGTCGCTGTCGAGATCACGGACGGGCTGGTTCACGCCGCGGTGGCCGAAGGCCATCTTCTCGGTGCTGCCGCCGAGCGCCCGCGCGACGACCTGCTGGCCGAGACAGATGCCGGCGATCGGGAGGTCGCCGACGAACGTGTCGACGAGCTCCTGTGCGGCATCGAAGTTCGCCGGATCACCCGGGCCGTTCGAGAGGAAGAGCAGGTCTGGATCGACCTCGCGCACGTCGTCGGGCGTCGCGTCGTAGGGGAGGACGGTGACGCTCGCGCCGCGATCGAGCAGCGAGGAGACGATCGAGCCCTTCGCACCGCAGTCGATGAGCGCGATCTCGTACTCGCCACCCTCGTGACGGACCGGCTCGGTGACGCTGACGTCGGCACCGATGTCGACGTGCTCGCTCATCCCTTTGCACTGTTCGAGCTGCTCGCGTGCGGCCTCCGGGCTGGCGTCGGGGCCAGCGGCGATACCACACTTCATCGCGCCCTCCTCGCGGAGTTCGGTCACCACGTCCCGCGTATCGAGGCGGTCAAGCGCCGGCACGCCTGCCTCGGTGAGCCACTCCGCCACGTCGTCGGTGAGTTCGCGGGCGAGCACTGCGGTGGGCTGCACATGGCTAGATTCGAAGCGTTCGTCACGAACCCCGTAGTTCCCGATGAGCGGGTACGAGAACGTGAGTATCTGCTGGGCGTAGGAGGGGTCGGTGAGGCTCTCCTCGTAGCCCGTGTACGCCGTCGTGAACACCAGTTCGCCACGGGCGGTACCCGGCGCGCGCGAGCGTCCGGTCAGCACGATACCACCCTCGATGGCGACGTAGGCCTCTGTCATTACGATATGCGTACAGACGCACCCCTAATAACCGTTGTGTTCGAAACAAAGTTACGATATTCGTAATCGTGAAGTGTCGGCCACCGGTAGGGGAGGGATGGACGACCTCGACCGCCGGATTCTGGATGTGCTCCGACGGGACTCCCGAACGCCCTACACCGAGATCGCCACCAAGGTCGGTACCTCCGAGGGAACGGTCAGGAATCGCGTCGAGCGGCTCATCGATGATGAGACGATCGAGCGGTTCACCGTGACCACCCGGACCGGAAATATCAAGGCGATGATCGAGGTGAGCGTTGCCGTCGACGTCGACACCTCGGCGGTCTCCGAACGGATGGCCGAGTGGCCCGAGGTCGATTTCGTCTGGCAGGTCAGCGGCGAGGAGGACGTCGTGCTGATCGTCGACGCGGCCGACACGAGCGCCGTCAACGATCTCATCACGGAGGCGCGCGAACTCGACGACGTCATCTCGACGAAGACCAGACTCATTCTGGACGAACGGCGCGAATGAGTCGGGTTACATCAGGAACTTAGCGATCCGAACGAAGAAAACAGCTCCACGCGCCGCCACTCCACATCGCCATCTTCGGGTCCCGTCGCCGTCGGGAACGCGTCCCGGCCCAAGCGTTTCGTCTTCGATGTCGTCATAGATGTTCGTGGACGGTCCAACCGATATACTCAGGGCACCGTCAATCGTCCTCCGGCGGCGTCCCGACGCCGGGCGTCGCCCAGTCGGGCGCGTCGAGTTGGTCCTTCTCGGCATGGATATACCGATAGAGTCGGCCGATGAGGCGATAGGGGAGCCAGTCGGCGACGCGGGGCTCGACACGCCCGTCGCGAATGGCCGCGACGACGTTTTCGGGTGTCGGATCGTCGACGTCGACTGCGGTGTAGGCGCGCCCGACCTCGATCGGATAGTGAGCGTCGCTACCGCCGGTCATCGGCAGCTCGTACTGATCGGCGAGACGCTCGACCCACTCGCGAGTCCGGGGATGCTTGCCGTTGACCTCGATGGCGTCGAAGGCGGCATCGGCCTCTCTCACCGTGGAGTTGCGGTACGGATGAGCGATGATGGCCGCACAGTCGCGTTCGTGGGCGATGTCGACGACCTCACCGGGTGTCAGCTCTCCGGGATCGGTCTCGCTCGGGGGGTTCGGCCCGACCACGAGCACGTGTCCCCGCGTGGTCGAGATCTCGATGCCAGGGAGTACGGCCACGCCAGTGATCTCGTCGTCGAACGCGCGGTAGTAGTCGTGGTTGGTGGTGGCGACCCCGTCGAGACCGCGCGCCCGTGCGACCCCCGCGAGCAGTCGGCCGCCGAGCGGGTCGTAGACGTCGCCAAGCCGCCGATGACCGTGAAAAAAGCGCGTGTGCGCGTGGAGGTCGATGCGGTACACGGCCGAACGCGGTGTCGGTAGGCCTTTGTTGTTGCGACGTGAGGTCGCTACATGACCACGGCGGGATCGCCGGTCCGCTCCGACGGCGGGACGGACACGCGCGAACTCATCTACAATCCGCTCAGCGGGAGCGCCGATCACACGGACGAGATCTACGACTACGCCGACGAATACGACTTTTCGGTCCGGGAGACGAGCGAGAGCGGCGACGCCATCGAGCTCGCCCGCGAGAGCGACGCCGACTATCTCGGGGCGGCCGGCGGCGACGGCACCGTTCACGAGGTCGTGCGCGGGCTCCACGAAGCCGACGCATTCGATTCGACCGTCGTCGGCATCGTCCCGACGGGCACGGGCAACAACTTCGCGGGCAACATCGGCGTCGAGAGCATCGCGGACGGGTTCGAGGTGCTCGCCGACGGCGAGACACGGACGATCGATCTCGGCATCGCCAACGGCCATCCGTTCGTCAACTCCGCCATCGCGGGGCTGACCGCCAACGCGAGTTCCGAGACCACCTCGGAGATGAAGGACTCGCTCGGCGTGCTCGCCTACGTCGTCAACACCGTCCGAACGGCGACCGACTTCGACGGCCTCCCGCTCTCCATCGAGACCGCCGCCGGCGACGACGCCTGGAGCGGCGACGCGGCGTTCGTCCTCGTGGGCAACGGCCGACGCTTCCCCGTCGAAGGGCGCACTCAGGCCGACATGGAGGACGGCCGGTTCGAGATCACCGTCATCGAGGACCGCCCGACGGGTCAGCTCGTCGGCGAGGCGACGCTCCGGCGACTGGTCGGCAGCGACACCGCGAACATCACCCGGCTCGAAAGTTCGTCCCTGTCGATCTCGGTTCGAGAGGGCGATCCGGGTACGTTCAGCCTCGACGGCGAGATGCTCTCGGCGCGCGAACTCGACATCGACGTCGACGCGAGCGCGCTCTCGATCCGCGTCGGCGACGGCTACGAGCCCGACCCGCCGGCGATCGACGAGCAGTAGGCCGCAGTCGAAGGCAATATGAACGCAGTCCGCGAGAGACCACCATGAGCACACGAGACGCCGCCGATGAAACGGGCGACACCCACCCGAACGCCGACCAGCAGCTCGTCGCCGTCGACGAAAACGACGACTCCGAGGGGATCGTCGGACGCCTCGACGCCCACACCGGCGACGGCGTCCGCCACCGCGCGTTCACCGCGATGCTGTTCGACGAGATGGGCAACCTCCTGCTCGCCCAGCGCAGCCCCGAGAAACGCCTCTGGGACGCCGGCTGGGATGGAACCGTGGCCTCCCACCCCCGCGAGGGTGAGGAGCAGCTCGACGCCACGCGCAAACGACTCGAAGAGGAACTCGGCGTCACGCCCGACCAGTACGACGATCTCCGGGCGACCGACCGCTTCGAGTACAAACGCTACTACTACGACGAGGGGCTCGAATGGGAGGTCTGCACCGTCCTGAAGGCGACGCTCACCGACACCACGATCGATCCCGACAACAGCGAGGTCGGCGGCGTGCTCTGGGTCCCCTACGAGCGCCTCCACGAGCATCCGCGCTGGTATCGCCAGCTCGATCTCTGTCCCTGGTTCGAGATCGCCATGCGCCGCGACTTCTAACACGTAGCTTTTTACTGCGTCGGGTACGCTCGCTTCGCTCGCGTACCGCTCCTTGCAAAAAGCTACGCTAAAAACTCCCGCTCGCGCCTGCGGCGCTCGCGGTGAACCGCGCTCACTACGTTCGCGCGGATGCTACCGCAACCGCTCTGACAGCACCGCCGAAGCCCTCGGGGCGCGCTCACTCCGTTCGCTACTCACTCGCTTCGCTCGCTCGCGCCCCTCGCCCTTCATCCACCAGGAACCGCGACCGCCATGGCGGCCACGTCGCAGCCGCAACATGGCTGGCGGGTGCCGTACCCCAACGGACTTGACTCGTCGGTGCTAGTGGCGGACAATGGCGACGTGTGACGTCTGCGGCAGATCGGAAAACATGCCGTACCACTGCCGACATTGCGGCGGGACCTTCTGTGGCGAGCACCGTCTGCCCGAGAGTCACAACTGTCCGGGCCTCGACAACTGGAACGATCCCGAGGGCGTCTTCGACAGCGGGTTCGACGACAGCGTGAACAACCGAGGCGGCGGGTCGTCGGGCTGGCTCTCGGGGCTGCTCGACACCGGTACCGGTGGCCCGCTCGGCTACTTCCGCGGCAACATGACGTTCGTCTTCCTCGGACTGATGTTCATCACCTTCGCGCTGCAGTTCATCGTCTTCCCTCCATTGGGTTCACCACCCGGCAGTCAGCTCTGGAACGCGGTGTTCGTGATCTCGCCACAGCACCCCGAGTACGTCTGGACGTGGTTCACCTCGATCTTCGCTCACGGTGGATTCTTCCATCTCCTGGTCAACGGGATCGTTATCTACTTCTTCGGGCGAATCGTCGAGAACTACATCGGTTCGCGCGATTTCACCCTGCTCTTTCTCGGGAGCGGCGCGCTCGCCGGACTCGGACAGATCGGTATCGAGATGTTTCAGGGCGGGATCACGGGTGCACTCGGTGCGAGCGGTGCCGCACTCGCGATCATGGGCGTACTGACCGTTCTCAAGCCCGATCTCCGCGTCTATCTCTACTTCTTCATCCCCGTCCCGATCTGGCTGCTCACCATCGGTTACGTCGTCATCTCGGTCTCGGGCGCGCTCGGCGGACCGGGAATCGCCGGCGTCGCCAACGTCGCTCACCTCGTCGGTTTGCTCATCGGGCTCGCCTACGGCCGGCGCGTCAAGGGTCGAAAGCGCATGCCCAATCAGCTCCAGTTCGGCGGCGGGCGTGGCGGTGGCGGCATGGGCGGTCCCGGGCGTGGACGGGGACCGTTCTGATGGACCCCGTCCGTCCGGAGTTCATCCCCGACCCCAGTAGCTCGCGCGAGGAGATGGAGACCCTCCAGCGCACGGTTGCCGACGAGGCGATCTTCGCGGACGAGTTCCCGTTCGATCCCGCGACCGTTTCGATGGCGAACACGCTCACAGCCACGACCGGCGACTCGCCCATCGTGGTCGGTATCGACCAGGCCTTCCTCGACGAGCGGGCGGTCGGCGCGGTCGTCGCCCTGCGCGACGGCGAGGTCGTCGAACGCGCGAGTGCCGCCGTCGACTGCGAGTTCCCGTACATCCCCGGTCTGCTCTCCTTTCGCGAAGCCGGGGCGATCGTCGCGGCGCTCGAAGCCCTCGATGCCGAGCCCGACCTCGCGGTGTTCGACGGCAGCGGTCGCATCCACTACCGCGAGGCGGGCCTCGCCACCCACCTCGGCGTCGTGTTCGATCTCCCAAGCATCGGCGTGGCCAAGAGCCTCCTCTGTGGTACCCCGCGGGGCTCGCTCGATGGACGTTCGGAGGGAGCGCGCGTCGCCATCGACGCCGACGAGGACGTCGAGGAGGTCGAGGGAACGATCGGCTACGCGCTCCAGACGCGCCAGTACGACTCCGGGAATCGCCACATCAACCCGGTCTACGTGAGCCCGGGCCATCGCGTCGGTCCCGAGACGGCCACGGACCTCGTCGAGCAGCTCTGTGATGGCTACAAACTTCCCGAACCGACGCGACTCGCCGACAGCCACGCCGCGACGGCGAAAGGCGAGTTCGGCGAGCAGGCGCGGAACGACGGAAGTTAACTACCCGGCCCGAGAGGAATGGGATAGAATGGCGAAAACCGTACTCATCACGGGCTGTTCGTCGGGCATCGGCCGCGCGACGGCCGAGGCCTTCCTCGACGCCGAATGGACCGTCTACGCGACCGCCCGTGACGACGCCGACGTCTCGGATCTCGAAATGGCGGGCTGTGAGNCCGCCGCGCTCGACGTGACCGACGACGATCAGGTCGAGAGCGTCGTCGAGCGGATCGTCGAGGACACCGACAGGATCGACTGCTTGGTGAACAACGCGGGCTACGGCCAGTTCGGGCCGATCGAGGACGTCCCCACCGAACGGGTCCGCGAGCAGTTCGAGACCAACGCCTTCGGCCCGCACCGACTGATCCGGGCTGTCCTCCCGCACATGCGCGACCGCGGCCGTGGCCGTATCATCAACGTTTCGAGCACCGCCGGTCGCTTCGTCACGCCCGGTCGTGGCGTCTACGCCGGCTCGAAATCCGCGTTCGAAGCGATGTCCGAGGCGCTGCGCACGGAGGTCGCCGACTACGGTATCGACGTGTCGGTCGTCGCACCGGGCCCGGTCGCCACCGCGTTCGACGAGCGTGCCGGCGACGAACTCGATGGGCTCGAACGATCGGGTGCCTACGAGCTGTTCTACGACTACTTCGACGACTACCGGACCGTGGTCGAGGGCGGTGTCGGCACCGTCAGCCCCACGGAAGTCGCCGATGCGATCCTCGATGCGGCGGTCGCACCCGACCCGCCGGCGCGCTATCCCGTCGGAACGCTCGCGGGAGTCGCCGAGTACGCTCGCTTCCTCCCCGCCGGCGTGCGCAATTCGCTCTACGATCTCGTTCGTCGCTTCGTATAGCTCGAAACCGGTCACGTGTGTACTGTCTGCCAGCCGAATGAGTTCCTTAACAAACGTGACTATTGACGCTCTCGACACAGGGAGATAGGGACTGATGACGTGGTTACTGGATCGTCGTCAACGAACAGTCAGGAGCTTTCGGCGAGCTGCAGGTAGAGAAACGCCTGCATCCCGGCCAGAAACGTGTCCATGATGAGGACGCCGCCGATGTCCGCGACGAACGACGACTGAACGATCCCGAGCAACGGGACGAGAACGACGAGCCCACAGACGAACACGAGCGTGACCGCGAACGCGGTGGCGAGGACGGAGCCGTTCATCAGTCGCCAGCTCGTGGTGAGCGCCTCGGCCGGCCCGTACCCGTCGATCATCACCGCCGGCGTGGAGAGAAACAGTCGAAAATAGAGATACAGTCCGGGGAGGGCGAACACGAAAAACCCCACCCAGCCGATGGTGCCNGCCCGTACCCGTCGATCATCACCGCCGGCGTGGAGAGAAACAGTCGAAAATAGAGATACAGTCCGGGGAGGGCGAACACGAAAAACCCCCCCCAGCCGATGGTGCCCGGAACGGCGAGCGCCATCCCACCGACGAGCACCGACAGATACGATGCAACCGTCGCGAGAAACGCCATGAACAGCCGGAGCAGAAACGGTGAATCCGTGCGTGTCCGTCCGCCGAGCGCCCGATAGGCGACGACGACTCCGACGAGAATCACCAACAGCCGTGCCGCAACGCCGGTGAACGGCGGGAGTACGATCCCGAGAAGGCCCGAAATGATAAACAGGCCGACGATGGCGGGCGATCTCCGGATGGCGTCGACCGCTCCGCGAAGAACGGCGAGCATCGAAGGTCCTGCAAGCGGCGATGACTCCGTCGACATGGGTTCGACATGTATCGGTCGGGGTGAACAACGTTGTGATTTCTGCTGAATAGCGTTCAAACAACAACATAGTCGTTTTGTCCCTACCTGATTTAAATCATCCAATAGAATCGATTATCGTCTCGGTTTACCAACTCTCCCGAAAACAGTTCGACGTCCAAGCCGATCCGGCACACCGACGGGACGCCGGCGACTGGACGGATTTTTGTCGCTGGACGTCACACGACGTGGTAATGAGCGCGGAGCACGCCGACCACGAGTACGACTACGAGGAGCTGGGTCTCGTCGCCGGGCTGGAGATCCACCAGCAGCTCTACACGGCATCGAAACTGTTCTGTGGCTGTCCGACCGACCGACGCGAGCCCGAGGAGTCCACCCATCGATTCCGACGGCATCTCCACCCGACGAAGAGCGAACTCGGCGAGATCGACGTCGCGGCGCTCGAAGAGGCGAGCGTCGAACGCGA
Organism: Halococcus morrhuae DSM 1307; assembly: GCF_000336695.1. GTDB lineage: Archaea > Halobacteriota > Halobacteria > Halobacteriales > Halococcaceae > Halococcus > Halococcus morrhuae. The sequence continues at coordinate 20,512 of NZ_AOMC01000091.1, forward strand.
GTTCGAGTATCTGGCCTTCGACTCGACCTGTCTCGTGGAGGCCGACGAGGAACCACCCCATCGGATCGACGACGAGGCGATCGAGACCGTCCTGGAGATCGCTGGTCTACTCGACATGACACCCGTCGACGAGGCCCACGTGATGCGCAAGATCGTCGTCGACGGCTCGAACACGTCGGGATTCCAGCGCTCGGCGCGCGTCGCCGGCGACGGTGCGATCAGTACCTCCGAAGGCACAGTTGGAATCGAGGACATGGAGCTCGAAGAGGAGAGCGCCGGTCGCGTCGCCGAGACCGACGCCGGGGTGCGCTACGCGCTCGACAGATTGGGCATCCCGCTCGTCGAGATCGGCACGAAACCCGACATCAGCTCGCCGGCACAGGCCAAGGAGGCTGCCGAGCGCATCGGCATGCTGCTGCGCTCCACAGGAAAGGTAAAGCGCGGGCTCGGCACGATCCGCCAGGACGTCAACGTCTCGATCGCCGAGGGCGCGCGCGTCGAGCTCAAGGGCGTCCAGAGCCTCGACGACATCGACGATATCGTACGCAACGAGGCCGGCCGACAGGTCGCGCTTCTCGACATCCGCGAGGAACTCGAAGATCGTGATGCGAGTGTCAGCCAGCCCGCGGACGTTTCGTCGGTGTTCGACGGAACCGACAGCGGGCTCATCGGTGGTGCGCTCTCCGGGGATGGGGTGGCGATGGCCGTCCGTCTGGAGGGGTTCGACGGACTCGTTGGTCGCGAACTCCAGCCCGATCGCCGCTTGGGCACCGAATTCGCCGATCACGCCAAGCGCCACGGCGTCGGCGGGATCTTCCACACCGATGAGCTGCCGGCCTACGGCGTCACCGAGGACGAGGTCGCTGCGCTGCGCGAGGCGGTCGGTGCGGGTGAGGACGACGCGGTGGCGATGGTCGCGGCCGATCCCGATAGTGCGGAGGCGGCCATCGCGGCGGTCGCCGACCGCGCGCGGGCGGCCATCGACGGCGTGCCCGAGGAGACCCGCGGGGCGAACGACGACGGCACGACCCGCTATCTCAGACCGCTCCCGGGCGCGGCGCGGATGTACCCCGAAACGGACGTGCCGGCGGTCGAGCTCGATTTCGAGGGGATCGAGACGCCCGAACTCCTCACCGAGCGGGTCGAGCGCTACCGCTCAGAGCTCGGTCTCGACGCCGGACTCGCCGAGCAGGTCGCCTACGGCCGGCGGATGAGCCTGTTCGAGGCGGCCGTCGAGCGCGGCGTCGATCCCACGCTCGCGGCGGGCACAGTGGAAAGCACCGCGACCGAGCTCCGGCGCGACGGCGTCCCGATCGAGAACGTCGACGACGAGCGCTTTCTCGCCGTGTTCGACCTCTACCAAGAGGGCGAGGTGACGAGCGAGGGTCTCCCCGACCTGCTCGCGGCGATCGCCGAGAACCCCGAACTCTCCCCGGCCGAGGCCGCTGAGCGTGAGGGGCTCGGGAGCGCAGGCGACGACGAGGTTCGTGAGGCCGTCGTCGAGGTCGTCGAACGAAACGAGGAACAGGTCGAACAGCATGGGATGGGCGCGTTCTCCGGACTGATGGGCGAGTGCATGGGTGCGCTCGGCGGCCGTGCGGAGGGCGACGAGGTGAGCGAACTGCTGCGCGAGGAGATCCAGAAACGGGCCTGAAATTTCTTCACTCCGTGTCGCGATCTGGGCTGAGAAACGACGGACGTAGGCCGCCGAGCGCAGGCACCGGGAGTACGCGCTCGGGATCGACGCGTCGGGAGACCCAGTAGGCGACGCCCACGAGGACGACCGCGAAGGCGGCGTCGGTGAGCCAGTGGATCCCCAGATAGAAGGTCGAGAGCACGATGAGACCGGCGAGGGCGAGCGCGGTGGCGGCGTATCGCGATCCCGCCTTCCGGGCGTAGAGCGCCGCGAGTACCGACAGTCCGGTGTGGAGACTCGGGAACGCCTTGACCATCGTGTCGGTGGCGAGCATGCCCGCCCTGATGATCGGGCTCACGTCGAAGATGAGTGGCTGAACGGTCACCGCCGGGTAGAGCGCCGGAATCCCGACCGGGACGAAGACGAAGAAGGGCACGGCGAGCAGGACGAGGACGACGTACGCGAGCGCGTAGCGCCGCGCCTCGCGCTCGTCGTGAGCCTTGAGCTTGAAGTAGGTGAACAGGACGATCGTCGGAAAGCCGACGAGATAGACGGCAGTGAACAGCAGCGTGAGCGGTTCGCTCGTCACCGATTGGAAGGCCGCGACGACCGGCCCCTCGAATTCGTAGATGAGCCACGTGAACGTCTGGTCGGCGTGAAAGCGGTGAGCGATCGTGTTCACGAGGTTGGTGACGATCCAGGCGACGCCGAGATATTTCCAGTCGGTCCGGAGGAACTCCCTGACGAAACCCACGGGGTCGAGCCGCGGGAGGAAGACGGCCGCGGCGACGCCCATCGCGAGCAGCGAGCCGAGCGCGACCGAGAGCGTGTACGCCGTCGGCAGCGAGACCGCGAGCATCGGCGGGAATCGACGGAGACCGCACAAAGCCGTTGTGATTCCACCCGTCCTGCTTGCCCGACGGACGATTTATTACTCGTCGTCGGCTATCGACGGGCGTGCTCGACGTGGTATCGCTGCCCGTCTGGCTGCTCGGGATGGCGCTCGGAGCCGGTTCGCTGCTGGTGGTCGCCGGCGTCTTCGCCCTCGGCGCGCGACTGTTCCCGACGGTCCCGATCGACGACGCGAGCGCTGATCGGACGGAAAGCGGGGCGAGTGGCGACGCCAAACGTCGCCGGGAGATCCGTGACTATCTCGAAACGATCGGCGAGTCGTTCGTCGAGAACCATCCGATCGAGAGTCGATCGGTCGCCTTCTATCTGCCCGAACGCGACGTCGCGATCACCTTCGACCCGCGTGCGTACTACCGCCTCCGGCGCTCGTCGACCCACGCCGTGCTGGTCGAACACGAACTGCCCGGCGTCCACCTCGGCTCGCGACTTCCCTTCGATACGCCGACCCTCGATATCGATGACGGCGAGATCGACCCCGCGAGCGCTGCTTTCGCCGTCCTCGACGTCCCGACCGGAGCGAGCGCGCGCGAAGTCACCGCCGCCTACCGCGAGAAGGTCAAACGGGTCCACCCCGACCACGGCGGCGATCACGAGGAGTTCAAGCGCGTGCGCGAGGCCTACACGACCGCGAAGGAACGCGCCGGCTAGTCAGTAGAAACCTCGTAGGCGACGCCGGCGTCCCGCAACGCGTCGGTCACTTCTCCGACGCGATCACCCGTGACGACTACCGCACAGTCGAGGCCGCGACCGGCGGCGTCGGCCGCGACCGCACCCGCCGCGAACCTGATCGGTTCGACGTCGATTCCGCGCAGTGCGACGACAGCCTCAACGCCCGCCGCCGCAACGAGATCGACGCCCTTGCAGGCCGTCGCGAGCGCGTCGGGCGAACTCGCCGCGCCCGAGCGCACGGGTGGGACCTGCTGGACGACGACGGTACCGGGTTCGAGATCGATGACGCCCTCGAACCCCGTGACGCCGACGACCTCGTCGCCCTCGGCCGTCCCGGTCGCCACGCCCGTCGCCGGCCCCGCATCGCCGGGGGTCGCACGGAGGAGTCCGTCGTCGAGCGAGAGCGACACCTGTTGGCCCTCCTCGATCGTGTCGGTGGCGATGGCGGCGTCCTCGCCGACGCTCGACAGGACGTCGTCGGTCACGTGATCGACGAACCGCTGGAGATCCGCGGCCGACCGGAGCAACCAGTCGACGCCCTCCTCGGTGACGCGATAGCGCGAGCGCCCCTCCTTCGTGACGAACCCGTCGCCGTCGAGTTCGCGGACGTATTCGCTGACGGCCTGTGCGGTGACGCCGACGCTGTCGGCGATCTCGCCCTGGCTCACCGCCGGCTGGCGCTCGGCGATGGCTGCCAGAATGCGAAAGCGGGTCGCGTCGCGCTTGTCGTCGAGAACGTCGGTCATGTCGGGATGTGGATGCAGCAGGATAAAAACTCCAGTACCTGCAATTCGTTGTTTCTCATCTCAGATGTTCACGTGGCATCGTCGATTTCCGTATGTTTGAATTGAGCATGGAGTTCTCGGTCAATCTCGCCTGTCGCTACTTCAACTATGCTAGCCATTGCTGCAGATGCCACATTCATGACTTCGCGGTCATTGAAAGCATGAATATGGAGAAGAATTGAACTGTTGTTTACAGGCGAGTCCGACCACTTCACCTGTCTAATCTCAGCTATCTCCGCCGGAAACAGATCATACGTTCTAATCTCTGATGGAGCAGGAAGCACAATCGGTTCTGCTTCCGTAGATGACTTTGGGAAAAATTCTATTTCAACAAAACCCTCGCGCTTTATCATTGGAAGATACTTGTACAGTCTTTCTGGAAAGCCCGGTTTCTCCGCAAGTACACGTGTGGATCGGTACATCAATCCAGCACTTTCGTAGACACGATAATCGCTGAAGCCCTGCTGGACAGATTCTCGAATTTCCGCTGGCCGCTGGAATTGATATGATTTGAAGGTCATATAAGCGAAAACGAGCCCTATCAGCGTCATTCCTAAGGAGACGTTCAGGGCCGGAAATTCCACCATTCGTTGCTATGTGTTGGCCTGTTTGGAAAATAAGCTTTGCAGTAAATGATATACGATGGTCCCTGGGAATTGTACGAAAGCTCAGGCCACGAACAAAACAAACGGTCCACCGTCACTCGACGGCGTGCCCGATGCTATCCTCGGCGACGAGCAGCGTGTTGTACAGCGCCGTCGCGAGGAAACCGACCAGCGCGAACACGAGCACCGTCGGCAGGCGGCCCTTCCCCCCGACCGAGACGAGATAGCTCACGAGCAGGCTCCCGCCGGTGGCGGCGATGTGGACCATCGAGGCGACCGGCGGCGGTTCGCCGTCGGGTTGGCGCTGTTCGGCGAGCAATCCACCGAACGCGACGACTGCAAGGAGCGCCATCGCGACGAGCGCGCCGCCGACGTAGGCCGCGACGTCCAGAATGCTCGGCGTGCCGTAGTGGGCGATGAGGATCGCGCCGCCACCCCAGATGGTGAGCGTGTAGCCGTACGCCTTCGACTCGGCGACGAGGTTGCTGGCCAGGCGTTGCGATGGCTTCATCCATCGGTCGCTCGTGCGCTCGACGCAAAAACCACCGGTCAACGGGACAGGATCGATCGAGTCAGGAATCAAGCACCGCACGGGCAGCCGTGCGACCGCTCTCCAGCGCTCCCTGGATCGACGACCAGTTCGTGTAGTCGCCGGCGAGATAGACAGGTCCATCGGGTGCGTCGGTCGACGGGAGATCGCGGTAGAACCCCGGCGGCTGGGCGAACTGCGCGAACGGGATGCGGTCGGTCGCGAGGAGTTCGAGGTCGTCGAAGCGCCGCTCGGGATACCAAGCCCCGAGCGCCTCGCGGGTGCGCTTGGCGAGCTCCTCGTCGCTTCGATCCTGCTCGCCGAGGAAGGTCGCGCTGAGCAGTTCGCGTCCAGCAGGGGAGTAGTCGGGGGCGACGGCCGACAGCGGTGCGACGTGGTTCGGTTCGGTGCCGCCGGCGTTCAGGAGGAGTTTTTTTCCGGTATCGAGGCGCTGATGGGTCGGCAGGGAGAGATACTGCGTCACGCAGCCGTGGGCGTCGATCGGGATCGACGCCACGTCGATGAGTTCGCTGGCGCGTTTCGGATCGGCGGCGACCACGACCGCGTCGGCCTCGCGGCTCTCGCCGGCCAGTTCGACCGCCGCGCCGTCCCCGTCCGTCTCGATCGCCTCGACCTCGCTGTCGAGCGTGATCTCGACGCCCGCCTCGCGCGCGGCGTCGGCGAGCTGGTCGGCGATCGCACCCATGCCCGCCGCGGGCACGGCGATCGACCCGCCGGCGAGCATCCGGAACGTGTAGCGAAACACCGCCGCCGACGTCGCGAGCGTCCGATCGAGCGTGATCCCACCGTAGAACGGGGCGAAAAACCGCTCGACGAATCGGTTCGAAAATCCACGATCCCGGAGGAATGCGTCGATCGACTCGTCCTCTCCCACGAAAACCTCGCTCTCGTCCCCGTTCGCGAGTTCGCGCCAGAGCCCGAGCAGACTGGTCATATCGTCGAAGCTCACGTTTGCGTTGAACAGCGTCTCGGTCAGCGAGGCGGGGTCGCGCCGCGGGTCCGCGAGCACGCTTCGAGAACCGGGCCGGGCGAGCGTCGCGCCGGGTGTGAAATATTGCAGGTTGAGATCACGGTAGTCGAGTTCGCGCTGTGCGGCCGGATAGCCGGTGAAGAGCACCTGAAAGCCGCGATCGAGGGTGTAACCGTCGATCTGCCGGCTGCGCACGCGCCCGCCGACCGACTCGCGGCGTTCGAGGAGCTCGACGTCCGCGCCGTCCGCGGCGAGATGGCGCGCCGCGACCAGTCCCGCGAGCCCGCCGCCGACGACGGTGACCTGTGTCATACTCGCTCTGTGCGGGCCGCCCACAAAACGACTGCGTGACGGCGTGCCCGGATCGTCACTCCTCCACGTCGATCAACGACTCGAAGGCGACTCCGAAGTGGTCCTCGAACAGCGCGAGCGCATCGTGTTCGATCGATTCGGTCGCCACAGTTTCGTCCGCGTCCATTTCGTAGGCACGTCGCGTGCAATCGAACTGGGCGATGTCGGCGACGACGTCGGGCGCGCTATCGGTCTCGTCGGCGAGCGCCGCAACCAGCGCTCGCGGCAGTTCGAGCTCGGCGTGCTCGTCGCCCGCCGCGATGTCGAACGTGATCGTCTCGCCCCTCGGCTCGGTCATGCTCGCCGATGCGCCGCCGACGGCAAACCGCTGGCGGTCCGGGCGATGAAGGGAACCGATTAGTCGCTCGCGTCGGTAGCCCGGTCATGAAGACGACGGCGGCGTTCGACGGGCTCGTCTGTACGGACTGCGGCGAGCGCTTCGACCCCGAAAGCGCGACGCACGACTGCCCCGACTGTGGCGGGCTCCTCGATCCGCGCTACGACCTGAGCCGCATCGATCTCGCGCGCGACGAGCTCGAAACCCGTCCGTTCGACGGGCTCTGGCGCTACGAGGAACTGCTTCCCCTCCCCCGCTCGGCGGCGGTGACGGTCGACGAGGGAACGACACCACTGGTCGACTGTCCCGAGCTCGCCGACGAACTCGGCGTCGAACGACTGCTGATCAAGGACGAGGGTCGCAACCCGACAGGGAGCCTCACCGACCGCGGTCACGCGCTCGCGGTGTCGGCCGCCCGCGAACACGGCGCGAGCGACGTCGCGCTCGCCACAACGGGCGATGCCGGCCAGTCGGCGGCCGCCTACGCCGCCCGTGCCGGGCTGGACTCCCACGCGTTCGTTCCCACCCGCGCGAATTTCGGCAACAAAGCGATGATCAACGTCCACGGTGGCGACATGAACGTCGTCGAGGGTCGGTTCGACGACGCCGCCGCAGCCTGTGCCGACGCGCTGGACGACGAGGACTGGTACTCGACGAACCCCTTCAAGACGCCCTATCGTCACGAAGGGGCGAAGACGATGTTCTACGAGATCGTCGAACAGCTCGACTGGGAAGTCCCCGACGGCATCGTCCACCCCACCGGCAGCGGCGTCGGGCTCGTCGGCCTCCACAAGGGCGCGACGGAGTTCGCGGAGCTCGGTCTCACCGACAACCTCCCGGCGCTGTACGCCGCTCAGGCGAGCGGCTGTGCGCCGATCGTCGAGGCCTGGGAGGCGGGCGACGACAGCCACGAGCCCTGGGACGTTCCAGACACCATCTGCGGCGGCATCGAGATCGCCGATCCCCACGGGAGCCCGCTCGTTCTGGACGCCCTCGACGACTCCGACGGCGGTGCTGTCGCCACCGACGACGAATCGATCCTGGACAGCGCGATCACGGTGGCCCAGCACACGGGCGTCGAGATGGGCGCGAGCAGTGCAGCAGCAGCCAGCGGCGCGTGGGAACTCGCCGAGCAGGACGTGTTCGGGACCGACGACACGGTGGTGCTCGTAAACGGCGCGAGCGCGAACAAGGAAGCCGACATCCTCAGAAGCCACCTGATGGGCAAAGGTATCTAGAACCCACCTTTTTACTGCGGGGGTCGCGCTCGCTCACTTCGTTCGCTCGCTTGACCCCCGCTTGCAAAAATCTGGACCAAAAACTCCCGCTCACTCGGCTTTGCCTCGTTCGCGGTGTTCTCGTGAACGACCGTAGGGAGTGAACGAGAGCCAGAGAGGCGCGAAGCGTCTCTCGTGAACCACGCTCGCTGCGCTCGCGCGGATACGACCGCTCCACATCGCAACCGCCCCCGCAAACCGCACAGCACCGCTGAAGCCCTCGCTCCCTACGGTCGCTCGCCCTTCATCCACCAGGAGAGCATAGTCGTTCGAGAGAGCGAAGCTCTCTCGTGATGTCGTCAGAACGTGATACGTTCTGACTGCAAGTCGAGCTTTGCTCGACAATGACGAAAGACGCGAAGCGTCTTTCGAACCACTCTCCTGAGCCTCGGCTCGTTCCACTCGCCGAGACGCCAGGAACCGCACCGCACCCGCCACCGCCACCGAACCGCAACCGCCGGCGTGGCGGCCACCGCGCCATCCGACCGACTTTTCACGGCTCCACCCCTCTCATCGGTCGAATGTCCGTTCTCGGGACGGTGACGACGGTGCTCGCGGGGATGGTCTTCGGGCTGGCCATCGCCGCGCCGCCGGGGCCGATGAACGCAGTCATCGCCGAGGAGAGCGTCCTGCGGGGCTGGCTCTCGGGCGTCTGGGCCGGTCTCGGCGCGATGGCTGCCGATGCCTGCTTCTTCGTGCTCGCACTGGTCGGCGTGGTCGCGATCGTTGAGCGCGTCCCGGCAATCCGTGGCGCGGCCTTCGCGGTCGGCGGCCTACTGATGCTCTATTTCGCCTACGATGCGGCTCGCGGCGCGAACGACGACCACGAGGCGGCCACCGGCGAGCGCCGCGGGTTCGCCAAGGCGTTCGCCCTCGCGATCACGAACCCCTATCAGGTGGTGTTCTGGCTCACCATCGGCGTCGGTATGCTCGAACCAGGGCGGATCGATGTGCTCGAACCGCTATCGAGCGAGCTCGCCGGCACGCTGGTCGTCGCGACGGGCAGCCCGGCGCTCCTCGTCGGCTTTTTCGCCGGGATCGCTGCGTGGGTCGTCGGCTTTCCGACGACGCTGGTTGCCGCCGAGCGCCGCCTTACTGGTGTCGGTTCTACTGTGGCCTACGCGAGCGCGCTCGTGCTCGCGGGGTTCGGCGTGGCCTTTCTGGGCGAGGCACTGGCGATGCTCGGCTCACTCGTCTGAGTCGAGTCCGACGCCGGCGATCTCGTCGTCGAGCCACTCGCGCAGCCACTTCACGCGCTTGAGACGCTGGTGGATGAGGCTCTCGGCGTGATCGCTCTCGATGCGCTCCTGGGCGTCGCGCCCGCGTTCGAGCACGCGCCCGATCATCTCGGCGGCGTCCATATGCGTGCGCGACTCGTAGCCCATCCGCAGGAGGAGCAACACCGCGCCGTTCGCGCCGATCTTGTCGAGCAGGTCCGCTTCGATGAGACAGCGCGTCTCCAGAGGGAGTTCGTCGAGCGGCCCCTGATAGGAGTGCTCGCTCACGGACGTGCAGACCTCGTCGACGAACGACTCGGGATAGTCGCCGTGGGATTCGAGGAACTCGCGGGCGACGTGTGCGCCCGCCTCGGCGTGGAGGTCCTGTTCGGCCTCTAGTTTCGAGACGTCGTGGAAGAGCGCCGCGACGCGCACGACGTCGACGTTCGCACCCTCGCTCGCGGCGATGTCGGCGGCGATCTCAACGACGTTCAAGATGTGGTTGAACCGATAGCTCGCCGAGTGCCAGGGATACCAGCGCATGCGCCCGCCCGTCCCCTCGTTTTCGATGCTCGCTTCGAGATAGCCCGAGACGAACCGCTTCATCTCCTCGAACTCGGCGGTCGAAACCGGCGATTCCCTCACCTCGACGCCCAATCCGACTCCCTCCTGATCTTTCGTGTTCCGTTCATGTTATCCGACTAGACGTATGTTCGACCCTTTAGCGTTACGACCCCATGACTGTGATCACCATACCGGCGTGGAGTGTTGCCAGTGACACCGGGGTTTATCCCATCGAGTGCCGAACGAGTGGTATGGAACTGCGTGAAGCAACGGCCGACGACGGCGGGGCGATACGGGAGATCGCCCGCCGGTCGCTGGAACAGTCGTACTCGCTCAGTCCGCGCACGATCGACGGCGCGATTTCCCAGTGGTACGACGAGGAAGCGATCGCAACGAAACTCGATGAGGACGACACACTCCTGATGGTCGCCGAGGACGCGGGCGAGCTACGCGGGTTCACCGAAAGCGATCTCGTCAACGAGGGCGGCAACGGCGACCTGCTCTGGCTCCACGTCGATCCCGACTATCGCAGTCAGGGGATCGCCAGTGACCTGTTCGAGCACACCCGCGAGGCGCTCTTCGAGATGGGTGCCGCACAGCTGCGCGCGAAAGTGCTGGAGGACAACACCGAGGGCAACGAATTCTACACGGCGTTCGACTTCGAGCAGGTCGGCACCGACACCGTCGAGATCGACGACGGCGACTACGTCGAGAACATCTATCTCCACGCCGACGACGTCGATGTCCAGCCGACGACCGAATCGAGCGATCCCGTACGCACGCTCGACGACGACGGGCTCTACATCAACGAGGAACAGGTCGAACGCGGCTCGAAAGGCCCCTTCCTCACAACCTACAGCGACCCCACGTTCGACGAGGAGCACAAGTACGGCTACTTCTGTACGAACTGCGAGAGCCTCGACAACGCGATGGACACGATGGGGCGCGTGAAATGCAACGAGTGTGGTAACCTCCGGAAGGCGACGCGCTGGGACGCCACCCACGGGTAGGGGGACGCAACGCCCGGTGAGTGGGAAGAACCCGTCTCAGACCGAATCGGGTCTCGTATGGACGGTGAGATCGACGGGTCGGGGCTCGCCTTCGAGGTCTTCGACGATGCGCTCGACGATCCGCTCGGCCTCGCCCTCGATGAGCGGTTTGACCTTCTCGACGACCCACGACAGCGAGACGAGGCTCGGCAGATCGAACTGGCTCGAATCGACCGAGTCGGCGTCGAACGCGACGTGAAACCGTACCCGTGAGGCGTGCTCGCGACCGTCCGGTGGATCGATCTCCTCGACCGCCCAGTGGCCATGTGCGTGGATGTCCTTGACGATCTTCCAGTCGATCCGGTTGGGCGGGTCGACGTCCGTGACCTCCGAGCGCGCCGTGTAGGTGAGTTTCCACCAGGCGAACTGGAGATCGTAGGTCGTTCCCGGCGAGCCGTCGCCGTGGCTCTCGACGCCTTCCAGATATTCGGAGTAGTCCGCGTAACGGGGAAAGTCGATCAGGAACTCGTAGACGTCCGCCGGCGGGAGATAGACCTCGGTGCTGACTTCGATGCTGTCCACGAGCGCTACTGGTGTGGCAACTGCCTAATACTGTCGGACGGAATCGACGGAGTTCATCATGCAAACAGACTCGCATGGGAGTCGGCTCGCCGACATCGATCGTTACGGACTGCTATCCGAGGACATCCCCGTTTGCATGCCGACGAGGAGTGTGGGCGATTGGCCGACTGATACCGTGAAATAAATGACCCCACGGTCGGAAGCGATGTGAACGAGAGATGATGCCACGTGGATCGCGGATGGTCGGGGCGAGAGCAGCCGTGCTCGTTGGAATCGTCGTCGTGCTGGTCGCGGCCACGGCCGGCACGGTGAGCGCACAGCAGGCCGGAAACACCACGACGGTCGATTCCTGTCGGACGATCGACTCTTCCGGACAGTATGCGTTGACCGGAACCGTCACCGGCGATCTCGACGATCCCAATGCGGCCTGTATCGAGATCACCGCGGGTAACGTCACCCTCGACGGCCAGGGACACACGGTCGCCGGCACCGGTGCGGGTCACGGTGTCGAGGTCGACGGGAGTCGAGGGCCAGTCACGAACGTCACCGTCGAGAACCTCCAGGCGCACAACTGGTCGATCGGTGTCTTCGCGCTCGAAACCGACAACGGGACGATCCGCCGGACGATCACCGAGAACAGCACCGAGGGGATCGCCCTCGGCGCGTCGAGCAACTACACGCTCGCGAACAACACTGCCACCGGCAGCGCCATCGCGATCGCGCTCGGCGGGCAGAGCCAGAACAACACGCTGCGCAGGATGACGGCCGTCGAGAACCGGTGGGGGATCCACTTCGAGCGCGAGAGCGCGAACAACACGGTCGTCAACAGCGTCGCCCGGAACAACAGCCGGTGGGACTACTACTCCGAGCGCAACGACAACGAGAACATCGTCAGAAACCTCGATCTCGCGACGGGGACGTTCTCCTTTTCCGAACGGAACGTCGCACTGGGGGCCGTGACCTCGCCGCCGCCGCTCCCGCGCGGGGCGGGCAACCTCGACAGCTACGTCGAAGCGACCGGCACCCGGGGTGGCCAGGCAGCGATCTCGCTGACGATGAGCTACGGCAACGCCCGCAACCCGGTCGCGCTGTGGCGACACGACGGCCAACACTGGTCGCGCGTCGCCGACTCGCAGACCAACGGCGCGGCGAGTACGGTCTCGGCGAACATCAGCGAGTTCGGCACGTTCGCCGCCCTGTCGGACGCGGGAGCGAACGCCGGCGGACCGGTGACGGTCTCGGCCGATCGGGGACCCGCCGTCCAGCGAAACCTGTCGACGCCGACGGCGACCGCGACTCCGACGGCGACGCCGGCACCGACACCGACGACCATCCCCGGCTCAGCGGCCACGGAGCAAGCGCCGGCGGCGAACGCGACGCCTACGGCCGCACGCGGGGAGAGCGAGGCGACCGAGAGCTCCGGCATCGGCATCGTCAGAACGGTGTTCGTGATCGCCGGCGTGATCGGGCTGATCGTCCTCGGTATCGTGGCACTACGCGGGCGCAATGACCGAGGGCCGGGGTTTAACCGCTAAGCCGGTCAACGGGCGGCAATGCTCGACGGGGTACGCGTCGCGCTCGGCGTCACGGGATCGATCGCGGCGGTCAAGACCATCGAACTCGCCCATGAACTCCGGCGGCGCGGTGCGCGCGTTCGCGGCGTGATGACCGACAGTGCGCAGGGGATCATCCATCCGTGGGCGCTCGAATTCGCCACCGAGAACCCGGTCGTGACCGATCTCACTGGCCAGGTCGAACACGTCGAACTCTGCGGACGCGACGGCTGGGCCGACGTATTGCTGATCGCACCCGCGACGGCGAACACCGTCGGGAAGATCGCGGCAGCCATCGACGACACGCCCGTGACGACGACCGCGACGACCGCCCTCGGGGCCGACGTACCGGTGGTCGTCGCGCCGGCGATGCACGAACCGATGTACGATCATCCCGGCGTACTCGATGCCATCGAGCGCGTCGAGTCGTGGGGTGTCGAGTTCGTCCCGCCACGCGTCGAGGAGGGGAAGGCGAAGATCGCGAGTCTCGACGCTATCGCGCTCGACACGGCACGCACGACGGGCGAAAATGACCTCGCTGGCGAACGGATCGTCGTGACCAGCGGGGCCACGAGCGAGGCGATCGACCCGGTGCGCGTGCTCACGAACCGCTCGTCGGGCAAGACCGGGCGGGCGGTCGCGCGGGCGTGCTACGCGCGCGGCGCGGACGTGACGCTCGTCCACGACGGGCCGGACGTTCCCTATGCCGACGTCGAACACGTCGAGAGCGCCGCCGAGATGCTCGCCGCAGTGGAGGAGGTTGTCGCGGACGCCGACGCGCTCGTCTCGGCGGCGGCAATCGGCGACTACACCGTCGAGGCAAGCGACGAGAAGATCAGATCCGGCCAGGAGCTCTCGCTGGCGCTCGAACCTACGCCGAAGGTCCTGGATGCGGTTCGGGACGCCCAGCCCGACCTTCCGATCGTCGGGTTCAAGACCGAGACGAGCGGCGTCGACGAGGAGATGATCCGGGCCGCCCGGGAGACGCTCTCGCGGGCGGGGCTGGCGTTCGTGGTGGCCAACGACGCGAGCGTGATGGGCGAAGACGAGACGCGCGCGCTCGTGGTGCGAGAGGCGGACGTCGAGAGCTACGAAGGTGACAAAGCGGGGCTCGGTGCGCGCGTCGCCGAGGAGTTGGCGGGCGAGCTGGCAGCGCCCCCGTCGACGTAGACCACCATACTGCTGATCGTACAGCCGCTGTCGAAGAGGAATCGCTGGACCTTGTGGCGCTCGTAGCCGTCCAGATACTGCTCGATATCGGCGGCGTTGTCGTACTCCTCCGAGCAGGCCTCGGACGGACCGAAGGCGATGACGACCGGTGGTCGATCGGCACCCTGCACCGCTCGTCGTACCGCCGCGGCGTCGTTCGTGCTGTTCGTCCGCGCCCCGTCACCTTCGAGATACCAGGCGAACGGCAGGCGCTCGAACCAGCCCTCGCCGGCGGTCGGGGTCAGGTGTGAGCCGGGATCGGGCGCGTAGAGCTCGTCGCCGTCAAAGTCAGGATTGTCACCGTAGTACAGAACGTCCGTCCCGTCGTTCGCCCGGACGACCCGTTGCAGCTCGCCGAGCAGCGGTTTCATCTCGCTCGACGACTGGGCGTACTGGACGAGTTCGTTGTCGGCGCTCTGTGGGTTCGCGTAGGAGGTGTCGTAGGCGCTCGCGGCGACCTGACCGGCGGCCACGACGAGCACGAGCGCTGCGACGACGGCGACGACCGCGTCGCGATCGACCTGTGAATGAGCGAGCGAGACACGAAGTCGCGAGAGGCCGATGCGGCCGACCAGCGCCAGCCCGACCGCCGCCGGCAGCGCGAGCGGAACGATGACGTGGATGACCTCCCAGGGGAACGGGTTGTCGACGATCACCGGATAGCCGAGCGCGCTCGCCGTGCCCCAGAAGAAGGAGAACGCGACGACGTCGCGCGGGCGATCGCCGGTGTACCGATCGGCGAGAAAGCCGACGACCGAGAAACCGAGCAGGACGGGCGCGCCCGCGCCGAGCACCGACCAGAGCGCGGTCGCAGTGTCGAGGTAGGCGTCGCCGCTGCCGCTGCCCCACTGCTCGACGAACGCGTGCCACGAGCCGATCAGCGCCTCCTCGACCAGCGCCGGCAGCAGCGTCGGATCGGCGAGCGTCGCGCCCAGCGTCGGCTCCGCACCCGCGGCCTGCCCGCGTGGTGCGTAGAAGAACACGACGATCCCGACGAACAGCACGACTCCAAGCACGAGGTGGAGCCACCAGCGCCCCAGGCCGGCACGAATCCGTCGAGTAGCGTTCCGGAGCGTCTGTGCGGGGCTGTGGGTGCGCATCAGTAGCCGACGATCGGCGAGCAGGGCGAGCGCCCCGAGCCACGTGACGGGGTAGACGAGCGCGTTCTCCTTGGTGGTGAACGCGAGCGCGAAGAAGGCGACCCCGAGATAGAGATGAAGGGGTCGGTCGCGGTCGTACGCACGGACGAAGAAGCCGAACGCGACGAGCATGAACCCCGCGAGCAGCAGGTCGTTGCGGTAGAACCGCGAGTAATAGAGGAGGACTGGGTTGGCGGCGAGGACGAGCGCGAGCGCGAGCGTCTCGGAATCACGCAACCGGTCGCCGAACAGGAGCGCCGCGAGCGGGAGCAGCCCGCCGACGACGGCGACGACGAGCCGCATCGTGAAATCGTTCGCCCCGAGCAGCGCGAACACGTGACTGTCCACGATCGTGAGAAACGGTCCGTGGACGATCGGGCGATACCAGTAGACGCCCGATTCCATGTAGCGGTAGGCCCAGTAGGCGACGCGCGCCTCGTCCTGGTGGGCGACGCGCGCGCCGAGACCGACCAGTCGTACGGCGAGCGCGAGCACGGCGATGGCGACGACGAACAGTTGAACACGGGTGCGGCGACTCGACCAGTCCATTACTCGTCGCTCTCGTCGGGTGATTCGGGTCGCGACTCGCCCGTGTCGGGCCAGACGGCATCGCCGGCGAACTCGATGCCCATGCGTTCGGCGGCCTGGGAGATGACGTGCGCGCCCGTCGGCGCGGTCATGAACAGGAAGACGATGCCGACGAGCGAGGTGAGGCCCGCGCCGCCGGGCGCGCTCGGCGCGAAGTAGATCGTCCCGGCGAGAAAGAGCGAGGCCGCTCCGAGGGTGGTGGCCTTGCTCGTCGCGTGCATCCGGTTGTAGACGTCGGGCAGCCGGATGAGGCCGATCGTCCCGACGAGCAGGAAGAACGTTCCGATGGCGATGAACAGCGTGACGAGCGCGGCGTGGATCGTATTCATTCGATGATGTCCCCCTCGGAGACGTAGCGCGCGACGGCGATCGTGCTGATGAAGCCGATGATGGCGAGCACGAGGCTCACGTCGATGAAGAAGCCGTCGTCGGTCTGCAGCGCGAACAGGATGGCGATGGCGACGACATTCGTCGCGATCGTATCGAGCGCCACCACCCGGTCGGGCGTCGTCGGTCCGAAGATCACGCGATAGCCGGCCAGCAGCGTGACGCCGCTGGCGACGACCAGCCCGACGGTGATGGCGAGACTGAGGAAGCCGGGCAGTTCAGTCGCCACCGACATCACCCCGCGGGGCCGCCGGTGGCGCGTCCTCGGGACTGGCGTCCTCGTCGAAGATGACGAGCGCGTAGTCCTCCCAGGTGCGAATGGGCTCGACGAGGCTCGCCTCGTCGCGACCGGTGATGCCGTGGACGTAGAGCGTGTTCGAATCGTTGTCGTAATCCATCGTCAGCGTTCCCGGCGTGAGCGTGATCGAGTTGGCGATCGTCGTGATCGCGGGATCGCTCTCGACGCGCAGCGGCACCGCGACGACGTCGGGTTCGATCGGCAGCGACGGCGAGAGAACCCGATAGACGACGTCCAGGTTCGCCACGACGAGCTCCTTGACGAAGACCGCCAGATAGGCGACCGTCGCCGGCAGCACCCGGACGACGCGCCCGAGCGCGATCTCGTCGGCGTAGAACCGCCGGAAGGTGTACGCGAGCGGGATGCCGACGGCCAGGCCGATGAGCAGCTCCTCGGCGACGCGCTCGGGCGTGAGTGCAACGCCGCGGACGAACAGCCAGACCGCCGCGAACACCACGCCGATCGCCGGCCAGCGTCTCATTGGAGACCCTCCAGAACGGCGTCGACGTATGCCTGCCTATCGAGCGCGATGTCGGCGGCGGCCTCGGCCGCGCGCAACACGGGATCGAAGCCGATGCCGACCAGGAGTAGAAGTCCCGCGAGCGCGACGACGATCACCACGAGCGAGGGCGCGTACGTTGCCGTCCGCACACCCTCGGACTCGGTGCCCCAGAATCCGCGGTTCCAGGCCCGCGAGAAGTACGCGATCGTGAGGATCGCGCCGACCAACGAGAGCCCGAGCGCGACCGCCCCACCCCGCCCACCGAGCGCGCCGGCATGTGCGGTCGTTCTGAAGACGAGTAATTTGCCGAAGAAGCCCGACAGCGGCGGGATGCCGATCAGCGAGATCGCGCCCAGGAAGAAGCCAATCGAGAGCACCGGCGTCCGCTTCGCGAGCCCGCCGATGCGCTCGAAACGGACCGAGCCGACGGCCTCCTTGACCGTGCCGCTCGCGAGGAACAGCATCGACTTCGTGAGACCGTGGTTGAGCGCGTAGACGAGCGCGGCCGCGATCGCGAGCGGTCGTACCTCGGGAACCGTGGCTGCGACCGCGAGTGGGAGGACCACGAAGCCGATCTGGCCGATCGACGAGTAGGCGAGCACGCCGTCGAGGTCGTCGCGGCTCACCGCGCCGATCCCGCCGAGGAGGATGCTGCCGGCGGCCATGGCGAACATGATCGGGCCGAAGAAGGAGAGGAAGTCGTTGCCGACGAACCCCGGCAGCCCGAGTCCGGCAGGGAGGGTCGCGGCAGCGAAGACGGTGAAGTAGAGCCGGATGATCGCGTAGATGCCGACCTTCTTGACGACGCCGGCGAGCATCGCCGTGACGGGCGCGGGCGCGGCGCGGTAGGCCGCCGGCACCCAGAACTGGAAGGGGACGATCCCCGCCTTGAGCGCGAACACACAGAACAACAGGACTGTGAGCCCCAGCACCGGCACCGGATCGACGCCGAACTGCGCGGGGGTGGCCAGCCGGCGGGCCATGTCGGCCATGTTGAGCGTGCCGACGGTGGCGTAGAGCCCGCCGATGGCCAGCAGCATGAGCGCGCTCCCAAGCAGGTTGAGCACGGTGTAGGTCAGCGCCGCGCGCGTGTGTTCGGGCCCCGAGTAGAAGGCGACGAGCACGTAGCTCGACAGGAGCATCACCTCGAACCAGACGAAGAGGTTGAAGATATCGCCCTGTCTCTTATACACATCTNCGCTCAGAGATGTGTATAAGAGACAGAGCGAGACGATTGCCGTCAGCCCGAGCATGAACAGCGAGAGCGCGTCGGCGACGAGCGTGATGCCGAACGGTGAGGGCCACGCCGAGAGCTGGTAGACCAGGATCGATTCGTCGGCGACCCGCCCGGCGAGCAGCGCCACCGCGCCGAGATAGCCGAGCGCACCCAGGATACTCGCCGCCCGCTGGGCGCGCGGGAATCGCCGCAGCGGCAGGGTAGCGATCGCCGTGAAGAGGGCGATCAGCAGCGGCGCGATGACGATCTGAGCGGCCATTTAGCTCTCGCCCCCCGTCTCGCCGAGTTCACGCAGATCGATCGTGCCGTGCTCTTCGTGGATGCGGTAGGTGAGCACGAGCGCGAAGGCGGTCGTCCCGAAGCTGATGACGATCGCCGTCAGGACAAGCGCCTGCACCAGCGGATCGGTGATCGTCGCGGGATCGTCGGGCGGGCCATGGCCGAGAATCGGCACGCTTCCCGCGAGCCCGCCCATCGTGACGAGATAGACGTTCGCGGCCTGAGAGATGATCGTCACGCCCCAGACGACGCGAACGATGTCCCGGCGAAGCACCAGGAAGGTGCCGAACGCGAACAGCAGGCCGAGCACGCCGGCGAGGACGAACTGCGTCATTCGTCGCCCACCACCGTGAGGATCGTCAGGAGTCCACCGATGACGACGAGATAGACCCCGAGATCGAAGACGAACGCGCTGGCGAGTTCGAGCTCGTGGAATATCGGGAGATCGTGGACGAAGAGGACGGCCTGCGAGAGGAACGGCTGGCCCAGCAGGATGGCGACGACGCCGCCACCAGCGGCGATCGCGAGCCCGCCCGCGAACACGTTGAGGAAGTCGGCGACGATCGCCGGACCGCCCTCGACGTCGTCGCCGGTGCGCCCGAGCAGGTCTTCCTGGAGGTAGTCGAGCCCGTTGACGATGTAGACGAGCGCGAACGCCGCCACGGTGAGAACGCCCGCGATGAACCCGCCGCCGGGGAGGTTGTGACCCTGGAAGAGCAGCGCGAGCGCCGTCAACAGGATGAGCGGGAAGACGACGCGGGTGACGGTGCGGGTGATGACCGACATGTCGCGGGCGCTCACGAGGACTCACCCCGGCCCCGCATGGCGACGAGCGTGAGGACGCCGAGGGCGGCCATCGCCACCACCGATATCTCGCCCATCGTATCGAACGCACGGAAGTCGACCAGAATGACGTTGACGATGTTGCTCCCGCCGCCGAAGTCGGCGAGGATCGAGCCGTGTTCGGCCGGCACGGGCGCGCGCTCGACGAAAAAGCGGGCGATCGCGTCGGGACTGCCCGCGGTCGCCACGAGCACGCTGATCGTCACCGTCAGCCCGACGCCACCGGCGAGCACCGCGTCACGGGCGACTTTCCCCCGATCGGCATCGCCGTAGAACGCCGGCAGCCGATCGAGGACAAGCAAGAAGATGACGAGCACGAGCGTCTCGACGACCAACTGCGTGAGCGCGAGATCGGGCGCACTGGAAAGCACGTAGAAGAGCGCGACCATGAAGCCGAGCACTGACAGCGTGAGCACGCCCGCGATATGCGAGGGGGCCCGCGTCACCGCCGCGGCCCCGACGATCGCCACGAGCAACACGATGACGACCGGCGCGGTGATCGAAAGGTCGGAGAACGCCGGCACGGAGATCCCGGCCGCGAGATAGCCCGCGAGCGCGAGCAGGCTCGTCACGCCGAGCATCCAGGCGGCGTAGGTGCGGAACTGACCCGTCTGGATGCGGGGTAGCGCCAACCCGCTCGCGCGTTCGAGCCCGTAGACCGCCTTGTCGTAGTACCAATCGGCCGAGAGCGGCCCGTGCGTGAGTCGCCGGACACCGTCGCGTAGACGGTCGTAGAACGGCGAGAGGGCGATCCCCGAGAGGATCGTGATGGCGCTCATCGCCACCGCCGGCGTGAGCTCGGTCGGGAGATGGATGCTCATCGTGTGGGCCTCGCCGGCGACCGCGCTGCCGAAGGCCGACTGGACGATCGTGTCGACGGCGAGCTGTGGGTCGATGCCGACGATCATGGCGAGCCCGGCGAGGACGACGGGTGGTGCGAGCAGCGCCAGCGAGGGGCGATGGACTTCGCCGAGCCCGGCGGGTTTCTCGCCCATGAACAGCCAGAGAAAGCGAATGGAGTAGAGGAAGGTGAAGACGCTGCCGAAGACGGCGACGGCGGGGAAGAGCCACGCCAGCCCGCCGAGTTCGTGGGCCACCTCGTAGGCCGACTCGAAGAGCAGTTCCTTCGAGTAGAACCCGTTGAACGGCGGGACGCCGGCCATCCCGAGCGCGGCAATCGCCGTGATGATCCCCGTGATCGGGAGGTCGTGGCGCAGTCCACCCAGTTCCGAGATCGCGCGAGTGCCCGCCTCGTGGGCGATGATCCCGGCGACGAGGAACAGCGTCGCCTTGAACAGCGCGTGGTTCAGGATGTGGAACGCGCCCGTCTCGGCACCCAACTGGTTGGCGAAGCCGAAGCCGGCGGTGATGAGTCCGAGATGTGAGGCCGTCGAGTAGGCCAACAGCTCCTTGATGTCGCTCGCACCCACGGCGAGCAGTGCCGTAACGGTCATCGTGACGAGTCCGAGCGTGCCGAGCAGCAGCATCCACTCGTCGCCGACGAGCAGGGGGCGCATCCGGCCGATGAGGTAGACGCCCGCCTTGACCATCGTCGCCGAGTGGAGGAACGCCGAAACGGGGGTCGGGGCCTCCATCGCGTTCGGCAGCCAGACGTGGAGCGGGACCTGTGCGGATTTGGCGGCCGCGCCGATCGCGACGAGAACGAGCACCGGGACGAACAGACCCGCGCTCTCCAGGGCGGTGCGCATCGCGTCGGCGTTGGCGATCATCGAGTCGGGCGTGCCGATGAGGGTGAACGTCGTGCTGCCGAGCGCATCGCCGGAGACGAACGCGAGCAGGACGAAGCCGACGAGCATGAACAGGCCGCCGGAGACGGTGATGAGCATCGACTTCCGGGCGGCGTAGAGTGAACTCTCGCTCTCGCGGTAGTGACCGATGAGTCCGAACGAGGTGATGCTCGTGAGTTCCCAGAAGACGAACAGCGCGATGAGATCGGCCGCGAGCGCGACGCCGAGCATCGAGCCCATGAACGCGAGTAGTGTGCCGTAGTAGCGCGCCTGGCCGGGTTCGCCGTGCATGTAGCCCGCCGAGTAGACGAACACCAGCACGCCGACGCCGCTCGCGAGTAACGAGATGAGCAGCGAGAGCCCGTCGAGATAGAGGCTCAGCGAGACGCCGAGCGTCGGAATCCACTCGATCGAGACCGAACCGGTGGTGCCGAACTGGCTCGCCACCAGCCCGAACGAGGCGAATGCGACGAGCGCCGCGAACCAGGCCGTGCGTTCGCCGAGCGCGCGGTAGACCAGCGGCGTGACGAGCGCGCCCAGAAACGGCAGCGCGAGCGCGGCGAACAGCGCCACCCCCGCAGGATCGGCGGTCGCTTGCGCGAGCGTGGCGGCTCCCGTCCCGAGTTGCCCCGTTGTCGAAGCCTCGGCGATCGCTGACGGGAGCGCCACGAGAGACATGTTCGGAATCTGCAAGCGATGGCTCTTAACGGTTCTCAAATCCGTCGCCGGCGGGTCGGTTTCACACCGCCTCGTCGGTGGTTCAACCCGGTGGACGAGCCCCACACCGACCCACCAGGCCGGCACGTAGATTTATATACGATACCGCGGCCAGACCGCCCCAACGCACCGGCCCGCCGGGGAACGCGACCGAGCGGTCGGGCCACCCCGGCTTGGACCGGTGTGCAGATTCCAGGAAACCATGAAGGAAAGACTCAAACAGTTCGTTGCGGACAAGCGCGGCGTCAGCCCCGTGATCGGTGTCGTACTGATGGTCGCCGTGGTCGTGATTCTCGCGGCCGTGATCGGCGCGTTCGTGCTCGGTCTTGGCGGGAATCAGCAAGCGACTCCACAGGCGAGTTTTAGCTATGATGCACAATCTGAAACATTAACGATGTCGAGTGGTGACTCGATCCCGAAAGCACAATTATCGGTTGAGGGAGGAGCAGCCGATTTCGGTTCTGACCCCGTGACAGCCGGCTCTACGATGACCGGTGTAACCGACTCCAACGGTGATGGTTCAATCACAGTGAGTTGGACCAGCGAAGACGGTAGCAATTCGGCGACACTCACCTCCATCAATGTCGGTAGCGGCGGGGGAGGGGGAGGCGGCGGTGGCGGTGGCGGTGGCGGCGGGGTCTAATCCGGTTATTCACTCACCCCGCGAAAAGAACTAATCGACTTTTTTGAATGTGGAATAAAATAGATACATTTTTGATGTTGTTTTCGCTCCGAAACAAGTGGTTATCTAGTCCCATTGCTCTCGATGATCTCGATTTCGACGGATTCGTTCGGCTCCAGATCGTCGATGAGCAGCGAGACTGCGCCCTCGATGTTCGTCAGGCTCGCGCTCGGCTCGACCTCGCCGTCTCGATGACAGACGATTTCGAGCTGGCCGTTCTCGCCGGATGTGGCGGTCGTGCTTGGCATGGATGTATGTTGCAGACGAGCACAGATGAGCGTAATCCTGGCACATGCGTGGTATCCATCGGCGTGCAATGCGATGATTTTCGATTTCGTCGTGGCGATCGCGTTCCGATCGTCGGTTCGCGCTCGCTGCGAACGGGTGCGGCTCGGGATGCGATTCCGTAGCGTTCGGTTCGGCGACCGTCAAGCTTTACCCACGACTGGCTGTACCCGCAGCATGAATCAGCTGGAGGAGTCGCTGCTCGACGCCCCCATCATCGAAAAAGAGGGCTATCAGTACTTCGTCCATCCGATCAGCGACGGCGTGCCGATGCTCGAACCCGAGCTCCTGCGCGAGATCGTCATCAAGATCATCCGCAAGGCCGACGTCGACGTCGACAAGATCGTCACGCCCGCCGCGATGGGCATCCACATCTCGACGGCGGTCTCGCTGATGACCGACATCCCCCTCGTCGTCGTCCGCAAGCGCCAGTACGGCCTGGATGGCGAGGTCGCGCTCTCACAGGTGACGGGCTACTCGGAAAACGAGATGTACATCAACGACGTCGATGCCGGCGATCGCGTGCTCCTGCTCGACGACGTGCTCTCGACGGGTGGCACGCTCCGCGGGATCACCGGCGCACTCGAGGAGATCGGTGCGGAGATCGCCGACGTGGTTGCTGTGATCAAAAAAGAGGGTGGTGGCAACGAACTCGAAGACACCGATTACGACGTGCGGACGCTGATCAACGTCGACGTCGAGGACGGAGCGGTCGTCATCACCGATTCACACGGCGACGACTGAGGGCACGGGGCTTTTGCGTGCGGCGCTCCCATCGTGAGTGATGCCAAGCGCACTGTTCGTCGTCAGCGAGGAAGGCTATTGGGGAGAGGAATGTACGACACCGCTCACGATGCTCTCGGACGCGGGCGTCGATATCACCGTGGCGACGCCGAGCGGCTCGCCGCCGGTGATCGACGAACGCTCGATCGATCCCGACGAGGTGGGCGAGGAGACCGCCGAGGAAGTCACGGAGATCCACGAGTCCGACGAGCGCCTGAACGATCCGATCCCGCTCACGACTGCCGACGCCGCCGACTACGATCTCGTGGCGATCCCCGGCGGCCACGGCACCGAATGGGACGTTAACCAGGACCGCCACGCCCGCGCGCTGCTCGTCGATGCGGTCTCCGGCGACGAGGGCAAGGGCTACGTCGTCTGCCACGCGGCGGGCATCCTCGCCTTCGCCCGCGAGGAGGACGGCTCGCCGTTCGTCGAGGGCCGCGACGTGACCGGGTTCCCGAATGCGTGGGAGGAGGGGATCGTCGACGACCACGACCGGATGCCCGACGGCCGGAAACTCCCCTACTGGGTCGAAGACGAGGTCGAAGCCGTCGGCGGCAACTGGGACGCCGAACTCGATGCCGATACGAGCGTGACCGTCGACGGCGATCTCGTCACCGCCCGCGGCCCCGGCTCCTCGGCCGCCGGTGGCGAGAAACTGCTCGAAGAGCTGGATATCGAATAAGCCGATTCCGGGCGACGGTGCGGTGCGACCGTGTGGCTGCTGCGGTGCGGGTCCGGGCGTCTGCGGTCGCGGAGCGACCGGAGGCTCAGGCGACCGTTCTCTCCTGGTGAATGAAGGGCGAGAGGCGCGAGTGAAACGAGCGCCCGAGGGCTTCGGCGGTGCGGTCGCGGTACTGTGCGGTTGTGGTGATGATAGGATGCTCGACCGCGAGCGAACGGAGTGAGCGAGCGGGCCGACGACTGACCAACGGGAAGGAGGAGGCTTTTGGTGCAGATTTTGCGAGGGAGCAAACGAAGTGAGCGACCGTAGCAAAAGGTGCAGTAGCGGGAGGTAGATTTGAACTACCGGTCTGCGGGTTATGAGCCCGCCGGAATCTCCTGGCTATCCCATCCCGCTACCCATTCATATCGCAGTCGACCCATTAACGGTTGTGATTCAGTCGTTGCCTGTCGTCGTGTGAACGCGCCACGTGAACAGGCTTTCGGCGATGTAGTTGACGATCATGCCGGCGGCGATGCCGGCGACCTTCGCGACGACGAACCAGCCGTCGATGCCCAGAAGGGTGAGATCGACGGCGATCATACGATAGAGAACGCGGAAGGCGGCGAGCTGGACGAGGATGCCGCCGATGCGGACGACGTTCGAGCGGACCAGCCGGCGGACCATCGGGAAGCGACCGGCAGCTCCCTCGCCCGAGAACGTCCAGGTATCGTTCAGCACGAACATGACGAGAATCGAGATTTCGATGCCGACGAAGACCGCCAGCTCCGGGAACACGCCGAGTTCGCGCAACGCGGTCGCCGTCGTTACGTCGAACAGCGCGCCGACGACGCCGACCGAGACGAACCGCCCGAAGCGCGAGCCGGAGGCGAGTGCGGAGAGTCGCTGGCCGATGCCGGAGCGCGCCGATCGGTTGCCGGCGGATGCGAGCGAGTCGCCGGTACGGTCGTCGGTCATCGCTCGTCCGGGTCGACGAGCGGGTGCTCTTCGCGTTGTGCAGCGATCATGCCGTGCAGCCGGTTCTCGTTGATGAGCGCCGCACGGTGGCGTGCGGCGAGCAGCCCGCGTGCGAGCGTGATCGAGGTTCCCACTGGCGAGACGGTCGAGTCGGGCTGATCGTGCCACTCGATCGGGATTTCAGCGATCCGCTGGCCGAGCGCGCCCGCGATCGCCACCAGTTCGATGTCCCACGCGAAGCCCGGCTCGTAGAGGTGTTCGCGCACCGTCGCCCACGCCTCACGGGAGATGGCCTTCGCACCACATTGGTAGTCGAACAGTTGTGGATCGAGCAGTCGACGGGCGAGCCACGCGAAGGTGTCGCCGAGTCGACGGCGGGCGAACGTCCGGTGGCGAGCGATTCGTGCGTTGGGATGGCGGCGTGAGCCGACCGCGAGTTCCGCATCGTCGTCGAGAACGGGTCGAGCGACCGCGGCGAGCGAGTCGGCGGGCGTGCTGCCGTCGGCATCGGCGAATACTAATATATCCGTGTCGAGCGCTTCGAACCCCATCGTGATCGCTCGGCCCTTGCCGCGGCGGTAGGGTGCCGTGGCGACGGTCGCCGGCAGCGAGGAGAGGCGTTCGACCACGTCCGGTCGGGGAACGTCGAGTTCGATACGGATGACTGCCGGGTCGAGCCGCTCGGCGATGGCGGTGACGTACTCGGCGAGCCGCCCGACGTCGGGCCGGTAGGCCGGCACGACGACCCCGACGGAGCGCTGCATGGGCGAGGTCCCGACGGAGCGAATAAAAGGAGTTCGGAAGCGCGGCTGCCGGATCCCACAAGAGAGATATGCGCCGCTTCCCCGCCTTCGCTATGGAGTACGGTCTCGTCGTCCTCTGGCTGGCGGTCTATCTCGCCGTCGGGCTTCTGGGAACACCGCTCGCCGCCCGGCTCTTTCGGGGCTTTCCCGATCGTGGGGTCGCCCTCTCGCTACCGCTATCGCTCGCGGTCGTCGGTATCGTCGCCTACTGGCTCGGCCACCTCTCGCTCACCGCCGGCCTCGTCATCGGACTGATCGTTCTCGCTGCTCTCTCCGTACTCTCGCTTCGCACACTCGATAGGGAGACGTTCGATCTCCGGGCGATGGCCGGCCCGGTGCTCGTCTTCGTGCTCGCCGTCGCGTTCATGCTCGCGGTGCGGGCGCTCGATCCGGCCGTCCATCCGGGCGGCGGCGAGAAATTCCTGGATTTCGGGCTGCTCAAATCGCTCCTGCAAACGTCACAGCTCCCGCCGGGGGACGTCTGGTTTGCCGGCGAACCGGTCAAATACTACTACGGTGGCCATCTCCTCACGGCGCTGCTCGCGAAGCTCACGGTCACCGAGGCGCGCTACGCCTACAACCTCGCACTCGCGGGCTTTTTCGGCATGCTCGTCACCGCGGCCTACGGTCTCGCCGGCGCGATCGCCGACGCGCGTGGGCGCTCGGCGCGGACGGCCGGCATTGCGGCCGCCTTCTTCGTCGGCTTCGCGAGTAACCTCGAACCGGCCGGTCGCGCCGTGCTCTGGCTGCTGTCGGACGATCTCGCACAAACGATCGCCGACGCACTCGGTGTGACGATCGAGGGACTCGCGGCCTCACCCGCCGAGTTCAGTTATTGGGGGGCGAGTCGGGTGATCCCGGGGACCGTCAACGAATTCCCGCTGTTCGCGTGGCTCAACGGCGATCTCCACGCGCACATGCTGAGCACCCCGTTCCTCCTGCTGGCCGTTGCCTGCTGGTTCGCCTACTACCGAACGCCGGCCGACGAACTTGGGCGTCGTCGGTTGCTCGTTTTCGGCGTGCTTCCACCGCTTGCCGGCCTGCTCACGGTGATCAACACCTGGAGCTTCCCGACCGTCGCCGGCGTCGGCTGGCTCGCGCTCACCTTCGCCGACAGCGATCCCACGACGCTTGTGCCACGACTCGGCGATCGTCTTTCGCATGGGCGCTCCCTGTTCGGGCGGGAGCTCCGTCGGACGGCGAGCGCGCTGGCGGTCGCGGTGGGTGTTCTCGTCCTCGGCGGGCTGTGGTCGCTGCCGTTCTGGCTCGGGTCGGCGAGCGGGCGCGCCGTCGCCTTCCTCCCCGATCGGAGCGCGCTCGGGCCGATCGTGATCGTCTACGGTGCGTTCGTTCTCGTGTTCGTCCCGTATCTCGTCTCCCGCTCGCGCGCGCTCACAGCACGCACGCGACGGATCGCGCTCGTGGCGACGGCCGGACTGGTCGTGCTCGCGTGGCTCGTCAACGCCGCCGCGATCGCACTGTTCGGCCCGCTCCTGCTCGTCGGCTGGCTGGTGCTCGCCGCGCGACGGAACGGTGCGGGTTCCGCTCGGATGGACTCGGACGCAGTCAGAGGGGCTCAACCCGCCGAATCTGATGGCGGCGTCGACGGCCGAAGCGGGCTGCCCGATGTGGGCTTCGAGACCGTGCTGGTGGTCGCCGGCGTCGGCCTCGTCCTGCTCGTGGAGTTTATCTACATTCAGGAGGACGCTGGCCCGGGTCGGTTCAACACCGTCTTCAAGACCTACGCGCAGGTGTGGGTCATCTTCGGGACGGCAGCGGGCGCGATCACCGCATGGCTCGTCGGCGCGGGGCGGCCGACTGTCAGCCTCTCGGGCAGCGCTCGCACGGCTGGCCGCGTGCTGCTCGCGCTGCTCGTGCTCTCGACGTCGATCTACGGCGCGCTCGCGCTCACCGATCAGGCGACGAGCGAGGCAAGCCTCGCGACCGTCGACGACCCGACGCTCGACGCGCTGGAGTTCGTCTCGGCGACCCATCCCGAAGAGGCCGACGCCATCGCCTGGCTCGATGCACGGGCGGGCCAGCCACACATCGTCTCGGCACCCGGCTGTTACTGCAACGAAAACGATGATTTGACGAGCTACAACTGGGTCAACGCCCCGTCGAGTCTCACGGGGCTTCCGACGGTCGTCGGCTGGGACCACGAGATCGGCTACCGCGGCGAGGGGCCGTATCTCGACCGCGTGGCGGACGTCGAAACGATCTATCAGGGAACGCCCGCAGCACGCGCGCGATTGCTCGACAAATACGACGTGCGTTACATCTACGTCGGGCCGAACGAGCGAGACGCCTACGGCCCGACGGCGTTCGACGATCTCCAAGGCATCACCGTCGCCAAACAGTGGGAGGAGGTCACGATCTATCGAGTGGACCAGCAGCGACTGGCCGGGTAGCGATCCGATTGAGACGGGCGAACGGGTCCCGATTAGACTCGCTATTCCGTCTGATCTTGTTTGGCGAGTTGTTTTCGGATTTCGTCAGCAAGCGGCCGGCCAGTTTCATTGAATAGCGAGTAAGATTCCTGAAATTCCGTCCCAGTCAACTCAAGTGTCCCGGCACCGGGGTTTTGGTGATATTCTACCCGCGAAAGGCGGTCGAACAGTATATCGGTGAATGTTTCGGACACCCAGAAACTTCTATACTGGATCAACCGGCGATCCGTGACGATGAAAAACGGGTTTGTCGTTGCGAGGAATTTCTCATCCCGAACCGCCATGACGAACCGTTCGTCTCCGGTTAGCGATTTTTCCAGTTGTGTATGAGCGCCGTCGGGAAGTTCGTCGGGCGTCTCGTAAGTCGCCATGCGCTGTTTACGGTCTCACCTATGGTAAAACTATCTCACCGTTCGCGCTCTTCGAGCGGGCCGTAACGGTCCTCAACCAGCTCCTCGTAGTGGGCGAGAAACGTCTCCTGTGAGCAGCTGCCGAGCTCGGTCTGGATCTCGACCAGTAGCGCTTCGAGTTCGTCGCGTGGTTGGTGACAGAGATCGCGATAGCAGGCCTTACAGAGGTGTTCGAACGCCTTGTTCCGTCGCTCCCACCGATCGCCGTGTTTGTCGTACTCGCGCGCTTCGGAGCGCCGCACGTCCTCCCCGCAGGCGATACAGGTGATACGCTTCGCCCCCCGGTTCCGCCGGGACCCCCACATGCTCGGAGAATGCACGCGGGGGCACTTACCTCTTCGCGTCGGCCAGCGCACGATTTATCCCCAACCGCCGAGAGGATAGCCCATGCAGGTCAAATCCCGCCATCACCTCCGCAGCGACGCGGTGGACGACATCGAGGAGAACCTCGCCGCGACGCTCGGCGTCACCCTCGACGGCGACAGCTACGAACGAGTCGAGTTCGCCGATGCCGAGCGCGACCTCGTGCTGGTCGACGGCGATCCCGTCGTCTGCTATTTCGACGACGAACCGTTCCTCACCGTGCGCGGCGCGAACGACTTTCCGCCGGAGAGCCACGTCGTGACGGTTGATGCGGGCGCGATCTCGTTCGTTTCCGACGGCGCGGACGTGATGCGACCGGGAATTACCGAGGCCGATTCCGACATCGAACCGGGTGATCTCGTGGCCATCGCCGAGGAAAACCATGGAAAGGTGCTCGCTATCGGGCGCTCGATGGCCGACGGCGGGGAGATGGTCGGTGAGTCGGGCAAGGTCGTCGAGTCGCTCCACCACGTCGGCGACGATCTCTACGAGTTTTCGATCTGAATTCCGTGTTTTCGGGCATCACAACCCCCGAATCGGGGCATCGGCCGTGAACCGGGAGCAGATCGTCCGTAAATCCGTCCTCGACGATCACGAGTCACTGCTCGAAACGATTCTCGACTGTGCCGACGAGGTCGTCGCATCGTGGGACGACGAGGCGACGACCGAGCGCCGGCACGTCGTCGAACCGTTCGAGAATACTCTTGTCGATCGAGACATCACCGGCCGGCTGCCCGCTCTACTCGCCGGTGCCGTCGACGCCCTCGGCGAGGAACTCCCGGCAGAGCCGGTCGCAGCGCCGCCGTATCTCACTATCACGAGCGTCGGCCCGGTGCTGCGCGCGACGCTTGCGGATGCACGGCTCGTGATGACGATTCGGGTCTTCGCGATCGAGCGCGATCCGACGCGCTACGTCCGCGGAGCGACGACGCCTTCGGAAGCGCTCGCCGTCGCGCTCAAAAGCCGCTGAACTTGTCGCGCCGGAAGAGATCGAGTTCGCTCACGGTCGAGGTTTCCTGGCGGGCAGCGAAGGCGACGGCGTCGGCGATCTCCGCGGGTTCGGTGACCTCGCCCTCGTCGAATCGTTCCTCGAACGTCTCGTCGCCGCCGAACTCGGTGCGAACTTCCGAGGGGTTGATCACGCTGACGGCGACGCCTTTCTCGCCCACGGCGGCCGCCACGCTGAGCGCGAACCCGCGAACCCACCACTTCGTCGCGGCGTAGACGGGGTTCGACGGGCGTGGATACTGGCCCGCGAAACTTCCGAGACAGATCAGGTTGCCCTCGGTTTCTTCGAGAAGCGGCAACGCCGCCCGCGTGACGAAGAAGGTCCCGTCGACGTTCACGTCGATCATCGTCCGGTACTCTTCATTCGAGAGTTCTGCGACGTCGCCACCGCGGGTGAGCCCCGCGTTGTTCACGAGCACATCGAGCCGCCCGAATGCCTCGACGGTCTCCGTGAGGAGTTCTTCGACCGCTCCCTCGTCGGTCACGTCGGTCGGGACGACGATCGCCTCGATGTCGTGATCGTCCTCGATGTCCGCGGCGATCTCTTCCAATCGTTCCTCGCGGCGCGCGGCGAGCGCGACGTTCGCCCCGTCGCGGGCGAGCGCGCGGACCGTCTCGCTGCCGATGCCCGAGCTCGCGCCGGTGACGATCGCGCTCTTGCCGTCGAGTGAATGGGACGCCATATCAGGGCATGGATGTGTGAAGAGTTCGGTCTTTCGGCGGTCGTCGTCCGATCGAACGCGACGACAACACGGGTCGACTCTGGCCCGACTCCACCGATGTGGCTACTCGGTGTGAGAGATCACCGGCCTGCGGGTTCAAACTCCTTGCCAAAGACGAGGAAATAGCCTGTACCGACGAGGCCGATGACCGT
Organism: Halococcus morrhuae DSM 1307; assembly: GCF_000336695.1. Lineage (GTDB taxonomy): Archaea > Halobacteriota > Halobacteria > Halobacteriales > Halococcaceae > Halococcus > Halococcus morrhuae. Next base: position 51,756 of record NZ_AOMC01000091.1, read on the forward strand.
CGCTATGCCGAAGGCGAGCGGCGGACTTCCGATGGTGCCGATACCCGGTAGCGACACCCCACCGTAGAGCGCGCCGCCGAGCGCGGCGCTCGGGATGACGACGACGTTGCGCACGAGGTAGTACGTCCCCGTGACGCGCCCGCCAGTTCCCTGCTCGGCGGGACCGACGATGAGCGCCTTGTGCGCCGGGAGACCGGCGAAGCGCAGTCCGGAGAAGGCGAACAGGAGCGCGAGCACGCCGGCGTCCGCGGGTGCGGTGATCAAGAGAACGGGAAAGACCGCGTAGACTGCGAAACCGAGCGCGACGACGGGTTTGAGGCCGATTCGCTCGGCGAGTTTCGCTACTGGGACCATCGTCAGGAGTGCGACGGCCATCTCGATGCCCAGGAGAACGCCGAAATACGCCTGCGGCGAGAGGTCGATCTCGCCGAGAATCGGGAGCTCCATCGACAGTCCGACGCCGAGAAAGCGGGTGACGACGATGACGAAGAAGACGTAGACCATCCCGTTGGCGAACCGGACGAGCGTGTCGCCGACCAGCAGCGGGCGCAACTCGTCGGGTAGGGTTCGGAGATCCTCGACGATCTGAGAAACACCCGCGAACGACTTGCCGTAGTCGTCGCCGGACGCGTCGTAGAGGACGTGCTGGGCGAGCGTCCCGAGAAGGGCGAAGACGACCGCGAGCGCGAGGATGACCCCAAACGCGGTGACGATCGCCGAGTCGGTCATCGAGCCGACGTCCGCCGGTCCGAACAGGACGAAGATCCCGGCGGCGAGCAGCGGGCCGACGAGGAACGCGGTCCGGCGGACGGTCTCGGTGCTGGCGAACCCCTCGGCGAGGCGCTCTGGCGCGACGCTCTGTTTGACGATGGCGAACGTCGCGCCGAGCCCGAACGATTTCCAGGCCTGCGCGAACACGACGCCGACGAAGAGCAGCGGGACGGCGAGCGCGCCCGCGGCAGGGGCGATCAGCCAGATGCCGAAGCCGATCGCCGAGAGCAGCCCGAACAGGGTGAGCGCGTAGCGCGAGCCGATCCGATCGGAGATGACGCCGCCGGGATAGGGGTAGACCGCGCTGATGACGTTCGAGACGGTGCCGTAGAGACCGACGACGAACGCGCTCGCGCCCAGCGCGACCATATACTCGGAGAGATACCGACTCGTCATCTGGAAGCCGAGGCTGAACGCGAACATCGCGATCGAGAGCACGAGCACGTCCCGGGAGAGCGCGAAGAACTCGCGGAACTGCGCGCGGACGCTCGTCGGTTCGCCGGCCATGATCCGGATTCAGCTGTCGGTGGAATAACCGTTCCGTCCTCCACCCGGACACCGAATGGGTGGTCACGGAAGCCTCAGAGCCAGCGACGGGCGGCCTCACGGGCGAGTGCCCACGGGACGAACACGGCGAGCAGCACGAACGTGACCGTCTCCGGTGTCGGTGGCCCGGCGGTGAGAGCCGCGTAGAACGCCACCGCGCCGGTCGCGAGCACGCCGACGACCGTACCGACGTACTCCGGATCGCGCCACGAGCTCGGGAATTCGTCGGCCATGTCGGCGAACGCTCGCGCTCGGGGAATAACGATTGCGAACGATTGTCGACATATCGAATCGATCCTATCGACGGCCGCTGCGCTCGCCATCCATCGCCGCGATGCAGTTGTCGACCTCTTCCGGCGTCACCAGCGGTATCGGTCCCGGAACGGTGCGCGCGAGTGCCCTGCAAGCAACCCCGGCAGCGAGCGCCTCGTTCACGCTGTCGCCGGCGATCCGGCGGCCGAGAAAGCCGCCACAAAGTGCGTCGAACGCGCCGCGCTCGTCGACCGTCTCGGTGTCCGGCGGATCGTGCTCGTGGACCGTCCGTTCGTGCCAGACGAGCGCGCCGCTCCTGGGATCGGCGAGCACCACGGTGTCGAGATCGTGGGCGGCGGCGAGCGCGTGGGCCGCCTCGGGCGGCGTTCCGTCCTCGCCGAGCGCCGCCGCACCCGCCTCGCTCGCCAGAAGCACGTTCGTCGTCGATAGCATCGACTCGACGCGCGCGACCGACGAATCAAGCGCCCGGGAACGGCTCAGAGCGAGCGCAGTCCGTCCGTCGAACGCCGCGAACAGCTCTTCGACCGTCCCGGCGAGCGTGTCCGAGAGCGCCAGCGTCGCCGCACTCGTGAACAGGGTTTCAGCCCCCTGCAAATCCAGCGCGGGGAGATCGTCCGGCGTCAGTGATGCGACCGCCGCGCCCGCCCGGTCGTCGATGCGACCATCGTCGCGCGGAGCCGTCGCCCGCTCGACGAAGCTCAGTCCTTGCCGGCCTTCGTCCCAGCAGACCGCCGGCTCGACGCCGTGCCGACGGAGTTCGCCCGCGACGCGCCGACCGAGGGAATCATCCGGGAGCTTCGAGAGCCACGCGCTTGCGGTGCCGAGACGACTCGCCGCGATCGTGGCGTTCGATGCCGGTCCCGTCACCGAGACGCTCAGTTCGGTCGCCGTTTCGAGCCGCTCGTCATCCGGGGGTGTGAGTTCCAGAGCAGTCGCACCGACCGCGAGGAGGTCGACCATAATTTCGGATCTCGACGGTGGTATATTATACGTCCGATCGACGATCGCTATGGGTCGTGGCTCGCCCGCCGGCCAGCATGACCGGGATAGTCGCGCTCGAAGCGCTCGTCGAGTGCGCGCTCGCTCAGTTCGATGACGACGGGACGCCCGTGCGGGCAGGCATAGGGGTTCTCGCAGGCGTCGAGCGCGCGCAGTAGCTCCGTCACCGATCCTTCCGACAGCGACGTGTTGGCCGTGATCGACGGATAGCAGGCGAGATCGGCCAGCAACGCGTCACTGACCTGCGTGATCGGCTCGTCGGGATCGCGCTCGTCGACGAACGCCGACAGGGCGTCCCGCAGCAGTTCGGGATCGGCCGCGCCCGCGAGCACCGCCGGCACTGCCGCCACCTCGACGGCCCGCCCGTCGCTCGGGCTGGCACGAAAGCCAAGCGCCGAAAGCGCCTCGGTGAACTCCTCGAACAGCGCGCTCTCGGCGGCCGTCAGCTCGATCGTGACCGGCTCGGCGAGCTCTTGGATGTTCGTTTCGCCGGCGACCCGCTTGCGCAGTCGTTCGTAGTTGACCCGCTCGTGGGCCGCGTGCTGGTCGACGAGCACGAGTCCGTCGGGCGACTCGCAGACGAAATACGTGTCGTGGAGCTGGCCGAGCACACGCAGGCGCGGGAGCTGTTCGAAGTCCGGTTCGTCGGCGACCGTCTCACCATCGAGCGTCGCCTGCGCGGGCGTCTCGGTGAATTTTCGCCCTTCGGTTCCCGCTTCGTTCGCCGCACCATCCGTCGTCCGTTCCGGTGACCGCGATCTCTCAACAGACTCCGAAGTCTCTCCCGGTTCCGTTGGTTCGGTTGGCTCCGCCTGCTGCTCGCCGACTGGTTCGTCGTCTCTCGACGCTGGCTCTGCTGTGGAGGTCGATCCGATTGGGTCGGCTGCCGATGCAGGGTCAGCTGGTTCCGTCTCGTTGGCCGTCGTCCCGTCCGCTCGTGCGTCGTTCGTCTCTTGGTCGGTCGTCTCCTGCTCGTTCGCCCCGTCGTCGGTCGAATGCGGGTCGATGGCCGTCTGCTCGGGGGCTGACCGGCCGCGCGGCGCGCCCGAACGCACGAGACCCGCCTCCAGCAGTGCGTTCTCGACGGTCGTTTCGACCTGCTCTCGCACCGTCTCCTCGTCGGCGAACCTGATCTCCTGCTTTCGGGGGTGGACGTTCACGTCGACCGTGTTCGGCGGGACCGAGAGGAAGACGACGGCGAAGGGGTAGCGGTCGGTAGCGAGCTGGCCGCCGTAGGCCTTCACGATCGCGTCGCGGACGGCCCCCGCGCGGACGTACCGACCGTTGACGAACACCGTACACTGCTGCGTGCTCGCGCGCGTCGTCTCGGGATGGCTGACGACGCCGTCGATGCCGTCGAGCGGGCCTTCCTCGTCGAGATCGCCGGCGAGTGGGATCATCGCCTCGGCGACCTCGCGGCCGTAGACCGCCAGTACCGTGCTTTCGAGGCTTCCCTGGCCGGTCGTCGAGAACACCTCGCTGTCGTCGTGCGAGAGCGTGAGCGAGCGGTCGGGGTTCGAGAGCGCGTAGCCCGTCGCCACGCGACTGACGTGGCCGAACTCGGTCTGGTCCTGCTTCAGATACTTCCGTCGTGCCGGGACGTTGTAGAACAGGTCGTCGATCTCGACGGTCGTACCGACGGGACAGCCGGCCGGTTCGATGCTCTCGATCTCGCCGCCGACCATCGTCAGTTCGGTGCCCCGATCGGCCTCGCTAGCCTTCGTGCGGATCGTGAGCCGCGAGACCGCGCCGATCGCCGCGAGCGCCTCGCCCCGGAACCCCAGGCTCTCGACGCCCGCTTCGAGATCCTCGATGTCGCCGATCTTGCTCGTCGTGTGTTTCTCGACGGCCGTCTCGACGGCGGACTCGCTCATCCCGGTGCCGTCGTCGGTCACGCGCACGCCGTCCTTGCCGCCGCGCTCGACGGCGATGCGCACGCGCGAGGCACCCGCATCGAGGCTGTTCTCGACGAGCTCCTTCACCACCGAGGCGGGCCGTTCGACCACCTCGCCAGCGGCGATGCGCTCGATCGTCGACTGGTCGAGCCGGTGGATCTCCCCGTCGGTCATGCTGTAGTTCGTGCTCGTCGACGGTGTGCTCCGTGGCGACGCGCTCGCCGCCAGCCGATCGTCGAAGAAGGATATCCACCGCTCGGTTCGATGCTCATTATCTCTCCGGAGGACACAGAAACGCATCAATCCACCGCTGTCGACGGGTCGGGTGCTACAGCTTTATTAGCGTCGTCCACGTCTATATATACATGAGTCAGAGTAGTACCGAGGACGACGACGGCGAACTCCCGGGAGCGACGCCGACGGTCACGGCCGATGCCGGAGTACAGCCGAACGGCGAGATGAACGTCGTCGGTCTCGTGATCTTCGCGGGGATGCTCGTAGTGATGCTGCCGCTGTTGCCCCTGGCCGCGCTCGGCTGGGTCGCGATGAAACTCTTCGGCTGATTCACCGCAACGATTCCTCACCGTGCAGCGATCGATCAGCACATGCTCTCGCGATGCGGCCGTGATCAAATAGCGTCACTCTATCGCCGATTCAAGCGTCTCTCGGTCCCTGTTCCGAAAGAGACGTTCGCGTCGCTCCCCGATATATAATCCAGTTTTATTCGATAGTTATATCAGTCAGGGAGCGTAGCGTTTCCCTGATGAGTTTCAGCGACCATCTCGTCGAGACCGAATCGGAACTGTGGACCGCCCAGAAGAACCACCCGTTCATCCGCGAGCTGGCCGACGGCACCCTCGACGAAGCGGCGTTCCGGACGTGGGTCGAGCAGGACTACCGCTATCTCCACGATTACGCACAGACCTTCGCTGTTCTCGGGGCGAAAGCGCGCGAGGAGGAGACGATGGCGCACTGTTTCTCGGTCGCCGGCACGATCGTCGACGAGGAGATGGATCTCCACCGGGAGTTCGCCGCCGACTACGGGCTCACGCCCCAGGATCTCGCGAGCGTCGAGAAGGTCCCCACCTGTGTCGCCTACACGAACTACCTGCTGCGGACGGCCACCGAGCGCCCGCTCGGTGTCGGCGCGGCCGCGATCTACCCCTGTGGGCGTGGCTATCTCGACATCGCCGAGCACATGGCCGAGCGCTCCGACGGCGATCACCGCTACACGCCGTTCATCGAGAAATACACCAGCGACGAGTTCCGCGAATCGGTGGCGTGGATGACCGAGTTGGTCGACCGCTGTGCCGAGCGCCACCCGTCGCTTCGCGACGAGATGGAGACCGCCTTCCGGCGCTGCACGCAGCTCGAACACGCCTTCTGGGAGATGGCCTACACCGAGGAAGCCTGGCCGCACGAACGCCGGCAGGAGGTCGTCTGAGTGGTCACGACCGCGCTCGCGCTCGGGGTCACGGTCACGGTGCTCGCGGCCATGACCGCACTCGGGGTCGCCCACTCGCGCACGCGCATGCTCTCGGTCGAGGACTACATCAGCGCGCGCAATTCGGCGGATACGGGAACGACGGCGGCCACGCTGATCGCCTCCGGGATGGGTGCCTGGATACTGTTCAGCCCCGCCGAGGCCGGCGCGGGCTTCGGCGGGCTCGCGGCGGTCGGCGGCTACGCCATCGGCAGCGCCGTTCCATTGCTCCTGTTCATCTCGGTCGGCGTCCGCCTGCGCGAGTATCTCTCACAGGGCCACTCGCTGACCGAGTACGTCTACGGGCGCTACGGCGCGTGGATGTACGGCTACGCCCTCCTGATCGCGGTCTTCTACATGTTCATCTCGCTCGCGGCGGGGATGACCGCCGCCGCGGACGCGCTCGCGTTCGTCGCCGACGTGCCACCCTGGATCACCGCGACCATCATCGGCGGCTTCGTGCTCGTCTACACCGGCTACGGCGGGCTCGTGGCGAGCATCTTCACCGACACGGTCCAGACGCTCGTTATCCTGCCGCTGCTCACGCTCAGTTTCGCGGCGGTCGTCGTCGGGCTCGGCGGCACCGGTGCCATCCACCAGGCCATCGCGAGCGCGAACCCACACCTGCTCGATCTCGGCTTCGTGCCCGGCCTCGCCTTCGGCGGCTACGTCGTCATCGCCATCACCGGCTCCAGCGTGTTCAATCAGGGCCGCTGGCAGCGCGTCTTCGCCGCCGCCGACGATGCGTCGCTCCGGCGCGGGTTCGCCATCGCGGCGGTCGTCACCGTCCCGATGATCCTGCTGGCGGGGCTGCTCGGCGTCTCGGCCGCCGGGCTCGGGCTAATGGGCGATGCGGGCCCGAGCGTCGCGCTGTTCGTCGCCATCGCCGCGGCGCTGCCCGACTGGGCGACGCTCGGGGTCGTCGTGCTCGTCGTGTTGCTCGTGACGAGCACGACCGACACGCTGTTCAACGGGATCGCGAGCATCGTCACCGCCGACCTCTCGCGCGTGCTCGACGACCCCGACGAGCGAACGCTCCAGTACGCCGCCCGCGCGCTGACGGTCGTCGTCGCGATCGCGGCCATCGCGGTCGGCGCACAGGGCTACTCGGTGCTCGAACTGTTCTTGCTCGCCGACCTCCTCGGCGCGGCGACGTTCATTCCATTTCTGCACGGCCTCTACTCCGGCCGAGCGACCGAGCGCGGCGTCCTGCTCGCCAGCGTCGCCGGCCTGCTTGTCGGACTCGCCTATTTCCCGACGTTCCACGGCGCGCTGGTCGCGCTGCCGATTATCGGACCGCTGCTGCCCGGTGGCTCGTTCATCCACTCCTTTGCGGGCGCAGCGGGCGTCTCCGCCCTGCTCTCGCTGCTCGCGGCGCGACTGTCCGATGGACGGTTCGATCTCGATAGCCTCGCGGCCGAGGTCCACTCGCTCGACGACGCAGCCGGTCCCGTGGCCGACGGCGGACGGCCGACGGACGACGGGACGGGGTCCGAGGGGGTAGAGCGATGATCCTCGGCGAGGTCGCGTTCGCGCTGCTCGTCTGGGGCAGTCTGGCGGCGGTCGCCGTCGTCTTCGCCTTCCTCATCGTGATGCTCGCCTGCGGAGCGCGGGCCGAAACGGATTCGGCGGCGGGAGCCGAGGTGCAGCCATGACCGAGCGTGACATCGCGCTGACGGTTGCGGGATCGGACAGCGGCGGCGGGGCCGGCATCCAGGCTGACCTGAAGACGATCGAGGCACACGGCGTCTTCGGGACGAGCGCCCTGACGAGCGTCACCGCCCAGAACACGCGCGGCGTCGCGGCGATCGAGGACGTCCCGACCGAAACCATCGCGGCACAGATCGACGCCGTCACGGACGATTTCGCCGTCAGCGCGGCGAAGACGGGCATGCTCAGCTCGGCGGCCATCATCGAGACGGTCGCCGATAGCTTGGAGGAGCACGAATTCCCGCTCGTCGTCGATCCCGTGATGGTCGCCCAGAGCGGCGATCGCCTGCTCGCCGCGGAGGCCGAAACGGTGCTCAAGAAACAGTTGCTCCCACAGGCGACGCTCGTGACGCCAAATCTGCCGGAGGCAGCGGTGCTCACCGACGTGGAGATCGAGGACGAGGAGGACATGCGCGCGGCCGCCGCGGAGATCGCTGCCGATGGCCCCGACGCAGTGCTCGTGACCGGAGGCCACCTCCACGAGGACGAGCTCGTCGACGTGCTCGCCGCCGACAGCGAGACGCACACGTTCCGCAAGGCGCGCCGGGACACCGACAACACCCACGGCAGCGGCTGTACGATCTCGGCGTCGATCGCCGCCGAACTCGCCGGCGGGGCGACGATGCCGGCGGCCGTCGAGCACGCCGAGGCGTTCATCGACCGCGCCGTGCGCTACGGGCTCGCCGTCGGCAGCGGCGACGGACCGGTCAACCATCTCGCCGGGCTGTACGACGATGCCGCCCGTGCCGACGCGCTCGACGACGTGCGTGCTCTCGTCGAAACACTCGAACGAAGCGGGATCGACGCGCTCGTTCCCGAGATCGGACTGAACGTCGCCGTCGCCACACCGTACGCGATGGACGCCGACGACGTGGCCGCCGTCGATGGGCGACTCCACCGGACCGCCGACGGCGTGGCGGCCGCCGGCTGTCCCCGGTTCGGCGTGTCGGATCACGTCGCCCGGTCGTTGCTCGCCGCTCGCGAACACGATCATTCGGTCGTCGCTGCCGCGACCGTCCGCCTCGACGACACGGTGGCGGAGGCCGTCACCGACGAGTTCGATGCTGTCGAAGTCGATCGAACCCGATCCGACACCGATTCGATCGGCGAATCCGGAGGCGAGTCGGCGGCGTGGGCGATCGAGCGGGCGATGGGCAATCGGGAAACGGTCCCTGACGCGGTGTTCGATCGCGGTGTGGTCGGCGAGGAATCGATCTGTCGACTGTTCGCAGCCTCGCCGGTCGTTCTGGAGGAGCGACTACTGGCGCTTGCCGACGCGGTCTGATTTTTCGCGAGCAACACCCCGGTCGTCGGATCGACGACTGCTCGTGGTTCACCGGATATATTCGATTCGTTGTGGAGAATCCTCGATCGCTACACGAGCCAGCGCGAAAGCGCTCCGAGGGTCGCCGTCGCGACCGGGATGACGGCGCTCACGGCGGTGATCTGCCCCATCGCCAGGTAGGCATCGAAATCGCCGCTCACAGCCAGCGAGAGCGCGAAGACGACCCAGACGAGCACGCCGAACCCGAACCCGGCGAGCAGCGCCCGCCGACGATCGGCGGCCACCGCACCGCAGAGCACGCCACCCACGAACAGGCCGGTCCAGTGGAGCGCGCTCGCGGCGAGTCCGATCGCGATGGCTGCGACCATCGCCAGCCACCTGACGCGCCCGTCGGCGACCGCCGTCCGCACGCGGTTCGTGGCGCTCATTTGCTCCCTCGCTCGAAAGTGTAGGTCGGGGTTCCACGGAGCTTCCGTGACATGGATTTGTACTCGCCGTCGGCCCACATCTGGAGCTGGTCGTCGTAGTGCGGCGAGAAGTGGTTCCCGGAGTTCCCGCCGGGAAGGATTGCTTGAGAGTTGCCGGCCATCGGCACGATCATCCGCCAACTGCTGCCGGTGGGGTTCTCGACGGCGTAGTTGTTCACCGTCGCGCGCGAGCCGTCGGTCGGTTCGGCGGGATAGCCGAGGAACTCGAGACCCAGCGGGTGGTCCATCGCGCCGGTGGTGTTGTAGTCGCCGTATCGCTCCTCGCCGTTTCTCTCGATCGTCGCGACGGCTGCCCGCAGTGCCTCGATCATCACCGTTGCGCGCGAGTCCGCACCGAACCACCGGCTCTCCCGATCGAGATGTTGGAGCACCCAGTCGGCGGGGAAGTACGATTCGTCCAGTCCGGCAGCGCGGAATTCCGGGCCGAACGTCGCCTTGCGATACTGCTCGAACCAGCGAACGAACACGAGCGCCGCGAGCGAGTCGCGCTCCATCCGATGGTTCCAGGAGTCGAGCGCGTCGACGTACCGATCCAGCTCGTCGGTGTCGTCCGCGTCGCGTGTGGCCGCGACGAGCGGCGGGACGAGTGCTTGCGCCCGGAGATCGAGCGTGTCGCGCTGCATGCGCTTCACGAACGCGCGGTCGATCGGTTTGTCCGACGTCGCTCGCCGATCGAGCAGATCGTAGATCCGGATGCCGCGGTAGGGATCGGAGTACGCCTCGGCGATGTAATGCGCCGGATCGTCGACGATGCGCTGGTTCGCCGTCCCGATGTAGTCGGGGTTGACGACGCCCGGCTTCTCGTCGAACGGGATGAACCCCTCCCAGGAGGAACGTCCGTAGGGCGTGAACCCCTGCCACTCGCCTTCGCCCGCGGAGCCGTCGAAGATCTGCGCTCCGGAGACTTCCTTGCCGTCAACGGTGCGGATCGGGATTCGTCCGGTGACGGAGTAGAGCGTGTTGCCGTCCCGATCCGCGTAGACGAGGTTCTGTGTCGGCGTGTCGAATTTTTCCGTCGATTTCAGCATATCGTCGAGCCCGTCGCTGTGGCTGTACTCGTAGATCGCCTGTGGCGTCCGTTCGGCCGACAGCCCTGTCCAGGCGACGCCGACGCGACTGCCCTCGCGCTCGATGACCGGCCCGTGGACGGTCTTTTTGACCGTTACCGTCCTGTTCTCGCCACCGCTGACCGGGATCTCACGACGTTCGGTGTCGAACGCGCGCCACTCGTTTTTGTACCGATACTGGCCATCCCGCGTGTCGTATCGATAGAAATCGATCACGTCCGCGCCGGTGTTGGTAAAGCCCCACGCGCCGGCGTCGTTCTCGCCGATGACGACGAACGGGACGCCGGGGAAGGTCACGCCGCGCACGCTCACGTCGTCGGTCCGGAGGTTCATCTCGTACCACACAGGGGGACTCATCAGGCTCAGATGCGGGTCGTTCGCCACGATCGGCAGGCCGCTTTTCGTCTGCTCGCCCGAGACGACCCAGCTGTTCGAGCCGATCCCCGCTGGAGACTCGTAGCTGCTCAGCCAATCGACGAGTCCCGGATCGACGGTGTGTTTGCCCGACGACGATCGGCCCGCCGATCCGTTCGACGACGATCCTGCCGCGCGCTGCCCGCGGATGATGGGCGAATCGTGATCGAAACGGTCGGGGTAGAGTTGGCGGGCCGCCGCCTTCCCCAATCGGTCGGCGACGAGCGCCTTTCTGAGCGTTCTGAAACTCCCCGTGAGCGTCCAGGCGATCTGTTTCTGGAGCAACATCGTATCAACCGGTTTCCAGGGGTCCGGCTGGTAGTCGAGCAGCGAGAACTCGATCGCCGAAGGATCGTCGGTCAGCACCGCGTTGACGCCCTCGGCGTAGGTCTCGCCGAGTGCTCCTGCTTCGGTGTCCTCGAGCAGTGCGACGTTCGCCTGCGCCGCGCCGTCGAAGTCCATCTTCGTATGGAATATGTCGGAGTCGAGCGTCGCGTCGCCGACGACTTCCGAGAGCCGCCCGCGCATCTGCCGGCGCTGGAGATCCATCTGGAAGGCGCGATCGCGTGCCTGCGTGTAGCCGACCGCGAAGTAGAGCGCGTCCTCGTTCTCGGCGTCGATGTGGGGCGTTCCGTAGTCGTCGTAGCGCACCGTAGCGTTCCCGTGGGAGCTCTCGACGGTCTCCGTTTCGCGCTCGGTCGATTCCCAGGCCGAGCCCGTGAGCGGCGCGAACCGTTCGAGATAGCCACGCACTGGCGAGAGCGCACCGACCGCGCCGCCGCCCGCCAGGATCGCCCCGACGAGCGCGCGGCGCGTGAGATCGCGTGCCATATTCGACCCTGGATGGCCCGTGATATAAAACCACGAGCGCCCCGGTGGGCTACTCGCGCTCGCGATCGAGCGTCCGCAGGAGATCCTCGCGAGTGATGATGCCGACGATCTCATCGTCGTCGATCACCGGTACGCGATTGATGTCGCGCTCCGCGTCGGCCAGCACCGAGAGCACTTCGTCAAGACTGGCGTCGGGCTCGACGGTGACGACGTCCTCGGTCATCACGGTGCTGATCGGCTTACCGGCGTGTTTCGCGAGATCGAGGTTGACGTCGAGATCGTCCCACGAGAAATCGAAGGCGTAGTCGATCGGTTCGATGAACGGCGGAAAGCCGATCGGGATCCAGAGCGTGCGGTCGCTCGGCTGGAACAGGTCGACGAGATCGCCCTGTGTGACGATCCCGACCAGCTGGCCGTCGTCGACGACCGGGAACCCGTTGAACTCGGCCCGCGAGAGCCGCGTCAGCACGGTGCTGATCTCCTCGTCCGAGCCGACGCTTTCGACCTCGCTCGTCATGATGTCACGCGCGCGAACGGACATACTGGAACGCCTCGCGGCGCGATGGTAGCTCTTGCGGTGTCGCTCCCGGTGTCGGACACCACCTACCCGGCGTTCCCGACGGTCAGGAGTTGTCTCCCGCCAACGAACGGCGGCTATTGAGGACGACGAGAAGCGTGCCGACGACGAGCAACGCGGACGCGACGACAGGAGTGACGACGCCCGCGACTGCCAGCATCATCCCGACGACCGGAACGGCGATCGCGAGCACGAGATTCCCGACGAACCGCCGGCGCGTCCTGCGAGCGATGGCGAGACAGTCGATGAACGAGTCGAGATCGTCGCTCGTCAACAGCGCGTCGGCGGCCGTGGCGGTGAAATCGCTGCCCGCCAGCATCGCCACGCCGACGTCGGCCGCCGCGAGCGCCGGCGCGTCGTTGGTGCCGTCGCCGACCATCGCCACCGTCCCCGCCTCCCCGAGCTCCTGAACGATCTCCTCCTTTGCCTCGGGTGCCACGTCGGCGAACACCTCGTCGATGGCCGATTCCTCGAACCGGGCGGCGACCTGCGGATCGTCGCCCGTGATGCAGACCACACGCCGGCCGTCGGCCGCGAGGCGCTCGACGACTTCGTTCCATCCCTCCCGTGGTGCGTCCGCAAGCGCGACGACGCCCGTCGCCGCGTCGTCCCAGCCGACGACCGCCGGGAGTTCGCCCGCCGCACGGATCTCAGCGACCCGTGATCGTACCGTTTCGGGGATTTCCCAATCGAGTTCGTCGAACAGCGCCGGGTTGCCGACTGCCGTCCGCGACCCCTCGACGGTGGCGCTGACGCCGTAGCGATGGTACTCGAACTCGCCGACGTCCTCGGTCGGTGTCGCTTGCTCGCCGATGGCCGCCGCGATCGGATGGCCCGAGCGCGATTCGACGGCGGCCGCACGCGCGAGGAGTTCCTCCCGATCGCCGAGCGCCGTGATGCCGGTCACGTGCAGTTCGCCGGTCGTGAGCGTCCCGGTCTTGTCGAACGCGACGATATCGACGTCGGTGATCCGTTCGAGCAGCGTCCGATCGAGGACGGCCACCCCGCAGTCGGCCGCCGTCGCGAGACCGCGCCCGAGCGCGAGCGGGCCGGCCAGCGCCAGCGCCACCGGGCAGGCGACGACCAGCACCGACAGCCCCGTCAGCAACGCCGTATCGAGCGTCGCACCGGCGAGCAGCCAGCCCGCGAACGTCACGACGGCGAGCGCGGAGACCAGCGGGACGTACCGTCTGGCGATCCGACTCGTGAGCCGGGCGGCGTTCGTCCGCGTCGCCCGCAGATCCCAGACGAGTGCGCGGAGTCGGTCGAGCAGGCTGGTCGCGCCGTCGCCGACTCGAATCTCGAAGGCACCGTCGATCGCGATCGAGCCGCCGACCACGCCGTCGCCAGGGACCTTTCGCTGTGGGCGCGCCTCGCCGGTGACGAGCGCCTCGTCGACCGCCCCACGACCGTCGATCACCCGGCCGTCGAGCGGGACGTGCTCGCCGGGCTTGACCAGCAGCGTGTCGCCGGCCTCGCAGTCGTCGGCCGGGAGCGTCTCGGTACCACCATTGGTGAGTCGCGTCGCACGCGATTGCGAGCCGTCGAGTCGTTCGGCGAGGTCAGTGATGGTGCGCTGCTCGTCGGCGGCGCGCACGTAGTTGGCGATCGTCGCCACGACGATGATCGTCATCGCGACGTCGAACGAGAGGTAGGCCTTGTCGAAGAACGCGAGCGAGAGCACCGAATACGCATACGTGGCGAGCGCCGACAGCGCGATCAGCACGTCGAGGGTGAGTCGGCGCTCGCGGAGGCTGATATATGCCGAGCGGAAGATCGGGAAGCCGACGCCGAAGACGGTGATCGTCGTGAACAGGACGACCGGGCCGTACAGCCCGACGACGATGGCGTTGGCGTCGAGATACGCGTCGGGATAGAAGCCGAGATAGACCGGATAGAAGAAAACCAGATAGAGCATGTAGACCGGCGCGACGACGATGATCGCGAAGGCCGTCCTGACGCGGTCGAACGCGAGCGCGCTACGGTCCTCGTCGGTCGCGTCCGGCGAGGGGGCCGATGCCCGGTAGCCCCACCGCGAGAGCCCGTCGGCGATGGCGTCGGTGTCGACCCGTTCAGGATCGTAGGTCACGCGGACCGACTCGGCGCTGTAGCTCGCCGCCGCGTCGCGAACGCCGTCGATATCGGTCGCGAGCGTTTCGAGAAACGACTCGCAGGCGCGGGTGTGCATTCCGCGCAGCGAGAAATACGCCGTCTCGGCGGCCGCTGTGTCGGTTGTCGTGCGCGAGTCGTGGGTGGTGGAATCAGCGTACATGGAGTGCGTACGCTCGCCGGTCGGTTACCGTTCGTCGAACCGTGACGCGAGCGCTTCGCCGTCGGATTCAATGAGCACCACGGTTCGCCCGGAGCGATCTCGGCGGGAACACGCCATCCGAACCGACGGGGTTTTGAGCCTCGATCGACCGAGAGCCGGTATGGTCGCACAGACGATGGATCGTGTTCCGCGATAGTCGCTGCAACCCTGTTCTTCGATCCCGGCTGGTGATCGCCCGTGAGTGATCTCGGCGAATTCGCGAGCGGGTTCGACGCCGTCGCACTCAAGCCGACCGAGATCGACATCGAATCGGTCGATCTCGCCGACGTCGAACGTGCAGTCATCGACTACGAGGGTCGCGAACACCTCCCGGAGCCAGCACTGCTCGCCGACCGCGCCCGCGAGACGGCGCTGTCGGTCACGACGCCGGTCCGTGCCGACGGGTTCGACCCGCTCGGCGACGACGGCCTCTCGGCATCGCTTCCCGAGTCCGTCGGTCGCGTGCTCGTCGCGGGCAACCCCGCCTATCTCACCGAAACGGAGCGAACGCGTGCCATCGCCCCGCGGCTCGGCGCGGCCCGCGAGCGCGCGCCGACAGCGTGGGTCGGCACCGAGGGGATCGGGCGGGTCGCGCTCGCAGCCGGCGGCACCCAGTTCGAACTGCTCGCGCCGACGACCGTCCGCGAGGTGCGCGCGCTCCGGGCGGCGGGGTTCGACGACGGGATCGCCGTCTACACCCCCGTCGTGCGCAGCGCCGACGAGGACGTTCTCCTGGACGCGCTCGGCGACTACGTTGCCCGTCGGGGTTCGGTCGCCGCCGCCCTCGACGATGCGCGCGGGGATGTCGCGACCGCCGCCGACGGGATGCGAACCGATGCGGGAGCGACGGGCGAACCCCGTTCGGTACTGCTCTCGGCGATCGAGCGGTTCGCGCTCGTTGGCACCGACAACACGATCGATAAACGCATCGACGAACTCCGCTCGGCCGGCGTCGACACGCTCGTCGGCTATCCGGCGCGCGGTCCCGCGGCGCTCGGGCGCTGATCGCCGGCATTCGTCGATATCGACGTACTGGGAAGCGACCGCTTCGAGCAGGATGACCTACGCGAGGAGACGAACGTCGCCTGAGGACGCCGCGAAACGCCCCATGTGAATCGTTTCCTCTTCGATGTGGCTCGTGGTTACTGTTCGGTGATAGGATCTCCGCAGTTTGACGGCGGCCGCCGGGGACACGGGGGCGCGGTGATGCCAGAGACACGCGCTGCGGAGGCCCATGAACTATCCGTCCTCCGCTGTGCCGTGTTCCCGCTCGGATGCAGACAGCCATCCGTCAAAGAGGTGGGCCATGACGACTCAAGGTGGTATATACTCGGGTCGTATTCGTCGGTTCATGCGCGACGGTTATCGAACCGTGTTCGACCCGGCGTGAGGCGAATATCGGAACGCTCCAACCGACGATCAGCTAGCGCGACGCCCTCCATCGCCCGGACCTGCCGGTGCGCGCTCGCGGGCGAACAGCTCGACGACCACCTTGAGGATCCCGAGAACGACGGGGCCGAAGAACACGCCGAGAAAGCCGAAGACGAACAGCCCACCGGCGATGCCGAGGACGAACAGGCCAGGGTTGAGACCCGCCTCGCGGCCGCCGATGACCGGTCTGAGGTAGTTGTCGGAGAGGCTCACGACCGTGGCTCCGTAGACGAACAGCACCACGGCGGCGACGGGACGACCGATGATCAGCAGATAGGCCGCCGCCGGTGCCCAGACGATGAACGCGCCGATGAGCGGCAGTAGTCCGAGCACCACCGTGACGACTGTCCAGAAGACGGCGCTCGGGAAATCGAGGACTACCAGCCCGATGCCGGTGAGCACGCCCTGGACGACCGCCACCGCGACGTTGCCGACGATCACGGCCCACACGAGCTGATCGACGCGCTCGACGAGCTCCGACCAGGCGGCATCGGACAGCGGGGAGACGCCGCGCAGCCAGCGCATCGAGGCCGAGCCGTCGACGAGCAGGTAATACGTGAGAAAGAGCAACACCGTCAGACCGAGGGCGACGTCCGAGAGCCCGCCGAAGACCTTCATCACGCCGCCGAACAGCGCCGATCCCCCGCTGCCCTCGACCACGTTGACGAGCTCGTTCGGATTGAACTCGCCGAGCAATCGGCTGACGTCGACGGCGACGCCGAACTGCTCGCCGATGAACTGCTCGACGGTGTCGACCCCGAGGTTGCCGGAACGGATGGCCCGGTAGACCTGCAACGCCTGCCGCGCGGCGATCGTGATCACCGTCCCGAGCGGGATCAGAACCACGAGCGCCGTCGCGAGGATGAGCGAGCCCGAGGCGATCCGCGCGCCGATCCGCGGAGCGAGGCGTCTCTGAAGCGGATAGAGCACGTAACCGAGCAGTAGCGCGAGCAGGACGTACTGGGCGAGCGGGAGAACCACCAGCAACGAGAGTGCCGCGAAGACGACGATGGCCGCGGCGAGCACCCCTTGATCGAGTTCCATGCCGATGATCCTCGCGGCTGCCACTAAACTATGGGCGGTTACTCCCCCAGCGCGACGGTCGTGTTTCGATCCGGTCGTGATGGCATCGATCGGTTCATTTCGTTATATATCGCCGGACGGACCATCGGTTCAGATAGAATTAGAATGATTCAATCGTGAATCGGACTGACTTCGGATAATGTGAGCAAAACAACCGAGTGGGAAGTCGTATGATCATACCCGCATGGATCGGCGTTTTGTGGGAAATACGTTATCGAATTGCGAACATGGACTGCTGTTGTGATCGGATTCACCAGTTCCAAGTATGACAGTAATGATTTATTAACGAGAAACACTATACGACTGTTCGATGAACACGGGGTATGGCAACGTCAGGCATGTCAGGACCGGTGGCGCAGCCGGAGGCGCTCTCGACGCGGGACGCACGCCTCGATCCGTTCCCGTGGTATCGGGAGATGCACGAGGAGTCGCCGATCCGCTACGACGAGGATCGCGAGTGTTGGGACGTGTTTCGATACGACGACGTTCACGACGTGCTCCACGATCCGGAAACGTTCTCCTCGGAGCGACCGTTGACGGCGCAGGGTGAGGGCGAAACCGACGGCATGGCGCTCGAAACCATGCTCAACACCGACCCACCTCGCCACGATGAACTCCGAAAAGTCGTCGACGATCCGTTCAAACCCGGCGCGGTGAAACATCTCGCCCCGCACATCCGCGACATCACCAACGAGTATATCGATGCCGTCGTCGATGACGGCGAACTGGATGTCGTCGCGGATCTCGCCACGCCGCTCCCGGTCACCGTGATCGCCGAACTCATCGGCGTCCCGGCGGACGACCGCGAGCAGTTCAAACAGTGGTCCGACACCATCGTCGAAGGGCCGGAGGCGGCCACAGTGAGCGCGGAGACCGTCAAAGAGGCGCAGCTACAGGCCCAAGCCGAGATGGCGACGTATTTCACGGAACTGATCGAACGGCGTCGGGAAGACCCGCGCGACGATCTCATCAGTGACGTCATCCACGCCGAAGTCGAGGGCACCACGCTCTCGGAGGGCGAAACGCTCGGTTTTCTCGCATTGCTGTTGATCGCCGGCAATATCACGACGACGAACCTGATCACGAACGCGATTCGGTGTTTCGCAACGCTCCACGATGGGATCGAATCGGTTCGCGACATCGCCTCGCTCGAACTCGCCGTCGAAGAAGTGCTACGATACCAATCGCCGATTCAAGCGGTTTCACGCGTCGCGACGACCGACACGCGGCTCGGCGAGCATTCCGTCGAGGCGGGCGACAGAGTGGTCGTGTGGAACGGCGCAGCGAACCACGATGGTGACAAGTTCGACGATCCCGGCACGTTCGTTCCGGACCGATCACCGAATCAGCATCTCGCCTTCGGCAGCGGCGTTCACTTCTGTCTCGGGGCACATCTGGCACGCCTCGAAGCCAGAGTCGCCCTCTCGACGCTGTTCGACCGCTTCGAGACGATGCAGCTCGCCGAGACGGAGCTCCAACCCGTCGAGAGCACGTTCCTCTACGGTGTCCAGCGACTGCCGGTTCAGTTCAGTACCTGACCGTTCCGTGTCGGCGTCGTCTTCTGGAGGCAGTCGACGGGTATCCAGAGTGATCGTCTAGCCGGCCTCGATCGACGATCGTGTCGAACTCACAGACGACAGTCCTCACTCCTCGCGGAGGGTGGCAAGCGCCGTGCTCGCGTCGGCGGTCGTCCGATAGCCGCGCTCGCCGGCGACCTCACAGGGTTCGATCAGTTCGGCTGCTCGGAACTCCCCGCAGAGACCGTGGAGATCGCTTTCACAGAGATCGTATCCCAGAAGGTCGCGGACCGCGACCGGCCCCCGAGCATCGATTTCGCGGAGCAGTCCGAGCGCACGATTATTGGGTACGGCGCTCATCAGCCGGCGAACCGGTTCCGGAATCGCGCTGGCGGCCGTGTCGAGCGCCGACTCATCGGGGAGTGTTTCGAGGCGTTCGGTGGCGAGGCTGCGTTCCTCGCCGGTCGCGGGATCGCGCACACGACTGGATTCGCCGGAACGACGGACGAGGAGATAGCGGTCGCCGTCATCGGTACGAACGGTCTGCATGTCGCCGTTTGGAACCGCGTCCCGTTAGCGGTTCTGATGGGCTCGGTAGCGGCGATAGCCCGAGAGCAGCGCCACGACCCCGAGGGCGATCGCGGTCGCGCCGAGTTGCCACTGGCCCCGAAAGACGGCGACCATGAGGCCGAGGGAAACCGCGAACAGGCCGATATTGACCGCGACGACCGCACCCCAGAACGCTCGCGCCAGCCCCGGCGGCACGTCGGTGTCGCCGATCTCGGGGATCGAGACCGATGGGATGTTTTCCGTCGCGTCGGGAACCGAAACCGACGGGATATCGGGGCCGTATTCGGCTTCGGGGTCCGGCTCGTCCGGTTCGAACCGGTCGATCGAGCCGTCGACGGGATCGTCGGACACGATATCGATATCGTGCCGTCGTGAACAACCGTGTTTCGGTTCGTCGCGGACGACCGCCGGTGTTTTTACCGGCGGTGGCGAATGACGGTCATGACCGGGACCGACGCCACACAGCAGGCGACGCTTGGGGACAGCGCCGCCGACGAGACGGCGGCCGCGGGGACGGCGGCAGCGGCGGCGCGGACGGTCGCCGGCGACGGCGGCGACGAGGCCGAACTCGTCGATCCGAGCGCCCGTCGCTACCCCGACCCCGACGGAACGCTCGACCTCGCCGTCACGCAGGTCGACTACACCATCGAGGGATCGGGCAAAAAGGAAACGCCGATCATCCACGTCTTCGGGCGAACCGAAGAAGGCGAGGCCGAGCACGTCCGCGTCCACGGCTTTCGCCCGTACTTCTACGCGCCGACGGCGAACATGGATGGCGAGTTCGACCACGACCGCATCACCGGCTCGGAAGCGACCGACGAGAACGGTGAGCCCTACGAAAGCATCCGTGGCGAGAAACTCACCAAGGTGTTCGGCCAGACGCCCCGCGACGTCGGCCAGATCCGCGATCGGTTCGATCACTACGAGGCGGATATCCTCTTCCCGAACCGGTTTCTCATCGACAAGGACATCGGCGGCGGCGTTCGCGTACCTGTCCGCCGCGCGAGCGACGACGCACTCGTCGTTCCCCACGAGGAGGTCGAAGCGACCGAGATGGAAGCCGACGCGCGTGTCTGCACCTTCGATATCGAGGTCGACGACCGCTCGGGCTTCCCCGAGGACGGCGAGGAGACGATCATCTGTCTGTCGAGTCACGACTCGCGCACCGACGAGTACATCGTCTGGCTCTACGAGGCCAGCGACGGGATCGGCCCCGACGAACTCGACGGGTACGAGGGGATCGAAGACGAGATCGACGCCATCGTCAACTGCTACGGGAGCGAAGAGGCGATGCTCGCCGCGTTTCTGGACTACATCGACGACACCGATCCCGATATTCTGACTGGCTGGAACTTCACCGATTTCGACGCGCCCTATCTCCTCGATCGGCTGGAGGTACTCGGCGGGGCCGACTGCGAGAGCCACGATCTCGATCCGAACCGACTCTCGCGGGTGAACGAGGTCTGGCGCTCGGACTGGCAGGGCCCCGACGTCAAGGGCCGAGTCGTCTTCGACCTGCTCTACGCCTACCAGCGCACGCAGTTCTCCGAGCTCGACTCCTACCGACTCGATGCCGTCGGCGAGGTCGAGCTCGGCGTCGGCAAGGAGCGGTATGCGGGCTCGATCGGCGATCTCTGGGAGGAGAACCCCGAACGGCTGCTCGAATACAACCTTCGCGACGTCGAACTCTGCGTCGAGATCGACCGCCAGCAGGACGTGATCCCGTTCTGGCAGGAGGTCGCTTCGTTCGTGGGCTGCAAGCTCGAAGACGCCACGACGCCGGGTGACACGGTCGACATGTACGTCCTCCACGAGGCCCACGGGAAGTTCGCGCTCCCGTCGAAGGGCCAGCAGGAGGCGGAGGACTACGAGGGCGGCGCGGTGTTCGAGCCCATTACGGGCGTCCGTGAGATGGTGGCGGTGCTCGACCTCAAGAGTCTCTATCCGATGTGTATGGTCACGACGAACGCGAGCCCGGAGACGAAAGTCGACCCCGAGCGCTACGACGGCGAGACCTATCACGCACCCAACGGCACGCACTTCCGAAAGAAGCCGGACGGGATCATCCGGGAGATGGTCGACGAGCTGCTCGCCGAGCGCGACGAGAAGAAGGCCCGACGAGCCGACCACAGCCCGGGCAGCGGGGCCTACGAGCGCTTCGATCGTCAGCAGTCCGCCGTCAAGGTCATCATGAACTCCCTCTACGGGGTGCTCGGCTGGGAACGGTTCCGCCTCTACGACCGCGAGATGGGCGCGGCCGTGACCGCGACCGGGCGTGAGGTCATCGAACACACCGAAAACGCTGCAAACGAACTGAACTATCAAGTTGCTTATGGTGACACTGACAGCGTCATGCTCGAACTCGGCGGCGACGTCGCCAAGGAGTCGGCCATCGAGCAGGCCGGTACCATCGAAGGACACATCAACGACTCCTACGACGCCTTCGCCAGCGAGCAGTTGGGAGCCGACAACCATCGCTTCGAGATCGAGTTCGAGAAGCTCTACCGACGGTTCTTCCAAGCGGGCAAGAAGAAACGCTACGCTGGCCACATCGTCTGGAAGGAGGGCCAGGACGTCGACGACGTCGACATCACGGGCTTCGAATACAAGCGCTCGGATATCGCACCGATCACCAAGAACGTCCAGCACGAGGTGATCGACCGTATCGTCCACGGTGAGGATCTGGACGACGTCAAACGCTACGTCCGGGGGGTCATCGAACGGTTTGAGGACGGCGACGTGGACATCGACGAGGTCGGCGTCCCCGGCGGGATCGGCAAACGACTCGGCAACTACGACACCGACACCGCACAGGTCCGCGGCGCGAAATACGCGAACCTCCTACTGGGCACGAACTTCCAGCGCGGCAGCAAACCCAAACGGCTCTATCTCGACCGCGTCGACGACCGTTTCTTCCAACGCATCGAATCCGACCAGCCGGAGATCGCCGAGGACGACCTCTACCGTGAGTTCAAGCGCGACGTGAGCAACGGCGACGGCGTCATCTGCTTCGAGTACGCCGACCAGATTCCCGACGAGTTCGCCATCGACTGGCCGAAGATGCTCGACAAGACGCTCAAAGGTCCGATCGCGCGCGTGCTCGAAGCGCTCGACATCTCCTGGGACGAGGTCAAATCCGGCCAGACACAGACCGGGCTCGGGAGCTTCACCTGAACCTTTTTACTGCGGGGGATCGCGCCCTGCGGGCGCTCAACCCCTTGCAAAAAGGTTCATCAAAAACTCCCGCTCGTTCCCTCCGGTCACTCGCGGCGAACCGCGCTCACTCCGTTCGCGCGGACACTACCCGCTCACCGCGACGCACAGCACCGCGTGTGCCCTCATTTTTGGAGAACAATCGACAATCGGTTCAGTGGGAACTACAGAAGCGTGCTGAGTTCGTTCGCCAGCAGGACGATGAACAGGAGGGCGCTGGCGGTCAGCAGCGTGTTGAACACCATCCCGTTCCTGTGCGCAGCGGCCACGCGGTCGGAGTTGAGCAGCAACAGGAGCGTGATGGCCAGAAACGGCATGAAGACCGCGCCGAGCACGCCGTAGATGATGATTATGAAGACCGGCTCACCGAGGAAATGCAGCAGTAGCGGTGGGAACGTCAGCCAGAGTACGTAGAACGTGTAGGCGCGGGTGTCCCGAAGCTGATCGGCCTCGACCGGGTTCGAGGAAAATTCGCCCACGAAGTCGGCGAACAGGTACGAGACGCCGTGCCACGTGCCGAGCAACGACGTGAACGAGGCCGACCAGAAGCCGATCAGGAAGGCATACCGGAGCACAGGGTGGAGCTGGTTTCCGAGGTTGTCGGCCAGCGCGACCAGTCCATCCTCGCCGGAGACGCTCGCGCCGGTGCCGTAGAGCAGCGCCGCGCTCATGACGATCAACGCGATGACGAACAGCCCGGTGATGAGATAGGCCGAGGAGGCATCGCGGCGCATCACCGGGATGTAGTTCGGGCTGTCCCAGTCCTTCTCGGCGAGCCAGTAGCCGTAGGACGCCATCGTGATCGTCCCACCCGTGCCGCCGATGAGCCCGAGCGCGTAGACGATCGATCCCTCCGGCAGCGCGGGGACGCCGGTCCCGATGATTGCACCGAGCTGGGGGAGTACGGCGATCGCGGAGCCGATGACGGTGACGACCATCAACACGATGAAGACCGTGATCACGTTCTCGAACGTCTCGTAGCGGTTGGCCAGCACCAACACGGCTCCGAGAATCGGGTGGGCGACCAGGTAGATCCAGAACGGTATCGCCGGGAAGAGGGCATTGGCCGCGAGCGACGCCGACGAACTGACCGCAGCGCCGTAGACAAACCCCCACAGAAGGGAGTAGCCACCGAAGAAGCCGCTCGCCCACCGCCCCAGCGAGTGGATCCCTTCGAGGATGGTTTCGTCAGTTGCCAAGTGATAGCGTCCAACACCCTCGTTCAGTGCGAATTTGATAACGATGCCGACGAGCACCGCCCAGATGAAGTTCAATCCGTATCGGTTGCCCGCAACGAGTCCGGCCGCGAGGTCACCGGCACCCACGCCAGTCGCAGCGACGAGCAAGCCGGGCCCAATCAGCGACCATTCCGGTTCGTCAGATGAATCGTCCGTGTGAGCACTCATCGAGTGTACAGCGGGTCGTGGCTATCGGATAAATCTAGCTGTGGTCGATCGGATAACTGTAAGTCCTTCGATCGTTGTTTTCACGAACGGTGTGGCGATTTGTGGCACTCACCCCGAGATCGGTTTCCTACTGCTCGGTCGCTGGCACACCAGCAACCGTCGCGCCCGCTGGAACGTCCTCGGCCACGAGCGAGTTCGCAGCCACGCGCGCGTCGGCACCGATCTCGACACCCGGCAGGACGATCGCCCCCGCGCCGACCATCGCGCGCTCGCCGACGACGACCTCGCCGGTTCGATACTCGTCCTGAAGGAATTCGTGACAGAGCAGGGTCGCGTCGTAGCCCACGATAGCGTCCTCCCGGAGGGTGATCAGCTCCGGCCAGAAAACGTCGGGTGTGGCTTCGAGGCCCCACGAGACGCCCCGTTCGACGGTGACGCCGATGCGCCGGAGCGCCCAGTTCTTGAGTCGTAGCGATGGAGCGATGCGCGCGACGAGCACGAAAACGTAGTTGTGCATGATCCGCAACGTGCTCTTCGCGTCGGGCCAGTGCCACAGCGAGTTCCGCCGTCCCGGCGTCGAATGGACCGACAGTCGGTCGTGACGGCCCATCAGCCCTCGTGGCCACGCAGCTCGGCCATGTGTTCGATGCGGGATTCGACGAGATCGGCCGTCCCGATATCCTCGCGCACCCGCAGCCCGTCCGTGTCGGCCGCGTCGAGCGCATCGGCCGCGATCTCCTCGGCCTCCTCGATGCTCTCGGCGACCCCGACGACCGCGAACGCCCGCGAGGTCGTCGTGTAGATGCCGTCGTCGCGCTCGTCGACGCTCGCGTAGAACAACAGCGCGTCGCCTGCGCTCTCGGGGTCGATCCCGACTTTCGCACCCGCGTCAGGGTCTTCGGGATAGCCTGCGGGCACGGCGTACTTGCAGACGGTCGCCCGCTCGTTGAAGGCGAGCTCGGGGAGGTCGCCGTCACGGGCCGCCGTGAGAACGTCGAGGAAGTCGGTGTCGAGGAGCGGCAGGGTGTTCATCGCCTCGGGATCGCCGAAGCGCGCGTTGAATTCGACGACTGTCGGCCCCTCTGCCGTGAGCATGAACTGGCCGTAGAGCACGCCCGTGTAGTCGTCGAGGGCGTCTACCGTCTCCTCGATGATCGACACGGCCGCGTCGTAGTCCGCCTCGGTCATGAACGGGAGTTCGCGTGTGGCGGCGCTGTAACTTCCCATCCCGCCCGTATTGGGCCCCTCGTCGCCCTCGTAGGCACGCTTGTGGTCCTGGACGGCCGGCGTCGTCCGCACTTCGCCGTCGGCCACGAACGCCTGCACGGTGAACTCCTCACCGACGAGACGCTCTTCGAGCACGACACGGTCGTAGTCCGACTCGCGGAGGTACTCCTTCGCCTCTTCAGGAGTGAGCTGCTCGCCGATGACGCGCACGCCCTTGCCGCCGGTGAGGCCGGCGGGTTTCACCACCAGATCGCCGTCGCTGTCGTCGATATGTTCGCAGGCCCGTTCCGTATCGTCGAACGTCGCGAACCCTGGGCAGCCGGGGATGTCGTGCTCGCGCATGAACCGGCGCTGATAGGCCTTGTCGGTCTCGATGCGTGCCGCGTCGGCCCGCGGACCGAACGGAAAAACCCCATTTTCGGCGAGCGCGTCGGCGACACCCGCCTGAAGCGGAGCCTCGGGGCCGACGACCGCGAGCGTCGCGTCGACTTCCTCGGCGTAGGCGACGACGGCCTGCGGGGTCGTCGTATCCAGGCTCTCGAACCCTGCCGCAAGATCGGCGATCCCCGGGTTCCGGGTGCCCGCACAGCCGTAGAGCTCCGCGTCGCTGTCGGCGAGGGCGCGCGCGATGGCGTGTTCGCGACCGCCGCCACCGACGAGAAGCACGGTCTCGTGCATGTGCAGTGGGCCGGCGCGGGCGACCTAAGCGTTGTCCTTCACGGACTGGTTCGGATCGCGGGACGACGGATGGACCATCCGAGTGGACAGCAGAACGGCTCAGAGACCAATTTTCGTCGCGAGCTGCTCGTCGATTCCGCCGCCGATCTCGAAGAGGCGTCTCATCTCCTCGTCGGCAAGTTCGAAATCGAAGACATCGGCGTTCCGCTCGATGTGGTCGGGATTCGACGACCGCGGGATCGTCGCAACCATCGGCTGCTGGAGCAGCCACCGGAGCGCGATCTGTCGGACCGTCTTTCCGTGTGTCTCGGCAATGGCTGCGAGTTCCTCGTCTTCGAGCGCCGAGCCGAGCTTGAGCGGACTGTAGGCGGTGAGCAGTACGTCTTCGTCGATGCAGAACGGGAGGAGATCGGGCTGATGGCTGGTGAGACTGTACTCGACCTGATTGGTGAAGATCGGTGCCGTCGAGTGCTCGATGGCGTTCCGTGTCTCCTCGACCGAGAAGTTCGAGACGCCGATATGGCGGACGGCTCCGTCTGCGACGAGTTCGTTCATCGCGTCGAGCGTCTCCTCGTGAGGGACGTTCTGCTCCGGCGAGTGGATGAGCAACAGATCGACGTACTCCATGTCGAGCCGGTCGAGGCTGGCGTGTGTCGAGTCGATGACCGCCTCGTGGGCGCGGTTGTCCCGTGTCAGTTTCGTCGTCACGAACAGCTCCTCGCGCGCGACGTCCGACTCGTCGACCGCCGCCCCGACCGCCGACTCGCTGTCGTACATCTGTGCGGTGTCGATATGTCGATAGCCGGCCGCGAGCGCCGCCTCGACGGCCCGTTGGCGCTCCTCGTCGGTGTCCATGCCGGCGGTGCCGAAGCCGAGCGCGGGGACGTCCACACCACCGACCGTGACGTGTCTCATACACCGGCATGGATGGCCACGGTCAAACGACTGTCGGGGACAAAACGGGGAAACGGAAGGGGGTTCCCCGTTGTTTATACCGCTTGCCCGAGAGCCATCGGTATGGCAGACGTAACCATCGACATGAGCGACCGATTGCTCGAAGAGGCCGCCGCACGACTCGACGAGACGGACACGGGGGATGCTGGCAGCCCGCTGACCGTCGCGCTCGAAAATCTGGATCCGCGCGAGGCGGTCGGGTTCGTCGAGGGCGCGCTCGATGCGGGCTACGCGGTCTCAGTCACCGGGATCGAGACGGACGTCTCGCGCCACGGCTCGGTCATCGAGATGGTCCAGAACGACGCCGAGGTCGTCCACATCGATCGACTGACCGCCGACCTCGACGCCTGAGATCGTTACGGTTCACCGTTAGGGGAAGCTACTCGGTCGAATCGTCGTGTGCGCTCTGTATCGACTGGTTTTGTAGCGCGGCGGCCGTGTTCTGGATCGAACGCATCGTGCTCGCCGTCGCCATCACCGAGTTCATCAGCGCCTGCTGGCTCGCGCCGTCGGGATAGAGACGGTCTTCGAGGAGGATCGAGTGGATGCGGGGGAACTCGCAGGGGTCGCCCTCGTCGTCGAGAAAGGTGTAAAAGCCCGGTGCGCCGGCGAGAACCGGGTTCAGGCCCAACAGGAGCTCCTGGCGGCGCTCCGCGTTCTCGACGAGCGCCGCGACGCGATCGGTGTCGAAGGTACACTCGCCGACGACGCGCAGCGGCCCCCAGGTCTCCTCCTTGATCACGTGCAGGGGCAGTCGCGACAGCTGGAGCTGGAGGTTGTACTCGGCTCCGTCCCCGGATTCGCTCTCAACACCCTGAACGACCGACTCGTCGAGCCACGCCTCGGTCTGCTCGCGGCTGAGGTGGGTCGCCATCCCGGATGGTGGGCTCGCGCTCGGCAAGAACCTACTGCCGGCGAGGGCGGGCGATGGTGTTTACCCGTCCGCGGTGTCTATCGGATCCATGAGCACCAGCCGCAACCGACTCGACGAGGAGGCGAGCCCGTATCTCCGCCAGCACGCCGACAACCCGGTCCACTGGCAGCCCTGGGACGACGACGCGCTCGACGCGGCCCGCGAGCGCGACGTGCCGATCTTCCTCTCGATCGGCTATTCGGCCTGTCACTGGTGTCACGTCATGGCTGACGAGAGCTTCGACGACCCGGTAGTGGCCGAACGGCTCAACAAGGATTTCGTTCCGATCAAGGTCGATAGAGAAGAGCGGCCCGATCTCGACCGGCTCTATCAGACCGTCGCCGCGATGGTCTCCGGACAGGGTGGCTGGCCGCTGTCGGTCTGGCTCACGCCCGACGGTCGCCCGTTTTACGTGGGTACGTACTTCCCGCGCAAGGCCAAGCGCGGCCAGCCGGGCTTTCTCGACCTCCTCGACTCCATCGCCGACTCGTGGGACGACGAACGCGAGGACATCGAGGGTCGCGCCGACCAGTGGGCCGACGCGATGGCCGGCGAACTTGAGGGAACGCCCGACAGCCCGGGCGAGGTTTCTCCGGGACTGCTCGAAACCGCCGCCCAGCGCGCGGTCAGCGACGCCGATCGCGAGCACGGCGGATTCGGCCGCGGGCAGAAGTTCCCCCAGACCGGGCGGCTCCACCTCCTCATGCAGGCCTACGAACGGACCGGAAGGGATGCCTTTCGCGAGGTCGCCGTCGAGGCACTCGACGCGATGGCCGACGGCGGACTGCGCGATCACGCCGGCGGCGGCTTCCACCGGTACGTCACCGACCGCGAGTGGACGGTGCCCCACTTCGAGAAGATGCTCTACGACAACGCCGAGCTCGTGCGCGCCTACATCGCGGGCTATCGCCTCACCGGCGAGGAGCGCTACGCGGAGATCGCCCGCGAGACGCTCGGGTTCGTCGAGCGCGAACTGCGCCACCCCGACGGCGGCTTCTTCAGCACGCTCGACGCCCAGAGCGAAGGCGAATCGGGCGAACACGAGGAGGGCGCGTTCTACGTCTGGACGCCCCCGGAAGTCCACGAGGCAATCGACGACGAGTTCGCCGCCGACCTGTTCTGCGAGCGCTACGGCATCACCGAGGCAGGCAACTTCGAGGACGGGAAGACGGTGTTGACGCTCGACACCGCGATCGACGGTCTGGCCGACGAGCACGGAACGACGACAGAGGAGATCGAAGCCGATCTCGAACGCGCTCGTGAGGCGATCTTCGCCGCACGGACCGACCGCGACCGCCCGGCGCGCGACGAGAAGGTCCTGGCGGGCTGGAACGGGCTGATGATCTCGGCGTTCGCCGAGGCAGGGCTCGCGCTCGATGAAACCTACGGCGAGACGGCCGTCGCAGCACTCGATTTCGTCCGCGAGCAGCTGTGGGACGAAGACGAACAGCAACTTGCGCGGCGATTCAAGGGCGGAGAGGTGAAAATCGATGGCTATCTCGAAGACTACGCCTTCCTCGCACGCGGTGCGCTCAACTGCTACGAGGCGACCGGTGAGGTCGAATACCTGACATTCGCGCTCGATCTCGGGCGCGCCGTCGTCCGCGAGTTCTTCGACGCCGAGGAGGGGACGCTGTATTTCACACCCCAGAGCGGCGAGTCGCTCGTCGCCCGTCCCCAGGAACTCGACGACCAGTCGACGCCCTCCAGTACCGGCGTGGCCGTCGACACGCTGCTCGCGCTGTCACAGTTCGCGCCCGGCGAGGAGTTCGGGGAAATCGCCGAGACGGTGCTCGAAACCCACGCCGAATCGATCGAGGCGAGCCCGCTCCGACGTGCGTCGCTCGCGCTCGCGGCCGACCGCCACACTGCGGGCTCGCTCGAACTGACGATCGTCGCCGACGAACTCCCTACCGAATGGCGCGAGCGCATCGGGCGCACGTATCTCCCCAAACGGCTGCTCGCACGCCGCCCGCCGACCGACGCCGAGCTCGACGGCTGGCTCGATCGGCTCTCGCTCGACGATGCGCCGCCGATCTGGGCCGACCGAACGGGAGAGAACGGCGAACCGACGGCGTACGTCTGTCGTGCGTTCACCTGCTCGCCGCCCCAGACCGAGATCGACGAGGCGCTGTCGTGGGCCGACCGGCTCGCGCCCGAGAGTCCGGGATCGGAGTAGACGCCAGCGTTCTTGATCCCGGCGGGTGAATGCCCGCTATGGACACGGAAACGTTCGTCGAGCGCCTCGACGACCGCCTCGACACCGCCGCCTACGCCGATCTCGACGCGAGCGCAAACAGCCTCCAGGTCGCCGGGCCGGACGAAATCGACCACGCCGCCTTCGCGGTCGATGCCGCGATCGAAACCGCCGAGCGCGCCGTCGAGGCGGGTGCGGACGCGCTCGTCGTGCACCACGGCCTGTTCTGGGGCGAGTTCGAGCGCGCGACCGGTTCCATTCACGACCGGCTCGCACCCTTTTTCGAGCACGACATGGCGCTGTACGTCTCGCACCTCCCGCTCGACGGCCACCAGGAACTCGGCAACGCTGCCGGCATCGTCGACGCGCTCGCCCTCGACGATCGCGAGCCGTTCGGCACGCTTGGCGACGAACAGATCGGCCAGTTCGGTCGTTCTACAGGCATCTCACCGACCGAATTTCACGATCGGCTCACAACCGAGTGCGACCCCGAAAACGGCGTGACGGCACTCGAATTCGGTCCCGACGAGATCGAGGAGGTCGCCATCGCGACCGGGGCCGCCGCCGACTGGTTCGACGAGGCCGTCGAACGGGGTGCCGACGCGTTCGTCACCGGCGAGGGCAAACAGAAGCTCTACCACGAGGCGCGCGAGGCGGGCGTCCACGTGTATCTGGCCGGGCACTACGCGACTGAGACCTTCGGCGTGCGCTCGCTCCAATCGCTCGCCGAGGAGTGTGACATCGAAACGACGTTCATCGACTGTCCGACCGGGCTGTAGTCGCGAGAGCCGTCGATTCGGATTGTCGGTGTCGCGAGAACAGGGAGAAAACGAAGAGAAGTGGTCGCGGGACTAGTCGAGCAGAGTTCGGTGATTCCAACGGATGGGGCGACCTCCTCGTCGAGTGCGAGCGGCTTACGCCGACGCGTCCGACCGGTAGTCCCGGCTCACCTGCTTCCACTTCTCGCTGTTGAAGCGGTAGTAGTTGAGCACGGCGGGAACGGTCGTCTCGGCGAGGAAGGCCAGCGAGAGCCCGGTGAGACCGAGCGATGTCGTCGCGCCGAGATAGGCGATCGGGATGGAGACGCCGAAGATGCCGAGCAGCTGGCTGTAGAACGTCCAGTTGGTGTCGCCGCTGGCGTCGAGCGGGCCGGCGGCCGCGCCCGACACCCCGCGAAGAACGATGGCGAAACAGGCCGCCGAGACGAGCGAAACCGCGACCGGCACCACCGACGAGGTGGGATCGCCGACGAACGCGGCGACGATCTCGTCGACGAAGACGAAGACGAGCCCCGCCGAGACGAGGTAGACCGCGACCGCGAACCGGACGATCTCGCGGCCGTAGGCTTCGGCGGTCTCCTCGTGGCCGCTCCCGAGTTCCTGGCCGACCAGGCTGGAGGAGGCGAGACCGAAGCCCCAGCCGGGCGTGTTCATCAATCCCCAGATGCGCCGTGCGATGACGTAGGCGGCGACGACGTCGCTGCCGAACAGCGCAACGATGACGAGCATCGGGAACTCCGCGACGGTGAAGACGAGCTCGCGACCGATGACGGGCGTCCCGATCGAGACGACGTGGCGGATATCGGTGCCAAGATAGTTTCCGCGCGGGTCGATCCGAACGGGAAGTGTACCGAGTCCAGGAAGGCGACCCTTGACGAGACCGACGGCGAAGAGGCCGGTGACGACAGCGCTCGACAGGACGGTGCCGAGCGCCGCGCCGACGACGCCGAGGCCGAAGCCGAAGATCAACACGGCGTTGATGGCGATGTTCGCGAGCGCGCCGGCGCTGCGAAGCATCATCGGCGTCCGGGCGTCGTCGACGCCGATATAGACGCGGCTCCCGATGAGGTTGAGCGCCGCAAAAGGGATGCCGAGCGCGACGACTTTGAGGTAGTCGGCACCGAAGGCGATCGCCGCCGGATCGTCACCGATCAGTGAGACCAGCGGGGTGGGGACGAGCCAGAGCGCGGCGACGATCGGCAGCGTGAGCGCGATCACGACGGCGACGCTCGATCGGACGGCGCGATCGATGTCGCCGAGGCGTTTCGCGCCGTAGCGCTGTGAGACCAGTGCGATCGTGCCGGCGGCGATGCCGCCGCCGATGGCGAAGGCAAAGCCCCAGTAGGGACTGGCGAAGCCGACGCCGGCGATCGCCGTCGAGCCGAGCGCGATGCCGATCATGGCGATGTCGACGGCGTTCTTCGACATCCGGGCGATGCCGGTGATGATGCGTGGCCAGGCGAGCTTCGTCGTGCGACGTGCTCGCTCGGATTCGAGCAATCCGGCACGAACGAGCAAGCGACCAATGTACAGTACGACTAACCGAACGGGATTTGACGCGCGAAATTTCAACCTTAAAGAGTTCGCGACGGGTGTTTATATGGGTTTTCTTTCTCATCGAACCTACATATATAATCGATCGTGATAGATTGTCCGCAACGACACGGCAGCGTTTTCCGCGGCATGGTCGTGTGGGCCTCCACCTTTTTGTACACTGGAGTGAAACGAACGGACGATGGTAGCGACGATCCCACTCGAACGAGCGACGACGGTGATCGAAGCGGGCGAACAACACGCCGAGGAGATCGGGGTGCCGTCGGTGCTCACGGTGTCGAACTCCGAGGGCAACCTCGTCGCCCAGCACCGGATGGACGGCGCGTGGCTGCCGAGCGTCACCATCTCCCGGAACAAGGCCTACACGGCCGCCGGCCTGAAGATGCCGACGCACGAACTCGCCGACGTGGCACAGCCCGGTGAGACGCTGTATGGGCTTCAGACGGTCGACGAGGGTCGTATCGTCATCTTCGGCGGCGGGTTCCCGCTCGAAGTCGACGGTGAGGTCGTCGGGGCGGTCGGATCGAGCGGCGGGATGCCCGACGAGGACGTCGAGATCGCACGGGCGGCCGTCGAGAAGTTCCAAGAACTGACTGAGTAGCACCACCCGTCCGCGATCGGGAACTTGGAAGCGCCCACGAACGGATCGCCGACGAGCGAACGCGGCGACCGACATTCATATCCCGCCCCTTCGACCACTTCGATATACAACGCATGAATGTCTCCGGTGCGTATCTCGTGACGCAGGCGAACCGTTCGCGCGACCGTTCGACCGAGGAGATCGTCGCGGCGGCGATCGATGGCGGGGTGACGGCCGTCCAGTTGCGCGAGAAGAACGCGACCGTCCGGGAGCGCTACGAACTCGCGACGGAGCTCCGCGAGCAGACGCGGACCGCCGGCGTCACCTTCATCGTCAACGACCGAGTCGATATCGCGGCCGCCGTCGACGCCGATGGCGTTCACTTGGGCGACGACGATCTCCCGATCCCCGCCGCGCGCGAGGTTCTCGGATCGGAGCGCTGTATCGGCCGCTCGGTCTCGACGGTCGAAGCCGCCGAGGCCGCCGAACGCGCGGGCGCGGACTATCTGGGCGTCGGCGCGATCTACGCGACGACCTCGAAGGACGTACCCGATACCGAGGCGGAGATCGGGACCGAGACCGTCGCCGACATCGTGGCCGCCGTCGATATCCCGATCGTCGGCATCGGTGGCGTGACACCCGAAAACGCTCGCGACGTCGTCGCCGCCGGCGCGGACGGCGTCGCAGTCATCTCGGCCATTACCGCCGCCGACGATCCGGCGGCTGCAACGCGACAGCTCGCCGATACCGTCGAGGAGGTGGTCCAATGAACGCGCTCGACGGACTCGATCTCACCGACGCTCTGGATGCGGTCGACGAGACCGAACCGCTGATCGACGCGCTCACCAACGACGTGACGGTCAACGACGTGGCCAACATCGCCCTTCATTGGGGTGGGCTCCCCGTGATGTCCGACGACGAGCGCGAGGTCGGCGAGATGGTCGCGGCCGCCGACGCCTGCCTGCTCAACATGGGAACGGTGAGCGAGAGCGGCGAGAACACGATGCTGGCCGCCGGCGAGGCGGCGAACGAGGCCGGAACGCCTGTCGTGGTTGATCCGGTCGGCGTCGGCTCGACGTCGACCCGCGATCACGTCGCCGAGCGACTGACGACCGAGATCGACGTGAGCATCGTCAGCGGCAACTACGGCGAAGTGTCGGCGCTGGCGGGCGAAGACGCGACCGTCCGCGGCGTCGAATCGGTCGGCGAGTACGGCGACATCGCCGAGACCGCCATCACCTGCGCACGTGAGACAGAGAGCGTCGTCGTCGCCTCCGGCGCGGTCGACATCGTCGCGATCGCCGACGGGGCGTTCGAGATCCACGGCGGCGACGAGCTGCTCGGCTCGGTCGTCGGCACCGGCTGCATGCTCGGGATGACGCTCGCGGTGTTCACGGCCGCGCTGGACGACGAACGGGCGGCGCTCGCCGGCACGCTCGCGTTCGGGCTGGCCGGCGAGGCCGCCGCCGACGAGCAATTCGGCGAATACGCCGGTCCGGACAGCTATCGGACGTGTTTCCACGACGCCGTCGCCGGGCTCTCGGAGACCGATCTCGTCGATCCAGCCGAGCGGATCGAACTGGCCGTGCAAAGCGACGAATAGGGGAAGAAGCCGCGTTCGCCGGGTTGCTACGGGTGGGAGTACTAGCAGCCGTCGCCGCAGCGATGCCGGCGAACCGGCGATCGATCGGGGCCCGAGGTGGGGCCGCCGATCGGGGTCGGGGTTCGGGAATGTATCGGTCGCTTCAGTCGTCGGCCGGTGCGGGTGCGCTCATGTCGACGGGCTCGGCGTCGACGCCGAGCTCGTCGATGGCGGCCTGGGCCGCGCGCTTGCCCGAGAGGAGCATCGCACCGAAGGTCGGGCCCATCCGGGGGAGGCCGTAGGTCGTCGCGGTCGCCATCCCCGAGACGATCAGGCCGGGGTGAGCGACGCCCGTGTTCTCGACGACCGCGTCCTCGCTCTGGCCGACCCACATCGAGTCGTGACCCGGCGAGTCGTGACCGGGAGCGCCGTACTGGCCGTCCTCGGTCTGGTCCATGCCGGTGGCGTTCTCGGCGGCGTCGGCGATGCCGGGTGCGTCGAGCACGCCCCGCTCGTCGAGTTTCGAGACGGCCATCGCCTCGTGACCGGTCGCGTCGATGACGAGGTCCGATTCGACGGCGATGGGGTCGACACACGTGATCTCGCGCGGGAGCGCGTGGACGGGCGTCCAGTTCATCACGATCCCGCCGACACGGTGGTCCTCGCGCACCACGATGTCGGTGAACTCCGTCATGTTCTGCATCTTCGCGCCGGCGTCACAGGCGGCCTTGATGAGGCCCGATGCCGCCTCGGGACCGTTGGCGACGTAGAGCCCCTCGCTGTCCTGCGAGCGCTTGTAGTCGACGTCGATCTCGTCGAGCACTGTCTGTGCGGGGTCGCGAACGGTGATCTTGTTCATCAGGAAGCCACCGAGCCAGAACCCGCCGCCGAGATAGTTGTTCTTCTCGACGACCATCGCCTTCACGCCGCGCTCGCCGAGCTCCTTGGCGGCCATCAGCCCCGAGGGACCGCCACCGATGATGATCACGTCGGACTCGGTGTAGTCCATGAACTCCTCGGTCCACTCCTGACTGATCGCTCGGGTTACCTGTGCTTCGCCGACGTCGCTGAACTGCTCGAACTCATCCGTCATGCAACCCAGTGTTACTACCGGTGAATAATATATCTTTCCATCGTCGTGTCCCACCGATCACGACTGCACGGCGTCGTTACTGGCCGATTGTGAGGAATGATCGGAGAAAGATACCGTTCCGTCGCTGTCCGTCCGGTCGTTCAGCCGAAGTGAGGGTAGTCCTCCATCTCGACGAATTCGGTGCTCCCGCAGGCGGCACACTCGCCCGGCGCGTCGTACCGATGGTCCTCCGGGCCGCCCGAGACGGTTCCGGCGTGGACGCTCTGACAGCCCGTGCAGACGTACAGCTTCGGTCGTTCTGGTGTATGTGACATTGTGGTGGTTAGAGACCGAGGTAGCCCGAGGTCGGGATCACGCCGACGAGGTAGAGTACGCCCACGATGGTCATCGCGACCACGATCGCCATCGCCGGCGGGTCGACGTGCGTGCCGGAGTGCGAGTAGAAGACCCGCTGTGTCGCCTCGCCGATGACGCCGGTGAGTCCGCCGAAGAGGGCGGCCCCGAGGATCGCAGGGATCGGGCCACCGATCATCTCCGTCGCGACGATGGCCCCGACCGACCCGAGCAGCGTGATGTGATGGGTGACGGGGATCTTCGCGACGCCGAGGTTGAGAAAGAGCAGGCTCATCGCCGAGAAGGCGTAGCCGAGGAAGATGCTCCCGGTCTCGATCCAGATGTAGCCGCTGAGGATCCCGCCGACGACACCGATGAGGGCGACGCCGGACCACTTGTACTGGTGGCCGAGCCACGGCTCGGTCGCCAGCCGCATGCTGTCGGTGCCGCCGTCGGCCACCGCACGCTGTTCCTCGCGCTCGAACGGCGACATATCGAACAGCGAGGAGCCGGACGGCGAGCCGACCAGCGGGTAGCCGAAGACGAGTCGGGCGAGCAGCGCCGTCAGGACGACCGACAGCGCGATACCGTCGGTCGGCAAGCCGATCCCGCTCGCCAACTGATTGATGAGCATGCCGACGACGCCGAAGACCGCGCCGACCGCGAGGATGTCGGGTTTCGTACCGTACGCCTCCGTGATGACCTTCCCTGGATGGTAGTCCCAGCCGTCGGGCTCCATCTCGGGATATTTCTTGCCGACGTAGGCCGAGGCGGCCACGCCGGCCGCGAAGGAGATGTGTGGGCCGAAGACCATCCCGAAGCCGATCGTACCGGTCAGATCGACACCGAGCGATCCCGCGCCGATCGAGCCGACGTTCGAGGCGAGTTCCCCCTGGAGGATGTTGAGTCCCTCACCGAGGAAGATCGCGAAGCCGGTGAAGACGAACGCGGGGAGCGCACCGAGGGCTGCCCCGAACGCCCCACCGGCGAGCGCGGCGATGAACAGCAGGGCGAACTCCTCGACGCCGAGACCGATGATCGGGAGCTGGAGCAACGCCTGCATCCTATGCCTCCCGTGCCCAGTCGCGCGAGCGCTCGACCGCCTCACTCCAGCGCTCGTAGCGGCCATCGACCGATGCGTCCTCGTCAGGCGTGAACTCGCGGTCGATCCGCCAGTTGTCGCGCAGCTTCTCGGGATCGTCCCAGTAGCCGACGGCGAGCCCGGCGGCGTAGGCCGAGCCGAGCGCCGTCGTCTCGTCGACCTCCGGGCGCACGATGTCGGTGCCGACGATGTTCGCCTGGAGCTGACAGAGGAAGTTGTTCTTCACCGCGCCGCCGTCGACCTGAAGACTGCTGATGTCGATCCCCGCGTCGGCCTCCATCGCCTCGGCGACGTCGCGGGTCTGGTAGGCGATCGATTCGAGCGCCGCACGGACGATGTGTGCACGCTCCGTTCCGCGGGTCATCCCGACGATCGTTCCCCTTGCACGGCCGTCCCAGTGGGGTGCGCCCAGTCCCGTGAAAGCGGGAACGAGATAGACGCCGTCGGTCGAGTCGACGCTGCGGGCGACGGTTTCGGACTCCATCGCGTTGTCGAGCAGTTCGACGTCTTCGAGCCACTCGATGGCCGCACCCGTGACGAAGATCGAGCCTTCGAGGGCGTACTGCACCGGTTCGCCCGAGCGCTGGAACCCGATCGTGGTGAGCAGGCCGTGATCGCTCTCGACTGCCTCCTCGCCGGTGTTGAGCAGGAAGAACGACCCGGTGCCGTAGGTGTTCTTCGCATCACCGGGGTCGAAACAGGTCTGACCGAAGAGGGCGGCCTGCTGGTCGCCAAGCGCGCCGGCAACGGGGATCTCCGCGCCGAGGAACCCGTCCGCGTCGGTCGTCCCGTAGAGGTTCTCGTCGCTCGACGGACGGACTTCGGGCAGCGCCGCGCGCGGCACCCGGAACTCCTCCAGGAGCTCGTCGTCCCAGTCCATCTCGTGGATGTTGAACAGCATCGTCCGGGAGGCGTTCGTCACGTCGGTGATGTGGTTGCCCGTGAGGTTCTCGATGAGCCACGAGTCGATCGTGCCGAAGCGCACCTCGCCGTCGGCGGCGCGCTCACGGATGTCCTGCGGGCGCGAGCGCTGGAGTTTGATCGGATCGGCGTTGTCGAGGATCCACTCGGCCTTCGTCGCCGAGAAATACGCATCGGGTTCGAGACCCGTCTTCGCCTGGATCGTCTCGGCCTTGCCGTTCGTTTCGAGCCCCTCGATCCGGTCGGTGGTCCGACGATCCTGCCAGACGATCGCCCGCATGATCGGCCGGTGGGTGTCGGCATCCCAGAACAGCGTCGTCTCGCGCTGGTTGGTGACGCCGATCGCGTCGAGCCGCGTCGCGTCGATGCCGGCGCTGTCGAGCGCGTCGGCGATGACCGACTTCGTGTTCTCCCAGATCTCCATCGGGTCGTGCTCGACCCAGCCCGGTTCCGGGTAGTACTGTTCGTGTTTCTCGTAGGCACTGGCGACGACCCCGCCACCGTGGTCGAACACCATGAACCGCGTGCCCGTCGTCCCTTGGTCGATCGCGCCGACGTACGTCCCCTCGCTCATCGTCGGCTCCCGTCCGCACGCCGCGCGCTTCGACCGGTTTTTACTACTACCATGTATCCGTCCGTAAACAGTATCTTCTATTCACATAAATCTTGCGCAGGCCGTGGTTTCGGCGGCCGGTCAGCTTCTCGGCGTGGAGCGACGCGCGATCCGTCCCGCTCGCTACGCGTTCGCGAGGCCGTGAAGCCGGCCGAAGACCCGTGTCGGGAACCGTGGTTCGAGGCGGCTCGGCGATCGGCCAGCGCCGACCGAGCGCTCCTCGTTCACCCGTTCGACGATCCCGATCTCGGCGAGTTCGTAGAGCAGCCGCTTCACCGTCCCCTTCGAGAGCTCCACGCTCGGTGTGGCGGCGACGGCGGTGGCCGCGGCGTCGACCGACGCACGCTGATCGTCGTCGATCTCGACGAGTCGGGCCAGCACCTGCTGGCGGTTCACCGAGAGCGCGAACACGCGCCCAAGCGAGACCGCCGGCCGCGGGAGGGCGTCCATGCCGACGTGGAGGTCGTGCTCGCGGACGCCCGAAACCCCCGCGATCGCCGCCTCGTCGGCCGCCGCGAACAGCACACAGAGCGCGTCGTGGGCGTTCCCGTCGGCCCAGACGGCGATGCGACGGAGCTGTTCGTGCTCGATGGCCCGCCGCGCCATCCCCGCCGACGCGCGAGCCGTCAGGATGTCGACCAGTGCAAGGTCGCGGTAGCCCGGAACCTCGATACGCTCGGGCGGGCCGTCGATCGAAAGCTCCGACGGCGGTCGATGGCCGATGGCGAGCCAGGAGAGCGAGTCGGCCATCCCGTCGAACGCCGAGACGAGCGACGCGAGCGACTGCGTGCCGGGTTCGTCGACGTGATCGAACACGACGAGCAGCCGGCGATCGTCCGCAAGCGTCTCGGCCAGCCGCGAGCGGAGCGTGTCCGTCCCGACGCCGTGTTTCGGCACCGATTCGTCGAGCATCCCGTCGAGAACCGTCTGATAGAGGCCGAACTCGCTGCTCGCGTGGCGCGTGTCGACGTAGACGAGCGCCGGTGCCGCGTTCGTCCCGCCACGAGTCGAGGTGTGGATCACCGAACCGGAACGCGTTCCCACGCGACGGAGCTGGTCGAGCAGCGCGGTGACGACGGCCGATTTCCCGCTCCCGGACGGTCCCCAGACGTAGGCGTTCGGCGGGAGGCGGCCGTCGAACACCGGATCGACGTAGTCGAGCAGCCGTTCGAGCACCGTCCCCCGGTTGGTCGGTTCGTCGACGTGGGCGATGGGGCTGATCGCGTGGTAGTCGAGTACGACCCGTGTCTCCCCAACCGATTCCCGTCGCCGTCGGATGCGAGCAGCGAGGTCCACGGTTATCGACCGTACCGGCTCGGTCGTCGACCGCCGATCGACCGAACTCGTCGCCATCGACGCCGTTCCTCGCCGTCCGACCCCCTCCCGTTCTCCCGTCTGCTGTCTGTTACTACTGACACGTGTTCGGCCGTAAATCATTGTATGCGGTGATAAGCCTTGTGCGAACGGCGACGAACACCGCAACTGGCTCGGCGATCGATCGGGAGAATCGGACCGATCGCTCGGCTCGTTCACCGCTCGATTCCCCTTGGAAAGCCGTTATCTACGGCCACTAACCCCCCACCGATAAAATAAAGCATGTGGAGCGTCATGCACACACGGACAGATGGCAACCGAAACCGAGGCGCTCGTCATCGGCGGCGGCTCGACGGGCTGTGGTATCGCGCGTGATCTCGCGCTGCGTGGCGTCGACACCACGCTCGTCGAGCGCGGCAATCTCACCCACGGGACGACGGGCCGGATGCACGGGCTGCTCCACAGCGGCGGGCGATACGCGGTCTCGGATCAGGAGAGCGCCGCCGAGTGCATCGCGGAGAGTCGCGTCCTCCGCGAGATCGCGAGCCACTGCGTCGAGATGACCGGCGGGCTGTTCGTCCAACTGCCTGCGGACGACGACGAGTATTTCGAGGAGAAGCTCGCGGGCTGTCGCGACTGTGACATTCCGGCCGAAGTGATCTCGGGCGAGGAAGCTCGGGAGATCGAACCGTATCTCACTCGTGACGTCGAGCGCGCGATCCGGGTGCCCGACGGCGCGATCGACCCCTTTCGCCTCTGTGTTGCCAACGCCGCCGACGCCGAGAAGCACGGCGCGCGCATCGAGACCCACGCCGAGGTCACGGACGTGCTCGTTGAGGATGACCAAGTAACGGGCGTCGAGGTGCGCCACGAGAGTGGCCCGGGCAAGCGCTCACACCACGAACCCGGCACGACCGAGCGCATCGAGGCCGATCACGTGGTGAACGCGACCGGCGCGTGGGCCGGGGAGCTGGGCGCGATGGCGGGCGTCGAGGTCGAGGTCCGCCCGTCGAAGGGCGTGATGACCGTGATGAACACCCGACAGGTCGATACGGTCGTCAACCGCTGTCGGCCGAAGGGTGACGCCGACATCATCGTCCCCCACGAGACGGCCTGCATTCTCGGGACGACGGATGTGGAGGTCGAGGACCCCGACGACTACCCCGAAGAGCAGTGGGAGATCGACATGATGATCGACACCCTCTCGGAGCTCGTGCCGATCCTGAGCGAGGCCAGAACGATCAGATCCTTCTGGGGCGTGCGCCCGCTGTACGAACCGCCTGACACCGGCACGACCGATCCGACGGATATCACACGGCAGTTCTTCCTGCTCGATCACGCCGATCGCGACAGTCTGGAAGGGATGACGTCGATCGTGGGCGGCAAACTCACCACCTATCGGCTGATGGCCGAGCAGATCACGGATCACGTCTGTGAGAAACTCGGCATCGAGGGGAACTGTCGCACCGCCGAGCAACCCCTCCCGGGCAGCGAGGATTTCTCGGTGCTTCGTGACTACATGGAGGAGTTCGGGCTGCGCTCGCCGGTCGGCCGCCGGAGCGCCGAACGACTGGGGAGCAAGGCCGACGAGGTGCTGAAAACCGACGATCCCAACCCCGTTGTCTGCACCTGCGAGGCGGTCACGCGCGCGGAACTCGACCACGCCATCGCGGACGCGGGCACCGATCTGAACGCGACGCGCATCCGCACTCGTGCCTCGATGGGCAACTGTCAGGGTGGGTTCTGTGCCCATCGGATCGCCGCACTGCTCCATCCCGAATACGACGAGGCGACGACGAGAACGGCCCTCGACGAACTGTACGAGGAGCGCTGGAAGGGCCAGCGCCACGCGCTCTGGGGCGAACAGCTCTCCCAGGCGATGCTCAACCACGCGCTCCACGCGACCACGATGAACCGGGATCGCGATCCGGCGGCATCGGATGACGGAATCGAGTACGACCGCTTCGATGCGGGCCCGCCCACGCCGGAAGCGGCAGCCGATGGCGGTCGTGCTGGTGCGTGCGACGGAATCGACGACGGGGAGGACGACCGTGGCGATTGAGGACGAGGTCTGCGTGATCGGCGGCGGGCTCGCCGGCATGACGGCCGCGCTCCGAGCGGCCCACGAGGGCGCACGGGTGCGACTGCTTTCACACAAGAAGAGCACGCTCCGGCACGCGAGCGGGCTCGTCGATATTTTGGGCTACGCCGACGGCGAACTCGTCGCCGACCCGTTCGACGCACTCTCCTCGCTCCCCAAAACTCATCCCTACCGGCGGGTCGGGAACGATGCCGTGCGAGCCGGACTATCCCTGTTCGACGACGTGACAGGCGACGCCTACCGGGGAACCCACACCGACGCGAACGCGCTCGTGGCGACCCACGGCGGCACCGTGAAACCGACCGCGCGCTACCCGGCGCGCGTGGCCCCGGGGCTGGCGAGTCGGGATCGGAAGACGCTGCTCGTGGGGTTCGATTCGCTGACCGCCTTCGACGCGCCGCTCGCAGCCGACCACCTCGCTGCCGCCGGCGTTCCAGGCACGACGCGCGGCGTCACCGTCGCGTTCCCCGGCGATTTCAGGGCCGACTCGCGCGTGACGCGCTTCGCCCGCGCGCTCGACGATGACGAGACCGTCGAAACCGCGAGCGGATCGACGCCGGTACGGCGCGCGCTCGCGCGGACTCTCGAATCCCATCTCGGGGACGCGGAGCGGGTCGGGTTTCCGGCGGTGCTCGGCGAGGGGGAGTCTCAGGAAGTCCGCGAAGCGCTCGAATCGTCTCTCGGGATCGACGTGTTCGAGGTCCCGATGGGACCGCCGAGCCTGCTCGGACTCCGGCTCGAAGCGCTGTTCCAGGAAGCGCTGGACGAGGCGGGCGTACGACGGACGACCGGCAACCCCGTCACGGAGTTCGACGCGAGCGACGGACGGATCCAAAGCGTGTCGACCGACCGCAACGGCCGACCGACACCGTTCCACGCCGACGAGTTCGTGCTCGCGACCGGTGGACTGGTCGGCAAGGGGATCGACTCGGATCGCGAGGGGGTCGTCGAACCGGTCTTCGACTGTCACGTCCCCCACCCCGACGACCGCTACGAGTGGTTCGACGACGAGGCGTTCGGCGACCACCCGTTCGCGCGCTTCGGGGTCGACGTCGACGACGATCTGCGACCGCTCGACGC
This sequence comes from Halococcus morrhuae DSM 1307, assembly GCF_000336695.1. GTDB lineage: Archaea > Halobacteriota > Halobacteria > Halobacteriales > Halococcaceae > Halococcus > Halococcus morrhuae. The sequence goes on from NZ_AOMC01000091.1 coordinate 94,647, forward strand.
GGACGGAGGAGCGGAGTACGACAACCTCCGTGCCGCCGGGGGCGTTCTCGGCGGGGCGGATTTCGCGGCGGAGAAGTCAGGTAGCGGCATCTCGCTGGCGACCGGTCACGCGGCCGGCCGTGCGGCGGGCGCGGCGGCGAACCAGTGATACACATGAGCGACGCACCAACCCACGACGCCGACGAGTTCGAACCGGTGGACGTCTTCGAGACGACCGAGATGGATCTCCGCCCGGGCGCGGACGACTGTTACAAGTGTTCGACGTGTGATACGTCCTGTCCGGTCGCCGAGGTCGACGACGAGTTCCCCGGCCCGAAGTTCCAGGGCCCCGAACAGTGGCGGCTCAAGCGTAAGGAAGATCACGAGATCGACGACTCGATCACCTCCTGTTCGAACTGTATGCGCTGTGACGACGCCTGTCCCTCCTCGGTGCCGCTGAGCCAGATGCACAACACCGCACGCGGCGAGTACGTCGAGAATCAGCGGTTCGGCCGGGAGGCGCTGTCGGCGCTCGTCGACGGCAGTCCACGCGAGGCGCTCGAAATCGTCCGTGAGGGCCAGGACGGGCTCGTCGAACGACTCAGGAATCGAATTCTCGCGAACTACCACACGTCGGCGTGGCTCGCCTCCTACGCCCCGAGCGTCGCGAACTTCGTCATGAACTTCGGGCCGGCGCGCTGGGCGATGGCAAAGACGATGGGCGTGACGAGCGAGCGCGAGTTCCCGGCGTTCGCCGACCACACCTTCCGCGAGTGGTGGACCGCCCGCGGTGGTGCGCAGGTTTCGAATCCCGACAAGCGGGTGGCGTACTTCCACGGCTGTTACTCGAACTTCAACACGCCCGAGGTCGGCAAGGCGATGGTCAGAGTGTACGAGGAGTTCGGCTACGAGATCCTCGTTCCGCCACAGAAGTGCTCGGGTACGCCGATGTTCGCCAACGGGATGCTCGGCGACGCGCGCCGCCACGCCGAGACCAACGTGAAGAACCTCGCCGCAGCGATCGAGAACGGAGCCGAGATCGTCGCCTCCTGTACCTCCTGTTCGATGGCGCTCGGCCAGGAGTACCCCGAACTGTTCGATCTCGACGGCATCGAGGACGTCGCCGCCCACACCTACGAGGGCGTCGAGTATCTCCGCCTGCACGAGGATCTGGAGGGCGCACTCGATGAAGCGTCCGTCGAGGGAAGCGAGTTCGCCTACCACGCCCCGTGTCACGCACGCAATCAGGGGCTCGACACGCAGGCCGTCGAACTGTTCTCGGATCTCGACGGCGTCGCCATCGAGGACGTCGGCGATTCCTGTTCGGGGATTTCAGGGACTTACGGCTGGAAAGAGGAGAAGTACGACTACTCGATGGAGATCGGCGAGGAGATGTTCGAGCATATGGAGCACGCCGACGGCGAGACCGGGATGACCGAGTGTCCGACCTGCGCGATGCAGATGGAACACGGCACCGGCTACGAGATCCGCCACCCGCTCGAACTGCTCGAAGAGGCACTGGTCACGGGCTCGTAACGTCGATACGGTCGACCATCCCAGCGACCGTTCCTACTGTTTCGGCAAGCCTAAAAACCGAAACCGATATATCGTTTTAGGCTGGCCTAACTCGTATGGACACCGAGCCGACGACACACCGGGTACCGACGCGACGCGACTGTCTGAAATACGGCGGTGCGGCGGTTGGCGGGGGACTGCTCGCGGGTTGCACAGGAAAGGGCGAGTCGGGCAACGGGACGAGCGGCTCCAGCGGGACGACGACAGGATCGGGGAGATCGCACTCGGTGACGATGGCACCGGTGGGCGACGTCGAGTTCGAGAGCATCCCGGAGACGTGGATCGCGAACAACGGCAGCTGGGCGGACATGGGGATCGCGCTCGGCCGGGAACCGCCGAAGGGGCTCTGGCGACCCAACCGGTATCACACGCACGTCTACGACGACGTCCCGGGCATCGACGTGCACTGGAAGGACCTCGACGAGCTGTGGGGCAAGTCGCTCAGCAAGGAGCGGTTCTACGAGCTCGGTGCCGACGTCCACGTGTTCGATCCCGTCTTCGTGCTGAGCCGATCGAAATGGAAGCAGGCCGATCTCGACGAAATCCGCGAGAACGTCGGCCCCGTGTTCGGCAACAGCAGCTACTCTCGCGCGTTCCAGTGGCACGACCATCGGTACTACTCCCTCTACGAGGCGTTCGAGAAGCTCGCGCAAGTCTTCGGCGCGGAGCAGCGCTATCGCGCGTTCGAGCAGCTCCATGACGAGTTCATCGGTCGGGTGCAAGACCGCCTCCCGCCGGAATCCGAGCGCCCCTCCGTGGCGATCCTCCTCGTTTCCTCGAACGAGCCCGAGGAGTTCTATCCCTACCCGATCAACGAGGGAACGTCGTACAAACAGTGGCGCGATCTCGGTGCCACGAGCGCCCTCGAAGAAGCTGGAATAAAGGACTACTACGTCTCCGGCGGGACGATCGACTACGAGACGCTGGTCGAGGCCGATCCGGACGTCCTGCTCATGTGGGACGGCCGCGGTCGCTTCGAGCGCATGTCCCGCGAGGAATTCCAGGACACGCTCGTCTCGTTCATGGAGAACCACGACGTGGCGAGCCAGCTGACCGCCGTCGAGAACGACGCCGTTCACCGCGGTGCCGGCATCTATCAGGGGCCGATCATCAACCTCGCGTGGACCGAGCGCGGCGCGTGGCAGCTCTATCCCGACGAGTTCGATCGGGACGAACAATTATTCGATCGCCAGCGCGTCGCCGACATCGTCGCGGGGAGCGTCTCGCCGTGAGCCGGAACACGCCGTTCGACCGTGCGAACTACTCCGTCGATCGTCCGTCGACCGTTTCGTGCCGGAACAGCACGGTTGGGCCGCCAACTGAGGAGCGGGGGTAGAGCGGATCATGATCGGGACGACGCTCGGCGACATCCGCGATCACATCGAATCGCTCGCCAGCGATGACGGCGAGTACACCCTCGTCTGTAGCCGATACGGCGATCGACCCGTTCCAGCCGCCGAGCTCCGATTCCCGAACCGGGCCACAGCCCGCGCGGCCGCACAGGCCGCCGAGCAGTATCGGGCCGCGCTCCGCCGGTACGATCCCCGACTTCCCTATCACGACGTGATCGTCCAGCAAAACGCGCCGCGATACGACGGGGGCGGCCCGTCGGATCGGCGCTCGTCGGATCGAAGCAACCGCGTCGAGCCCGATATTGCAGGACGGATCGAGCGCCACGAACTCGTCGAGTTCTGCCATCGTACCGCCGCTGCCGTCTTCGAGACGCTCTCCGAAGCGGGCTACGACGCCGTCGAAACGGCCGTCATGGATCGCTATTTCGATCTCGCCGAGTCCATCTCCGAACCCGACGATCTCTGTCTCTGCCTGCTCGAAGGGATGGCCGTCGAACTCGACACGCGACTCGATCCGACGGCTCAGCGTGACGTCCTCTCGGCTGCCGCGCGTCGTCTCTCTTCGCCCATCCGATCGACCGACGGGGAGCCGGTCGCGGCGACGCTTGCGTATCTCCGTGACCGCGGCGTGCTCCGTGGTTCGGCTCGTTCGTCGGGCGCGATCGAACCCGATGACGGCGTGCGGTCGGTCGTGGTGGAGCTGTCGGAGTACGCGCTGACGCCACACGACGGGCGGCTCCCGACGCTCCCGCTGGTCGTCGAACTCTCCCGTCGTCGTTCCGAGTGGCTGCCGGCACCGGTTCGAGTGGAGGCCATCGACGACGGCTGGCGCATCCGGTTCGCGCCCGCACGCGAAACCGATCCGATCGGGGTGGTGGGCGCGCCGATCGTTGCTGACCGCTGATCGACTGGCCAGCAAAAAATCGCGTTCGGAAATCGGGACGGGAGGGTCAGTTTCGTGCGCTGTGGATCTCAGTCTTCGTCCACGACGCCACCGTCACCCGAGATGGACGGTTCGGCGTCGGCGGGCGGTTCGGGTTCGATGTCCGCACCGCTCGATCCGGGAATGACGATGTTGAGCAGGAGCGCGCTGATCCCACCCATGATGAGCCCCGAGCCGAGCACCGTCTGGAACAGTTCGGGGAAGCTCGCGATGGCGTCCGGCCGGAACTCGACGGCCAGCCCGAGCGCGACCGAGACCGCCAGAATAGTCGTGTTCCGGTGGTTGAGGTCGACATCGCGGTCGATGATGCTGACGCCGCTCGAGAAGATCGTCGAGAACAGGATGAGCGCGCCGCCGCCGAGCACGGCGTCGGGCATCGCGGTGACGAGCGCGGCGACCTTCGGGACGAAGCCGGCGACGATCAGCAGTCCGCCGCCGATGGCGACGACGTACCGGCTGAGAACGCCCGTGAAGTTGATGACGCCGACGTTCTGCGAGAACGACGTGTTCGGGAAGGCGCTGAAGATCGCCGCGATCGCGCTCATGATACCGTCGGCGAACAGTCCGCCGCGGATCTCGTCGCGCGTCGGCTCGCGGTTCGCCGCGGCGACGATCCCGGTCATATCGCCGATCGTCTCGACCGCGGTGACGGCGTAGAGGAAGGCGATCGTGATGATGGCGCTCGGCTCGAAGGCGATGCCGAACTCCAGCGGCGTCGGGATCGCGATCCAGCCGGCCTGTGCGACCGCCGAGAAGTCGGCGACGCCGAGCATGATGGCGGCAATGTAGCCGACGAGAATGCCGAGGAACACGCTCGTGATCCGGAGGAAGCCGGTGAAGAACTGGTTCAGCCCGAGCGTGACGAAGAACACGAGCGAGGCGAGCCCGATGTTCATCAGCGAGCCGTAGTTCTCCGCGCCCGCACCGCCGGCGGCGTAGTCCATCCCGACCGGGATGAGCGTCAGCCCGATCAGCATGACGACGATCCCGCTCACCAGCGGCGGGAAGAACCGGTCGATGTAGTCGTACGAGAAACCGATGCCGATCTCGACGAACGCGCCGACGAGACAGGCACCGAACACCGCCGGTAAGCCGAACTGCGTGCTGATGGCGACGAGCGGGCCGACGAACGCGAAGCTCGTCCCCATCATCACGGGGAGGTTCGAGCCGACGGGACCGACGGTGAACACCTGGACGAGCGTCGCCACGCCCGCGACGAGCAGCGCCATCTGGACCAGGAACGTGGTTCTGCCGGTCGCGAGCCCGACGGCACCCGCGATGATCAGCGGTGGTGCGACGTTCCCGAGGAACATCGCGAACACGTGCTGGAGACCGAGCGGGAGCGCCTCCGGAAGCGGTGGTTTGTCGTCCAAGTCGTACTGTATGTGATCCGCAGATTCCTGTGACATGATACCACGTTACGCAAGTACAGGTGTGGTAAAATATATGTTCGTTTGAGAAACAGACCTCGTATTACTGCATATTTATATACGATTATTATTAATCCTCGATCGGGTATGCGCTCGTAATGAGTTCCGTCGCGTACACGGATCCGTGAGAGCAGCGTCGATATACTGTCGGACGGAACTGATCGGAAACCGTGAGGCGAACTGTCGCTCGTTACAATGGATTTTCGCAATTCGAACGTCACGTACTTCCGTCCGACAGTATAGTCGTCCGTTCCGTTTGGCGGCGGCTATCGGCTCCGAGGAACGTTCGGATCCCGACCCGGGATAACCCGGCGATGGAGCGAGTCAGTTGGCCGAGCGGCTGGTCCACTCACGATCGGCCACCGAATCCAGGCCCGCACGGGAGCGTACGTCGTCGGCGCGTGTTTGCGCTTCTACGAGTAGATCGGGATAGCGCTCCTCGATGCCGGGCACCGTTCCGTTCTCCAGCACGATCTCGCCCTCACAGATCACCGTATCGATCTCGTGGCCGTGTGTCTGAAAGACCAGCGTCGACGCGATGTTGCGGATCGGCGTCAGCTGCGGGTAGTCGAGATCGACGAGCGCCAGATCGGCGCGCTTGCCCGTTTCGATCGAGCCGAGTTCGTCCGCCCGGCCGATGGTGCGCGCCCCGTCGATGGTGGCCATCTCCAGGACCTTCTCGGCGGTGACGGCTCCCGCATCCCGGCGGTCAGCCCGGTGGATGAGGGCGGCGTACTGCATGTCCGAGAGCGGGTTGATCGTGTCGTTGCCGCTCGGGTTGTCGGTGCCGAGACCGACCGTGACCCCGTAGTTGGTCATCGTGGGGACCGGTGCGATGCCGGAGCCGAGCACCAGGTTCGTGAGCGGGTTGTGGACGATCTTCGTGTCGGTCGCCGCACACAGACGGATATCATGCTCGTCGACGTGCACGCAGTGAGCCAAAACCGTGCGCTCGCCGAGATAGTCGACGGCGTCGAGATACTCCACGTGGCTCATCTCACCGTGTTCCTCGTGAACTGTCTCCGAGGCGTGGGTCGTCGTCATCGTCTCCCGTTGCGCGGCGAACTCGGCGGCCGCAGTCAGCCCGTCGTCCGTCGCCGTCACGACGTTCTCGGGCGCGATCCAGACCTGCTGTCGGCTATCCGGCGACGGATCGTGGTATCGATCGAAGACGTCGCCGACCCGTTCGAGGGCGGCGTCGGTTCCGCTCAACGAGGCGTCCGTCGGAACGTGCTCGACGGCCGGCTCCTTGCGCGTGACGCGATCGACGAACTCGGTCAGGGTTCGCGGGAGGTCGTCGTTGTCGCGAAACGCCTGCGCGTAGATATTTCGGATGCCCGCGGCGTCATACTCGTTCAGTTTCGCTTCGAGAATGGCCTCGGACTCGTCGTCCCACATGAGGAACACCTCCGGGAACTCGACGAAGGTCGTGATCCCCGCACGGAGCACCTCGGTGGCGAACAGCGCCGACGCGACGGCGTGATCGTCGGGCGTCATGGCGTAAATTGCTGGCTTTTTGACGTTGAACAGCCAGTCGTACAGCGCCCGCTCGTTGCTCACGCCGCCACGAGCGAGGATGTCCGCGACGTGCGTATGCGGATCGATGAACCCAGGGAGGACGGCGTGACCGCTCGCATCGACGATCCGATCGCCATCGTACTGATCGGTGACATTTGCCATCGATCCGACAGCGACGATCTCTCCGCCGTCGATGGCGATTGCGCCGTCGTCGATGACGTCGCGCGCCGGGTTCATCGTCACGATGCGACCGTTTTCGACGAGCAGCTCGACCATGCCCTTCGGTCAATCACCGACGATATAAACGTGTCCTCCGCTATCATCCCTCAGTTCTGTCGGATCCATGCGGGCCGACCGACGTGAGCAACGTACCGGCAGGTGGTTTTTTGCTCGTCCCCCTCGAACCATTCAGTAATGTCACGAACGACCGTATCGTACACGGATGACCGCATCTACGAGTTCACGCCGGCGCTCGAACCGGCCGACACCGCTGCGGACGGCGAATCGCTGACCGTCGAGACGGTCGACAGTCTCGAAGGGGCGATCCAGAAGGATACCGACCGATTGCAGTCGATCCCGGACGAAGTCAACGCCGCGACCGGCCCCATCGCCGTGGCGGGAGCCACACCGGGCGACGTCCTCCGGGTCGACATCGAGGCGATCCGCGTCACCGAGGATCGCGGCCGCGTCGTCACCGCACCGGCGTTCGGCCTCCAGCAGGACGCAGCCGACATCGAACACCCGTTCACGCGCATGACGCCCATCGATGGGGACTCCGTCGAGTTCGGGGACGTTTCCGTCCCGATCCAGCCGGTCATCGGAACGATCGGGGTCGCACCGGCCACCGATTCCTATTCGACACTCGTCCCGCACGATCACGGTGGGAATCTCGACACGACGGATATGACCGCCGGCACGACGGCGTACTTCCCGGTCTTCCAGGACGGTGCGATGCTCGCGATGGGCGACGCGAAGGCCGCGATGGCCGACGGAGAGATGTGCGGCACCGGCGTCGAGATCGGGACCGAGATCGACGTCACCCTCGACGTGGTGTCCGATCCGACCGTCTCGCTCGACCGACCGCTGGTCGAAACCGATTCGGCGTGGAAGACGATCGCGAGCGCCGAAACGATGGAGATCGCCGCGACGCTCGCCAACCGTGATCTGATGGCGTTGCTCGAAGCCACGCACGACTGGGAGACGACCGAAGCGTATCTGTTCTCCAGCCTCGTCGGTGGGCTGGAGATCAGCCAGGTCGTCGATCCGCTCGTCACGGTGCGAAACGCCGTTCCGAAGGAGTATCTCGACGATCCGTTCGGCGCTGCGTAGCGTCCGCACTCCCGATCCCGAATCGCTAGGGTGATGAACGCCACGCGCGACGGTCGACGCAAGCACTGAACATCGCCATGCAAGAGCAGCAAGCCGAACGGCGGGATGATCGGTCGTGGTGGCGGGTCGGTTGCGTCAGCGTCGTCGCTCTGTGTCTCCTCGGCGCTGGTCTCGCAGCGGCCAGCGGCGGTCCGGCGGCAGCCAGCGGTGGCTCAGCAGCGGCTGCCGACGTACCCACACAGCAACAGATTCAACAGTCGACGCCGAACACCGTGACCATCCGAAGCACGGGCGAGGAGCGCGTCTTCTATACGATCTCGGTCAGCGGCAGCATCGAGCCGGGCCCGGGAGCCGATCTCACGGGTGCGGACCAGCCCGATACGATCAACGGAGCGACGGCATCCGGCTCGACGGCGCTCAACGGCGTCGATAACTTCACGTTTCGCGGTCGGATCACCGCGCTGAACGTCTCCGGCGGGCCCGCGGAGGTCTCCGTCAACGGTACGCCGGTCGACCCCGCGACGTTCCCACAGTCCGCACCGCCGACGACTGCCTCGTCGACGGCGACGCCAACGCGGACGCCGACATCCACACCGACACCGACGGCTACCGCGACGCCGACGGCGACGCCCACAGCCACCGCGACACCGACAGCAACGTCGACGGCGACACCGACGCCGGATACACCCTCGACGACCACGGCAACGCCATCCGCAACGCCGACGGCATCGCCGACCGCATCCGAGGCGGCGAACGCGACCACACAGCCACAGGGCGAGAGCGGAGGGATACTCGACTGGCTTGGATCGATCAGCCTGTTCACCATCGCCGGCACGCTGTTGCTCGTCGTGTTCGCGATCCTGGCGCTGGTCGCTCGGTACAACGACTGAGCGCTGCGACCGTCGGATTCGGGGATCGATCAACCCGATAGCGAAACGGCCACCGTCCCCTCCCCCATGTGCAGTCGCGCTACGCGATCGGTTCGTCGCACGCGCGCTCGACGATTTCGTCGAGCCGACCGGTGGCCACCAGTTCCGTCGCGATCTCGATGTCGCCGTGGAGCGGTCGATCCGCGTCGAGCGGCGGGACGTGTTCGCGGAGCGCGTCGTAGGCCGCACCGGTGGCGCTGCCGGGTTCGAGCCCGTCGTCGACGAACTCCATCGCCTGCGCGCCACAGAGCAGTTCGATCCCCACCACCGTCAGCGCGTTTTCGACGGCGGTGCGGGCGTTGAGTGCGCTCTGAGTGCTCATGCTCACGTGGTCTTCCTGCCCGCCGCTCACGGGCGTGTTGTCCGTCGAGGGCGACCCCAACGATCGGTTCTCGTTGACGAGCGCGGCGGCGCTGTACTGGGCGATCATGTAGCCCGAGCCCACGCCGCTCTCGGGCGTGAGGAACGGTGGGAGATGCTCCTCCTGGAGATTGGGGTTGAGAAGCCGATCGACACGGCGTTCGGCGATAGCAGCGAGATCGGCGAGTGCGTTCGTGGCGTAATCTAACCTGAGCGCGAGCGGTGCGCCGTGGAAGTTGCCGCCCGAGAGCACGCCCACGTTCTCGGTGCCGCTCGCTCGGTCGTCGACGGCGCTGCCGGGGAAGACGAGCGGGTTGTCGGTCGCGCTGTTCAGTTCGATCTCGACTGCCTCGCGCAGGTGGGCGATCGCGTCGCGCGCCGCGCCGTGGACCTGCGGGAGACAGCGGATCGAGTAGGCGTCCTGGACGCGATCGCAGTTGCGGTGTGATTCGACGATCTCGGATCCCGCCGTGAGGGTTCGCACGTTGCGCGCGCTTGTCGCCTGTCCCGCGTGCGGGCGCACGTCTTGGATCGCCGGATCGCAGGCGGCGGTCGTCCCCATCGAGACCTCAGTCGTGAGCGCGCCCGCCACATCAGCACCGCGAAGCGCGCGCTCGGCGTCAACGACACAGAGCGCACCTAGCCCCACCGTGAGCTGCGTGCCGTTGATGAGCGCCAACCCCTCCTTCGCCCTGAGCGAGAGCGGTTCGAGGCCGGCCCGCGCGAGCGCCGCCTCGCCGTCGAGGCGCTCGCCGTCCACCTCGGCAGTCCCCTCGCCGAGCAACACGAGCGCCTGGTGGGCCAGCGGCGCAAGGTCGCCGCTCGCGCCGAGGCTGCCGCGGGATTTGACGATCGGATGGATTCCCCGATTGAGCATCGTCAGGAGGTGGTCGACGACGAGCTCACGGATGCCAGAATAGCCCTTCACGAGCGCGTTGATCCGAGTGAGCAGCATCGCGCGCACCTCCTCGCGTTCGAGTTCGCGGCCCACGCCCGAGGCGTGGCTCCGAATCAGGTTGGTCTGGAGTTGCTCGCGATCACCTTCGGGGATGTGTTCGGTCACGAGCTGGCCGAACCCGGTGTTCAGCCCATAGACCGTCTCGTCGCTGTCGAGCACTTCCTCGACGCGAGCCCTGGATTCCCGAACGGCCTCGCGCGCGGAATCGGCGATGGCCACCGGGCGATCGTGGCGGGCGACCGCGGCGACGTCCTCCGGCGTGAGCGATTCACCGTCGAGCACGACCGATCCATGATCGCTCATCGCTGCCCTCCGTGGACCGGCTCGCCATCCTTGAGTACCGTTTCGATGGTGTTCACACCGAAGTTGTAGGGGACGTGAATGTGCGAGGGCGCGTCGACGATCGCCACGTCGGCAAGCATTCCCTCGCGGAGCGTACCTGCCTCGCCCGCACGATCGAGCGCGCGTGCGCCGCCGTGCGTGCCGGCGACGAGCGCCTCGGCGGGCGTCATCTCCATCCCGACGCAGGCGAGCGCGATCGCGAAGCCCATGCTCTGTGAGTGACAGTTCGGGTTGAAATCGGTGGCGACGGCGACCGATCCGCCGTCGTCAAGAAACGCCCGCGCATCCGCGTAATCCGCGCCGAGCGAGAACGCGGTTCCAGGGAGAAGGACCGGCGTGACGCCCGCCTCGGCGAGCGCCGCGCGGTCGTCCGCGTTCGCGTGAAGAAGGTGATCGGCGCTCGTCGCACCCAGCTCGGCCGCGAGCTGTGCCCCACCCAATCGAACGAACTCCTCGGCGTGGACCTTGGGCGTGAGTCCGTGTTCCATTCCCGCTTCGAGCACTCGGCGAGACTGCTCTACCGAGAAGACGTCCTCCTCGCAGAAGACGTCGCAGAACTCGGCGATCCCCTGCTCGGCGACCGCAGGGAGCTGCTCGTCGATCACCCGGTCGGTGTACGATTCGGCATCCTCGTCCTCGGGCACGGCATGGGCACCCATGAACGTCGCCACGACATCGATCGGATGCTGTTCGTCGGCGCGCTGGATCACGTCAAGCATCCGCAGTTCGGTCTCGGTATCGAGCCCGTAGCCGGATTTGATCTCGACGGTCGTGGTCCCGTGGGCGCACATCGTGTCGAGATGCGGGAGCAGGTTCGCGAGGAGTTCGTCGTCGCTCGCCTCGCGAACGGCATTCACGGTTCTGAGAATGCCGCCACCCTCGGCGAGGATCTCCTGGTACTGCTCGCCGCCGAGTTTCGCCGCGAACTCGTCCGAACGATCGCCCGCGAACAGGCCGTGCGTGTGTGAATCGACGAATCCCGGAATTACGCTCCGCCCACTCGCATCGATCGCGTGCGTGGCGTTCTCCGCGGGATACTCGTCGGTGATCTCCTCGGTCGGGCCGATCGCGGCCACACGGCCGTCAGTGACAGCGATGGCGGCGTTCTCGTACCGTTCGAGCGGTGCGTCCGTTCCCGGTCCGACGACGATCTCGCTCGCGTCGTGAATTACTGTCGTGAGTTCAGTCATGATGAATCTCCGTCGTACGCACTGAGAAAGTGAGCGATCGCCCGTGCACCCGCAGCAGCGGTCAGATTTTCAGAATCGAGCGGTGGCGCACACTCGACGACCTCGAAGCCCGCTACACGGTCGTCGGCCGCAGTTGCTCTGAGCAGGCGGAACAGTTCGCGCGTCGTGAGTCCACCGGGTGTGGGTGCGCTCACGCCCGGTGCGGCCGTCGCGTCGAGCACGTCGAGATCGACGCTGACGTAGACTGTATCGACCCCGGCCATCGCATCGAGTGCGCGCTCGGCAGCACTCTCGACATCGTTGCCGACGGCCTCGCTTGTGACGATCTCGCCACCCTGTTCGTCCACATACTCGGCATACGCCGTCGATGTCTCGAAGTGGCGCGCGCCGACGCAGGCGTAGGCATCAAGCCCCGCCTCGTGAAGCTGCCGGTAGGGCGATCCGCTCGTCGGTTCGCCATGGACTTCCCGACAGTCGAGGTGGGCGTCGAAGTTGATGATGCCAAGCGAGTCCGAGAGCAGCGGCGCAGCGTTCGGGTACGTGAGCGAGTTGTCGCCACCGATGAAGATCGGCAGCGCGTCGCTCGCGTGAATTTCACGAGTCATCTCGCAGACCGATTCCTGGACCGCGCTGACGTCGCCATCCAGAGCCTCGACGTCGCCGAGATCGCCGATCGATTGGACGGATCCCGCGTCGAAGCGGTGGGTTTTGACTCCGGCGAGCGCCTCGCGGAGCGCTCCGGGTCCCTCGCGTGCGCCACGTCGGCCAATCACTGCGCTGTCGTACGGCTCGCCGACCAGAACGGCATCGAACCCATCCATGTCGTCGAGGTTCGTTGGCTCGACGATGTCACCGAACTGCTCGTCGTTGGGGTCGGCGGAGGGGCCGTCCCAAGCCGGCGGTTCGCGCAGGCTCATCGCCGATCCCGCATCGGCACGGGCACGTCGGACTGGTCGGCCTCGTCGATGGCGTCCTCGTAGCCCGCGTCGGCGTGGCGGATCACGCCCATTCCTGGATCGGTCGTGAACACGCGGCGGGCCTTCTCGGCGGCGAGCTCCGAGCCATCGAGCACGACGTGGTTGTTCGTGTGGAGCGCGTTGCCGATGCCGACGCCGCCGCCGTCGTGGACGCTCACGATGTCCGCACCCGCCGCGCAGTTCAGGAGGGCATTGAGGATCGGCCAGTCGGCGACCGCGTCGGTGCCGTCCTTCATGGCCTCGGTCTCGCGGTGCGGGCTGGCGACGCTGCCCGCGTCGAGGTGATCGCGCGTGACGACGATCGGCGCGCTGATCTCGCCGTCGGCGACCAGCTCGTTGATCCGGAGCGCGAAGCGTGCGCGTTCGGTGATGCCATCGTCATCGGTCCGATATCCGAGCCAGCAGACCCGCGAGGGAAGTCCCTGAAACGAGACCTGCTCCTGTGCGAGCTCGATCCAGCGGTTGAGCGAGTCGTTCTCGGGGAACAGCTCCGTGACCGCCTCGTCGGTACGGTGGATGTCGGCGGGATCGCCCGACAGCGCCGCCCAGCGGAACGGGCCGCGACCGCGACAGAACATCGGGCGAATGTACGCCGGCACGAATCCAGGGAAGTCGAACGCATCCTCACGCCCGCGATAGTCCTCGACCTGGCCACGGAGATTGTTGCCGTACTCGAAGGCGACCGCGCCGCGCTCCTGGAGGTCGAGGATGGCGTCGACGTGCCGTTCCATCGTATCGAGACTCTCCTCGACGTAGCGTTCCGGATTTTCTTCTCGAAGATCGTCAGCTTCGTCGACCGTGTAACCGCTCGGGTAGTAGCCTTCGAGTTCGTCGTGTGAACTCGTCTGATCGGTCACGATGTCGGGAACGAAATCGCGTTCGGCCATCGTTTCGAGCATGTCCGCGACGTTCATCTCGACCGCGACGCTGTACGGTTCGCCAGCGTCGGCCGCCGCTTCGGCCTTGTCGAGCGCTTCGTCGAGATCCTCGGCGCGTTCCATCAGGTAGTCGGTGTCGAGGCGGCGCTCGATCCGATGGGCGTCAACCTCGGCAGCGATACAGACGCCCCTGTTCATCGTGACTGCGAGCGGCTGTGCGCCGCTCATTCCACCCAAACCGCCGGTGGCGACGATCTTGCCTTCGAGATCACTATCGTACTCCTGTCGACCGAGTTCGGCCAGGGTCTCGTAGGTACCCTGGAGGATTCCCTGGGTGCCGATGTACGCCCACGAGCCGGCAGTCATCTGGCCGTACATGATCTTCCCCTCGGCTTCGAGTTCGTGGAAGTGTTCCCAACTGTCCCACTTTCCGACGAGGTTCGAGTTCGCGATCAGCACCCGGGGTGCGCGTTCGTGAGTCGGAAATCGTCCAACGGGTTTGCCCGACTGAACGAGCAGCGTTTCTTCAGCACCGAGTTCGCGCAGCTCGTCGAGGATCGCGTCGTAGGCGTCCCAGCTCCGGGCTGCCCTGCCGGTCCCGCCGTAGACGACCAGATCCTCGGGTTTTTCCGCTACCTCGGGATCGAGGTTGTTGTTGAGCATCCGAAGGGCCGCTTCCTGCCGCCAGCCCTCGCACTCGATGTCGGTGCCCGTGGGCGCACCCTGGTACTCGCGCCACTGCGCCGACGGCTCGCCGATGCCGGTCTCGTCCGGTGCAGGTTCTTGTTCGCTCATCGTCCAAACTATGCGAACGAGTCACGAGACGGTTTGGCCTCCAAGCGGTGGTTGATTTATAAGTCAGTCTGGGGAGGGGTAGTCACGACCGTTCGTGGATCGGTCGAATCGACGGCGCGAGCGATGGGTGTGAGCACGAATATAAAAATACCCCTCCGTTCGGCAGTATTCCTTCCTTGTTTGCTCTGGGACAACAGAGTTCCATGCGAACAACACTCGGGATAGACGATCACAAACCAGCACCGTGCGCTGCCTCACGATCACGGATTGCACCGACCGTGGAGACGAAATCGGTCGCGAGAGTCGTCTTCGGTTCCACAAACGGTGATTCTGCTTGCTGGCGACGGAGCGAGCGAAGTGGGAAGTCATTTAGTGAGACCATCACGGATGGTCGACACGAATGGTAGCGTTCGAACCGCGGCTGTTCGCGGAGATCGATCCCGACGAACGGCCGTCGCTCGCCGCGTCGCTCGTCCCCGTCGCGGCGATGATCGTCTTCCTCAGCGTCGGCATCGTCGTCTTCGACCTCGACCCGCAGTTTCCCCTGTTCTGGGGGATCGCCTTCACCGGGCTGTTCGTCCGATACCATCTCGGCTTCTCGTGGGACGCGCTCTACGACGGCATCACCGACAGCATCCTGATGGGGATGCGGGTCGTGCTCATCATGTTCGTCGTCTACGCGCTCGTCTCGACGTGGATCCAGGCCGGGACGATTCCCGGACTGATGTACTACGGTCTCGAACTGCTTACACCCGAGATCTTCCTCCCGCTAACTGCGATCCTCGCCGCGATCGTCTCGTTCGCGGTCGGCTCCTCGTGGACGACCGCGGGCACGCTCGGGGTCGCCTTCATCGGTATCGGCTCGGGGCTCGGCATCCCCGCGCCGATGACCGCCGGCGCGATCCTCTCGGGGGCCTACACCGGCGACAAGCAATCGCCGCTTTCCGATACGACGAACCTCGCGGCCGCGGTGACGAACACCGATCTCTACGAGCACATCAACGCGATGCGCGCGGGCACGCTGGTGGCGTTCGGCCTCTCGGTCGTACTCTACGTTTTCCTCGGGCTGAGCGCCTCCGGAACGATCCCGGCCGGGCGCATCGGCGCGATCCAGAGCGCCATCGCGGGCTCCTACGCCGTGACGCCGCTCGTGTTCGTCCCGATCGCCGTCACCTTCGGGCTCGCCATCTACGGTATCCCGGCGCTCCCGACGCTCGGGACGGGCGTCTTCGCGGGCGCGCTCACCTCGATGGCCGTTCAGGGGACCGGCTTCACCGCCGCGTGGACGGCCGCCCAGTCCGGGACGGCCCCCGAGACGGGGATGAAACTCGTCGACGGGCTACTCGAAAGCGGCGGCCTGCTCGGGGGTGCGTGGATCGTGACGATCGCACTCGCCGCGCTCTCGCTGGGTGGCATCCTCGAACGAACGGGCATGCTTGCCGTGCTCGCCCACCATCTCGGTCGGCTGAGTCGTGGCGTGGCGAGTCTCACCGGCGTGACGGCGATCTCGGCCGTGGCGATGAACATGCTCGCCGCCGAGCAGTACATCAGCATCGTCGTCCCTGGGATGACCCTTCGCAATCTCTACAACGAACAGGGCCTGCAGAGCAAGAACCTCTCGCGCGCCGTCGAGGCCAGCGGGACGACCTCCGCGGCACTCATCCCCTGGAACAGCGGCGGGCTGTTCATGGCCGGTACGCTCGGCGTCTCGACGCTGTCGTACGCGCCGTACTACTTCTTCGGGTTCCTCTCGCCGCTCGTCCTCATCGTCATGGGGCTCACCGGCTGGCAGATCGCGTACAAAGAGGGGGAAGCGGGCGAGACGACACCGAAAAGCGAGGGGTCCGTCCCCGCCGCCCCCGGCGAGGACTGATTCCCATGAGGCAGATTTAGGGCGGCGCGGCCGTTGTGCGGCGTATGTACGAGGCGACCTTCCGCATCGAGGGTGACGGGGCCTACGCCGCCGCGACCGCAGGAACGGATGCGACGGTCGAGCTGTGGTGTAACGACCACTGCGATCTCCTCTACGTCACGAACGAGGCCGTCGACGGGATACGCGCGCACGTCCGCGAGCGCGTCGGCATCAAGGACAGTCTCCAGCGGCCGAACGAGTCGGTGCTCGTCACCGACGACTGTCTGAAACGCCACGAGCGAAGTTCGATCGAGACGTATCTCGCCCGCCACGACTGCCTGCTCCTGCCGCCGCTGCGCTACGCCGGTGGTGCGAAGTCCTGTCGCGTGCTCGCGCTCGATCCGGCCAATCTGACGGGCTGTTATCGCGATCTCGTCGACGACGGTTTCTCGGTCTCGGTCGAACGGAAACGCGAGATCGAGACGGTCGCCCACGACGCGCCGTTGCTCAGCCTCGACAGCGTGCTGCCCGATCTCTCGCCCCGCCAGCGTGAGACGCTCACGACCGCCCACGGAAAGGGCTACTACGAAATCCCACGCGAAACGACGACGAGCGAGATCGCCGCTGCGATCGGCGTCGAACGGCGCACCGCCGAGGAACATCTCCGGCGTGCGGAAAACAAACTCATGGCGGCGCTGATGCAGTACGTCGGCGTCTGAGACGCCCGTACCAGCCCGGATTGCGAAGATCGCAGTCCCGTGCGGGTCGGTATCGTTTTGACCGCTGATCACCTACGAGACGGTACGATGATGGCAACGACACACGCGCTGGCCGGCGTTGCCGTCGCCTCGCTCGTCGCGCTCGGTGCTCCCGAACAGGTGGACGTGGCGCTCGCGGCGGCGTTCGTCGGCGGCCTGTTCCCCGACCTCGATCTCTACGCCGGCCACCGCAAGACGCTCCACTTCCCGGTCTACTACTGGCCGTTCGCGCTCGCCGCCGGCGCACTCGCCATCGTTTCGACCGGACCGGCGACCGTCGCCCTCGCCTGTTTCCTCCTCGCGGCGGCGCTCCACTCGACGATGGACGTCTTCGGCGGCGGGCTCGAACTCCGGCCGTGGCTGGCGACCTCCGAGCGGGCGGTGTACGACCACTTCGCGGGTCAGTGGCGTCGACCGCGGCGCTGGGTGCGCTACGACGGCGCGCCCGAGGATGCGCTGCTCGGCGCGCTGTTGGCTGTTCCGCCGCTGCTCGTCGCCGGCGCGCCGCTGCGCTGGCTGATCGGGGCGACAGTCTGTCTCTCGGTCGGCTACGCGCTCGTCCGCCGGCGAGTGCCCGCAGTGACCGAGCATCTGGTCGGGTTCGTCCCCGCCACGATGACCGAGTACGTCCCCGAACGGTTCGTCGAGGGCTGACGCGGCCATTGCGGATCGCCGACCTGCCAAGCCGCAGTCGAATTCCGTCGACGTCGCCGGCCACCGTTTTTTGTCACTCGCCGTCGAACGTCCGCTGACGATCATGTACGACACCATCCTCGTTCCGACCGACGGCAGCACCGGGGCGCGCGCGGCCGCACAGCATGCGCTGGCGCTCGCGGACGCCTTCGACAGTCGACTCCAGTTTCTGAGCGTCGTCAACGCCACGAACGAGGACGGAATCGTCGGTCTCGATTCGATCTCCGAGCGGCGGACGGTGCTCGACGAGGAGGCGACCGACGCGCTCGAAACGCTCGAAGCGCTCGCGACCGAGACGGACGTTTCCTACGAGACGGCGATCGAACACGGTACGGTCCACGAGACGATCCTCGATATCGCCGACCGTGACGCCGATCTCGTCGCGATGGGCACCCACGGGCGTACGGGCCTCCAGCGCGTGCTCATCGGCAGCGTGACCGAGCGCGTCGGCCGGACGAGCGACGTCCCCGTCTTCACGACGCGACGGGAACCGGCCACCGACGCCGGCTACGGCGACGTGCTGATCCCGACCGACGGCAGCGACGCCGCGAACGCCGCCGTCGAGCATGGGCTGGCGATCGCCGATCGCTACGACGGCACCGTCCACGCGCTGTCGGTCGTCGATTTGAACTCGCTGGCGGGCTCCTACGACGTCGGCCCCGGCATCTCGACGGTCATCGACGCCTGGTCGGACGACTGCGAGCGCGCCGTCGCGACCGTTGCCGACGCGGCCGGGGAGCGCGGGATCGACGTCGTCACCGAGGTCGTCCAGGGTACACCCTACCGGGCCATCACCGACTACGTTGACGCGGCGGGTATCGATCTCGTCACGATGGGGACGCACGGCCGGACGGGGATCGAACGTTACCTCGTCGGCAGCGTGACCGAGCGCGTCGTCAGAACCAGCGACGTCCCCGTTCTCACGACGCGAGACGTCTGATTGGCCGACCGTCGGAGCCACGCTTTCGATGCGCCATCGGTCGTCGGCGATGCGCAGTAACGTGCCGGCCGCACGGCGATGGCCGCCGACAAACGAGTGCGTTTGTTTTGCACTGACACGCGACGATTGTCCTGATTGACTGCGAACGATCGAACCAATAGCAATATAATGGTGTGACGATTCAGTTGTCGACGAGATGATTGCACTCGATTCGATAGCAGGTAGTTCGGCTCTCCGATCGCGGTTCGACGCGCGTCCGACCGGCCGGCGGTGTCGATGAGCACACGGCAACTGGCGATCGCGTTCGTCACGCTCGGCACGCTCTGGGGGAGTTCGTTCGTCGCGATCGACCTCGGACTGCCGTACTTCCCGCCGCTGGAGTTCGCTGGCTTACGGTTCCTCATCGCCGGCGTGGTGATCCTGGCCTACGCGTGGCTGACGACGCCGCGCTGGCGACCACGGGGTCGTCGTGAATGGACGCTCGCGGGCGTCGCGGGGGCCTTTCTCATCGGCGGCCACCACTCGTTTCTCTATCTCGGCCAGCAGTATCTCAGCGGTGCCGTCGCGGCCATCGTCGTCAGCCTCGGGCCGGTGCTGACGGCGCTGTTCGCCGTCGCCATCCTCGATGCCCATCTCTCGGCGCTCGACGGGCTCGGGTTCGCGTTCGGCCTCTTCGGCGTGTTGCTGGTCGCCCAGCCGGGCATCGCCGAGGAGAGCAGCCTGCCGCTCGCCGAGCGGATCGCGGCGCTCGATCCCGGCGCGCTGCTGGCCGGCGACATGACGGGCATCGTGCTGGTCTTCTTCGCGGCGGCCTCGTTCGCGCTCGGCGGCGTGCTGACACGCACGATCGAGACGACGCTGCCGATGCGCACCGTCCAGGCCTGGGCGATGTTGATCGGGGCGGCGCTGCTCATGCTCACGGGCGGCCTGCGCGGCGAGTCGCTCGCCGCCATCCGATGGACGCCGACGGCGGGGATCTCGCTGCTCTATCTCGGCCTCGTCTCGGGTGCCGGAGCCTTTCTCATCTACTTCACGCTGCTCGATCGCCTCGGCCCGGCACAGGTCAACCTCATCGGCTATCTCGAACCCGCGGCCGCGACCGTGCTCTCGTGGCTCGTCCTCGGCCAGCTCATCGACACGCTGACCGCGCTCGGCTTCGCCGCCATCATCGCCGGGTTCGTCTGCATCCAGCGGCGCTCGCTGGTCAATCTCTTCGTCCGGCAGTCGTCACCTACCTCGGACTGACCGTCCAGCACCTCTCCGAACGAACGGTCGATGGCGATCGACGATCCCTATTTGCGGGCGAAAATCAGATAGCCGGTGTGCCCGACGCCGGCCGTCGAGGGGCGCGTCCCGCGCTCGTCGACGTCCATCTCGCGCTGGATCGTCTCGTACGTGTCGGCGTCCATCCCCACCGAGTCGAGCGTTTCGACCGTCTCGCGCATGCTCTCGACGAACGGCGAATAGACCGCGACGAACCCGCCAGGAACTAGCAGATCGGGTGCGTGTTCCACGACCGCCGGCGCGTCCGCAGTATCGAGTGTGAGCAGGTCGAAGCGACGATCGAGTTCGCCGAGTTCGTCGAGCACGTCGCCAGTACGGACGTCGACGCTGCCGCCGGTCGTCTCCTCTTCGACCCCGGCGAGAGTCATGTTCTCGCGGGCGACGGCGGCGAACTCGGAATCCTGTTCGTACGTCACGACCGACGCACCAGCGCGGCCGAGCGCGGCAGCGAGCACGCCCGTCCCGGTGCCGGCGTCGAGCACCCGATCGCCGGCCGCGACGCCGGTGTGGCCCATCAGCAGACCGATATCTCGGGGCAACATCGGTGCGCCGGTGCGCTCGAAGTGGTTGAAGAGATCCGGACCGCGGAGCTCCCGGACTTCGAATTCGGTGCCGAGATGCGTTTCGAGCACGTCGCCAGCGCTCGCGTCCGTCGGTACGTCGAGCACGCCGAGATCCGTTTCGAGCGTCTCGCCCGGCTCGCGGAGATACTCGCGGCCCTCGCCGACGAGCAGAACGGCCGTCACTCCAGTCGCGAGACCGCCGCCGCGAGGTCGCCGTCCTCGGCGTCAAGCGCCTCGCGTGCCTCCTCCGGGCTCGCATCCGTGCGCTGGGCGACGATATCGACGTCCGAATCGGGGATCCGATCCGTACCATCCTCGGCATCGTCGTCGCCCTCGCCGAGCGGGATCGCTTCCTCGTCGGCCGAACGGCTCTCGGGTTCGCCCGTGATGGTGTAGGTCGCCTGTCCCTGAGCGTCCATCCGCTGGACCTCGGCGTCGTCGAAGACGAGCTCCTCGTCGCCGGTGCGAATGATTATCTCCTCGGCATCGATCTCCTCGATGTCGATGCCCATCTGTTTCATCATCTGTTGCATCTTGCGCGGGTTCAGACCGCCGCCTCCTCCGAACATATCTGCGGATGGACAGCCAGCGCCTTGTGGCTTCCGACCCACTCCGAGACGACCGCGGAGGCAAACGGTTTTGCGCCACCGCCCCCCAGAGGACCCATGCGCCGAGCGGATGCCGACGCGACGACGCGCCAGCGCATCGCCGACCATCTCCGCGAACAGCCGGCCGCCGCGAGCACTCTCGCGACCGAGTTCGCCATTACGACTGCAAGCGCGCTCGATCACGTCGAACACGTCGCCCAGTCGATCGACGGGACCGACGAGGAGCTGCTGGTCGCGCCGCCGGAGTGTCGCGACTGCGGGTTCGACGAGTTCGACGACCGCATCAACCGGCCCTCACGCTGTCCCGAGTGCAAGAGCGAGGCCATCGAAGAGCCGCGCTTCACTGTCGAGAGGTAGCCTCAGCCTCGGGAGCGTCGATGGGCTCGGCCGCCGCCCGGTAGTCCTCGTAGACGTCGTTCGCCCACCGGACGAGCGCCTCGTCGGTCCCGTCGAGACACTCGTGGAGCGAGCCGTGGGCGTCGTAGGTCGAGACCAGCACCCGGTCGTCGAGCACCGCGAGCCCGAACGTCAGCTCGTCGGGATGGAGATAGAGCGTGAAGCGGTCGAGCGAATGCGCAACTGCAAGCGCATCCGGGTAGGCCGACTGTGATGCATCGAGCACCGAACGATCGATGAGATACTCCATCTCCGTCCCGGACGTGGCGAGTTCGCGCGCGCCGTGGTTGAGTACGGGGCTGACGACCGGGGAGATGCCGTAAAACGTATCGACATCGCTCGTGACGAACACATCGGCGACGTGGCTGATGGCCGCGTGGGGGTTCTCCGGTGCGTTCGACACCAGTCGGGCGTCGTCGAGCGCCGCCGCCGGCAGCGTCGTGGCCGTTTCGCCGAGATTCTGGAGGAACGATCCCCACTCGTCGACGCGTTCGATCGTCGTTTCGAGCAGCTCGTACTGATCGAGCACGAGCCGTCCGCCCACCGTGAGCCGGTAGACACCGCCCTCGTTGTGGATCCACTCGCGGTCGGCGAGCCCGTCGAGCGCCCGATGGACCGTCGAGCGCGACAGCCCACACTCACAGACCAGTTCGCACTGGCGACGCGGTCGGTCGTGGAGCGTTTCGAGGATCTGGACGCGGTTTTCCGAGCCGGCGAGAAACGCGACGTGTTCCCAAGACGCCATTCGATTGGGGATTCCCGTGCAGACGAAAGAGCCTTCCGCTGGGTACTGTCAACTGCGGCGATAGTCCTCGATCGCCGCCCGGTAGCCCGCGCGATAGGTCGGATGGGAAAACTCGTAGCCCAGTTCCCGAAGCCTGTCGTTCGAGCAGCGTTTCGACGTCTCGATGCGTCGCCGTGCCGGCACCGAGAGCTCCTCGTCGGCGAGGCGCTCGGCGGTCGTCCGTTTCTCCGGGCGGGGCACGTCACACTCGTCGGCCAGCCAGTCGGCGAACGCCCACTTTTCGACGGGTTCGTCGTCGACAGCGAGCAGCGTCTCGCCACGTGCCACGTCGCTTTCGAGCAGGAACCGGATCGTTCCGGCGGCGTCTGCGCGATGAACCATGTTGAGATAGCCCTCCGTCACGGGGCCGTCAAGGTAGCGATCGAGCCGGTAGCGCTCCGGGCCGTAGAGACCCGCAAAGCGCACCACGGTGCCGTCGATACCGTGCTCTTCCGTCTCTTCCAGCGCGATCCGCTCTGCCTCGGCGAGCACCTCCGTCTTCTCGGTCGTCGGTTCGATGGGTGTCTCCTCGTCGACCCAGTCGCCGTCGTGGTCGCCGTAGACACCCGTCGATGAGGTGTAGACGAGGCGGTCGGGCGGGTTCTCGCGCGCGCCGAGCGCCTCGATGGCGGTCCGAAGCCCATCGACGTAGATATCGCGTGCGGCATCGGCCCCGCGACCGCCGGAGCTCGCCGCGAACACCACCGTATCGACGTCCGGAACGGCCGCGAGCTCGTCCCGACTGGTGACGTCGGCCTCGACGGCCTCGAAGCCGGCGCGTTCGATCGCTGCACGGCCGTCGGCCGAGCGGCGCACGCCGACGACTCGGCGATCGGGTGCGAGGCTACGACCGAGCGCGAGGCCGACGTAGCCACAGCCGAGGATGGCGACGCTCATGGCTTTCGGTCCTCGATGTGGCCGTGGAGCAGCGCGAATTCGTCGAGCTCCATCGCGAGCCGCCCCTCGATCTTCTGCTGGATCTCGCGCGCATCGAGCGCGCCGTCGATGCCCGATTCGAGCGCCTCGACGTCGAGAACTGCCGTGGTCATCCCCATCAGGAGGTGATCGCGCGCCTCCATGGCGATGGCGTCGGCGTCGGGTTCGGCCGGATCGAGTGCGAGTACGGTTGCGGCCTCGTCGAGCGTGAGCGGCGGCGATTCGCCGTTCGTGAGTGCCCCGACGCCCTCGACGCCCGTCTCCTCGCGGATCGTGTCGCCGCCGTGGCTCTCGACGACCGCCCGGAGCAGCTCGTCGTACCGCGCGCGCAGTTCGTCGGGCGTGAGTTCGCCCGCATTCTCGACGTCGTGGAACATGGCCACGGTAGCCGTCCCCGACGTAAGTGGATTGAGTTCGTCCGTGACGCCGTAGCCTCCCTGAGCAAGCGCCTCGGCCAGACCGGTCACGGCAGCGAGTTCGCCCACCCGTCCGCCGCGGGCGAGCGCCGCGCGGGCCGCCCCGAGCGGCTCCTGGTGTGCCAGCCGCGCCAGCGCCGCATCGTGGCCGGCGACGAGGTCGGCGAAGCGGGCCGCGGCGAGCAACACGCCGACCGTCCCCTCGTCGTAACGATGCTCGCAGCCCTCGTCGTGGGTTTCGATTTCGGTGATAGAGTCGTCGAGCGCCGCGATGGCACTCGCCCGACAGGCTGGCGTCGTCGCGATCCGACCACCCTCGGCGCAGTCGCTCGCGTCGATCGAAAGACGACCGCTCTCGGTGGATGGTTGGCAGTCACAGCGTGCGTCCATCCGGTTCGACGGCTCGATGCTCGTGCGATGCGACGGCTCCACGCCGCCGACTGGTCGCGGCTTTGGGTTTGAACGTTCGTGCTCGGTGCAAGCAGCCGGGGAATTTCGCTGATTACTCGTAGGCCAGCTGCATGATCCACTGCGAGAAGGCGTCGCTGTCGGCTTCGACGTCCTCCTCGCCGACCAGCGGCGAGAGGTTGTTGCCGGCCATCAGCAGGGAGAAGTCGAGATCGCGCGCCGCCGGGGCGATGTAGTAGGTGTTATGCCCCTCGTAGACGGTGTCCTCGCGTTCGACGAGCCCGTGCTCTTCCAGGCGCTCGGCGATGCGGCTGCCGGTGCGCGAGTCGACGTCGAGCTGCTTCCAGAAATCGCTTTGGTGGATACCGCCCGTCGAGCGAACGAGTTCGAGACCGGCACGCTCGTCCTCCGAGAGCTCCACCTCGGCCGTCGTGCTCATACGCCATCCACACCGCCGGACGGGTTAAATCCGGCGTTCGACCGGCTCGAACGCGGTTCGACAGGGTGGTCCGTCGGCGAACGCGTACTCGCCATCACCGTCCTCGTCGATGCTGATGAGCGACGACGATCGCGTGCCGAAGCCGAACTCCTCGTGATGGACGCAAACCCCGTAGTCGTGATCGCCGAGGACGTCGGCCGCGCGGTCGATCCACTCCTCGCTCGTCTCGCCGGGGTCGGGCTGGAGCGCCGCGCGCACCTGGCGGCCGTTTTCGGCCTGTCGCTCGCCGCGCTCGGGCCACGATTCGGGCACGTCGACGTCGCCGATCGCGCCGGTGTTCATCACGACGTGGACGCCGGGGTCGAGGTTCCGAACGCGCAGCTGGCCGTCCCATTCGAGCAAGATTGCGGCCTGGGCGTCGGCCACCACGACGTTGAACCCCTCGTATTCGTCGGTCTCGACCGCGCGCTCGACGTGGCGGGCAGCCGCCTCCGCCGAGTCGTGTTCGAGCGCGTCCTTGACGAGCAGCCCGCGCGAGCGCTCGCCCGCGAGCTCCCGGTCGGTCCAACGGTTCGTCACTGCGACGAACAGTCCGTGCTCGTTGTAGCCGATCCACGTCCCGCCGGCCTCGGCATCGCTCGGGGCGACGATTGCGGGCTCTTCGGAGAGCAGTTCGGGAGGATTCGATTCGCGGTCGACGGCCTCGTCACGGTTGGCCGCCACCGTCACCGGGCGGTCGGCGAAGACCTGCCACGCGAGTACGAGGGTGCACATAGCTCGAAGGAGGGGTCGGCGCGCCTAAACAGGACCGGTCAGCACGACGATCAGTCGTCGGTCGGCGTTGCCTCGACTTCGCTGCCCTCCTCGACGGCGGTCGTGAGCGAGACGTTGAGCACGAGCATCGAGGCAAGTCCGCCGATAACGGTGACGATGTTCTTCACCGCGTGGTCGACGATGGCCGCGCCGAGGGCGATCGGCGTGGCGACCGGCGTCAGTCCGACGACGAGCAGGCTGAACGCACCCTCGTAGAGGCCGAGCCCGCCCGGCGAGAGCGGAAGCACTTTGGCGAGGTTGCCGACGCTGACGGCGAAGAAACCGACGGCGACGAGCGTCGTGAGCGGCAGTGCGACGTCGAAGGCGGCGAACACGAGCAGGGCGGTGACGACGTCGAGCGTCCAGATCACGACGCTGCTCGCGCCGATGCGGGCGAACGCACCGCGGTCGCCGGCCACGGCCTGGACGTCGCCGACGAACCGCTCGATGACGCCTGCGACGCGGTCGGCGTAGGCGTCCGAGCTCACTTTCTCCATCCCGCGACGGACGAGATTGCGATCCGAACGCGCGCTCGCGACGATGGCACCGACGAGGACGATG
>NZ_AOMC01000092.1 GCF_000336695.1 Halococcus morrhuae DSM 1307
GCCGAGGTCGTCGGTCGACTCGACGACATTCGCACCATCACGCGCTACGCCGTCCGGCCGTTCGTCGCACGCGTCCCCGATCGCGAGTACGTCCCCGACGAGCACGAGGTCGCCGAGGTCGTCGTGCTGCCGATCGCGGCGCTCACCGATCCCGACAACTACGATTCCGAACGCCGCGATCACCCCCACTACGGCGAGGTTCGACTTCACTTCTTCCGCGTCGGCGACTACGTGGTCTGGGGCGCGACCGGCCGCATCCTCGTGCAGTTTCTGGAACTGACGACCGACTGGCGCGTGCCGGACGATCCCGACCGCGTCGTCGATTCGGATGCCGACTTTCCTGTATGAACAATAGTATCAAACTCCCTTGGAACGTAAAATTCGCAACTAAGCCTACAGCACAGATATCTCATTAATGTGGTATCTGAGATACTCTTTAGCAATAGTATGGGAGCGGTGGCTGCGAAGAACTTGCCCATCTACAGCATTTTCGTAGAGATGATCGATCTCTCGGGAATCTGGATCAATTGAAACAACCCCATTGTCAAAATCCGAATGGTGGTTTGGACACAGAACAATCATGTTCTTCTTTACATCTGCCCCCACATGTGGTCTACCGAGGGGTTGAATGTGATGCACTTCTGAATACCCTACATTCTTATCCTTTAATCTGTGATCTCGGCAGATTTGGCATTTATTCGAATATATTTCTTTTATTTCTTCCACAAGACGATGGTCACGGAGACGCCGATCTACTGTGCTCGTATATCGTTTTTCCCCCGCCGTCGAGATGCTATGGGGCGAGTGATCTGTATCTGTAGCAGAACTTTTTACTGTTTCGAAGTGATCCTGAATAAACCTTGAATCTCCTTCCGAGATGAATTCTTGATCAAGCAGCTCTTCAAAATAGCCACGAGCATATTCAGGTCGCAATCCGATGATATCTGATTGTAGCGCTTGGCTGATGAATGGTAGTCTATTAAAATTCTCTTGATATGGCTGATCAAGTGTCTTGATCTCACGAAGATAAATGACCCATTCGTAATCACCCCCGGTCCAAGGTAGCAAATCATCAAATTTCACCTTGCTTTTACCATTGTACTCCCACAATGCCATTACGCCATACGGTTTGTCACCCTTTTCACCCTCTCTAGACCTTGTTGTTCTCCTTGCAAATACAACATCTCCTTTCTGCAATTTTGGAGGCGATTCTGACTGTTTCGGCTCTATTGAATCCCCGACGGCGTCGGGGTGAGTCGTTAGAACGATTGAGATGAAGCGGAAGAGGAGTCTTTGTGCAGAAGATTCTCTTCCGCTTCGTCAAACAGGCTGTCTCGATTGCACGAAAACTTACTGATGCAGCGCTGATCCAGATCAGCGATCCTGCCGGCAACGGAGTTGCCGGCTGGAAGCACGCCGTCCTGCACTTTCTCCGTGAACACATGGACGCGACACTCGCCGAAGTCCTCGACTGGGCCGAAGAGATGGAACGTGTTCGAGCCGCGCTCGTCCTCGAGCGCGGCGAGTTCATTGGTCCATCCGCGCTGTGCAAATCCCTTGATCGAGCGCCGATGGCTGTTTGGCGAGAGCTGCTCCGACTCTCGTCGGAGCTGCTCGATCAGTCCGGTCACGCCGCCATCGATGCCACCTACTTTGACCGCAGAGAAGCATCGAGCCACTATCTCAAGCGGTGTGATCGGGATGTACAGACCGTACAAGCGACGTTTCTCGTCGATACCGCGCAGGGCGCGGTTATCGACGTTCACTGTAGCGCGAAGTGGCCCAACGGAACGAACGTTGGCCCGCAGGTCGCCCTGCGGAACGCGGGCGACCTGCTCAGCCTCGCCGCCGACAAGGGCTACGACGACATGAGCTTTCGCGAGGCTCTCCGGGCNGGGCCGAAGGCGTCCGTCCGCTGATCAAGCACCGTGTCTTCGCACCGTACGATCACGCGCATAACGCACGGATCCAGGACGAACTCTACAACCAGCGCTCGATCTGTGAGACCGTGAACTCGGTGATCAAGCGCTCGTACGGCTCCGCCGTCCGAGCGCGGTCATGGTATCGTCAGTTCCGCGAGATCACGCTCACCGCTGCGGTCTACAACCTCGAACTGGCACTCAAACCGTGAATCCCGCTGCCCTCTGTGGATTCAATAGAGCCGACTGTTTCCCGAACCACGGACTACCGACGTTGTTTGTTCCATATCTAGTTGAATGGCCGTGTTTAATCGCATGACGGAAGTGGAATTTCCTGTTTTGCGGCC
>NZ_AOMC01000093.1 GCF_000336695.1 Halococcus morrhuae DSM 1307
GAGCCGCTGACGGAGCCGACCGATGAGGTCAGTGTTCCAGGCGGTGTCAGAGGTGTTCCCGTCGAGGATATCTCCGACGACGGGAACGCCGGCTCGGTTGACACCGAGACCGACTTGGAATTGCTTGAGATCAGGCCGATGGTCTTTGCTGTAGCCATGCGTGATAGAGAGCGTCTCGTCAGCGTCTTCGTCAGTTTCNTGCTTGAGATCAGGCCGATGGTCTTTGCTGTAGCCATGCGTGATAGAGAGCGTCTCGTCAGCGTCTTCGTCAGTTTCGTAGAGCCCGTGGACGGAGAAAGAAGTGGTATCGGCGTGAACCACGTCAGTAGAAACGTCTTCGCGAGCAGCGGCTTCGACCAGCACGGTCCCGAGGACCGTGCCTGGGTCGGCGTCAGAAAGCTTATCGAGTGCTCGTCCAAGCGTGTGGTCGTTCAGATCTTCAGGTGAGATTCCTCCGCCAAAGAGGTTCTCTGTGTCGGTATCGTGGAAGAATTCAGGCAGCCGATACATCGGCTGCCCTCGGGTCAGACAGTTCGTGATCAACGCCATGAGCCGCAGACCAGGCGAGAGCTGAGAGCGTTGTTCGTCCCAGTCCAGCTCCTCGTTGAGAACAGCAATGAGACCGCTTTCCTTGCAGACGGCACAAATGACCGGAAGAGGACCTGGTGCGAGGATTTTCACAGACGAACTCACGGTGCCGTGAGTTTGTCTGTGTGCCTCAAGAAGCTCACCCTAATCATCAGCAGAAAATAACGTCGTCAATCTAGACGAGGTACTGAAAGTGGGNCGTGAGTTTGTCTGTGTGCCTCAAGAAGCTCACCCTAATCATCAGCAGAAAATAACGTCGTCAATCTAGACGAGGTACTGAAAGTGGGATACTTACTCCCTGACCAACGTTTCAAGCACTGACGTATGTTTCACACCATGAAACATACACATATAGAAGTTTTGACTGTTTCTCCAACGACAATGGGGATGGGTGTTTGGTCGGTGTCGTCGCCGATCCGTACCCCAACGTTAACGCTCCCGGCTGCCTGATTTTCCAAAAATGAGTACACAGGAGGTCTCGCGCGGTCGTGCGTGGCTGATGGCCGCGCGACCGCAGACGCTGCCGGCGGCCGCCGCGCCGGTGTTCGTCGGCACCGGTCTCGCCGTCTCGATGGACGTGTTCGCACCGCTACCGGCGCTCGCGGCGCTCGTCGGCGCGCTGCTCATCCAGATCGGAACGAACTTCGCGAACGACTACTACGACGCCAAATCCGGCGTCGACTCCGAGGATCGCGACGGGTTCACGAGAGTCACCCAATCGGGCCTCATCGGGGCGAGCGAGGTCCGGCGCGCGATGATCGCCACGTTCGCGCTCGCCATCGTTCTCGGGAGCTATCTGGTCTTCGTCGGCGGCCTGCCGATCGTGATCATCGGGCTGTCGAGCGTCGCCGCGGGGATCCTCTACACCGGCGGTCCCTACCCCTACGGCTGGTACGGCCTCGGCGACCTCTTCGTGTTCGTCTTCTTCGGGCTGGTCGCCGTCAGCGGCACCTACTACGTGCAGGCCGCGGCTCTCGCGCGCTCGTTCCCGCTCTGGCTCCCACCCGACACGCTGCCGCTCGCGGCCGTCGTGGCGAGCCTGCCCGCCGCTGGCCTCTCGACGAACATCCTGATCGTCAACAACCTGCGCGATCGCGAGACCGACATGGCGGCGGGCAAGCGCTCGCTCGCGGTGCTCCTCGGCTACCGCTGGAGTCGCGTCGAGTTCCTCCTCATGACGGGAATGGCCTACGTGATCCCCGTCGTCTTCTGGCTCACCGGCTCCGGCGCGCTCGTGCTCGCACCGCTGCTCACATTGCCGTACGCCGCCTCGATTGCCACGACCGTGCTGACCAAAACCGACGGCGACGCGCTCAACCCCGCGCTCGAACGGGTGGGCAAACTGCTCGCGGCCCACTCCGTGCTCTTCGCGCTCGGACTCGCGCTACCGGGGCTGCTATGAGGATCGAGCCGTTCTCGCTGGCGCTCGCGAGCCCGCTCTCGACCGCCAGGGGTACGATCGATACAAGGGAGGGTTTCCTCGTCACGATCGACCACGACGGGGTCCGAGGCGTCGGCGAGGCGACACCGCTGCCCGGCTGGACGGAATCACTCGACGAGTGCCGGACGGCGCTCGATCGTGCGCGCGACATCGACGATTGGTCGGCAGCCCTTGACACGCTCGACGGAACGCCGGCTGCCCGCCACGGGCTCGCGCTCGCGCTTGCCGATGCTCGCTCGCGTGCCGCCGATCTCCCGCTCTACCGCCATCTCGGCGGTGATCCAATGAACGAGATCCCGGTGAACGCGACGATCGGCGACGGCTCGGCCGACGAAACCGTCGCCGAAGCCACCGCGGCCGTCGAACGGGGGTTCGAGACTCTCAAGATCAAGGTCGGGGCGCGGGCGGTCGCGGAGGACATAGAGCGCGTCGCCGCCGTCCGAAACGCGATCGGCGAAGACGTCGAGCTCCGTGCGGACGCGAACGGCGCGTGGGATCGCGAGACAGCACGCGCAGCGTTCGACGGGTTCGCCGACGCAGGGCTCGCGTACGTCGAACAGCCCCTTCCCGCGGACGACCTCGCCGGCCACACGGATCTCCGGGGACGGCTGCCGATCGCGCTCGACGAATCGCTCGCGACCCACTCCGTCGAGCGCGTTCTCGCCGCCGACGCCGCGGACGTTCTGATAGTGAAACCGATGGCGCTCGGCGGGCCGGATCGCGCGCGGACGGCCGTACTTGCTGCCCGCGCGGCCGGCTGCGAGGCGGTGCTCACGACGACGATCGACGGCGCGCTCGCACGGACGGGGGCCGTCCACGTCGCGGCGAGTCTCCCCGACCCGCCGGCGGCCGGGCTCGCGACCGCCGATCGGCTCGCCGAGGACCTCGTTCCGGATCCGGCACCGATCATCGATGGTCGTGCGCGCGTGCCACAGGAACCGGGCAACGCGCCACTGGAGGACGGATGACCGACGTGCTTGCCCGGCGCGTACAGGCCTCGCCCGACGCGACCGCGCTCGTCGGGATCGGGGGAAGGGAGTGGACGTACCGCGACCTCGACGAGCGCGTCGAGCAGGTCGCCGGCCGGCTCGCGGCGCTCGGGGTCGCGGGCAAGCATCTCGGCTGCCTGCTCGAAACCCGGCCCGCGACGGTCGTCCTCGTCCACGCGGCCGCGCGCCTCGGCTGCGTGCTCGTTCCCTTGAACACGCGTCTCACGCCCGCCGAACTCGACAGTCACGTCGAGCGTGCTGAGCTCACGACGCTCGTCTGCGGGGCGGACACCGCCGACACCGCCGTCGGGCTCTCGGCGGACGTTCCGATCGCCTCCGTCGACGACACGGAGCATGCGGCGATCACCGCTCTCGACAGCGTTTCGCCGGCGGAGTTCGCGCCTGCCTCGCGCGAGGCCGACGAGCCGGCGGTCATGCTCGCCACGTCGGGGACGACCGGCGAGCCGAAGCTCGTCGTGCTCACGACCGAAAATCTCCGTGCGAGCGCCGTCGCCTCGGCGTTCCGGCTCGGCATCACGCCCGACGACCGCTGGTTCGACCCGCTCGCGGTCTACCACATGGGCGGGCTCGCGCCGATCGTTCGCTCCGCGCTCTACGGGACGGCCGTCGTCGTTTCGGGCGAATTCGATGCCGAGACGACGCTCGGCGCGCTCGAACGGTTCGACTGCACCGGGATCTCGCTCGTGCCGACGATGCTCCGCCGGCTGCTCGATGCAGGGTCGCTCGCCGACTCGCTCCGGTTCGTCCTCTTGGGCGGTGCGCCCGCCTCGGAAGAACTCATCGAGCGCTGCGAGGAGCGGGGCGTTCCCGTCCACCCCACCTACGGCATGACCGAGACGGCCTCGCAGGTCGCCACCGCCCGTCCCCAGGAGGCGTTCGCCCACACCGGTACGGTCGGTCGCCCACTCCTGAGCACCGATCTCTCGGTTCTCGACGGCGACGGGAAACCCGTCGATACCGGCGAAACGGGCGAACTCGTCGTGTCTGGCCCGACGGTGTTCGCGGGCTACTACAACGATCCCGACGCGACCGCGCGGGCGTTCTCCGACCGTGGCTTTCACACCGGCGACGTCGGCCATCGCGACGCTGGCGGACGGCTCTGGGTGACGGGGCGGCGCGACGAGATGATCTCGACAGGTGGGGAACTCGTCGCACCCGGAGAGATCGCCCGCATGCTCCGGTCCCATCCGGCCATCGACGACGCCGGCGTGGTCGGTCTCCCCGATTCAGACTGGGGCGAGCGCGTCGGCGCGCTCGTCGTCGGCGATGTTGCCGACGCGGAGATGGTTCGAGATTACTGCCGCGAGCGCCTCGCCGGCTTCAAACTCCCACGGACGATCGCGTTCGCCGACGAACTCCCCCGCACCGCTTCGGGCACCGTCGAGCGTGCGGCGGTTCGAGAGCAGCTCTTGGACGCCAGCGACTGATCGGGTCGGTCGTGGCTCTCAGTCAGCACCGCCTTCCGCGACCGGCCGGCCGTCGGTGTCGAGCGCTGCCGCGGTGGGCGGCCGTGTCCGTACGTCCGCGCCCTCGCGCTCGTCGATGACGTCGGCGTAGGCCTCGGGCATCACCTTCACGAAGTCCGCCAGCTCCTCGTCCCAGTTGTCGAGAACGGACTGTCCTCTGTCGGAACCGGTGTAGGTGACGTGGTTTTCGACCAGCCGGCGGAGCATCCGCTCGTCCTTCTCGTCGAGTTCGGCGGTCGTCCGCACCATGCCGTGGTTGACGCGCGATTCGAACTCGCCCGCCCTGTCGAGCACGTACGCGACGCCGCCGCTCATGCCGGCCGCGAAGTTCTTGCCCGTCTCGCCGAGCACCGCGATCGCTCCCCCGGTCATGTACTCGCAACCGTGGTCGCCGACCGACTCGACGACACCCTTTACCCCGGAGTTGCGCACCGCGAACCGCTCGCCGGCCTTTCCGTTGACGTACACCTCGCCCTCGGTCGCGCCGTAGAGGGCGACGTTGCCGATGAGACTGTTCGCCCCGGGTTCGTAGGGCGCGGTCGGCGGCGTGTTCACGACGAGTTTGCCGCTCGAGAGCCCCTTGCCCACGTAGTCGTTGGCGGTCCCGGTCAGATGCATCGTTACGCCCGCGGCGAGAAAGGCCCCGAAGCTCTGGCCGGCAGTCCCGTCGAAGTCCACGGTTATGGAATCCTCGGCGAGACCGTCACCGCCGTGCTCGCGGGAAATGTGATGGGAGAGCAGCGCGCCGACCGCGCGATCGGCGTTCGAGATCTCCCGACTGAGCGAGACGGGTTTTCCATCCTGGATCGCCGCCTCGGCGTCGGCGATCAGCTCGTGGTCCAGCTGCTCGTCGATCTCGTGGGTCTGTTCCCGTACCTTCGTGCGTTCGGTGCCCGGCTCGCCGTCGCTGCGCGGCTCGGCGAGCATCGATGAGAGATCGAGCTTCCTGGCCTTCTCGTTGGCGACGTCCTCGCGCTGGCTCAGGAACTCGGGCCGGCCGATCATCTCCTCGACCGTTGCGAAGCCGAGCTCGGCCATGATCTCGCGGAGTTCCTGTGCGATGAACGTCATGTAGTTGACGACGTGTTCGGGTTCGCCGGGGAACCGGTCCCTGAGCTCCTCGCGCTGGGTGGCGACGCCGACCGGACAGGTGTTTTCGTGGCACTGCCGGGCCATCACGCAGCCCGAGGTGACGAGGGAGGCGGTCCCGAACACGTACTCCTCGGCACCCAGGAGCGCCGCGACGGCCACGTCACGACCGGTCTTCATCCCGCCGTCGGCCGAGACCCGGATGCGCGAGCGGAGTCGGGTCTCGCGGAGCAGCTGGTTCGCCTCGGCCAGTCCGAGCTCCCAGGGAAGCCCGGCGTTCTTGATCGAGGTGCGCGGGCTCGCGCCCGTGCCTCCCGAGTGGCCCGAGATGTGGACGACGTCGGCGTTGGCCTTCGCCACGCCCGCCGCGATCGTGCCGATGCCCGCCTCCGAGACGAGTTTCACGTTGACGTCCGCCTCGGGGTTCGCCGCCTTCAGATCGTGAATCAGCTGCTTCAGATCCTCGATCGAGTAGATGTCGTGCAGTGGCGGCGGCGAGATGAGGCCCACGCCCGGCGTCGCGTATCTGACGTGGGCGATCATCTCGTTGACCTTCTTCCCGGGGAGATGGCCGCCCTCACCGGGTTTGGAGCCCTGGGCCATCTTGATCTGTATCTCGTCGGCCGATGTGAGATACTCCGAAGTGACGCCGAACCGACCCGACGCGACCTGCTTGACCGGACACTCTTTTTCGGTGTCGAACCGTGCTGGCGGCTCGCCACCCTCGCCGGTGTTCGATTTCGCGCCCAGCCTGTTCATCGCGATCGCGTTCGTCTCGTGCATCTCCGGCGAGAGACTGCCGAGGCTCATCGCTGCCGTCGAGAACCGCTCGACGATTTCGTGGATCGGTTCGACCTCCCCTACTGGAATCGACTCGCGCTCGCTGTCGAATTCGAGCAGACCACGCAGCGTCTGGAGCTGCTCGTTCTGCTCGTTCATCAGGCGGGCGAACTCCCCGTACTGCTCGTAGTCGCCCTGTCTGACGGCCTGCTGGAGCGTGCCGACGGTTTGCGGGTTCCACTCGTGGAAGATCCCATCCGAGCGGTGTTCGTACTCGCCCTGCCGTTCGATATCGGGCTGGTCGCCGAACGCGACCGCGTGGCGGTCTTCGAGATCATCTTCGATCTCCGCGAGGCCGATACCCTCCGTGCGGGCGGTCGTCCCCTCGAAGTAGTCGGCGACGAAATCGGAATCCAATCCGACTGCCTCGAAGATCTGGGCACCCTGGTAGCTTTGGACTGTGGAGATCCCCATCTTCGACATGGTCTTCAGGAGACCGTCTTCGAGCGCACCCCGGTAGGCCGCGACGGCCGCATCGCGATCGGCACCGTCCGCGCCACGCGTGAGATCTGCGATCGTCCGGTAGGCGAGATAGGGGTTGACCGCACCCGCACCGTAGCCGATCAGCGCCGCGACGTGGTGAACGGTACGCGGATCGGCCGATTCGACGACGAGTTCGACGCGGTTGCGGCGGCCGTTGCGCACCAGGTGATGGTGGACGGCACCGGTCGCCAGCAACGACGGGATCGGTACTCGCTCGTCGCTCGCCGCCCGATCCGAGAGAATCAGGATATCGTTCTCGTCGGCGGCTGCGGTCGCCTCGCGTCGCACGCGCTCGACGGCCGATTCGAGGTCGCCGTCGACGTCGTAGGTGATGTCGACAACTCGGCTCTTCATTTCGTTGGCTGCCTCGCCGCCCATCCCTCTGATCGCTGCCGTCTCGTCGTTCGAGAGAACGGGCGAGTCGGCGACGAGCTGGCGGGCGTGGGCCGGCGACTCGGCGAGCAGATTGCGCTGGTGGCCGAGGCGCGTTTCGAGCGACGTTACCAGCTCCTCGCGGATGTAGTCGAGCGGCGGGTTCGTCACCTGCGCGAACAGCTGCTTGAAGTAGCTGAACAGCGGGCGATTGAACTGCGAGAGCACCGAAAGGGGTGTGTCGTCGCCCATCGAACCGACCGGATCCTTTCCCTTGGTCGCCATCGGTTCGAGCAAGTTGTCGAGCTCGTCATGTGTGTAGCCGTAGAGCGCTTGTCGACTGCGGAGATCGATGTCGTTCTCGTGCTTCGAGCCCCCTCGACGATCACCTGTCGCGTCGACGAGCCCGGCGAGATCGACCTGCTCCTCGTCGATCCACTCGCCGTAGTCCTCGTCGGTCAGCTCCCCGAACACTTCCTCGTCAGGCAGAACGCGTCCTTCCTCGGGATCGGCGAGGAACAGCTGGCCGGGTTCGAGACGACCACGCTCGGCGACGTTCGCCGGGTCGAGATCGAGCGCCCCGGTTTCGGAGGCCATCACGAGCTGTCCATCGGTCGTCACGTCGTAGCGACAGGGCCGGAAGCCGTTGCGATCGAGCACCGCGCCGACCCGTTCGCCGTCTGTCGCCGCCACCAACGCCGGCCCGTCCCACGGTTCGGACAGTGAGGCATGGAAATCGTAGAACGCACGGCGCTCGTCGCTCATCTCGTGTTCGTCGCCGCGGAACGCCTCCGGGATCAGCAGCCTGAGCGCGTGCGGGAGCTCGCGACCCGATTCCAGGAGGAGTTCGAGCGCGTTGTCGACGCTCGCGGTGTCGGACTGCTCGGTGTCGGCGATCACCGGCCTGACCGCATCGACGTCGAACTCGTCGGTCTCGATATCGGTCTCGCGGGCGCGCATCCAGTTGACGTTGCCCTGAATCGTGTTGATCTCGCCGTTGTGGATCGTCCGGCGGTAGGGATGGGCGAGATGCCACGCGCCGAGCGTGTTGGTCGAAAACCGCGCGTGGACCATGACGAACGTCGAGGCGAGCCGCGAGTCCCGAAGGTCGGGGTAGTAGCCGCCGAGCTGGTCGCCCTTCAGCAGCCCCTTGTAGACGAGCGTCTGGCGGTCGAGCGAGCAGACGTAGAACCGCTCGTGGCCCGCGGGCGCACGCTTGGCGACGCGCTTTTCGACCGTCCGACGACCGACGTAGAGCCGCGTGTCGAACTCGTCGGTAGCGAGGTCGTCCTCGGGGACGACGATCGCCTGAGAGACCGTGGGTTCGGAATCGATCGCCGTCCGGCCCAGCTCCGCGTTGTCCGTCGGGACCGCCCGCCAGTGGGCGACCGAGAGACCGTGCTCGGCGAGTGCGTCGGCGACGAGTTCCTGGAGCGCCTCGCGCTCGGCGTCGTCCTGCGGGAAGAACAGCGATCCGACGGCATAGATCTCGGGAAGGTCGATCGGGAGTTCGTCGGCGAAAAAGTCGTGGGGCGTCTGGAGCATGACACCCGCACCGTCACCGGTGTTCTCCTCCGCGCCGGTCGTGCCGCGATGTTCGAGGTTCGAGAGGAGGTCGAGCCCATCGGCGACGACCGAGTGGCCCCCCTCCCCGTCGAGGTCCATGACGACCCCGACGCCGCAGTTCGCGCGCTGCTCGGACGGATCGGCCAGTCCCGTGGCCGCCGACTGCTCTCCAGAGGGGTGTGTGTTAACCATCTGCACCCGAGTCTTCCGGTCATGTATAAGAGGTTAACCCTGAAGGACTAAATGTGTGCTAATACCAAATAAGGGCGACAGTGCGTGTCGTTGCGGGTCGTTAGCGCCGAAAGAGAGAGGAGACGAATTGGTGGAACTCCTCAGTAGGATTTGGCGAAGTAGGCCGTCTCGGTCGCGTCGTCGCCACAGATCGCACACGTGTCGTCGATCGGCCCCTCGTCCTCGTCGAGCGGGACCATCACGATCTCGGCGGCGATCTCGTCTTTGATCTCGGTCTCGCAGCCTTCCTCGCCACACCAGGCGGTCTTGACGTAGCCACCGTGTTGGCCGATCGTACCGAGCAGCTCGTTGCGGCTCTCGGCCTCGCGGACGTTCTCCTCCAACTCATCCTCGGCGGCGGCGTACAGTTTCGCGTAGACGGTGTCGAGATGGTCCTCGACCGTTTCGGCGATCTCGTCCCGTGTCTCGACGATCGATTCGCCGTCCGGGCGGTGGACGAGCGTCGCCTCCTCGTCCTCGACCTCGTTCGGCCCGATCTCGATGCGCAGCGGAACGCCGTTGAGCTCCCATTCGTTGAACTTGAAGCCGGGGTTGCGCCCGTCGCGGTCGTCGAGTTCGACCCGCAGACCGGCTTCATCGAGCTCCGCCGCGAGCTCGGCGGCGTAGTCGAGCACCTCCTCCTGGGTGTCCTCCTGCCAGATGGGCACGACGACGACCTGTTCGGGCGCGATCGCGGGCGGGAGCACGAGCCCCTGATCGTCCGAATGGGTCATGACCATCCCGCCGAGCGCGCGCCAGGAGAGGCCCCACGAGGCAGTGTGGGCGACGTGTTCGTTCTCGTCCTCGTCGACGTAGGTCACGTCGAACGCCTCGGCGAATCCGTCGCCCAGGTAGTGACTCGTCGCCGCCTGGAGCGATTTCCCGTCGGGCATCAGCGACTGCACGGCGGTCGTCGTCTCGGCCCCGGGGAACTTGTCGTGTTCCGGTTTGCGACCCTCCAGAACCGG
Source organism: Halococcus morrhuae DSM 1307 (assembly GCF_000336695.1). Classification (GTDB taxonomy): domain Archaea; phylum Halobacteriota; class Halobacteria; order Halobacteriales; family Halococcaceae; genus Halococcus; species Halococcus morrhuae. The sequence goes on from NZ_AOMC01000093.1 coordinate 10,055, forward strand.
GATCGCGAGCACCTCTTCGTGGAGGCGGCGGTACTGCTCCAGTCGGAGCATCGTCTCCTCCCACGCGCTCTCGCCGTCGCGGTGGGCGGTGTGACCCTCTTGCCAGAGGAACTCCTTGGTGCGGAAGAACGGTTTCGTGTCCGTCGCCTCCCAGCGGACCACCGAACACCACTGGTTGAGCCGCATCGGGAGGTCGCGGTGGCTCCGGATCCACTGGCTCATGAACGGCGTGATGATCGACTCGCTGGTCGGGCGGACCGCGAGGCGCTCGTCGAGCTCGTCGTTGCCCGCCTCCGTCACCCACGCGACCTCGGGGTCGAACCCCTCGACGATCTCCTTTTCCCGTTCGAGATAGCTCTCGGGGATGAACATCGGGAAGTAGCTGTTCTGGACGCCCGTGTCCTTGAACCAGCCGTCGAGATGGTCCTGGATTCCCTCCCAGAGGGCGTAGCCACGGGGACGAGTGACGATGAACCCCCCCATCGGCGCGTAGTCGGCGAGCCCCGCCTTCTGGACGAGTTCGGCGTACCACTCGCCGGGGCTGTGTTCCTTCGATTCGGTGATCCCGAGGTCCTGTTGTGGGTCGCTCATAGATACCGATCCGTCCGCTGGGTTAAACACGGTACGATTCGCACAGGCGTCGGAGCTATTCCAGTCTGCGTTTGGTCTCGCGGTGGCGATAGCGGAACATCGGCTCGAAACCGATGTCGCCAAAGGGTTCGGCGAGGCGGCCGAGCTCGCCACAGGGGAGTCGGTACTCCACACGATCACGGAGGATCGTCCCGCCGGCGTCGGCGTAGAAACTGTGGGTGTGGACCCAGCGCTCGAACGGGCCGTCGTGCATCGTATCCCGGAACAGCCCGGCATCGCCGTCGCGCCGTCGCTCGACGATCCGGGAGGTCCAGCCCTGTCGCGGGCCGACACCGAACGGGCGCATCGAGAGGTCGATCTCGGAGCCCTCTTTCAAGATGTCGGGGTCGGGTTCACCGTCCGGGCCGCGCGAGGCCTCCACTCGGAGGTTCATGAACCGTGGTGTGACCGCCGTCAACCCAGTGGTCGCCGAGTGGAACTCCCAGACGTCCTCGAAGGGCGCGCGCAGGTACGTCTCGCGCTCGTAGGTGGCCATAGCCATTCTTCGCCCCGCGCGGGCAAAACTCCCGCGGACGGGCAACGGCGAAAAAAGCGGCACGCATATATCCCGCGACTGAGAATCAGCAAGTATGACCCGGACCTGCAGGAACTGCAAGCGGACCTTTAGCAGCGAGCTCGAACTCGAACTCCACCGCGACGTCTGCTCGGACGCACAGTTGGTGTGTGAGGTATGTGGCGAGCGCTTCGCCGAGCGGTATGCGACGACGGACGGTTGGCGATACGACTGTCCGAACGACGACTGCGACGGCACAGGACTGAAAGAAGATCTCCGACCGGTCAGCGACGTACTCGTCAGCCAGTAGCGTCGCCGGCGAGTCGTTCGATCGCGACCAGCGCCCGCCGACAGACGGGTGCGTACGCCGCCGCAGGCAACGGGATCTCGAACGCCGCTCGACAGTTCTCTCCCACAGGTTCGACCCGATGGCCGGTCGCCGGAACGCCGGCGACGCGCCACGTCCACCGACGATCGGCGCAGCTCGTAACGCGAAACGGAACCCGTAGTCCGCTGTCCGGCAGACTCGGGAGTAGTGCGCCGGGACCCACGGTTTCGACGTGGCCACGCGATCCCTCATGGATGAATCGGTCGGGACAGTCGACGGCCGCGATCGACGGTCCCCACTCGGGCCAGCGGTCGGTATCGGTGAGGATCGACCAAACGGTCTCGGCGGGCGCGTCGATAGGTTGCGAAATCACGAGCCGACGGCCGTCGGGCGTACGCTCGATGGCTGGGTTCACGACACGTGTCGGAGTTCGGGCAGCATATACCGTGGGTCGATGACGGCGACGTTGATCTCGGGTCGATGCTACGACTTTTCCCAGCGGCCGCCGATGACATGCTATGGAATACACGACCCTCGGTGACACGGGCATGGAGGTCAGTCGGCTCTGTCTCGGCTGTATGAGCTTCGGCAGCTCGGAGTGGCGTGACTGGGTGCTCGAAGAAGAGGAGAGCCACGAGATCATCGAGCGCGCGATCGACCTCGGCATCAACTTCTTCGACACAGCGAACATGTACTCGCTCGGCGAATCAGAGCGCGTGCTCGGCAACGCGCTCGCGGGCTACGATCGCGACTGGCCGGTCGTCGCCACGAAGGTCTATCATCCGATGGACGAAGACAATCCGAACGCCGGCGGACACTCCAGAAAGGCCATCGAGCAAGAACTCGATAACAGCCTCGACAGGCTCGGAATGGACACGATCGACCTCTACCAGACCCACCGCTGGGACGAGAACACGCCGATCGACGAGACGCTCGGCGCACTCGACGACGCGGTGCGCCGGGGGAAAGCCAGATATATCGGCGGCTCGTCGATGTGGGCCCACCAGTTCGCCGACGCGCTGCACACGAGCCGAGTGGAGACCCTCGAACGGTTCGTGACGATGCAGAACCACTACAATCTCGTCTATCGCGAGGAAGAGCGCGAGATGCTCCCGCTCACCGAGAAGGAGGGCATCGGCGTCATGCCGTGGAGCCCGCTCGCGCGCGGCTACCTCACTCGTCCGCACGAGGAGATCGGCGCGACCGACCGCGGCGCGAGCGAGGAACACCTCTACGAGCATCCCTACCGCGCGGGCGGCGGGCGGGAGATCAACGAGCGCGTCCAGGAACTCGCCGACGAAAAGGACGTCACGATGGCGCAGATCTCGCTCGCGTGGCTGCTGCACAAGGAGTGGGTCGACGCGCCGATCGTCGGTACGACGAGCATCGAACACCTGGAACAGGCCGTCGCAGCGCTCGACATCTCGCTGTCGGAGAGCGACCAAGAATATCTCGAAGAGCCCTACGAACCGGTACCCGTCTCGGGCCACGACTGAGCCGTGCAGCCCGTCGTGCGATGGCGTTCCAGTCGCTTTATCCGCGTCTCGACCGTACGACCGCCGTGAACACCGACCGTGCCACGCTCGCGGCGATGATCTTCGCCGTCATGTTCGGGCAGGTGGCACTCTATCCTGGCGTGCCGGAGCTCGTCGCTGCACTCGGTGCGCAGACGACGCTCGACGCGAGCACGTGGTTTCTCGCTGCCGAGTACGCGGGTTTCGTCCTTTTCGCCGGCGTCTGGGGCGCGCTGAGCGATGCCGGCGGCCGCCGAACCCGGTTCATCGTCGCCGGCGCGCTCGGCGGCGTGGCGAGCTACGCGCTCCTGGTCGGGCTCGCGTGGTTCACCGAGATCGGCTTCACGACGATGCTCCTCGTCCGCTTCGTCGAGGGGAGTTTCACCATCGGAGCGTTCTCGCTGTCGATAACGATGCTGATGGACATGGAGGGCGGGCACGGCCGGAACATGGGTGCGGCGGGCATCGCCATCGGCTCGGGAACGGCACTCGGCGCACCGCTCGGCGGCCAGCTCTCGGCCGTGGGCCCGCTCGTCCCGCTGGTCGTCGCCGCCGGTCTGCTCTGCCTCGTCGCGCTGCTCGCAGTGCGACTGTCGGATCGTACGGTCGAGAGCCGGCGAGGCGGCATCGGGGCGGCGCTCTCGGGGCTCACCGATCGCCCGGCGCTCGGGCTGCCCTACCTGTTCGGCTTCGCCGACCGCTTTACCGCAGGGTTCTTCGCGCTCGTCGGCACGCTCTACTTCAGGCAAACCTTCGGCCTCGATGCCGGCACGGCGGGGCTCGTGCTCGGACTGTTCTTCGCGCCGTTCGCGCTCGGCCAGTACCCGATGGGCCGGCTCTCCGACCGGATCGGCCGCCTGCTCCCCGTCGTCGCCGGATCGGTACTCTACGGCGGCGCGGTGCTCGCCGTCTATCTCGCCCCGACGGTCGAGATCGCCGGCGCGACGATGGTTCTTCTCGGCGTCGCTGGCGCACTCGTCGCCCCGGCGACGATGGCGCTCGTCACCGACCTCGCGACCGACCGCGGCACGGCGATGGGCGGGTTCAACGTCTTCGGCAGCCTCGGCTTCCTCGTCGGCACCGTCGGCGGCGGCGCGATCGCCGACAGTTTCGGCTTCGGCGCGGCCTTTTTCGCCGCCGCGGCGCTCGAAGCCGGCGTCGTGATCGTGACGCTCCCGCTGCTCGTCCGCCTCGATGTTCCGCGGAGCGTGTTGCTCGGTGATCACGACTCCGCCTGAGAGCCCGACGATCGGCCGTCCGTCCCGAGAACGTTTCCCGTTGGAAGCGGTAGCCGACGCATGGCCGATCCCGAAACCGTGGTCCGGCGGTACTACGAACTCGTCGACGCCGAGAACTACGACGACCTCGTCGCGCTGTTCGCCGATGACGTCAGCTACGAGCGCCCCGGCCAGGACGCCATCGAGGGCCGCGACGCGCTGCGGACCTTCTACGAGGAGGGTCGCCCGCTCGACGACGGCTCCCACGAGGTCCACGACGTGGTCGTCGATGGCGATACGGTCGCCGTACGGGGTTCGTTCTCCGGTCGGCAGAACGGCGAGCGCGTCGGGTTCGGTTTCGCCGATATCCACGAGTTCGAAGACGGAGCGATCGCGCGACGATACACCTTCACCGACCGCGACGAGGTCTGAATCGGTGTTCTGTACGGGAATTTCCGTTTCAGCAGATTTATTCCGAATCGAGACCGAGCAACCGTATGCATCGTTCTCACACGGTCAGTAGTGCTCCGTTCGATCGTCCCGCCGTCGGGCGGTCGGCGGACTGATGTCGTCCGCGGCCGAATCGAGCGACGTCGACTATAGCGCCCGCGCACGCGAAGCGCTCGGCTACTCGCGCTGGTGGCAGATCGCCGCTGCCGCGGTGATGATGGCACTCATCAGTCCCTACCAGTACGTCTGGTCGTCGATCGAGGGGCCGCTGGCGGCCGATCTGGATCTCCAGCTGTCGGCGCTCGGGCTCGTGTTTACCCTGTTCGTCGCCTTCCAATCGATCTCACAGTTCCCCGTCGGGACGTGGCGTGACAGCCACGGCCCGCGCCGCATCAGCCTGCTCGCCGGCGTGCTCGCCGGCGGCGGCTATTTCGGTCTCGCCTACGCGACCGAACTCTGGCAGGTCTACGTGCTCTACTCGCTCGGTGCGATCGGCGTCGGCATCGTCTACACCGTCTCGATCAACACCGCGCTCAAGTGGTTCCCCGACCGGCGCGGGCTCACCACGGGCATCGGCACGATGGCCTTTGCCGCCGGCAGCGCCGCGTTCATCCCCTACGTCCGTGCGAACACGACCGTCGGCGGCTACTCCGCGGTGGTTCGCAACATGGGGCTGCTCATCGGTGTCGGCATCCTCGTCGGCGCGGTCGTGCTCCGCGACCCGCCAACCGACTGGCTTCCGGGACGAACCGACGGCGGGCAGGCCGCGACAGCTGCACACTCGGGAAACGACTACACCTGGCGCGAGATGCTACGTACCTGGCAGTTCTGGGATCTGCTCGTCATGTTCGCGTTCGTCAACACGGCCGGGCTGATGCTGACGGCGAAGGTCGTCTCGTTCGCCCAGCAGTTCGGTCTCGCGGCGACGGTCGCCACCGCCTCGGCGACGATCCTCGCGCTCGTCGGCGGCCTCAGCCGCGTCGTCGTCGGCGGCATCTCGGATCGGTTTTCACGCCGGCGCGCCATCCTCGCGTCGGCGATCCTCACCGGTGTCGGACTGTTCGCGCTCGTCTGGTTCGCTCAGCTCGGCTCCGGCATCGGCTTCGTCGCCGCCGTGATCGTCACCACGTTCTTCTGGAGCCCGCAGTTCGCGCTCTTTCCAAGCATCGTCGGCGACTACTACGGACAGACGAACTCGTCGAGCAACTACGCGCTGGTCTACATGGGGAAGGTCGCTGGCGGCACCCTCGGTGGCGTCGTCGCCGGCTTCCTCATCACCATCGTCGGCTGGTCGACGACGTTCCTCATCGGCGGCGGGCTCTCGCTGCTGGCGGGCATCGGCGCGTTCGCGCTCAGACCGCCCGGCCGATCCTGACAAAATACGCTGAGAGCGCGTCAGTAGCCGGCGACCGTGCCGTCCTTTCGCGGTTCGGTCGCGCCCGAAAGGGTACCCTCGTTGTTTCGCGCGATCTGTGCGCCACCGAACTGCGTCGGCGTGTCGATGCGCACGTCGTGACCCATGCGAGCGAGTTTCGTCGCGAGATGGCCACCGATACGACCTTCGACGGCGAGTGATCCGTCCTCGCGGTAGCGCCAGCGTGGGCGATCGAGCGCCGCCTGGAGGGGAAGATCGTGATCGACGAGATTCGAGATCACCTGCACGTGGCCTTGAGGCTGCATGAACCCACCCATGACGCCGAAGGCCGCCCAATCGTCCTTGCTTTCCTCGGGCGCGAAATCGACGACGCCGGGGATGAGCGTGTGGAACGGACGCTTGCCCGGCGCGAGGCTGTTCGGATGCTCGGGATCGAGCGAGAACGAGGCACCACGGTTCTGGAGGGTGATCCCCGTTCCGTTGGCGACGAGACTGGAGCCGAAACCGGCGAACAGCGAGTTGATGAGCGAGACGACGTTGCCCTCGCCGTCGGCAACGGAGACCAGAACGGTATCGGCGTCCTCGGCGTGGCTGTCGGGCACCCCGAAACTCACATCGCTCGCGGCCGCGCCGATGTCCGTCGCGCGTCGCGTGGCCCACTCTCGTGAGGCGAGCGGCGGCACGTCCACGTGGTCGGGATCGGTGATGTATCGATGGCCATCGTGAAAGGCACGCTTCATCGCTTCGGCGAAGTAGTGGACGCGCTCGGGCGACTCCAGCGGCTGTGCGCCGGCGTCGATCTCCTCGGCGATGTTGAGCGCTTCGAGCGCGATGAGTCCCTGATTGTTCGGCGGGAGTTCGTACACCTCCGCACCGTGATAGCGCGTCGAGACCGGGTCGGGGAACTCGACTTCGAACGCCGCGAGATCTGCATGCGAGAGGAAGCCGCCCTTCCCCTGGATCTCGTCGACGATCGCGTCGGCGATCTCACCCTCGTAGAACGCGTCCGCACCCCGCTCGGCGATCGTTGCGAGGCTCTCGCCGAGGCGTGGGAGGCGAATCTGCTCGCCGGCTGCGGGGGCAGCGCCGTCGTTGAGATAGGCGTCGACGGCGTGGCTGTCGGTGAACAAATTCTCTGCGGCCTGCCACTCGTGGGCGATGACCTCCGAGACGGGGTAGCCATCGGTCGCGTAGCGGATCGCGGGCTGGAGTGTATCGCCGAGCGAGCGCCGGCCGTAGCGCTCGACGGTCGCCTCCCAGCCGCGCGCGCTGCCCGGCACCGTGACGGCGTGCGGGCCGAGAAACGGCATGCTGAGGTCGTCGGAGTCGTCGCTGCTATCGACCGCATAGCCGCGGTTTTCGGGATACCACGACGCCGACTCCTCGTGATCGCGCACGGACTGGCGAACGTTCTCGATGGTCGCATCGGCCGGCGCGCCGCCACAGGCCCGCATCGAGCCGACCTCGCCGTCGGCGGTCCGATAGAGTGCGAACGTGTCGCCACCCAGTCCGGTGCTCATCGGCTCGACGACGTTGAGCGCGGCGGCGACTGCCACGGCGGCGTCGAAGGCGTTGCCACCATCCCGAAGGAGTTCGACGCCGGCCTCGGCGGCGAGCGGTTGGCTGGTGGCGACGATACCATCGTTCGCGTAGACGGTCGAACGACGTGAGGTGAACCGATCCAGATCGGGATTCGGCATGTGTTCGCTCACCATCCTATCCACCTAAAGATGGCTATCCGACGGTGGTGTCGAACGCCCATTTCGTCACGGTTGCTGCGATGACTATCGGCGCTGTAGTCAGAAATCACGGGCGGAGACCGGAGCACGAATTCGATTCACAGTACCGATACGAACCGTCGGGTTATCGAAGGAACCCGAGCAGTTCGTAGTCGTGATCGGGGGTGTAGTTCCGGAACAGCAGGCTGTTCGAGAGCACCGACACCGACGAAAACGCCATCGCCGCGGCGGCGAGCGCGGGCTGGAGCAGCCCGAGCGAGGCGAGCGGGATCATCGCCGTGTTGTAGCCGAGCGCCCAGAAGAGGTTCTGCTTGATCTTCCGGAGCGTCCCGTCGCTGATGCGGATCGCCTTCACCACGTCGAGCGGATCGTCGCGCATCAGCGTGACGTCGGCGGCCTCAATGGCCACGTCGGTCCCCGAACCGATCGCCGTGCCGACGTAGGCGGTCGCGAGCGCTGGCGCGTCGTTGACGCCGTCGCCGACCATCATCGCCCGCCGTCCATCCTGCTGGATGTCGTCGATCGCATCGGATTTGTCCTCGGGGAGCACGCCCGCACGGACGTTGTCAGGATCGATGCCGACCGCCTCGGCAACCGCCTCGGCCGTCCGTTCGTTGTCGCCGGTGATCATCCGGGTCGTGACGTCACGATCCTGCAGCGCCGCTACCGCCTCTTTGGCGCTCTCCTTCACCGTGTCGGCGTCGGCCACGACGCCCAGGAGACGGCCGTCGCTCGTGCCGGCGGGCACGCGTGCGACCAGCATCGCCGTCTTGCCCTCGCCTTCGAGCCGTTCGAGCGTCTCGACGGCGGGTTCGGGATCGATGTCGGCCTCGCGCAGCAGCGTCCGGTTGCCGACGAGCACCTCCTCGCCATCAACTGTCGCGCGCACGCCCTGTCCGGGAACGTTCTCGAACCCCTCGGGGTCGGCAAGGTCGATGCCACGCTCTTGGGCCCCTTCGACGATCGCCTGCGCGAGCGGGTGTTCGCTGCCGGATTCGGCACTCGCGGCGGCCCGGAGCACGGTTTCCTCGTCGATTTCATCGGTGGCGGGTTCCGGATCGCCACCGATCGCCTGCGTACCCCCGTCGGCCGCCGTCTCGGTGCCGCCGTCGGTGGAGCGACCGTCGAGCGGGACGACGTCGGTCAACTCCATCTCGCCCTCAGTGAGCGTCCCGGTCTTGTCGAAGACGACCGTGTCGACGTCTTTGGCGCGTTCGAGGACATCGCCGCCCTTGAACAGGACGCCGTTTTTCGCGCCGATCGAGGTGCCGACCATCGTCGCTGCTGGGGTCGCGAGCCCGAGTGCGCAAGGACAGGCGATCAGGACTGCGGAGGCGAACACGACCACGGCGAACTCGAAGACCGAGACCGTGCCGCCGGCGATCGCGGGTCCGCCAGCGACGAGCCCCCACAGCGGGAGCCAGTCGACGAAGCCGGCGAACGCTTCGGGGAACAGATACCAGACGACGCCCCACAGCAGCGCGTTCGCGATCACGATCGGGACGAAATACGACGAGATGCGGTCGGCGAGGTTCTGGATGTCGGGCTGGCGCGACTGGGCCTCTTTCACAGTCTGAACGATCTGCTGGAGCGCCGTGTCCGCGCCGACCTTCGTCGCCTCGACGATCAGCAGGCCGTTCTCGTTGATCGTCGAGCCGACCACCTCGTCGCCCTCGCCCTTCTCGACGGGCACCGACTCGCCGGTGACCATCGACTCGTCGACCGCCGACTGGCCCGAAACGACGGTCCCGTCCGTGGGAACCTTCTCGCCGGGTCGGATCTTCATCCGGTCACCGACATCGACCTCGTCGAGGGCGATTTCCTCTTCGTTGCCGTCCTCGTCGACGATCGTCGCGGTATCGGCCTCCATCTCCAGGAGCTGCTGGAGCGCCGCGCCGGCCTGGCCCTTCGAGCGGGCTTCGAGATAGTTGCCGAACGTGATGAACACGAGGATCAGCGCGGCGGTGTCGAAGTAGAGACTGCCCGCGAGCAGCCCGAGCAGGACGACGACCGAGTAGACGTAGGCCGTCGAGGAGCCGAGCGCGATCAGCACGTCCATGTTCGCCGTTCGATTCTTGACGAGCGCGTTGTACGCGTTCTCGTAGAACGGTCGCCCGAGCACGAGCTGGACGGGCGTCGCGAGCAGGAACTCGATCCAGCCGAAATCGACGCCGAAGATCGTCTCGGGGAGCGCGCCGCCGCCCAGCAGCAGCTTCTCGACCATGAACGCGATCAGCGGGAGCGACAGCGCCGCGCCAAACAGGGTGAGCCGGAGCTGGCGGCGGATCTCGCCCTCACGGGCGGCATCGCGCTGCTCCTGTTCGGACTCACCGCTACCGTCGTCGCGCACGGGCGAGTAGCCGGCGTCCTCGATCGCCGCGTAGAGGTCCTCACGGTCGGTGTCGGCAGGGTTGTATTCGACAGTCGCCTCGTCGGTCGCGTAGTTGACTTCCGCCGCAAGCACGCCCGGCACGGCTTCGAGCGCCTCCTGGTTGGTCTCGGCGCAGTTCGCACACGACATGTCGGTGATAGCGATCGACGTCGAGCTGCTCACCGCCTCGTAGCCGGCGTCGTCGACCGCGGCGTAGATCTCGGCAAGCCCCACCGCGTCGGGATCGTAGTCGACGGTTCCCTCGTCGGTCGCGTAGTTGACGGTCGCCTCGCTCACCCCCACGAGTTCCTCCACGGATTCCGTTATCGACTGGGCGCACGTCGCACAGCTCATGCCCCGAACGTCGAGTCGGGCGGTTCGGTTACTCATCGGTTGTAGCTACGCGATACTCGTTTAACGTGGTTTCCGTTACGATCGAGGAAGATTCCCGCCGGCGGACTTTCGGTTCCAAAACGATCGTTTCAGTCGATCACGCAGCACCTTCCTCGAACTGCTCGTACTGCTCCTCGAAGCGCGCCTCGCAGGAGGGACAGCAGAACTGATAGAGATCGCCGTCGATCCGGGTCGCGACGCCCTCGCTGGTCACCGTGTTGCCACACTCGGCACACGTGAGCGCGAACTCCGTGCCGCCGGTCGAGGGTCGCCATTCGGCGTCGGTGAGCAATTGGACCTCGTAGTCGGCGATGCGATCGGTCTCGATCGTCCGCGAGAGCCAGAACGGAACGTCACCGTCTGCGATGCGCGCATAGCAGAGGAGGTCGCCCTCGGCGGTCGTGAACACGTACTCGACGGCTTCGGCGTTGAGCAGCGTCTCGCGAACGTCTTCGAATCCCTCCGAAGCTACCGATAGCGTGAGCAACACGGGAACGCCGCCACCAAGCTGCGAGCGGTCGATATCGACCGTGAACCGACGGAGAACGCCGCGTTCCTGGAGTCGTTCGACACGGTCGGCGACCGCCGGTGCCGAGAGGCCGACGACCTCGGCGAGCTCGCTCCAGGGCCGGCGCGCGTCGCTCAGCAACAGTTCGAGCAGTTCGAGATCGGTCTCGTCGAGATCGCGCATACCGACCGAACGGGTGCGATGGACAAAGGTCCTTCCGACCGGTCGGTTTGGAATCGACGGTTTGTCGACCGACCAACCATCGATTCGCAGTCGGTGTCGAAAGACAGGATGAACGAGGAGGAGAAGGAGGGAAACGAACCGGATCACATCGGGGTCCGCAGTGCTTTCGGGCCTATTGTTGCCTACGGGCGCGGCGCGGCCTTTTGGAGCGCCGTTTCGGCGATATTGCCACCGTAGTCGGCGCTGCGCGACAGCGAGTCCGCGACGAGGCCAAGCCGTTTGACGCGCTGGGGGTCGAGCGTTCGCAGTAGGTCATCCACCTCGCGGGCACGCTCGTCGACCGTCTCGATGCCCGCCATCGCCTCGTTGGCCAGTTCGACGGCCTCGTCCGAATCCTCGGTGAGTAGCGCATCCATCGCCGTCTCGACGACCGCCGCGGCGTCGCTGTGAAGCGTCCCGAGCGCCTCGCCCGCGTCGTCGGGAACGCCGTCGAGCGCGCCCGCGAGATCGGCGATCTTGGTCGCGTGGTCGCCAACCCGTTCGAGCTGGCGCGCGCTCGTGTGATAATCGAAACACGTCTCGCGCGGCAGGCCGATGTCGGACGCTGCGCTCGGGTGGCGAAGCGCGCCGCGGAAGACGCGCGAGGTCATATACCAGAGCCGATCGACGTCGTCGTCGCGTTCGATGACGTCGGCCGCCAGATCCTCGTTGCCCGTCCGCAGCGCCGTCACGGCGTCGTCGAGCATGGTGAGCGCGACCAGCCGCATCCGGGTGACGGCGTTGTGGATCGACAGCTCCGCCGAATCGAGGAGATCCTGCAAGCTCACGTGTTCAGCCGTCTCCTCGATGATTTCGAGCCCCACCAGCCCCTGAGCGGTCTCCCGGATGGTCCGGCGCTGGGCGGCATCGACGCTCGCGGTTTCGAGCGTAATGACGTCGAACCCGCTGACGTACATCGTCACGACCGCGCGGGTGAGTTCGCCGTCGTTCAACCCCGTCACGTCGAGCGTTCCCTCGGCGTTCTCGGTCTCGGTACGCGGCGCGAGCAACAGCGATCCCTCCTCGGGATAGAACTCGATCTCGCCGCCGGCCTCGACGCCGTGGGCGGTCGCCCAGCCCTTCGGTAACGAAACGGTGTACGTCGAGCCACCCGTGACCTGCACCTTGCGCGTCTCCATACGCCAGATCGCCACGCCGGCACAATAAATCCGTGTATTCTATATAGTAAATTCGAGATTTTGCAATCAGCTGGACTTTCGTCCACTGATCGCTGCCAATCGTACGCTGCGGCTCTGAAGCGGTACATAGTTCGCTATTGAAATCGTTATTCATCCGAAATCGGTCGCCGATCGGCGTGTGAACGGCGATTTCGGCGAAGGGTACATTAGGTGGACGGTCCGACGGGTCGACATGCCCCGCGAAAGCTATCAGGAGCAGCTCGACAGCCTCCGCGAGGACGTCCTCTACATGAGCGAGATCGTGCTCGAACGCCTCCGGATGGGGCTCGAAGCGCTCTCGACGAAGGACGAACGCCTCGCACACGAAGTAATCGAAGGTGACGACGAGATCAACCGGATGTATCTCGATCTCGAACGGAGCTGCATCGATCTCTTCGCCCTCCAGCAGCCCGTCGCCGGCGATCTCCGCTTCATCGCCGCCTCGTTCAAGATCATCACCGATCTCGAACGGGTCGCCGATCTCGCCACCAATCTCGGCAAATACACCCTGCAGGCCGAACGCGACGTCTTCCCCGAGGTCGACATCCAGGGCATCGGGGGCATCACACAGGAGATGGTCGAGACGGCGATGACGGCCTACGACGAGAACGACACCGACGCTTGCTACGCCATCGACGAGCGCGACAACGAACTCGACGCGCTCTGTGAGCGTGCCTCGGAGATCGTCGTCCGCGATCTCATCGAATCGGAGCTCGATCCCGCCGACACCGACCAGCTCATGGCCGACGTCTCCCGCCTGCTGCTCACGATCCGCGATCTCGAACGCGTCGGCGACCACGCTGTCAACATCTCCGCACGCACCCTCTACATGGTCGACAACGACGACGAGCTCATCTACTAGTACCTTTTTACTTCGTCGGGTTCGCGCTTCGCGCGCACCACTCTCTGCTCGCGGGCGTGCGAGGCGGCGAAGCCGCCTCGAACTCGCGGCGCTACGCGCCGCGCATGGCCCGCTCGCATGGTACGAGGGACCGGAGGTCCCTCGCTACTCGCAAAAAGTACGCTGAAAACTCCCTGCTCGCGCCTGACGGCGCTCGCAGTGAACCGCGCTCACTGCTCACGGTTCACTCCGTTCACCGTTCGCTACCGAGGTTCTCCCTCCGGTCGAACCTCGCTTCGTTCGCGCGGACACTACCACTCTCCGCGACCGCCCGCAAAACCGCAACAGCACCCTCCGCCGAAGCCCTCGCGCTCCCGCTGGTCGCGCTCGCCCTTCATCCGCCAGGGGCGGGCAATCACGAGCGATTCGACAGCAGAGAATCAGGATCGATGAAACGTTCGCAGAGACGAGGGGCTTCCAACCGGCTTGCGACGTGATGTTCTCCAGCCGGCACCCCATCACCACGATTGAGGCGTGATCTGATCCTCTCCTGTAAGATGAAAGCTGAGCGCCGGAGCACGAACCCAACCGGAAAACGGTGGCGTTAGTAGTGTCGTTCTTTCGGCTCGTAGCTCTTGTCCTCACCGTCGAGAATGACCGGCGCGTAGTAGAGATCGGGCGATCCCTCGTTCCACGCGAGCATCGTGTGTTTGATCCAGTTCTCGTCGTCGCGGTCCTGATACTCCTCGCGCCAGTGTGCACCCCGGAACTCGGTGCGGGCGAGCGCCGAGAGCGTGATCGCCTCGGCGAGATCGATGAGATTCCTGGTCTCGATCGTGTGCTGGAGATCGGTGTTGAACGTGCGCGAAGGGTCGTTGACGTAGACATCCTGATAGGCCTCGCGGGCCTCGCGGATGTCGCGCAGCGCCTGCTTCAGCCCCTCCTCGTTGCGGAAGACGTTCACGTTCTCGGTCATCGACTCCTGAAGCTTCGAGCGGATATCAGCGTGCTGGACGCCCTCGTCCTTCTCCAGGAGATGCTCGATGCGCGCCTGTTCCTGATCGAGCGCGCGCTCGACGGTCTCGTCCATACCGACCACCGCACCGCCGTCGGTCGCACGATCGTCGCCGGCCTGCCCGCCGTCGGCGGCCACACCGTCCTCGGAGGTGTCGATCGATCCTGGCGAGACGGGGGTGTCGACATCGCCGGAACCGATGCTCGCGGCGGGGCCCGTCTCGATCTCGGCGGTTTCCATCTCCTTACCGGCGGCGTGACGACCCGCGCGTGCGCCGAAGACGATGAGTTCGGGCAGCGCGTTCCCGCCCAGGCGATTCGAGCCGTGGACCGAGACGCAGGCACACTCGCCGGCGGCGTACAGCCCGCCGATGCAGGTCTCGCCGTTCTCCGAGACCTCGATGCCGCCCATCGCGTAGTGCTGGCCGGGCTTGACGCGCATCGGGTCCTCCAGTGGGTTTACTCCCTCGAAATCCTCGGAGAGATGGATGATGTTTTCGAGCCGATCGGTGATGCGCTCCTCGCCGAGGTGGCGCATATCGAGATGGACATAGTCGTCCTCGAAGCCCCGGCCCTCGTTGATCTCGGTGAGCTCCGCCCGCGCCACGACGTCGCGGGAAGCGAGCTCGCCGACGTTCTTGGCGTAGCCACCCTCGAACATGAAGCGCTCACCCTCGGCGTTGTAGAGGATCCCACCCTCGCCGCGGACACCCTCGGTAATCAATACTCCTGTGGAGGGCAGCGTCGTCGGGTGGAACTGGATGAACTCCATGTCCTCCAGGGGAACGCCAGCCCGGTAGGCCATCGCGGGCCCGTCACCGGTGTTGGCGACGGCGTTCGTGGTGTGGTCGTAGACCTGCCCCGGCCCACCCGTCGCGAGGATCACGCCGTTGCGGGCCTTGAACGCGTCGACTTTCCCAGTTTGAACGTCGTAGGCGACGACACCGTGGCACTCGCGGTCCTCGGGCTCCGCGTGGTCGGTCACGGCGAGGCGGGAGACGTACCACTCGTCGTAGACCGTGATGCCTCGTTTGACGACCTGCTCGTACATCGTGTGCAGCAGGTGATGACCGGTCTCCGCGCCGGCGTAGGTCGTCCGGGGGAAGGAGAGCCCACCGAACGGGCGCTGGCTCATCCGGCCGTCGTCGTCCCGCGAGAAGGCCATCCCCCAGTGTTCGAGCTGGACGGTCTCCTTGGGGCTCTGATGGCAGAGCGTCTCGATGGCGGGTGCATCGCCCAGGTAGTCCGAGCCCTTCATCGTGTCCTCGGCGTGGCTCTCGAAGGAGTCGCCATCCCGGAGCACGGCGTTGATCCCGCCCTCGGCGGCCCCCGTGTGGCTCCGCACGGGATGGAGTTTCGAGACGAGGGCGACGTCCGCACCCTCCTCGTTCGCCGCGACCGCCGCCCGAAGGCCGGCCCCGCCCGCGCCGACCACGATGACGTCGTGTTCGTGCATCCTTGTTCGTGATGAGGGCTACCCGGACTTGAGGTTGTTCATGCCCGGCGTCGAGTTCCGGAATTTCTCAAGAAATGTCGTATTCGCCGGCTGGTTCGAGACCTGTGCGGTCGATGTCTATCGCTTCGTGTTTGCCCTCGAAACCGTGGAAGTCCGCAAAAGTCCTCGCCATTTTCATGTGCTTCGCCTCCGTGCTAGATAAATCTATTACGTCACCAGAATTTTAAGTTGTCCTTCACCGCTTCGCGCTTCATCTCCTGGATGTGCTCCGTGAGCGGGATGTCCTTCGGGCAGACCTCGGTACAGGAGAACTGGGTCTGACAGCGCCAGACGCCGTGTTCCTGTTCGAGGATGTTCATCCGGTGTTTCTTGATGTCATCGTCCTCACGCTCGTCCATCGCGAACCGGTAGGCCTTGTTGATCGCGGCGGGGCCGAGATACTCGTTGTCGCCGGCGGCGATGTTACACGAGGACTGGCAGGCACCACACCAGATACAGCGCGTGCTCATCTTCACCTTCTCGCGGTTCTCGCGGCTCTGGAGCTGCTCTTCCTCGTCGGGCGTCTCACCCTGGAAGTACGGCTCGACGGCCTCCATCTGGTCGTAGAAATGCTCCATGTCCACCACGAGGTCCTTCTCGACCTCCTGGTGGGGGAGCGGTTCGACGCGCACGGGCCGCTGGTCCAGATCCTGGATCTGCGTCTGGCAGCCGAGTCGCTGTGAACCGTTGATGAACAGCGCGTCCGAGCCACAGACCGCCTGCCGACAGGAGTGGCGGAAGGTGAGCGTCGAGTCGAACTCGTCGCGGGCGTACATCAGCGCGTCGAGCACGGTCGTCCCCTGCGGCGCGGGCACGCGGAAGTCGTCGAAGCGCGGTTCGCGCTTGGCCTCGACCTCCGGATCGTAGCGGAACACCTTGAGGTGGACGTGCGGCGTCTCGTCACCGGTCGATTCCTCCTCAGTGCGCTGGGCCTCGCGTTCGCCCTCGGCGAGACTCTTGCGTTCGAGGCGCTGCTCTTGTGGCGATTCGTCCCCTTCGGTTTCGGTTCGTTGTAGCTGTGTACTCATGTGTTTACACCAGTCCCGTCATCGCGAGTGCGAGTCGGATCCCCTGAATGACGAGCCCCAGGCCGGCGATTGCCAGCACGCCGAGGACGACCTTCTTCTGGGTCCCCTTCAGCCCCTGGTTCACCAGCGCGTTGAACACGCCGTTGACGCCGTGGAACGTCGCCGTCACCAGGAAGAGCACCATCGTGATGAAATAGCCCACCTGGCTCATCCGCGCCTGCGAGCCGAGGAAGGTGATCTCGTAGGCGTGGTTGACGAAGTGCAGCAGCATGAAATGGAAGGCGAGTACGATGACGAGAAACGCCGCGGTCAGTCGCTGGAGGAACCACGCCCAGCCGCGCCGATCGAATGAAGAATAACGTTCGGCCATTCAGAAGGCCCCCGAGAGGAAGGTCGGCACGCTCGCGACGGCGATCGCACCCGTCAGCACGAGCGATGCGTAGAAGCTCTTGTCCTGTGATTCGAGACCCACGCCGAGATCGATGAACAGCAGCCGGATCCCGTTCATGATGTGGAAGGTCGCCACGGCGAGCAGCCCCACTTCGAGGACGCGCACCAACAGCAGACTTTCGAGCGAGCGCAGCGTCGTCGTGTACAACTGCGGGCCGGAGATCGCGGTGCTCAGGACGGCGACGTGGGTGAACAGGTAGCCGATGAGCACCCAGCCGGTGAACTTGTGAAATATCCACGCCCACATGCCGGGCGCGAACTCCCGCCACCGCCCGAAGTCCTCGATGAGACCCCGATTATGCGACTGACTCATGCACGTTAACGGTCGAACCCGCATGATAAAGGCGTTACGTCACCGGATAGCGATACAGACTGCACGACGGCTCCCGATTCATGATCGATACCGGCAATGGACGGTCGGCCCATCGATAATAATCCACGCCGAAAAATTTAATAATCATGGCCAGCAATTGGGGCCATTTTGACAGTAGAGTTAATACATCCGGAGAGCCGATAGTCGGTAATGAGCGATACACCAGCGCACACTGGTGAGCAAAACGGTGGAGGGGTCGGTGGCCACGGACACGAGACGAGCCACGACCACGATCACGCGACCGATCACGATCGTGCGGACGGTCACAGCCACGCGGGTGGACACGGCGACACGAGCACGCGCAATCTCGCGCTCGTCGCGGCGATCAACCTGCTCGGCTTTGTCGCCGAGCTTGCCGGCGGGCTGCTGTTCGGTTCGGTCGCCTTGCTGAGCGACGCGATCCACATGCTGTTCGACGCGCTCGCGTACGTGATGGCGTTCGCAGCCTCCTACGTCGCCGCTCGCTACGGCACCGACGATCGCTACTCGTTCGGCCTCCACCGGCTCGAACCGCTCTCGGCGTTCGTCAATGGCGCGCTGCTGCTCCCGATGGTCGGGTTCATCCTCTACGAGGCCTACCAGCGTTTCGTCGATCCCGTCGCCATCGCCACCGGGCCGACGCTTGCCATCGCCGTCGGCGGTCTCATCGTGAACCTGCTGTCGGTCTACGTCATCGAGGGCGGCGAGATGAGTCTCAACGAGCGTGGCGCGTTCTACCATCTCCTCGGCGACGCCGGCGGGTCGATCGCAGTCATCGTCTCCGTGCTCGCGGTCACGTATACAGGCATCCGAATCATCGACCCGATTACGGCGGGACTCATCGCGCTCGTCATCGTCTGGAGCGCGGGCAAGCTCCTGCGCGGGAGTGGCCGGATCTTCCTCCACCGCACGCCGTTCGACACCGAAGCAGTGCGCGCGACGATCGAGGAGACCGACGGCGTCGAGCGGGTCGCCGACCTCCACGCCTGGCAGATCTGCAGCGAGATCACCATCGCCACCGCACACGTCGAAGTCGATACCTCTACCGACGACAACGCGCTCACCCGACGCGTGCACGACGTGCTCGCCACGAACGACGTCGACCACGCGACCATCGAACTCTGTCCACCCGGTGAGACCGATCACGCTCACCTCACCGCCCACGATCATCGCTGACCGCAGACGCCGAAATTTGTTTGACGATATTCACCTCGTGGACAGGTCGTATCGCTGAACAAGCGGGAAGGAGAGGAAAGGATCGAGCCAGCCGAGATGGACGAACCGACAGCTGTGACGGCTACGACTCGTAGTGGTGCCAGATGTAGAGCGTGGCGAGGCTCCGGTACGGTCGCCAGCGCTCGGCGATCTCACGCATCTCTCCACGTGTCAGATCCCCGCCATCCCCGTATAGCGATTCGATGCCACGGCGCACCGCGAGATCGCCGAGCGGGAGGACGTCCTCGCGACCGAGCGCGAAGATGAGGTACATCCGCGCGGTCCACTCGCCGATCCCACGGATCTCGCCGAGTTCGTCGATGACCTCCTCATCGGACGCGTCGGCGAGCCCCTCGCGGCCGAGATCGCGCTCGCGGAACGCACGAGCAGCGTTTCTGACGTACTCGGTTTTCGTCTCACCGAGGCCTGCATCGCTGAGTTCGTCGGCATCGGCCGCGAGCACCGTCGCTGGCGTGACCTCGTCGAAGCGCTCGAAGACGCGTTCGCGGACGGCGTTCGCCGAGGCCGTCGAGATCGATTGGTTGACGATCGAAACGACCAGTCGCTCGAAGGGTTCCTCGGCGGTGTCGATCTCGATCTCGCCGAACTCCTCGATCAGCGCGCGCAGTACGGGGTCCTCGCGGAGCGTCTCGTGGGCGTCGGACACGGCTCGAATGGGTGCGTGACGGCGATATCGATTGTGGTCGCGGCGATCGCTCGTAAGCGACACATCGAACGCGAGTCGGTCTCAACCGAGCGCGACATCGAGCGAGAGCATCACGACCAGCCCGATGATCGTGCCGAGCGTCGCCACCCGCTCGTGGCCGCGCTCGTGGGTCTGGGGAACGATCTCGTCGATGATGACGTAGAGCATGCCGCCGGCGGCAAAGCCCATCGCGTAGGGCAGGAGAGGAGCGGCGAACGAGACCGCGACCGCGCCGAAGACGGCGATCGGGAGTTCGACGAGTCCCGAGCGGATCCCCGTGATGCCGGCGTAGAACAGCGAGCCGAGCCCGGCGTTGCGGGCGGCGACCGCGACCGCGAGCCCCTCTGGGATGTTCTGGATGCCGATGGCGAGCATCAGCGCGATGGCGTTGCTCAGGTTGCCCGAGCCGAAGCCGACGCCGACCGCGAGCGCCTCGGGCATGTTGTGCAGCGTGATGGCGACGATGAAGATGATGAGTGGGGTGATACGGCGCTCGCTGGCTGCCTGCTGGGCCGCGACTGCCTCGCCTCCATCAGTCGAAAGCTCCTCCCTGCTGCGGCCGGTGACGAGGCGCTGGACGTATGGAACCCACTTCTCGCCGCGATCGAGCACGACTGCACCGAGCAGGACGCCGACGACGACCGGGAAGAGGCTCCCGTTGGCGTACTCCTCGATACCGGGGATGATGAGACTCGTGAAACTCGCCGCGAGCATGACGCCGCCGGCGAAGCCGAGCGCGCCGTCGAGCGCGCGATCGCTCGGATCGCGCCAGACGACCACCGACAGCGCGCCGACGGCGTTGAGCCCGGCGATGACCAGCCCGCCGACGAGCGCCTGCCAGATCGGGTCCGTGCCGGCCAGCCGGACGAAGAACTCCTCTAACATGGGTCTATCGTCCGATGGTGGTGATCTCCGGGGGAAATCGCATCGTTCGTTGTAGCCGATAAACGGCTCTTGCGCTGCATCCAACGACTCGTTTAGTCGGATGAAAGGATATGAGTTTCGTCTCCGAAACAGTTCGTTGTCGTTGCCACTGTTCGTTCGTGATCGCGAGCGAAAAACGGGCCGGCCGGTTTGGCCCCCGGCCCGTGGTTCGCGTATGCTCCCACACTCGGCGGCCCCGTGTCGGCCGAGCGTAGCGCAGACCCCGCGTGTCTGCATCCCACGGTTGCACAGCCAGTTGCTTAAATGTTGTTACCAATTGCCACGCTCTGCTGGCGGTCGCCGGCTCACGACCGATCGGAACGCAGGACTGCACCCAGAAACGATCGAAAAACGGGGAATCAGCGGTTTACAGCAGCTCTTCGACGTTGTCGGCGACTTCCTCGGGCGTGTCGCCGACGGGCACGCCGGCGTCGCCGAGCGCCTCGATCTTGCTCTCGGCGGTACCGGCACCGGAGCCGCTCACGATCGCGCCGGCGTGACCCATCCGCTTGCCGGCGGGCGCGGTCCGGCCCGCGATGAAGCCCGCCACGGGCGTGTCCATGTTCTCGTCGATGTATCGGGCGGCTTCTTCCTCGTCGCTGCCGCCGATCTCGCCGCACATCACGATCGCGTCGGTCGCGGGATCGTCCTCGAACAGCGAGAGCGCGTCGACGAAGTCCGTCCCGATGATCGGATCGCCGCCGATCCCGATCGCCGTCGTCTGACCCAGCCCGCGATCGGTGAGGTTATCGACGACCTGGTAGGTCAGGGTGCCCGAGCGCGAGATGAGCCCAACGTTGCCCGACGAGAAGATGTTGCCCGGCAGAATTCCCAACTTGGCCTCGCCGGGTGTGATGACGCCGGGACAGTTCGGCCCGACGAGGTGTTTGTCGGTCTCGCCGAGGCGCTTTTTGACGCGACTCATGTCCTGGGTCGGGATCCCCTCGGTGATCGCCACCACCAGATCGACGGGCGAATCGAGCGCCTCGAAGATGGCGTCGGCCGCAAAGGCCGGCGGGACGAGGACGACGGACGCGTCGGCGTTCTCGGCCTCGGCAGCGCCGGTGACCGTATCGTAGACCGGCACGCCGTGGACCTCCTCGCCACCCCGACCGGGGACTGCACCCGCGACGACGTTCGTCCCGTACTCCATCATCTGACCGGCGTGGAACTCGCCCTCGCCGCCGGTGATCCCTTGAACTACCACGCGCGTGTCCTCGTCGACGAGCACGCTCATTGTGCACCCCCAGCCTGCTCGACAGATCGCTGGACCGCGCCTTCGAGCGTCTGCTCGATGTCGAGCGCGTCGGCGTTCAGGATCTCCATCCCCTCCTCGGCGTTCGTCCCTGCCAGCCTGACGACGACGGGTTTCGGGAGCTCGTCGAACTCCTCGATGGCGCTGTTGATGCCGCGTGCCACCTCGTCGCCGCGGGTGATGCCCCCGAAGAGGTTGAAGACCACGCTGTCGACGTTGTCGTCCGAGAAGACCATGTCGAGCGCGTTCGCCACGCGTTCGGCCTTCGCGCCGCCGCCGATGTCGAGGAAGTTCGCGGGTTCGCCCCCGTAGTAGTCGACGAGATCGAGCGTCGTCATGACGAGCCCGGCCCCGTTGCCGATGATTCCTACGTTGCCGTCGAGGCGGACGTAGTCGAACCCGTACTCGTTGGCCTTCGCTTCGAGATCGTCGCCCGCCGCGGCCTCCTCCATTTCGGCGAGGTCTGGCTGGCGAAAGAGCGCGTCGTCGTCGATGTTCATCACCGCGTCGGCGGCGACGACCTCGTCGTCGCCCGTGATCATCAGCGGGTTGATCTCGGCCTCACTCGCGTCGCGATCCTCCCAGAGGTCGAACAGCGTCGTGAGCACGCTCGCGACGTCGGAGGCGACCGCGCGATCGACGCCCGCATCGTAAACCGCCCGGTTGGCCTGGTAGTGGTGCATGCCGAAGGCGGGATCGACGTGTTCGCGCGCGATGGCTTCCGGGCTCTCCTCGGCGACCGATTCGATGTCGACGCCACCCTCAGAGGAGACCATCGCCACGGGCTCGCCCGCGCCGCGGTCCATCGTCACGCCGACGTAGAGCTCGTCGACGAAATCCACGGCCTGTTCGACGAGCACGCGCTCGACGGTGTAGCCCTTGAGATCCATTCCGAGGATGGAGTCGGCGGCCTCGCGGGCCTCCTCGTCGCTCTCGGCGAGCTCGATCCCGCCGGCCTTCCCCCGCCCGCCGACGTGGACCTGTGCCTTCACCGCAACCGGATAGCCGATCGATTCGGCCGCATCGAGCACCTCGTCGGTGCTTTCGGCCAGCACCGACTCGGGCGTCGGCATGCCGGCCTCGGCGAAGACTTCCTTTGCCTGATATTCGTGGAGTCGCATCACCTCGTGAACGGAGTGGCGAGCGCATAAATCCCCGCGATTCGCGACGTTGCTCGTTCCGGTCAGCGGACTCTTGTCGGACAGATCGTGGACATGTCGCCGCTCGTGGCCACCGACGAACGATGTTCGCCAACTCTCCCCACTCAGAGTACGTCCGGCGAATCGGCGATGACGCCGTCGACGCCGGCCCGTTCGAGCAGCCCGACCGCGATCGGGCTGTCGATCGTCCAGACGTTCACCCCCATGCCGGCGTCGTGGGCGCGCTCGATCGCGTCGGTCAGCAGCCAGTGACTCCAATGGACGTGGATATACCCACAGTCGAGCGCGAGCGCGTTCTCGAAATCCTCGTCGGTGTTCAGCCCGAAGAGATAGGCCAGCTCCACGGTCGGATCGTCGGTGTCGAGCTGGTCGAGCGCCTCGCCGTCGAACGAGGAGACGATGACCTCGTTGTCGACCGTGGAAGCGGCCGCGACCGCCTCGTTCGCGATCCCGCGCTCCTTCAGTTCGAGGTTGATCCCCGTTCCGTTCGGGATCGCGTCAGCAGCCTCCGTAAGCGACACAATTCCAGTATTCGTGTCATGTACGTCGAGCGCTTCGAGCCGCGAGAGCGGGAGCTCGTCGACGCGCCCGGAGCCGTCGGTCGCCCGATCGACCACCTCGTCGTGGAAGACGACGAGTTCACCCGAGCCACACCGTCGAACGTCAAGCTCGATCACGTCCGCGTCGGCGACCGCGTTCTCGATGGCGACGAGCGTGTTCGCGGGATAGCGGTCGGCGAAGCCGCGGTGGGCGATGAGCCGCATCGGGGCCGTTTGACCGCCGACGGACAAAGCCCTCTCGGAGGTAGTTTTTTCTCGCTGGTCGACGAGTCACCGTCATGCGCGCCGTCAGATATCACGATCACGGCGGTCCGGACGTGCTCACAACCGAGGAGATCGACGACCCCACACCAGACGACGAGGAGGTGGTCGTCGACGTCCACGCCGCCGGCGTCAACCCCGTCGATACCTACTTCCGAGACGGGGGATACGAACCGTTCTCGCTCCCGATGGTTCCTGGAACAGACTTCGCCGGCGAGGTCCGCGAGACCGGCTCCGCGGTCAAGGGATTCGCGTCCGGCGATCGCGTCTACGGGACGGGCATCGGCCGCGAGCACTACGGTGGCTACGCCGAGCGCGTCGCCGTCCCCTCGGATCGACTCGTCACGCTGCCCGACAGTGTGGACACGACTGCGGCGGGCGCGGCGGGCGTCGCCGGCGTGACGGCCTGGCGCGCGCTCGTCGATCACGCGGCGCTCGAACCCGGTGAAACCTGTCTTGTCCACGGCGGCTCCGGCGGGGTCGGCCACGTCGCGGTCCAGCTCGCCGCCGCGGCTGGCGCACGGGTGCTGACGACCGCCAGCCCGGACTACCACGACCGCCTCGCCGAACTGGGTGCCGACGCGGTCCTCGATTACTTGCGGGACGATCTCGCCGACGCGGTCCAGGAGGTCGCGAGCGCGGGTCCGGGAACCGACGGCGTCGACGTGATCCTCGACCACCGCCTCGACGACTACCTCCAGTTCGATGCCGACGTGGCCGCGACCGGCGCGCGGGTGGTCGGTATCGGCGAGAGCGATCCGGCGGTCGGTCTGGAGAACGACGGTGTCGCGCGGAGCAAGGACGTCTCCTACCAGTTCATGAGTATGTTCAACACGCCAGAGTTCCGCGTGCCGCTCGCCCGGCTGGCTCAGCTCATGGATGCCGGCGACCTCACGATCGACATCGCCCGCGAGTACGGACTCGACGAGGCGGGCGACGCACAGCGCGCCGTCCTGGAGGAGAGTTTCCTCGGGAAACTCGTGCTCGTTCCGGAGCGATGATCGGCCCGGACCGTCTCGCAACGTTCGTAACCCGGTGTTGAGTAGGCCGGGCCATGTCGCTGCTCTCGGTCTTCGCCACGGCCATCCTCCCTATCGTCACCATCGCGGCGGTCGGCTTCGTTCTCGGGCGCGTCCGTGAGATCGACGTCGGCCCGCTCAACACCGTCACCGTCTACGTACTCGTGCCAGCGCTGGTTTTCCACAGTCTCACGACGACCACGGTCGGCGGCGCGACGCTGGCGAAGGTGTTCGTCGGCGTCGTCGTCTTCATCCTGGTCATGGTCGGGCTCGCGGAGGGTGTCGGCCGCGTGCTCGGCGAGAGCGAACCGATACAGAGCGCGTTCGTGTTGGTGAGCGCTTTCTCGAACTCGGGCAACTACGGGATCCCCCTCTCCGAGTTCGCCTTCGGCGAGACCGGCCGGGCGACGGCGGTCCTCTATCTGGTCGCCCAGAGCGTCGTCATCTACACCGTGGGCGTGTATCTCGCCTCGCGGGCCGGCGGTGCGCGCGGTCTCGGCGCGCTCACGAAGGTGTTCAGACTGCCGTTGGTCTATGCGGTCGTGCTCGCACTCGTCGTGCGCGCGCTCGGGCTCGTCCCACCGGCCGACGGCGCGACGATGACGACGATCCAGCTCGTCGGCGACGCGTCGATCCCGCTGATGCTCATTTTGGTGGGAGTCCAACTGGCGAGCGCGAACTACGGCGCGGCGCTGTCGCGCGTGGGACCGGCGAACGTTCTCAAACTCCTCGTCGCGCCGGCCGTCGGGCTCGCCATCGTGTCCATGCTCGACTTCGGCAACACGACCGTCGCGCGCGTGTTCGTCCTCGAATGTGCCGCGCCGGCGGCGATCACGTCGCTCATCCTGCTCATCGAACTGGGTGGCGAGCCGCCGGCAGGCGTCAGCGGCCCGGAGTACGTCAGCGCGGCCGTCCTCACGACGACGCTCCTGAGCGTGCCCGTGCTCACGCTGTTGATTACGCTCCTCAAATCGGGCCTCGTCGAGTCGCTGCTGTAGCGGAGTTGGTATCCGTTATCATAGCTCTTAACAGCGCTTCGCGCCCATCGAACGTATGGCCGTCGATGACGAGTTCTACGACCCACCGGATATCCAAACCTCGGCCGACGCGCTCGGCCACGATCACGCCGACGTCGCCGAGTATCGCGCGCTCGCCGCCGATCTCCGCGAGCAGATCCGTGGCGAAGTGCGCTTCGACGAATACTCACAGATCCTCTACGCGACCGACGGCAGCATCTATCAGGCCCGACCCGCCGGCGTGGTCTGCCCGCGCGACACCGAGGACGTGCGAGCGGCGATCCGGGTCGCTGCCGACCACGACACACCGGTGCTCCCGCGCGGCACCGGCTCGTCGCTGGCCGGGCAGGCCGTGGGACCGGGCTGTGTCGTGCTCGATACGACCCGCCACATGGATTCGATCCTCGATGTCGATCCCGACGGGAAAACTGCAACCGTCCAGCCCGGCGTCGTCCAGGATCATCTCGACGACCATCTCGATCAGTGGGATCTCAAGTTCGCACCTGACCCCGCCTCCTCGAACCGGGCGACGATCGGCGGCGGGATCGGGAACAACAGTACCGGCGCGCACTCGGTGCGCTACGGCATCACCGACGCCTACACCGCGGAGCTGCGGGTCGTGCTCGCCGACGGCTCGCTGATCCATACTCGCCCCGTGGTCCTGGATAGTCCCGAGTGGGACGGGTTGGTCGACAAGGACGACCGCGAGGCCGCGCTCTACCGCACGGTACGAGAACTGGTCGAGGAGAACGAAGCGGAGATCGACGAGCGCTATCCGACCCTGAAGCGCTCGGTGTCTGGCTACAACCTCCACAAAGCTATCTACGAGAACGAGGCCGGCGAAGAAGTCATCAACCTCACGAAACTGTTCGTCGGCGCGGAGGGGACCTTGGGGACGATCGTCGAGGCGACGCTCGACCTCGTGAGCAAGCCCGACGAGACCGCGCTCGCGCTCTACTGTTTCGAGAGTTTGGGCGACGCGATGGAGGCCGTCCCCGAGGCGCTCGACTTCGACGTGAGCGCCGTCGAGCTGATGGACGACGAGGTGTTCCGGCTGGCGAGCGAGTCGACCGAGTTCGCCCAGTACGCCGAACCGATCCCCGAGGGGACGGCCGCGGCGCTGATGCTCGAATACGATTCGGAGCTCCGCGACGACTTCGAGGACGCGATCGGGGCGACGAACAACCACTTCGTCGACGAGGGAAGCGCCTTCGAGGTACTGGAGGCCTATTCCGAGGAAGATCAACTGAAGCTCTGGAAGCTCCGCAAGGCCGCGATCCCGCTGTTGATGAGTCTCGAAGGCGATCCGAAACCCTACCCGTTCATCGAGGACGCGACCGTTCCTCCTGAGGAGCTCGCCGAATACGTGGGTGAGTTCGAGGAAGTGCTGAAAGACCACGACACGTCGGCGGCGTACTTCGCGCACGCCGGATCGGGGACGCTCCACATCCGTCCGATCCTCAGCCTCAAGGAGAACGAAGGAGTCGAGACGATGCACTCGATCTCAGAGGACGTCACCACGCTCGTGCTGGAGCACAACGGCTCCTTTTCGGGCGAGCACGGCGACGGCCTCGCACGCACGGAGTTCAACCCGAAGATGTACGGCGAGGTACTTTGGAGCGCGTTCCAGGAACTCAAACTCGCCGCCGATCCCGACCGGCGGATGAACCCCGGCAAGGTGGTCTACTGGGCGGACGATCCGGCCGACATGCGCGAGAACCTCCGGTACGGGGCGGAATATTCCTCCCTCGAACCGCAGACCGAGATGGACTTCGAGGGAGAAGGTGGCTTCTCGCACGCCATCGAGCTCTGTAACGGCTGTGGCNGGAATATTCCTCCCTCGAACCGCAGACCGAGATGGACTTCGAGGGAGAAGGTGGCTTCTCGCACGCCATCGAGCTCTGTAACGGCTGTGGCACCTGCCGGCAGACCGACTCGAACACGATGTGTCCGACCTACCGCGCCTCGAAGGAGGAGATCCAGACGACGCGCGGGCGGGCGAACATGCTCCGGGCGGGGATCTCCGGCGAGATTTCTGAGGAGGAGATGTTCTCCGAACGGTTCCAGGAGGAGGTGCTCGACCTCTGTGTCGGCTGCAAGGGCTGCAAGAGCGACTGTCCGACGGGCGTCGACATGGCGAAGATCAAGACGGAGGTCAAACACGAGTACCACGAGCGCGAGGGGGCGGGTCTCCGCGAACGCCTCTTCGCCAACATCGACAGTCTGGCCGCGCTCGGCAGCCGATTTGCGCCGCTGTCGAACTGGGGGCCGAAACTACCGGGCGCACGAACCGCGATGGAACGAGTCGCCGGCATCGCCGCCGAGCGCGAACTGCCACACTTCGAGCGCGAGAGTCTGGAGGAGTGGTTCGCCGCCCGCGGTGGTTCCAAAATTTCGGTGGCCGACGCCAACGAGAAGGCCCTGCTCTTTCCCGACACCTACACGAACTACAGCAACACCACCCCGGGGAAGGCCGCGATCTTGACGCTCGAAGCGGCCGGTGTCCACGTCGAGATCCCCGACGACGTGGTGTCGAGCGGCCGGCCGGCCTACTCGAAGGGCTTTCTCGACGAAGCGCGCGGGCGCGCGGCAACGAACGTCGCGGCGCTCGATCCCTACGTCCGGGACGGCTGGTCGGTCGTCTTCACCGAGCCCTCGGACGCCGTGATGTTCCAGGACGAGTATCTCGATCTCCTGCCGGACGACGACCCGACTCGGCGAGTCTCCGGCGACGCTTACGGCGTGCTCGAATACATCGACGTGCTGCGACTCGACGAGGAGATCGACTTCACCGATCGAGAGGAATCGCTCACCTACCACGGCCACTGCAACCAGAAGGCGCTCAACAAGGACCACCACGCGGTCGGCGTTCTCAGACGGGCCGGCTACGCCGTGGACCCGCTCGATTCGGGCTGCTGTGGCATGGCCGGCTCGTTCGGCTACGAGGAAGAACACTACGACCTCTCGCAGGCGATCGGGAACATCCTCTTCGAGCAGGTCGACGAGAGCGGCGGCGAGGAAGTGGTCGCGCCCGGCACCTCCTGTCGCACCCAACTCGGCGACCGCCCCGACGAAACCGCGCCGCGTCATCCGATCGAGAGGGTCGCGCTGGCGATCGCGCGCTGACGCCTCAGCCGCCCGACTCGCCGAACAGCTGGCCGATCGTCCGCAACAGATCGACGACCGATTCGAGGATCGCGTCGATGCGCTCGATGAGGTCCTGTGCACCTTCGAGTTGGAGCATGACCGCTGCGCCGCTCGACAACTCGACGGAGAGGGCTGCTGTGTCGGGGCTACCGGACACGACCACGACAACGCCGACGGCCACCAATCCGACCGCTACGGGAAGCGGTTTCATGGGGCGTCGGTATCTCGCGCTCGCCTATACCGGTTGCGGTGATCTACCGCGCACCACGGTATCACCCGATTTTTCGACAGCTCGACTCAGGAATCGCGCTGCTGGCGGGCACAGTCGGCGATCGGGGCGAGCACGCTATCGGCGATCTCGTAGGGGTCGGTCTCGCCGGCGGTGACGCCCGCGACGAGCTCCTCGATGCCGCCGTGGGCGGCGATTTCCTCGGTGAGGAGTTCGGCGGTGTCCTCGCGCAGCAGGGTACGGATCTCCTCGGCGTAGCGGGCGCGTGCCTTCGCTTCGAGTTCGCCCGTCGCTTCGAGGTGTGCCCGATGGTCGTCGAGCGCGTCGACGTACTCTTCGACGCCCTCGCCACGGGTGGCGACCGCCTCGACGATCGGCGGCATCCAGCCGTTTTCGGCCTCCGTGCGCTGGAGCGCGACCGCCTCGGCCGACTCGGCGTGATGGCCCGCGTGGTGGCCGGTCGAAGAGCGTCCACCGTCGTCATCGCGCAGTTGGAGCATCTCGTTCAGTTCTTGGACTGTTCTGTCGGCACCGTCGAGATCGGCCTTGTTCACGACGAACACGTCGGCGATCTCCAGAATGCCGGCCTTGAGCATCTGCACGTCGTCGCCGCTGCCGGGCTGGACGAGCACCGTCACCGTGTCGGCGGTTTTCACGATGTCGATCTCGTTTTGGCCGGCTCCGACGGTCTCGACGATGATCCTGTCCTTGCCGAATGCGTCGAGCGCCTTCACGGCGTCGGCGGTGGCGATCGAGACGCCGCCGAGCGAGCCGCGTGCGCTCATCGAGCGGAAGAAGACGTCCATGTCGCCGACGTTCGAGGCCATTCGGATGCGATCGCCGAGCACCGCGCCGCCAGTAAAGGGCGAGGAGGGGTCGATGGCGATGACGCCGACGGTGAGGCCCTGACTCCGATAGTGTTCGGCGACCTTGTCGACGAGGGTTGATTTGCCCGCGCCCGGGCTGCCCGTGATGCCGATGACCTCGGCGTTGCCGGTGTGATCGTAGAGCGAGGAGACCAGCTCGCGGTGGCCCGGCATGCGGTTTTCGATCTTCGTGATCGCCCGCGCCAGCGCGCGGTGATCGCCGTCGAGCAGGCGGTCGAGCAGCCCGCTCATTCGCGCTTGGGGGCGTTCTCGCGAACGAATTCGATGGTGTCATCCATCGACGCACCGGGGCCGAAGATGGCCGAGACGCCCCGTTCTCTGAGCTCGTCCTCGTCCTTGTCGGGAACGATCCCGCCGACGATGACGAGCGTGTCGTCGAGCGCGCCGTACTCGTCGAGTCCGTCGAGGATCTTGGGCACGAGCGTGTTGTGCGCCCCCGAGAGAATGGAAATCCCGAGGACGTCGACGTCCTCCTGGACGGCGGCCTGGACGACCTCGTCCGGCGAGCGATGGAGGCCAGAATAGACGACCTCGAAGCCCGCATCGCGGAAGGCGCGCGCGATGACGTGCGCGCCGCGGTCGTGGCCGTCGAGTCCGACCTTGGCGACGAGACAGCGGATTGGCCGCTGTGTCTGCTCTGCACTCATGCACGCCCATTCAGCCGCCGCCGATTTGTGTTTATCGGTGAAAAACGATGCACGATCGTCAGTAGCCGTGCGGTCCGAGCTGTCGGCGCTCGTGCTGGACCGCCTCGAAGACCAGCCAGAATCCGGCCAGCGCGGTCAGGATCGGGACGAACGATCCCGGATTTGCCCAGTCGATCGCCCGTCTGGACGTGAACCCGTAGAACGTCCCATCGCGCGAGACGTATTTCGGCAGGCTCCGGCTGTCGTCCTCGAAACTGTAGCTCTGCCCGTCGATGGCGTTGTCGACGATGCGTTTCGTCCCGGCGTCGAGCTGTCGGTACGGTGTCGTCTGCGTTTGCTGCTGGAAGCTGAGTTCGTCGACCTGGCCATTGTACCCGAACTGGTAATCGAAATCGGCCGTGCCGAGCCAGATCGGCCCGCTGGCGAGCAGAACGCAGACGCCGAGGAGCATCAGGAGGAATCGGAGCGACGAGTACCGCGTGAGCAGCGCGCTCCGAAGGATCGATCGGACCATACATTTACTGCCGAAACCGCCAATAAATATCTTCCCCCGCCGCCGCGCCGAACCAGAAGACCGATGGTTCGAACGAGCCAACGGCCGAGAATGGCAACAGCCAGCACGCACGGCCCCGTCAAGGAGCATCCGCTCGCGGCGACCGCCGTCCTCTCGGTGATCGGCTACGTGCTCGTCATCGGGACGTTCGCCGGCGTCCTCGATATCTTTCCGTCGATCGACGACGGGACGGTCATCCTGCTCTCGGACGCCATCGCCGTCGTCAACAGTCTCGCGCTGACGGCGCTGCTCGTCGGCTTCTTCTTCATCCGACGCGACGACGTCCGCCGCCACCGCGCGGCGATGCTCACCGCCTTCGGGCTCATCATGGTCTTCCTGGTGCTCTATCTCTGGAAGGTCGGTGGAGGCTTCGAGAAGCAAATCGTCATCGAGCAGGGTCAGTTCCTCGCCAGCTATGCTGGCATCGTCAAGCCGCTCTATCTGGTGATGCTCGCGATCCACATCCTGCTGTCGGCGATCGCGGTCCCCGTCGTCATCTACCCGGTCGTGCTCGGGCTGACCCACACGCCGGCCGAACTCAAGGAGACCGCCCACGCACGCATCGGCCGCATCGCGGTCGCCTCGTGGTCGCTCAGTCTCTTTTTGGGTGTCGTGACCTACTTCCTGCTGAACCACCTCTACGGCTGGGCACCACGGTAGCGCTGTCGAACTGAGAGCATCCTCTATCCGGTCGATTCGCGGCGATCTCTGCTACGGCTGTTCCGCTTCAGGATGAAAATCGAGTCACAGCTCTCCGGTCAGTCGGTCCGCGGCAGGGCGTACGCCCCGAGCGCGAAGAAGACGACCGCGAGCACGCACAAAACCACGAGATCGAGCTCCCAGCCGCTCCCGCCGGTGACGACCGTGCGTACGCCGCGGGCGAAGTACGTCAGCGGCGAGACGTTCATCACCGGCTGAAACCACTCGGGGAGCAGATCGGGCGGCACGAACGTATCGGATAGGAAAAGGAGCGGGAGCGCCAGCGAGTTGCTTGCGGCGATGACCCCGTCCTGGGAGTCGGCGAGGCTGCCGAGAAGCGCGCCCACGCCACAGAACAGCGCGACCGAGACGACGACGAACGGAACGACGACGACCGAAAGCGTCACGTCCGCACCCGTGAGGAGGACGACGAGTCCGAGGATGAGCAGGCCAGCAAGCCCGATGATGAGCACATTGACGAGCGTCTGGGCGAGTAGCCACTCCGGACGGGTGAGCGGCGTACTGGCGAGTTTCTCGAAGCGATTGCCCTCGCGATGGCGCGCGACCGTGCTGCCGACGCGCGAGAGCGGCGTGAAGAGCACGACGACGGCCAGATAGCCCGGCACGTAGTACGCCGGCGATTCCGTGAAGAGTCCGCCGCCGGTCGGGCGCGTGCCGACCAGCACGCCGAAGATGAGGATGAGGATCACGGGGAAAAAGAAGGTGAAGAAGACGGCCGTCCGCCGGCGCAGGAACGAGCGCCACGCCGCGCTGGTGGCTGCACCGATCCGGCCGGTCGCGGTCATTGCGCCACCTCCGCTTCCTGTCCCGCATCCGCAAGCGAACAGTCGTCGTCGATACCGTCGCGCGAACGGCTCTCGTCGGTCACCGTGAGATAGACGTCCTCCAGGTCGGGCTGTCGCCACGCGAGTTCGCCGTAGTCGATGCCGTTCCGTTCGAGCGCGTCCACCACCGTCCCGATCTCGGTCGCCGAAACGTCGCTCACGACGATGCCCGTCGGGTGGGAGTCGATCGTGTGAGCGAGCCCGTCGAGCGCCGTCGCGTCGGCGTCGGTCTCGATCTCGAGTCTGGACCGACCACCGTATTCGGCGACGAGATCGCCGGGCGTACCGACGGCGGCCAGCTGGCCGTCGGCGAGCAGCCCAACCCGATCGGCGAGCCGTTCGGCCTCGGCCATGTAGTGGGTGGTGAGGAGGATCGTCGTGCCACCGGCCGCGAGCCCCTCCAAGAGTCGCCAGAGCGCGCGCCGGCCGGCCGGATCGATGCCCGTCGTCGGCTCGTCAAGCACCAGCAGGTCGGGATCGTTGACGAGCGTCGCGCCGACGCAGGTCCGGCGCTGTTGCCCACCCGAGAGATCCTCGTACCGGGTGTCGGCGCTGTCGACCATCCCGACGTCGTCGAGGACGCTCTCGACGTCGCGTGGATCGTCGTACAGACCGGCGTAGTAGTCGAGCAGTTCGCGCGCGCTCAGCCGTGCCGGGGGCGAAAACGATTGGGGAAGCACGCCGAGGCGTGCGTTCTCGACCGCGTCGGGCGACGAGCCGAACAGCGACACCGACCCGTCGATCGCGGTGGTGCCGGTCAGCGCACGCACGAGTGTCGTCTTGCCCGCGCCGTTCGGGCCGACCAGCGCGAACACCTCGCCGGCGGCGACCGACAGCGAGACACCGTCGAGTGCCACCGTTTCGCCGTACTCCCGGCGAACGTCCTCAGCACGCAGTACCGCATCCATGCCGGATCGACGACCGCAGCCGTTCTAAGGGGTTCGATTCGGCGAGCGTCAGAGCCGACCGCGCACCTCGCGGGTGATGCCGTCGACATCGTACTCGTCCTCGCTCTTGTCGAAGACCGTCTCGCCGTCGACGCGTACTTCAAGGACGCCGTGATCGCCGGTGACGAGCGCCACCCGGTCGAGTTCGGCACCGAAGTTCGTGAGCAGCGCGTGCTGGACGTTTTCGGCGCGTTCGAGGAAGCCACAGGGGACGCAGTATTCGATCTCGACTGTCGCCATGGGCGCGATTGCATCTCGGCCGATTTACGCCTATCGCCGGCTCAGAGCAGGATGGCGTCGACGACGATGGCGAACAGCAGCGCACCGAGATAGGCGTTCGAGGCGTGAAACGCGCGGAAGGCAGCCTGTTCGCTGCGCTCGCGGTGGAGTCTGACGACCGTCCAGAGGAACAGTGCGCCGAAGGCGACCGTCGCGCCGGCGTAGAGCCAGCCGAGCGACGTGACCGCCGACAGCACGCTCGCGCCGAGCAGCGTGGCCGCGAGATACCAGACGATATGCCGGCGGGTGACACGCTCGCCACGGACCACGGGTAGCATCGGAAAGCCACCGCGGGCGTAGTCGTCCTTGTACGCGAGCGCGAGGTTGTAGAAGTGCGCCGGCGTCCAGAGGAAGATGACGCCCGCGAGCGCGAGCCCTGGCACGCCCACCGTTCCCGTCACCCCGACCCAGCCGATGAGCGCCGGGAGCGCGCCCGCGGCACCACCCAGAACGGTGTTCTGTACCGTGTTCGGTTTGAGGACGAGCGTGTAGATCACGCTGTAAAAGAGGATGGCACAGAGGCCGAGCGCGGCCGCCAGCAGGTTGACCGAGAGGAACAGCGCGAGCGAGGCGGCCGCCAGCAGGAGGCCGAAGGCGAGCGCGTTCGTCACGCCCACCTGGTCGGTGGCGAGCGGGCGATCGCTCGTCCGCTGCATCTTCCGGTCCTTCTTGCGTTCGAGAACGTGGTTGAACGTGCCGCTCGCACCGATCGCGAGCACGCCACCGCCGAGCACGCGGATCACGATCCCGGCATCGAGCGACGGCCCGGCCGCGAGCGCCATCCCAGCAGCCGCCACGAGACAGAGCAGCCACATCAATCGGGGCTTCATCAGTCTGAAATACGCCGCGCCGATCCGCCTCGCGCGGGCGAGCGGGCCGGATGGCGGTGACGGGGTTTGCAGTGACGGGGTTTCGCCGGTGTCGGTGTCGGTCGGTGTGGCCGTGAGTGGATCCGGGTCCGTGACCGGTGCCGTGTCGTCGGTGCCGAGTTCGAGCGTCCACGCGAGTGCGAGAACGAGCCCGACGAAGATCGCCATCCCGGAGAGCAGGTGAAGCGTCGAGAGCCAGTCGGCGGTAGCGGTCGTCGCGGTCGCGGCGAGCGCGCCCAGTCCGATCTGGACGGGGTAGAGGACGAACGGGACGAGGAGGGTAGCCTTCGCGCGCCGCGACGTGGACGATCGCCAGGTCGTGACGAGCGCCGCGAGGACGACGACGCCGACGACGAGCGCCGCGAGGCGGTGGCCCCACGCGATGAGCACGCGCGGATCGGAGAGATCGGTGCCACAGAGCGGCCAGGTCGAACAGGCTTGCGTCGCCTCGGTCAGCGCCGTCGTCGCCCCGACGACGATCAGGAGATAGACGCCGATGGCCGCGGCCGCAAGCAGCGTCGTCACCCGTCTGCGCTCGGTGGCTGTGTTGGCTGTCACGGTGTTGTGACTCGGTTTCGATCTTCGCAATCGGCGTACTTAGGCCCCGCGTTTTCGGCCATCGGCGGGGGAGTCAGCAGGTATTTATGCTCCACTACCGAAGCGCGGACAGATGACCAAAACGCGTCTCGGGCGGTACGCCCTGCTGGTGGTCGGGGCCGTTCTCGCCGCGACGGAACCGGTGTTGGCACAGTCGGTCAACGCGGACCTCATCTACGGATTGAACGCGAAGCTGCTCTACGTCGCGATCCCGATAACGCTGCTCGTCCAGGTCATTCTGGTCTACGCAGTCTGGAAATTTCGGAACAACGACGATCCGCAGCCGACCCGCGAGAACCGACGGCTCGAAATCACGTGGACGATCGCCACCGCGATCATCCTCCTGTTCGTCGGTGTCGCCTCCTACACGGTGCTCGGCAACCCGGCGATCGCGCTAACGGCCGACGAGAATCAGGCACAGCCACAGGCCCAACAGGAGATCCAACCGTCGGTCACGCATCCGAACCGCTCGGGAGCGACCGCCCCGGATAGTAAGCAGGCCGTCGAGATCGAGGTCGATGCCTTCCAATGGGGGTGGGAGTTCATCTATCCGGACGCGGGCGTCAACTCCTCGACCGAGCTCGCGATACCGGCGAACAAGTCGGTCTATCTCCACATCACCTCCCGTGACGTCATCCACGCCGTCCACGTGCCGTCGCTCGGCCTCAAACAGGACGCCATCCCCGGCCAGTACAACACGATCATGACCAACGCGACCGAACCCGGCACCTACCAGCTCTACTGCGCCGAGTTCTGTGGCTCCGGCCACTCGAAGATGCTCGCCAACATGACGGTCATGCCGCAGGGCGAGTACCAGTCCTGGCTTGACGAGCAGGAATCCAGTAGCGGTTCGAGCGAGAGTGCGGGCGACTCGGCGAACAGTTCGTCGCTGGCCCCCGTCGCCGCGAACCCGGCCTAAACCCCTTCTTCGACCGCTTCGAGACCGTCGTTCGTGATCGCAAACCGGCAGGTCTCGCCGGCGGCTTTCGAACCGTGTTTTTCGAGCGTCGCTCGGCGGTTGCCCGCTCGGAACCGTTCGAGTCTGAGGATCGTCCCCGTCAGATGTGAGAGCGTGTGGCCGCCGAGCGCCCGCGCCCGCCCCGACTCGCTCTCGGGGTCGGCAAACACCTGATTGGTGAGCAACACGGCGAGATCGTGTTTGCGTGCGAGCGACAGTAGATGCGTCACCTGACGACCGATCTGCCGGAGCGCTTCGCCGTCCTCCCGGTTCGTCCGCTCCAGACGATAGAAGCCCGTCGCGCTGTCGAGGACGATCAACGAGGTGCGTTCGGCGAGCTGTTCGGCATCGCGGACGGCCTCCTCCTGTTCGTCGAAATCGAGCGCCTCGGCGACGACGATGCGCGAGGTGAGATCGTCGAGATCGGCGCTGCGTGCCTGCGCGAGCTGCTCGAAGCGTGCCACGGAGAGGCCCTCGGTGTCGATGTAGTAGCTCGGATCACCGTCGACGGCCGTTGCGACGGCCGCCGACAGCGCGAGATTCGTCTTGCCGGCGGCCGGCGGGCCGTAGACCTGGGTGACGGCCCCGCGCGGGAGCCCGCCGCCGAGGAGGTCGTCGAGCACCCCACAGCCGGTCGAAAGCGGTTCGCTCACGGCGTCCGTTGCCGCCCGCCCACCAAAAGTCGTCCTGTCGCCGCGTGGTGAGCGTTTATCTGTGCCGGCGGTCGAGTGTGGACGTGATCGTCGTCGCCACCGCCGACTTCGAGCTCTATCACGGCGTCGTCACCGAACTCCGCGAGCGCGGCGTCGAGTTCACGACGGTGGAGCCCGGCGACGAACTCCCCGAGCGGACGCACGTTCTCATCGTTGGTGACGGGGACGACGTGCCCGACAAAGAGATCGAGATCGTCCGCGCCGATCCGACGGAGCCACGGCGGGCGGTCGAGAGCGCGCTCTCGTCGCTGCGCGACGGTGGGCGGACGATCGTCGGCGTCGATCCCGGCGATCGCCCCGGTATCGCCGTGCTCTCGGGCGACGTGGTGGTCGCGGCGTTTCACGTCCCACTCGCGGACGCTGCCGGGGTCATCACCGACGAGATCGCCGACGCGGCGGACCCGATCGTTCGCGTCGGCGATGGCGCGCGACTCACGGGTGCATCCGTCATCGACGAACTCGACGTTCCCGTGGAGCTGGTCGACGAGACCGGCACGACGCCCTCGCTCGGCACCGGTGCGCGCGGAATGGGCGACGTGCTCGCCGCCGTCAACATCGCCCGGCGCTCCGGCGAGCAGGTCCGCGAACGTACCGTCGAGCCGACCGTCGGCGAACTCGACGTGATCAAGGCGCGCTCGCGCGAGCAATCGGCAACCAACCGCGAGATCGACGAGACGCTCGCCCGCCGTGTCGCCGCCGGCGAGTTGACCATCCAGGAGGCGCTTGCGGAGCATCGTGGCCAATGAACGACGACAGTGTGGATCTCCTTCCGCTGCTCGACGAACTCCGGGTGATGGCACAGGCCGGCTTGTTCTTCGCGGACGATCCCTACGACCGTGAGCGGTACGAACGAATCCTAGAACTCGTCGGCGAATACTACGGTATGACCCTTGACGTTCCACCGGAAGAGATCCATGACCGCCTCGCACAGGATCTCGGTTACGTCACGCCGAATGTCGGAGTCAAGGCCGCGATTTTCGACGACGAGGGCCGGATGCTGTTGATGCAACGGCCGGAGGGCTCGGAGTACGTCGCCGGCACGTGGGACATCCCTGGCGGCGCGGTCGAACCGCTCGAACCGCCGGCCGAGACGGCGATCCGCGAGACTCGCGAGGAGACGGGTCTCGCTGTCGAAACGATCGAGGTCGTCGACGCCTACATGATGGAACCGAACCGGCTCAATCCGCACGGTCACGTGCTCCTGTTGTATCTCTGTGAGATGGCTGGTGGGACGCTCGGCCTTTCACACGAAGGCGATGCACTGGACTACTGGGAGATCGAGGACGTTCCAGCGTGGACGCTCGACTTTCGCGGACCGGCGCTCGATGCGCGCGACCGCTGGTCGGAGCAACAACGTGACGGACGCGAAGGCGACGATTAGCTGCGGACCGCGTTTTCGACTCGCCGCATGACCTCTCGAATTGGCACGTCGGTTTCGGCGGCGACCGCACTCGCGTCGTCGTATTCGGCGCTCACGTCGTAGACCGTTCCCTCGGAATCGCTGGCGATCTTCACCGCGACCTCGTACTCCTCGCCCTTGACGGCGACTGTCGCGGTCTCGAAGGCGCGTTCGGCGACCCAACGGTGGCGTGCGCCGGTCTCGCGCACGCCGAGGGTTCCCGTTTCGACGGCGAGCCGGCGGGCGACCCGTTCCGTGTCCTCGGGCCTGACGATGACTTTCACGAGATGGCCCGGACGGGATTTCTTCATCGTCGTCGGGAGGATCGAGACGTCGCGCGCGCCGGCCTCTGTGAGACTGTCGTGCAGCCCGCCGAGTACCTCCGGCGAGGCGTCGTCAAGGTTCGTTTCGAGCACGCGAATCCCCTCGCGCGTGAGGCCCTCGCTGCTCGAACCGACCAGCGCCCGGAGCACGTTCGGATGCTCGGGGAAGTCGTGCTCGCCAGCGCCGTAGCCCGACGCGTCGAGATCGAGTGCAGGCAATCGCTCGACGCCGTCGGCGACGTGTGCGAGGATCGCCGCACCCGTGGGAGTCAGGAGTTCGCCGTCGACCGGGCCACCGTGGAGCGCCCAATCGGCGCGTTCGACGGCCTCGACCACCGCGGGTGCCGGCACGGGATAGGTGCCGTGGCTCATCGCGACCGTGCCGCCGCCCCCTGCGATCGGCGTCGTCACGACGCGCTCGACGTCGAGCGAATCAAAAAGGAGCGTCGCCCCGACGACGTCCGCGATGGCGTCGTCAGCGCCGACCTCGTGGAAGTGAGTTGCATCGAGATCGGTGCCGTGGACCGCCGCCTCCGCCTCGCCCAAGATCTCGAAGATCGCCGTCGCGTCGTGTTCGACTTCCTCGGGGAGCTCCATCGACTCGACGAGTTCGACGACCTCGGTGTAGGATCGGGTCGGGCCAGCGCCCTCGGCATGCGTGTGATCGTGGGGATGGTCGTGATCGCCGTGGTGGTCATGTCCCTCGTGTGTGTGCTCGTGATCGTGGTCGTCGTGAGGATGGGTGTGGTCGTGTGATCGATCGTCGTCGGCTTCGCTGTGGCCGTGGCCGTCGGTGGATTCGTCGTCCAGAAGAACGGTGACGGTCGTCGCGTCGATACCGTTCTTCGTCGTCGTGTCGATCGCGTACCGGACGTCGAGTGCCTCCTCGATCGGTTCCAACACATCGGGATCCGCGCCGGCGGCGAGCAGCGCGCCACAGAGCATGTCGCCGCTCGCGCCCATGCGACCGTCGAACGCCAGTGTTCGCATAGTTGGGGTGGGGTTGGCATGGCGAAAAGCCGTCCGGTCGCCGTGATTGTTCGGCATGGGCGGACAGGCAAAAGGCATAACCCCGCCAGCGACGGAGTATCGGACATCAGCCAGCCATGAACGAAGTCCAACTGGAGGTGGCGAAGGCGTACCCCAACGACTCGGGCCGCGGCATCGCCCGCCTCGATCCGGATACCCTGTTGCATCTCAAGCTCTCGCCGGGCGACATCATCGAGATCGAGGGTGGCGACACGACCGCCGCGAAGGTCTGGCGCGCCGATCGGCAGGACTGGAACACCGATACGGTTCGGATCGACGGGTTCACGCGACAGAACGCCGATATCGGCATCGGCGAACGTGTCGAGATCCGCAAGGCCGATCCCGGGACGGCCGACCGGCTCGTGCTCGCGCCGCCCGAGGAGGCCTCCGTCCAGTTCGGCAGCGACGCGGCCGGGATGGTCAAACGCCAGATCCTGAAGCGACCCGTGGTGGAACGCGACATCGTGCCCGTGATGAGCTCGACCAACCACCCGTTCATGCGCTCGCCGGGCCAGGCGATCCCGCTCATCGCCGTCGACACCGAGCCAGACGGGGTGGCGCTCATCACCGAGGACACCGACGTCGAGCTCCGCGAGGAGCCGATCTCGGGCTTCGAGAAAACCGGCGGCGGCATCACCTACGAGGACATCGGCGGTCTCCAGGGTGAGATCCAGCGCGTCCGCGAGATGGTCGAACTGCCGATGAAACACCCCCAGATCTTCCAGAAGCTGGGTATCGAGCCGCCACAGGGGGTGCTCCTGCACGGTCCGCCCGGCACGGGGAAGACCCTGCTGGCGAAGGCCGTCGCCAACGAGACCTCGGCGAGTTTCTTCTCGATCGCCGGTCCGGAGATCATCTCCAAATACTACGGCGAGAGCGAACAGCAGCTCCGGGAGATCTTCGAGGACGCGACCGAGGAGTCGCCGGCGATCATCTTCATCGACGAACTCGACTCGATCGCACCGAAGCGCGAGGACGTGACGGGAGAGGTC
This sequence comes from Halococcus morrhuae DSM 1307, assembly GCF_000336695.1. Taxonomy (GTDB): domain Archaea; phylum Halobacteriota; class Halobacteria; order Halobacteriales; family Halococcaceae; genus Halococcus; species Halococcus morrhuae. The sequence continues at coordinate 50,903 of NZ_AOMC01000093.1, forward strand.
GAGCGCCGCGTCGTCGCCCAGCTACTGACGATGATGGACGGCCTGGAGAGTCGTGGTCAGGTCATCGTCATCGGCGCGACCAACCGCGTCGACAGCATCGACCCCGCGCTGCGCCGTGGCGGCCGCTTCGACCGCGAGATCGAGATCGGCGTGCCAGAGGTTGGACCACA
>NZ_AOMC01000094.1 GCF_000336695.1 Halococcus morrhuae DSM 1307
GGGCTCGAGGACGCGAAGGGCGAGCTCAAGGAGGCCGTCGAGTGGCCGCTGTCGAGTCCCGAGCGGTTCTCACGACTCGGTATCGAGCCACCCGCGGGGGTGCTGCTCTACGGCCCACCGGGAACGGGCAAGACGCTGATGGCCAAAGCGGTCGCCAACGAGACCAACGCCAACTTCATCTCGGTGCGCGGGCCGCAGCTGCTCTCGAAGTGGGTCGGCGAGTCCGAGAAGGCGATCCGGCAGACGTTCAAGAAGGCCCGGCAGGTCTCGCCGACGGTGATCTTCTTCGACGAACTCGACAGCCTTGCCCCGAGCCGTGGCGGCGACGTGGGCTCGAACGTTTCCGAGCGCGTCGTCAACCAGCTCCTCACGGAGCTCGACGGGCTGGAGGACATGAAGAACGTGATGGTGATCGCCGCGACTAATCGGCCTGACATGATCGACCCGGCGCTCATCAGATCGGGTCGGTTCGACCGGCTCGTGATGGTCGGCCAGCCGAGCATCGAGGGACGCGAGCGCATCCTCTCGATCCACACCGACGACACGCCGCTGGCGGCCGACGTGAGCCTGCGCGAGATCGCCGAGATCACCGACGGCTACGTCGGATCGGATCTCGAATCCATCGCCCGTGAGGCCGCGATCCAGGCGCTCCGGGACGATCCCGACGCCAACGTCGTCGAAATGCGCCACTTCCGGTCCGCGCTTGAGACTGTGCGCCCGACGATCACCGAGGACATCCTCGACTACTACGACCGCATGGCCGAGGAGTTCAAGGGCGGTGCCGCGGACCCCGCCCGCGGCCGCAGCGGCGGACGCATCGGGTTCCAGTAGGAGCGTTTACTGTACCGGGTGGCCCTACAGTCGACACCTCTCTCTGCTCGCGCCGGACGACACTCGCCGTTCGTCTCCAGGGTTTCTCGTCGGTCGAATTTCGCCTCATTCGCGTGGAGATCATACACCACAGTCGTACAGTATCGTCTCCGCTCGTGATCGGTGAAGGAAAACGTATTTGACTGGGGGCGGGTAATTCCGAATCGTCAGGGCCGGTAGCTCAGTTAGGCAGAGCATCTGACTCTTAATCAGACAGTCGGGGGTTCAAATCCCTCCCGGCCCGTTCACTTCGTGACTCTTTTTGAGTCACTCCGTTCACCACAGCACCCGTACGCAGTGTCTCTACTGTCTGAATACCGGAGGTGATCATCCGAACGGACGGGGATGTTCTGTTGATTGAACCCATTTACTGTGTGGTCCCACTACCGTGTGGCGATCCGATTGAGCCAAACACTCCTAGCGATATGAATGTTTTGTGGAGTTACTAATCAATCTCGCACGGCATCACGAAAAGGAGATGGCCGCTATGAACTATCGAGAAGTATTGCACAACAATGGGAGTAATCATTCCTTAAAAGATTCTATCTAACTCACCAATCGTTCCGTCTATACCAAAATCACATAAACTTAGCGCAATATTTGATAATCATGGTCAAACCGCTTCAGGATGACATGCCTACGACTGACCCGTGCTATAGCGATGGTGATTATGATTCTATAATAACATATGGCGATTCTAATATCCTTGATCCAGATATATCTAAGAATCAATATGTCTCAAATGCTCGGAAAATTGTGGGAACCATTCTTGAGGAACGAAGTGATGAATTTGAGGTCAAACTTGATATTATTGATAACACGAACACAGGTGTGTTTGCTCTGGGGGGTTCATTTACAGATCATTCCAATGGAAATCATGAAAAGTCCAAGAAAATTTGAAATTTAAGAAATTGAATATTCCGTACAACCAGTCAGACTTTCCAAACGTCCAGAGTCATATTCCCAAAGGCGAACGGATTAGTCCTCTTATCAGAGAGTGGAGTGAAAACGAACCATTCCGAGCATAGTTCTACTCACTCAGAGAAGTTCCGCTGCTTGGATGATTCCGTACTGGAGTGCTAACATCAGTAGATTAGCGGCTACGTCGGTGCTTTTCTTGTCAGCTTTCTGAATAATTTCTTGAATACGGGATTGATCCGCATCCTCCTTTGAGATCTCGTCTTCAAATTCACGAACAAGCTCCTCTAATTCGTCTTTGTCAGATGGTGTGTTTCGAGACTTACGAATTTGTCTGATTGTGGATTTTATTGTAATCTCTGTTGACTGCCGTTGTTCCTGTTGATTAGTCTGCTCCATTCGTATGATAGTGCTATCCGTATTGGCACGGATACGATGATTATCTGGAATCGTATATCCAAGGTAGTCAATGAGCCGTCCGCTTTTCAGAACAACTTCATTCGCCATATCTCCTTCATTTTGATCGACAAAGTCTTTATCAAATTTATGTACAGGGTTATTTATTTCTTCTTTGATAAGCCCTATTGATTCGATAACAGCATCTGATGACTCGGTGTCTCTAATTTTTTCCAAGATTTCATTGAACTGGGAGGCATATTGAAAAGCGCCCGGTACTCTATTCTGTGGATCATCTGCCCTCTCTAATGCTTCTTTTGTCTCCACATAAATGCGACCCACTTGAGGTACCCACTTGTCGATGTCACTCATTGTGGGAAACACACCATGACTCTGATAAAGTGGTTCGCTTTTCTCATCATTCAAATACCTTTGATAGTTTTATTCTGTATTGAAGTTAGCCTCTCCTGAGATTCGCTCCAAGATAGCCGAGCAGAGCCGACTGTCCGCGTCGAGAAACCCCTCGATGGCGGTGTAGTGGTTGGTGGCCGGCTGTTCCAGCCCGGTGCCATCGAGACCTGCCTGCTGCCACGCGGTCAAGAAATCCTCCGACTGGCGACGCAGTTCCGCGGGTTCGTCCGCGCCATAGCTGACCAGCAGCGGTGGTGCCTTCGACGGAATATGGCGAATCGAGCTGTTGCGCCGGACCTCGTCCCAGGTCAGTTGCAGTTTCGGCTGGAGCCAGGTGTAGGGAAACGGTGCGAGATCGAACAGGCCGCTGATCGTGCAGGCGCTCTCGATGATATCCGGCGATCGGTCGTATTCACCCGCCCAGTCGGTCGTCAGCAACATTGCGGCCAGATGACCACCCGCAGAGTGGCCGGCGACGTGGATGCGGTCGCCGTCACTGTCGAACTCGTCGGCGTGATCGGCGAGCCAGACGACCGCAGCACGGGCCTGGCGGACGATCTCGTCGATCGAGACCGCCGGACAGAGCGCGTAGTTCAGTACGACAGTGGTCACGCCCGCGGAGACAGGGCCACGGGCAACGAAATCGAACTCGTCGCTGGTGCGGCTGTGCCAGTAACCACCGTGGATGAAGAGGAGAATCGGGGCGTTCTCGCGGTCGGCGGGAAAGACGTCGAGTCGCTCGGCCACCGTCGGACCGAACGAGACGTCGCGGTGATGGTCGAGCTCCGCACGAACCTCTCGACTCTTCTCGGTGTAGAACTCCGCGTACGCCGAGGCATCGTCGACGGCCTGGCTCACGTTGTACTGCGCATCGAGTTCTGCCTGGGTTTCGAACTCCCGATAGAGCATGCGTGGGATTCCGGCGGTCGACACTTAGCCGTTAGTCACTCGCAGACGAGCGCTACGTGACGGTCCCGTCGGGATCGAACCGTTCGTACGCGCCCGATTCGGCGATCTCGGCCAGCGTCGCGACGAACTCCCAGACGTCGACGTAGCTCGTGTACAGCGGTGCCGGACAGACCCGGACGACGTTCGGCGGGCGGAAATCGACAACGGCGTCGCGGGCGGTGAGTGTCGCCGCGAGTCGCTCGGCCTGGGGATGCTCGATGGCGACGTGACCACCCCGTCGGGCACGCTCGCGAGGCGTTCCGACCGCGAACGAATCGTCGAGATGCTCGTCGACGAGTTCGATCAGGTACGCCGTCAGATCGAGCGATTTCTCGCGGATCGCGTCGATGCCGGCCTCGTCGACGATATCGAGAGCGCCCTCCAGCGGTGCGGCGCTCAGCATCGGGACCGTTCCGATCTGCCACGCGCCCGCAGTGTCGGCCGGTGTGTACGTCGGACGCATCGCGAACTGGGTGTCCTTCTCGTGACCCCACCAGCCGGCGAGTGCGGGCTGGGTGTCGAAGTGGCGTTCGTTCACGTAGAGCCCGGCGATGGCTCCCGGGCCGGCGTTGAGATACTTGTAGCTACACCAGACGGCGAAATCGACGTTCGAGAGGTCGTGGGGGACGACCCCGATCGAGTGCGCAAGATCGAACCCACAGATCGTCCCCGCGTCGGCCGCGGCGGTCGCGATGCGCTCGATATCGAGCAGCTGGCCGCTGCGATAGAGCACCGACGGGAGCAAGAGGAGATCGACGTCGTTGGTCTCCAGTGCTGTGACGACGTCGTCCTCGTCGATCGTCCGTCCGTCGTCGCTCTCGACGACCACGAGCCGTTCGTCGGGGTCGAACCCGCGCTGGCGGAGCTGGGCACGGACGGCGTAGCCGTCGGTCGGGAAGTTCAGCTCGTCGATCAGGACGGTCGGCCGCCCGTCGATCGTGTCGAGGAACGTCCCGACGAGCGTGTGGATGTTCACCGTCGTGGCGTTTGCCGCGACGACCTCGCTGCCGTCGACGCCGAGCAGCGGTGCGAGGCGATCGCCGAGATACTCCCCGTAGCGAAACCAGGGCGGATCGCCGTCGGTCCAGCCGCGGATCCCGAGCTCCCGCCACTCGTCGATGACGCGTTCGAGCGTGCGATGTGCGTCCGTCGAGAGCGGACCGAGCGAGTTGCCGTCGAGATAGAGCTCGTCCGAGCGATGAAAGCGGTCGGCGAACCCGGCGAGCGGATCGGCCTCGTCGCGGGTGATCGCACCCTCGCGGCTGGCGTCGAAGGCGGTCATACCGAACGGAGTCGCCGCGCGTACAGTATCCTTTCGCTCACTACTCTTCGAGAAAGGCGAACGGCAACCGTGCGGGCAGCTCGCCGTCGATCGAGAGTCGGTAGCCCGCGTAGACCAGGAGGCCGATGGCGAGCCAGATCCCCAGCAGGAGAAGGCTGCTGGAGAGGAGTGCCTCACCGACATTGCCGGCGAGCAACTGCTGGATGGCCGGGCCGAGATCCGCCAGCGAGATCGTCTGTGAGAGGAAGACGAGCATCGAGCCGGCGCTGAACAGCCCGATGACCGCGACCGTCACCGGTCCGAACTGGAGTGCGCTGCGCTCGTACAGTGTCGGATTGACGTGCGGCAGTGCGACGAGCGAGAGCGCGTGCGCGACGTACATGAACAGGAGCGCGGCCAGCGAGATGTTCAGCGCGTACGAGAACGTCGAGGTGAGGACGAACGCGACGGCGATCGCCCACGTGAGCGTGAGACCGACGTCCGGTGTGCCGAAGCGATCGTTGACATGTGTGAGCACGTCGGGCAGCAGTCGGTCGCGCCCGAGCGCGTAGAGGATCCGACTTGGGGACATGTAGCCGGCGTTGGCGGTCGTCGCGTACGCGAGCAGGCTCCCGACGGCGACGATGCCGGCCGTCCCGACCGGGAAATACGTCGCTGCGGCGTCGGTGAGCGGCGTCTCGCTCCCCGCCACCTGCTCCCACGGCAGGATGCCGAGGACGACGACGCTCACGAGCAAGTAGAGCAGTCCGATGAAGAGCACGCTGCCGGCGAACACGCGCGGCAGCGTCTTCCGCGGGTTCTCGGTCTCGCCAGCGGTCTGGGCGAGCGATTCGAAGCCGATGTACGAGAAGAAGAGCGCGCTCGTCCCGGCGACGAACGGACCGACGAGCCCGTCGGCGTACAGCTGTTCGGGAAACAGCGGTGAGAAGTTTCCCGGATCGATCTGGAACAGGCCGGGGAGGCCGAGCAGGAGGAGGACGGCGACGAGGAGACCCGTCAAGATCGCCTGTGCCTGTCCGAAGACGTCGACGCCGACGAGGTGGAGGACGAACAGGAGGGTGAGAAAGGCGATCGCCCACCACTCGGCGGGGAGGAATCGGAACACGGGCCAGTAGCGGATCGCGTTGCCGAAGCCGATCGCGAAGACCGCCTGCGCGCCGATGAAGGCGACGACCTTCAGCCAGATGAAGACGTAGCCCGCGAGCGTCGAGTTCCACGTCCGCGAGATATGCATGTAGGCACCGCCCGGATGCTCGCCGAGCGGACCGCTCATGAAAACCGCGTAGACGAGCGCGGTCGAGAACACGATCGGCAGTCCGGCGAGGAAGCCGAGCGGGACGGCCGGCCCCATGATCTCCGCCGCCGTGCCCGTGACGACGAATATCCCCGCACCGACCATCGTTCCGACGATGACCGCGACGCTATGTATCCACGAGAGGTTGCGACTGAGAGGTCCTGCTGTACCCATTGATGACGGTCAACGAAACGATCACCGATCACCTTTGCCTTCCGTTCTCGATGCGATACCGACCCGATCGCTGATATCGAAACTATCGCCGTCCTGGATCGGTTTCGTCGGCCGGCGGAGCGAGCGTCACTCGTCGGGCCGGATGCGCGAGAGCCGCATCGCGTTGCCGGTTACGCCGACGGTCATGCCGGCGTCGCCCGCGAGCACGGCCAGCCAGATCGGCACGTAGCCGAACGGGACCGCGATCGCCAGCCCGGCCTTGATCAGGAGGCTGCCGACGATGTTCTGGCGAATGACGCTGTTGGCGTCGTTCGCGAGCTCGTAGAGGTAGGGCAGTTTCGCGAGATCGTCACCCATCAGCGCGATGTCGGCGGTTTCGAGCGCCGTGTCCGTTCCTGCGGCCCCCATCGCGACCCCGACCGTCGCGGTCGCGAGCGCCGGCGCGTCGTTGATCCCGTCGCCGACCATCGCCACACCGTCATACTCGTCGACCAGCTCGTCGATCGCTTCGACTTTCTCGTCGGGCAGCAGTTCCGCTCGGTGTTCGTCGACACCGACCGCGTCGGCGATCGCACGCGCGGTACGGTCGTTGTCGCCCGTGAGCATCACCGTGTGCTCGACACCGAGTTCGTCCAATCGGGCGACTGTCCGCTCGGCCCCGGCGCGCACTTCATCGGCAACCGCGACGACGCCCTCCAGTTCGTCTTCCGTGCCGACGAGCACCACCGTTTTCCCCTCGGATTGGAGCTCTGGCACGGTCTCCTCCAGCAGATCGAGACAGTCGTTGTGCTCGCAGAGCTGGCGGGTCGTCTGGGTCACGACACCGCCATCGGTCGTCGCGTGGACGTGTGAGAGATCGAAGCCGAGATCGTCGAACAGTCCTGGTTTGCCGGCGAAGTGTGGCGTGCCGTCGAGCTCCGCCCGCACACCCTTGCCGGTGATGGACTCGAAACCGTCGATATCGCGCTCGGCGACGCCCGCGCTGCCGGCCTCGGCGACGATCGCCTCGCCGATCGGGTGCTCGCTGCGCTTTTCGAGTCCGCGCGCACACCGGAGGACGTCTTCCTCGGTGTTGCCGTTGAGCGAAACGACGTCGGTCACGGTGAGTTCGCCCTTCGTGAGCGTCCCGGTCTTGTCGAAGGCGACGACATCGACCGCGCCCATCGCTTCGAGGTGGTTGCCACCCTTGATGAGCACGCCGTTGTCCGCGGCGCTCGTGATGCCCGACACGACCGAGACGGGCGTCGAGATGACGAACGCACACGGGCACGCGAGCACCAGCAGGGTGAGACCGTGGACGACGGCCGTCGACCACGTGGTTCCGAGGACGAACGGACTGCCGAGCGTCACCAAGACGGCAAACGCGACGACGACGGGTGTGTACCACGCTGAGAACCGCTCGACGAACTGCTCGCGTTCGGTCTTGTTCGACTGGGCGTCCTCGACCATTGCGACGATCCGCGAGAGGGTATTGTCCGCGGCCCCGGAGGTGACCTGTATTTCGAGGTATCCTTCTTCGTTGATCGTCCCCGCGTACACCTCGTCGCCCGTCGTCTTGTCGACCGGAACGCTCTCGCCGGTGATCGGGGCCTGGTTGACCGCGCTCTCACCGTCGACGACGTCGCCGTCCATCGGGATCTTCTCGCCCGGACGCACCACCACGACCTCGCCGACCGACACCTCGTCCACCGGGATCGTCTCCTCATCGCCATCGTCTCTCTTGACCGTCGCCTCGTCCGGCGAGAGATCCATCAGCTCCTGGAGCGAGTTGCGGGCCTGATCCATCGAGGAGCGTTCGAGCAGCTCGGCCACGCTGAACAGGAAGGCGAGCGTCGCGGCCTCGAAGTAGAGCGCCTCACCGAACGCGAGGCTCGCGACCAGCGCGCCGAGAATGGCGATCGACATCAGGAAATCGATATCGAGATTCAGGTTTCGCGCCGAATAGTAGCCATTACGGAGGATCTCCTGACCGCCGAACGCGACCCCGACCAAGAAGAGGACGTCCGCGACGAACAGCTCGCTGCCGAGAACCGTTCCAACGGCAGCGTTCTGGGTGGTTAGGATGAACTCGAAGAGCAGCCCGAGCCCGAGGAAGCCACCGCTGATCCAGGTCTTGATCGCGCGTGAACTCGTCCAGATGCTGTCGTTCGAGTCGGTCCCATCGGCACTCGATTCCTCACTCGCGGTGTCGGTGACGGTGTAGCCGGCGCTCTCGATGGCCACGACGACCTCGCTCTCCCCCGTTGTCGTCGCATCGTAGGTAACGATCACCGTGCCGGTCGTCGGCTGAGTTTCGTACGAGGAGACACCAGTGAGTCGATCGAGCGCGTTCTCGACTTTCCCGGCACAGGAAGGACAGTCCATGTCCGGCACAGAGAGCTTCGTGGTCGTCGTACCCGATTCCTCGACGGCGTAGCCGGCTTTCTCGATCCGATCGGTGATCGCCTCGCGACTCGTCGAGTCATCGCCGAAGGCAACGGTGAGCGTGCCGATCGTCACTTGCGGGTCGACGTCCTGGATCCCATCGAGTTTCCGGACGCTGCGCTCGACTTTTCCCGCACACGAGGGGCAGTCCATGTCGGGAACCGAGAGCTGTACGACGTCGCCGTCGTCTATCGAAGTCGAATTCGACGGTTCGTCCTGAGTTCCGGTTTCGCGATCGTGATCGTCGTGCCCGTCGGATGGCGGGCCAGTTCCGTCCTCCGGCCGATCGGGTGCGTCCATTACCGGCGCTACGGGATGTCTTTTTATTAATCTAACTGCTAAAATAGCGGCTTCTAATAATAGTGATTGTGAACGAGAGCGGCGCGGAGTAACAACCCGCCGTTCAGTCCGATGCTTCGGCGTTGACCGCCATTACGGGAACGTTCGTCTCGCGGATGACCCGTTCGGTAACACTGCCGAGGAGTCGGTGTTGGAGCCCGGTGCGGCCGTGCGTTCCCATCACGACGAGGTCGATCCCGTTCTCGGCGGCGTACTCGGGGATTCGCCGATCGGGCGATCCTTCGAGTATCTCCGTGACGAGTTCGACGCCGGCATCCGCGGTCACGGCTTCGACCTCCGCGAGGACCCGTGTCGCAGTCTCGCGGCCGACTTCCCAGAGCGCGTCATGGACCTCGACCTTCGAGACCGTCATCCAGCTCTTGTCGGTGTCGACGACGAACAGCGCATGGAGTACGGCGTCGTATCGGTCGGCGAGATCGAGCGCGTGCCGGACCGCGGCGGCTGCGGGCTCGCTGCCGTCGGTCGGAACGAGGATGCGATCGTACACGTCAGTCACGCCCTCCGATCCGTTCGGTCGATCGTCGGCCGTCGATGCCCGTCATCCGAGCACCCCGAAGCCGAACTGTGCGTACGGCCAGAAGTAATAGACGAGGACTCCGACGATGACGCCCGGGATCGTCGTGTAGATCGTGGCGATGATCGCGGCCTTCAGATCGATCGCCATCAATGGAAACAGCGCGTCGCCGTCCTGACTGATGGCGTTCGCGACGAGCGCCGAGAACGGAATCGCCTCTTCGAGGGCGTACAGCTGCGCGAACACGATGTGAGCTGCACAGCCGGGGATCAGGCCGAGCACCGCGCCCGCGATCGGTGCGAAAATTCCTGCGGCCGCCGCGAGCGCCTGGATCTCGACGCCGGTGAGCAGGAGACCGTACTCGTAGAGCAGGTAGCCGGCGATGACCCAGACCGTGACCATCGCGGTCTCCATGGCGGCGTGCTGGAAAGTGTTGTAGAGACTCTCGAACGAATCGCGGACGCGGCCGGTCTCTCCCTCACCGATGTAGTGGCGGCCGACGAAGTAGAGGTAGAACGACAGCGTGGTGCCGACGAGCCCCGTGATCGTGAACAGACCGTCGTAGGTGGCCGCAACCGCCCACGCGGGCTCCTGCGCACCCTTCGCGAGATACAGCACGCCGGCGACGAGCGCGCCCGCGAGAACGATCCACCAGAGAACGTGGATCGCGTGGCTGACACGTTCGAGCAGCCGGGAGTGAGGTAGGTAGCTCGGGAGATCGTCACCGTGATCGTGATCGTGGTCGTGGTCGTGGCCGTCCGGCCCGTCGTAGTCGGCGATGCTCGGGCCGCCTTCGGCGACGCTCGTCGTCGCGAACCCGCCGTCAGTCATCGGACGACCGATACGCTCGACCGCGTTGTCGACGTAGCCGACGCCGAGCCCGAAGATATCGATCGCGTAGCCGAACAGCACCGCCGCGACGAACGCCATCCCGTAGGCGTACAGCGCCGCCTCGGGCGCGAGCGCGAGGATGATGAACGCCGAGTCGCCGGCGGTCGCCGCGAGCGCCGCGACGACGGTGCCGAAACTGACCGTCCCGCGGATGTAGAGCGGCATAGCGATGATCGCACCGCCACAGCCCGGCGTGAGTCCGAGCAACGCGCCGGTGAGCGGCTGGGCGCGCTCGTTTTCCTGAAGCCACGTGGTGAGGCGGCCATCGAAGCGATACTGGACGAGACTGAAAAGCAGGATCGTCGCACCGACGAAGCCCGAAACCTGTACGAAGCCCTCGCGCCACGAGCCGATGAGGATCTCGAGAACCTCCGGCAGGCCGAGTTGAAGCGGGATCATCAGCCCGGGGACCCCTCGGATCGGGTGCGACGGTCGAGTCGGGAGACGATACACTCGCTCGATCGAGAGTTGTCGTTCATTCTCAGGCGACTGTGAATGAGCGAAGGTAATAAAGATTCTTATCTAAATCGAGTATTAGTAGGCGCTAATAGAGAGGGAGTGTATCTCGGAACCCTCGACGGTTTCTCAACACAGTTTCGATAGCACGAAACCGTACTGCCGGCGTTCGGATGAACCGCCGATCGGCGGCTGAATTTCCGGGGATCCACGCGATAGAGGGATTGTCGTCGAAGTCATCGATCCGCATCTCGCGAACACTTTCTAGAGATACAAAAGATATAAATTAGTGTAGTCTAATAATTTGGCAGGAGATGAAACACAACCGTTGGACACGCCACATAGAACGGCTCGAACACTCGTGTGTTGACATACCTGTCTACACCAGTGTGCCTCTACTGAAGTGAGTGGAGTTCTGCATTCCCTAGCGTTTCGTTCTCGATACTCGTACTGTAGCGACCGCGATCGAACCGATACGAAACTGTGAGTGCCGATATCTGATTCCGCGAACCATCCACTAGTGGTCGCAATGGAGTGGCTACCGTCGACTGTTACGATAACCCAAACATGAACGACTCCTGATGCTATGGGTGGACGGCCTCGTCCACGCTAGCCGACTAACGACATCTCGTTGTCCGACGGAGCGGTGTCGAGTTCGCGGACGTACATGCTGGTGGTGATCTCGTCGGGGAGCGAGACCGTGTCATCGCCATCGCTCGGCACGACAGTCATCAGTCCAAAGGGAGCTATTTCGGTGATTTCGAGCTGTGTCCCGGGCGTGATACCGGCATCGGCGAGATAGGAGAGCACCTCGGGATCGCTGTCGGCGACCTGTGTGACCACTACCGTCTCGCCCTCGCTGCAGTCGGCGAGCGTTGCATCGTCGGCCTCGGTCGGTTCGAGGTCCTCGGTCGGGATCGGCGCGCCGTGGGGATCGGCGCTGGGGTCGCCGAGGCTCGCGGCGAGCTTGGTTTCGAGACGCTCGCTGATGTGGTGTTCGAGCCGGTCGGCCTCCTCGTGGACCTCCGCCCAGTCGTAGTTCAGGTGTTCGGCGAGAAACAGTTCGAGCAGTCGGTGGTGGCGGATCGTTTCGATGGCGACGAGTTCGCCCTCGGCGGTCAGCTGGACGCCCGTGTACTCCTCGCGCTCGGCGAGCCCGGCGTCTTCGAGGCGCTTGGTCGTCGCCGTCACCGTCGGGGGCGTGACGCCGAGCGAATCGGCGATTGCCGACGTGGAGACGGGTTCGTCACCGTCCTGTAGCTGATAGATGGCTTTGATATAATCCTCGGATTTCGCGCTCGGCATACCGTCTCTTGGTTGTCGAGCTACTAAATCGTTGTTGTAGATAGTCTAATTCGGTGTCGGACGGCAGCCGACCATCGACTATCGGACAGCCGATATGGCGTTCGAGTGCCGAGAGCCCACCGCAACAGAGAACGTGCGCACCGCGCGTTCTCGACCAGCTCTCTCCGACAGGGTGGTCCGTCACGAACACCACCAGCTGGCGTCGGCTCACGCCCAGCGAGACGAGTGATACAGGACGGCCAGCACGTACAGCAGCACGATACTGAAAAACACCACAAGCATGAACGTCTGAAACGTGACGTCCGGAACCGCGAGGGCTGGTTCCGCATCGATCGGCGGACGTGTCGACGTGGTGAACCCCATGCTTCGTGATCGTGTTCGGCAACGAAGCACATAATGGTTTCTATCTAATTATTGAATTAGTTTATGCTAAACAGTTGCGGCGGGGATCGTGAACCCGGTCCATGGAGGACGACTGTGGAATCGGTCAACCGACAGCGATCTCGGTCGGGCTGCTGAGCCCCATCGAGAGTTCACGGAAACACTGAGATCGTTCGCAGTGGCCAGCATCGGCGAATATCAGGGATTATAATCACGAAACACGGCTAAAATCCGACTATTTATCACGAATCGCCTTCTATATGCGATTCTGAGAACGATTCAGTATGTGTAGCGAAACACTGGTGGTCGGCGGCGACGGGACCGTGGGAGAAACACTCGCTCGCCGACTCGCACACGGTTCGGCCGTCGTGCTGTTCATCGGCGAGGACGAGCACGCCGTCGAACGCGCGACATCGGCGGGTGTCGACGCCCGTCTGGCCGATCCGAGCGAGACGGCCACGCTCGATGGTAAGGCGATCGAGGCGATGGGAACCGCCATCGTCGCCTCGCGGGTGGACAGGCAGAACCTGCTGATCGCACAGCTACTGGGGCTCCGCCGGACCGAGCGCGTCATCGCACTCGTCAACGACCCGCGGAACGTCGACGCGTTCGCCGCAGCCGGCATCGAACCGGTGTGTGCCGCAACCACGCTGGCGTCCGCGCTCGCCCGGCAGCGCTGTGGAGGCGAGCATCCCGGGAGCGAACGACGATCGGAGCAGGGGGCGGCGGAGTCGCCGACCGAACGATCCCCGAAAGGATCGGCTGACGAGCCGGAACGTGAGCGCCTTCGATCGGACGGGACAGGTGGTGATCGCTAGTGCCCAAGAGCCTCGAACGCGATCTCGGGCTGTTCTCCGTGCTCGCCATCAGCATCGGCGCGATGATCGGCAGCGGCATCTTCATCCTGCCCGCGGTCGCCGTCGAGTACGCGGGACCGGCGGTCGTCGTCGCCTACGTGCTCGCCGGACTGGTCGTCCTCCCCGCAGCGCTCTCGAAATCGGAGATGGCGACGGCGATGCCCGAATCCGGCGGCACCTACCTGTTCATCGAGCGCGGCATGGGGCCGTTGCTGGGGACGGTCGCCGGCATCGGGACGTGGTTCTCGCTGTCGTTCAAGGGCGGATTGGCGCTGGTGGGCGGGGTGCCGTATCTCCTCTATCTGTTCGACGTGCCGCCGTCGATCACGACGCCGCTGGCGCTCGGCCTCGCCGTGATTCTCGTGCTCGTCAACCTGTTCGGCGCGAAACAGACCGGTCGCATCCAGGTGGTCATCGTCGCGATCATGCTCGCAGCGCTCGGCTGGTTCGTCGTCGGTGGGGTGCCGTCGGTACGGCCGACGAACTACGCGGGCGTCTTCGAGACCAGCGCCGGCGGGATCCTCACGGCTACCGGGCTCGTGTTCGTCTCGTACGCGGGCGTGACGAAGGTCGCGAGCGTCGCCGAGGAGATCGAGAATCCCGGCCGGAACATCCCGCTCGGCATTCTCGGCTCGCTCGGGTTCACCACGCTGCTGTACGCGCTCATCGTGGTCGTCATGCTCGGCGTCACCGATACGTCGGCGATCGCCGCCGCCGAGGCACCGATGGCGGTCGCCGCGGAGGCCGCACTCGGCCCGGCTGGCGTTCTCGTCGTCGTGATGGCGGCGCTGCTCGCGCTCGTGAGCACCGCCAACGCCGGCATCCTCTCGTCGTCGCGCTACCCGTTCGCGATGAGTCGTGACGGGCTCGTCCCTGCCTCGCTCGGCGAGATCAGCGAGCGTTTCGGCACGCCGAGCACGTCGATCACGCTCACCGGCGTCGTGTTGCTCGTCCTCATCGCGTTCGTCCCGCTCGAAAGCATCGCCAAACTCGCGAGCGCGTTTCAGATTCTCGTGTTCGTCCTGATCAACGTCGCGCTGATCGCGTTCCGCCGCGGCACGATGACCTACGAACCGACGTTCGAATCGCCGTTCTACCCCTGGATGCAGGGGTTCGGCGTCGTCGGCGGGCTCGTCTTGCTCACGCAGATGGGGACCATCCCGCTCGTCGGAGCCGCCCTCATCACGGCCGGCAGCGTCGCGTGGTATCTCTGGTACGCCCGCGATCACGTCGATCGCGAGGGTGCAGCCGTCGACGCGGTCCGCCGCGAGGTCGGGCGGCAGGCCGTCGAGCGCACCAGGGACGCCATCGCCCCGACCGAGGGCTACGAGGCGCTCGTCGCGGTACCGGAGGGGACAGCTCCTGCACACGAGGAGACACTCGTTGGCGTCGCGGCGGATCTCGCAGCACCCCAGTACGGCGCGGTGTCGGTCGTCCGGTTCGACGAGGTGGCCGACCAGGTTCCGCTCGAAGCCGCCACCGAACGGTCGGGATCCGACATCGAGTTCGAGCAACGGACGGACGCTCTCGCGGCCGATCTCGACGTGCCGGTACGCGTCGGCGAGATCGTCAGCCACGACACCCGCCACGCGCTGGCGAACTACGTCGACGAGCACGACGTGGACACGCTCGTGATCGAGCGCCGGCCGTCGCGTCGCCGCGAACGACTGTTCGATGCGGACGACGAGTGGGTGCTTGCCCACACCAGCTGTGATGCCGTCGTCGTCGACAACGCCGCGGAGAACTCCGAAATCGGGACCGTGACCGTGCTGACCGACGACGGCCCCCACGATCCAGCGAAAATCGCCGTCGCCGACGCGGTGGCGGCGGCACACGATGCGGCGATCGTTCTGGAGTACGCTCGCGACGCGTCCGTTTCCGACGAACAGCGCCGGACGATCGCCGACTACCACGAGGAGATCGCAGCGCTCTGTTCGGTACCCGTCAGAACGGCGCTCGTCAGCTCCGACGGCGGTTCGAGATCGATCGAGAGCGACGACGCCGACGTGCTGGTCGTCGGGACGGACGCCCAGTCGCTCGCCGACGGCACCGACAGACCCGTACTCGTCGTGCGCCCGCGCGAGGAGAGTACGCCGGGGCGGATCGGACGCGCACTCGAAGGGCGACTACTGTAGGGCGAACGGCAAACGCTTTCCCGAGCGGCGATGCCTTCTCGGAGTATGCCACCGCGCGAACTCGACGAATTGGACGAGTACGTCGTCTTCCGACTCCAGGCGGACAGTCACGGAACGTCGGCGGCCGAGATCGCCGAGGACTACGGCGTCTCGCCGAGCACGGTCCGCAAACGCATCGCCCGCCTCGAGGACGAGGGGATCATCCGTGGCGCACATCTCGATATCGATTACGAACGCGCGGGCTACCAGCTGTTCACCAGCATCTTCTGTACCGCACCGATCCCCGAGCGCGAAGCGCTCGCCCGCGAGGCGC
Organism: Halococcus morrhuae DSM 1307; assembly: GCF_000336695.1. Taxonomy (GTDB): domain Archaea; phylum Halobacteriota; class Halobacteria; order Halobacteriales; family Halococcaceae; genus Halococcus; species Halococcus morrhuae. Next base: position 15,930 of record NZ_AOMC01000094.1, read on the forward strand.
TGACGATCTCCGGCGTCGTCTCATCCCGTGAGCTGATGACCGGCGAGGAGAACATCCAGATCGGTGCCGTCGGACGCGACGGCGACGATCTCAGCCGCATCAACCGTGATCTCGCCGCGCTCGGCCTCGAAATCGTCGACGAGGAGCTCATCCACAACGAGTACACCGGCCCGCTCCAGTGGTTCGACAAGGACGACGAAACGGAAACGAACGAGTGATACGCCGCAGTATCGGCGCTCGGTGAGCGTGCAGTCCTCGATACTGACGGTGGATAGGGCCATACGGCGCTTTTTCATTCATCTCCAGTACACGAACCGTCCCGCTGCACACCGACCAGCGATCGGGAGAATTTCCGTCGTTCGCGATTTAGCCTATTGTCCCGTCGATACGTTTAGGATACTATAGTTCGTGTGACCGAACATGCCCGACGAAACGATCACGGTCGAAAACGAACAGATCACGGCGGATGCCGACTTCGTTCGAGGGTCGTCCGGGGCGTCGATAGCGTCCACCGAATCGACGGGACGCTCGGCCCGTGCGGTGGTACTGTTCGAGCTGATCGACGGTCCGACGTCCGCTCGGGCGATCAGTGATGGCACGTCCCTCTCCACCGGACAGGCCTCACAAGCGCTGAATGATCTGGAAAACCGCGACATCGTCGAGCTGCTCGTCTCCGAAGATGGCTCCGGCGAATCGATTTTCGGCGTGCTGCCACGGGGCGAGAAGGCAGCAGTGAACCTCGAGAAGTAACGCGGCGAAATCCGACAGTCACGATCCAGCGCGGTGGACGATCGGGGTTTGGAAATCCACTGCAACGGTAGATGGGAGTGGGGGAGGTTGCCGCACGATCGGTTCTCGATGGGTTCTGTCCGACAGTATCAGCGACCGATTGTTTCTATTCCGTCGCTGAGCGGTAAGGATTAGCAAAGAATGATTTATATGATTCCGGTCTGTCGCCTTCTACCGAAGGATGGACGAGGAGAGAGCATGCCACGCAGTCCGACGGAGTGAGGAACGACGACGGATCGCGAGATCACGGGTTCCAGCAGCGGCTGCGACGACGGACTGGCGATCGCGTGACGCGGTTCACCGATCGATCGACGGCTGACGCGCCGAGACAGCACTCTCTGGACGGGGTCCGTCTTTCGAGAAGAGAGCAGTCGACCATCACACCAACACACAGATGCCACGCAACGACAGCGGAAACGGACGGAGGGAGAACGGACAGCAAAGCGCGTTACCGATCGATCGACGATCGTATCTGATCGCCGCAGGGGCTGCGGTCGGTCTGGGCGGAGTGGCCGCTCGGGAGGCCAGCGCCGCCACGGAACGACGGGGAATACGGTTCGATCGGGTCGTCGACATGGTCGAAGACGCCGGTTGTGATCCAACGGGCGGGACACCGTGTGACGAAGCGCTTCGAGCGGCCGCCGCGGACAACACACTGTTGAAATTCCCCGCGGGAACGTACAAACTGACCGAACAGAACGTCGTTCTCGGGAAAACGAATCTCGGATTCCTCGGCGAGGGCAACGTACAGTTCACGGTGCCAGCAGGGTTCAACGAGAAGGCGCTCGTCGTCGACAACGGCACGGGACTGCTCTTCGAGAACATCGATCTCGATCTGACTGCCGACGGTGCGACGCCGGGGCTCCATTTCGGGGCCGACGACGATCTCGAAGTGCACGACATCGAGTTCGTCGGACAGGGGATCCATCCGGACAGCGATCCCCGTGACGGGGGCAACGGCAACCCCGACGTCACCAACGCGTTCACACCGATCGTCAGATCGCCCGACGGCACGGGCAACGTCAGCAACGTCGTCGCGAAAAACGACGGACTGATGGGTGCGTACAACGCCGGTGACGGCCGCGTCGGCGTCTGGATCGGCGTCACCACACAGGGGACGGTCACGCTCAAAAACTGCCGGTTCGAGGGCTTTCCCAACAACGGGCTCTACTGTAGCCGGACGAACGGTGTCGTCCGGATCGAGGGCGGCGAATTCAGCAACAACGACATCTCGCAGGTTCGCATCGGCAGCGAGGGAAGCTACGTCGACGGTGGAACGCTGACGGTCGACGCCGGAGCGAGCACCAGTCCCAATCCGAACGACATGCTCAACGGTCGCGGCGTGCGCCTCGAAGTCGGCTCGCTCGATACGGCCGGCCCGGAGGTCAGAAACTGCGACATCACCATCGCCGACGTTCCCCACTCCGGTGGCGGGGTGGTCGCATCGGGCGACATCGGCTCCTTCACAGCGCTCGATACGCGGATCAACGTCAGCCCTGCCGGCGTCCGGGGCGTGCTGGCGAAGGACCCGACCGGTGGGAGCTACACGACGGATCCGCCGTACGACGGCACGCTCCGCAACGTCAGCGTCACGGGGGCCGTCGGTGATACCGCGGCGATCGAACTCCGCAAGCGCCCCCAATCCGTCATCGACGGCTGCTGTGTGCAGACCGACGGTGATGGCGTCGAGATCGTCGATTCCGATGGTGCGGCCGTCCGGAACACGACGCTCAACGTGGCGGGCCAACCGGTCGTGACCGATAACGCCACGATCGATACCGCTGCGATCTCTAACGGTGGACGATGTCCGATGCCCAACGACGCGACCGCATCACCGGACTCGTTCGAGAACACGCTCACCATCGAGGCGGCCCCAGGGGCCGACTACGAGCTCGCGGTCAGCGGGACGCTGGAGTCGAACGCGTCGTTCGGCGCAACCGACGATCCCAACGACGAACTCACGGGATCGAGCGCGTCCGGACAGGTCGGCGGTGGCGGCCGCGACAGCTACACCTACACGGGAACGATAACGAAGCTACTGCTGCACGGTGGCGTCAACCTCTATCACGATGGGCAGCCGGTCGATCCGGCCGACTATCTGTCCAACACGGTGACGATCGAGAGCCAATCGAGTGCGACCTACGAGATCACCGCCAGCGACGGCATCGCCAAGAGCGAAGCGATGGGTGCGGCCGACCCGAACGACAGCATCAGCGGGCGCACCGCGACTGGACAGGTCGGCAAGGGTGGGCGTGACAGCTACGCCTACCCCGGCGAGATTACCGATATCGCTATCGACGGCGACGCCACCGTCTATCACAACGGTGCTGTGATCGACCCCGACGAGTTCGGCGTTGGCGGGACGCTCACGATCGAGGGAGCACCCGGAGCCGATTACGAGATCGAGGCGAACGAATCGCTAGAGCGGACCACGGCGGCCAACGCGACGGTCGATCCGAACGACAGTGTCTCCGGGCAGCGTGCAACGGGACAGGTCGGCGGTGGCGGGCGCGACAGCTATGCGTTCACGAGCGAGATCACACGCCTCGTTCTCGACGGCGGTGCGAACCTCTACTACGGCGGCAAGCCGGTCGATCCGGCCGATTATCTGCCCAACACGGTGACGATCGAGAGCCAGTCGAGCGCGACCTACGAGATCACCACCAGCGACGGCATCGTCAAGAGCGCGGTCGTCGGACCGGCGGATCCGAACGACAGCATCAACGGACGGACCGCCGTCGGACAGGTCGGCAAGGGTGGGCGCGACAGCTACGCCTACCCCGGCAAGATCACCAACATCGACATCGACGGCGATGCCACCGTCTATCGCAACGAAACGGTGCTCGAAACGCCCGAACAGCTCTGATCAGTATCGGTCGAGGCGGCTCTGTAGCGACGAACGATCGTCGTGGTTTCTCGTTTCTCATATCGAATCAGCTGCGGCAGTCCGAGATCGTTTCGCCGAAGACGGATGTGATCGTCCCGCTCCACGCCGATTCGTCTATTAACTCGATGCGTAGTAAACGTTTTACACGCGGCGCTCGATCTATGCATATGGCTACCGCATCGGCCGCAAACGATCGAGAGCCGTTCATCGACGGGGAGTGGCGGGGCGGCGACGCGGTCATCGACGTGACCGATCTCGCCGATGGCGGCGTGTTCGCCCGGGTGAGTGCAGCGGACCAAAATCAGGCCGAAAGCGCGCTCGCGGCCGCCGAAGACGCACAGTCCGCGCTCGCCGCGACGACGATCCCCGAGCGCGTCGCGTGGCTCGAATCGATCGCGGCGGAACTGCGCGAACGGAAGGCCGAACTCGCCGAGATCATCGTCCGCGAGGCGGGCAAACCGATCGCCAGCGCGCGCGGCGAGGTCGAATCGGCCGCCGAACGCTTCGAGCGCGCCGTCGGCGAAGCGCGCGATCTCACGGGTGAGTATCGGCAGGGCACCACCGCGGGCCACGAGAGCTGGCAGGCGATCACCACGCCCGAACCGATCGGCACAGTTTTGTGCATCACGCCGTACAACTACCCGCTCTCGACGACCGCGCTCCAGGTCGCGCCCGCGCTCGCCGCCGGCAACAGCGTCGTCCTGAAACCCGCGAGCAAGACACCCGTGAGTGCCGCGATCCTGACGGAGATCATCAGCGCGACCGACATCCCCGAGGGTGGGTTCAACTTCGTCCCGGGCCACGCGAGCGAGATCGGCGACGTGCTCTCCGGCTCGTCGGCCGTGAACGCGATCGCGATGACGGGCTCCTCGGCCGCGGGCGAGCACGTCGCGCGCGAGAGCGGGATCGTCAATCTCCACATGGAGCTCGGCGGCAACGCACCCGCCGTGGTGTTCCCCGACGCCGACCTCGACGCGACCGCCGGGGACTGCGCGAAGGGTGCGCTCAAGTACGCCGGCCAGCGCTGCTCGGCGGTCAGCCGCGTGCTCGCCCACGAGCAGATCCACGACGAGCTCGTCGAGTCGATCGACGACGCGATGGATGAGTGGTCCGCCGGCGATCTCTTCGACGAGGAAACAGCTCTCGGCCCGCTGATCTCCACCGACCAGGCCGACTGGGTCGAAGAGCTCATCGAGGACGCCCGCGGGAAGGGCGCACGCCTCGTTCGCGGCGGCGAACGCGACGGTCAGTTCGTCGAGCCGACGTTGCTCGCCGACGTCCCGCGCGACGCGCGCATCGTCCGCGAAGAGCAGTTCGGGCCGGTGATCCCCGTGACCAAAATCGAAAGCGAGGACGATGCCGTTTCGGTGGCGAACGCGAGCGATCTCGCGCTCGATGCGGCGGTGTTCACCGCCGATCACGACCGCGCGATGGACGTGGCGGAGCGCATCGACGCCGGCGCGGTCCGGATCAACGGCGCGCCCTCGCACGGTCTGGGCGACATCCCCTTCGGCGGCAACAAACGATCGGGGATCAATCGCGAAGGGATCGGCGTGAGCATCGAGCAGTTCGTCCGGCGGAAGTCGATCGTTCTCTGAGCGCGGAAAACCGCACTATCCGTCGATACGCGACCGCGACGCCGCTTACCGGCGTTCGATCTGGAGTTCGTGCGCCTCGATGTCCTCGTAGGTGGCGGCCTGTCCGCCGACCGAGATCGTGCCCGCATCCGTCTCGACGGTGAGTCGTGCCGTCAGGTTCGTCGTGTTGCTCTCGATGTCGACGACCGGGCCGGTGACCGATCGGCGCTCGCCGGTCTCGACGTCTCTGCCCTCGACGTGGGCGTCGAACTCGCCCTCGCTTTCGACGAGGTCGGCCACACACCGTCGTATCGAGGCGTAGCGCCGTGGGAACGAGCGCTCGTTGCCGCGGTCGAGCAGCACGTCGGCAGTCGTCCAGAGCAGCGTGTCGAAAAAGCCCGAGACGAGAAAGCCGAGCTCCGAACGGTTGAAGACGACGCCGTAGCGCTCGCGATCGGCGACGAGCGCGTCCTGGGTGGCGTAGACCGCGTGGGTACCGTCGGCGACCGCGAGGACCGGGGTGGTGATGCCGTGGCGGGCGCGGACGGCGGTCGCGATCGCCGTGTAGTCGTAGTCGTCGGGCGAGGGGACGTCGGTGGCGGGCGTGAGGAGCAGTTCGATCGTCACGCCGGCCTCGCGACGGGCGGCGAGAGAGTCTTCGAAGCGCTCGACGAGCGCGGGCGTCAGCGAGAGGTTGAGTTCGTACTCGGCGTTCTCGATCGCCGTTTCGAGATAGCGAAGGATCGTCGAGCGGGATTTGACAAGCGAGGCCGCCTCGGCGTCGCGTGCCGGCGTCGTGTACCGGCTTTCGAGATCGCCGACGAGCGTGTCGAGCGACGCGTGAATGTCGCCGAACGCCTCCTCGGGATCGATGGCGAGCACCTCGATCGGGCGCGATTCCTTGAGTTCGACCAGCCCGCGCTCTTCGAGGTCTCGGACGGTGTCGTAGACGCGTGGCTGGGGGATGTCGGTCCGCTCGGTGATCGCCGCGGCGGTCAGGCGACCGTGATCGAGCACGGCGAGATAGGCGCTCGTCTCGTACTCGCTCAGGTCGAAGCGCTCGTTGATCCGCGCGAGTTCCCCACCGAGATCCTCTGAAGCCATGCCCCTCCTACAGAGACGACCCAATTGAGGTCTGTGATTCGCCTGCAATGGTCATCAATCGCTGCTGCACGGCATCTCGTCCCCACTCGTCCCACGACGGGCGATCGATCGTCGATGCAGCTAGTCGACGCTGTTACCCGAAATCCCCCGTCCGCTCCGATTTTCGTGCAATGGCGATGAACGTCACGCCGCCGTCGAAGGTGGCTATCCGCGTCGATGCGAACCGATCGGCGATTTGCGCCGGAACATCCGTATCGGGGAACCAGTTCGTGGCCCACTTCGCGAGCGGAACGATCACGGGATTGAGCAGCGTCCACGGGAATTGTTGGAACGGTTGCGCGTCGAGCACCACGATCCGGCCGCCGGGGCGCAGCGCCCGGTAGGCAGCCTCGATCGCTTGCTCCGGCTCCGGCATCGCACTCAGCGACATCGAGGCGTAGACCGCGTCGAACGCTCCGTCGGCGATACCGGGCCGACCCGCATCGCCACGGAGGACGTGGACGTTCGCCCAGCCCCTGTCGCGCGCTCGCCGACGGGCCTGGCGAGCCATCCCGGGGCTGTAGTCGAGGCCGACGACGCGCCCCGCGCTTCCGACGTGGGTTCGGAGCGCCTCGAAGGAGTTGCCCGGTCCACAGCCGAGTTCGAGCACCCGATCGCCCGAATCGAGCGAGAGCGAGTTCATCGCCCGTTCGCGGCGCTCGGACTCGCGGCCCAGGAAGGCGATGTCGTAGAGTCGGCTGAACAGATTTCGATGACGACTCCACCAATCGTAGAGCCCCTGTCCGCGACGGCTCACGAGACAGCCATTCCGAAGAAACGTATCTGGCACAAATGGGGATCCAATACATGGGGTGATAAACTTGAGACGTTCGGGTTCCGTTCTAAACCTGGTGTAGAATTTATTTGAATTTAAGTTTGTGTTCATGATAGAATGTAGATTGTGTTATATATCAAACTCATTCAGAACATCTTCTCTGTTGAAGTCAGAATTAAATAGATTGGCTCGGTTTTCCTCTATCTCGGTGGCATAATCGGAGTTACCTTCGAAGAATCGCTGTACATGGGGGTTATGTTTGAAGTAGGTGTTTAGCGGAACAGTCGAGTCGAAACCGTAGCTCTCAGGGAAGAGCAGGACGAACAGCCGCTAATCGTGCTTTCCGGGCCTGANGTAGGTGTTTAGCGGAACAGTCGAGTCGAAACCGTAGCTCTCAGGGAAGAGCAGGACGAACAGCCGCTAATCGTGCTTTCCGGGCCTGACGGATCGCCGGGTCGTTCGACCCCGGCGATCCGTTCTGTGGGTCGAATGATCCTTCCCCAACGAGATCTCGCTCTTCTCGCTGAGAACGCGTTTCTTCGCCAGCAAAACGCC
>NZ_AOMC01000095.1:0-173 GCF_000336695.1 Halococcus morrhuae DSM 1307
GGGTCGGGGAGGCGTACTGTCCCGATTGCGACTGCGTTCTCACCGATCCCGATGAGTACGTCTCCCGCGTCATCGTCGATATTCCGCTTCCCATCCCGACCGAAGTCACGAAATACGAGCTCGGAAAGCAGGAGTGCTCCTGTGGCAACGAAGTTGTCGCCGAACATCCTGAT
>NZ_AOMC01000095.1:182-5440 GCF_000336695.1 Halococcus morrhuae DSM 1307
GAACTGTTCGACTGGCAGCTCGACCATCCGGTTTCACCGGCAACGATCTACAACATGACCGAGCGGGTCGCAGACCGGCTGCGACCCGCGTACGAGGACGTTCGAGCCAGCGTCCGTGACAGCGACGTCATCTACTGCGATGAAACTGGCTTTCCGGTCGACGGCGACCAGCACTGGGTCTGGACGTTCGTGACCGACGAGGACGTCTTCTATACGATCGACGAGAGCCGCGGAAGTCAGGTACTGGAGGACGTCCTCGGCGACGAACTCGCCGAGGACGCCACTTTGAGCTGTGACGGCTGGTCGGCGTATCCGAGCTATCACGGCAAACTCCAGCGGTGCTGGGCGCACCTTCTACGAGAGGCGAAGTACGTAGCTGAACGGCACGAGGAAGCAGAGCCGATCTCGGAGGTACTACACGACCTCCACGAGGATTTGNCGCCCGCCTCCGTCCGCGAGCGGAGGCGGGCACAGGCCTCGCTGTGTCTGGAGGAGTTAATCAGAGCGGGCTACGAGACCGAGGAAGTGACGCAACTAGTCGAGAAGATCAGGAACGGGCTGGGAAGTTGGCTGACGTTCGTCACGGAACCGGACGTTGATTCGACGAATAATCGCGCAGAGCGCGCTCTACGCGAGCAGGTAGTGATGCGGAAGATGTTCGGCGGACTCCGGTCGGAAACCGGAGTCCGCATCCACGAAACGCTCTCGACGATGGTAGCGACGTGGGAACGACAGGGACTCGATCCGCCGGATCAACTGATGTCGATACTCGGAGGAGAGGAACCAGAATCACGTGCAGAGGCATCTACGAACGGACTGCGCTAAACACATACNCGCCGGATCAACTGATGTCGATACTCGGAGGAGAGGAACCAGAATCACGTGCAGAGGCATCTACGAACGGACTGCGCTAAACACATACTGTTTGAAGAATAATCCTGCAATCTCACCAAAATCAGCTATATCGCCAGTGGAGGAATCCAATTTGAACAGTTTGTGGCGGCTGCTCATTTCCTTGAGTGATTTTGAATTTCTCAATTCTTCCTCAATATGCCTGCTTACAAATTTTTTCGCAGTATCATAGCCTCTGAGCGCCCCATCAAGATGGAAACATCTGTCACAATTTTCGTCAAGAATAGCATGTAAGTATCGGGTATTGTATCTAATTTCGGTCTCTCGGAGTTGAGTATGCGGTGAATACATGATTCCCGTACGAGGCAGAAGTTCTTCTATTTGTAAATGCCATCTGTTATCTCTTTTTTCAAACAAAAACTCTGTTTTGTCTTGCAGCCCATATTTATAGCTCTCTGTTGCTTTCTGAATGAAAAATCTGTGGCCAGCCCTAGACCTGAGTTTGTCGATAGTTTCTGGTCCCCTCCAATGTGCGAGAAGTGCTGTTGTTCGAGTAGTATCTGGCAAGCCTAATTTTGAATAAGAGATTGGTACTGAGAGGTCTACTGTGTCACTTCGAAGTCGATTGAGTTTTCCAGTCAAATAGTAATTCTGGCACAAGCGAGAGCAAAGTATAAGATAATGATCCTTGAATTCGAAGCCGTTTTTATTCATATCTGCTTGTTCTGGAATTTCCTTCAAGCTATTCTTGCCAAAATCCTTGAGTGAGGGGTATCTATCAAATACGATGTTATTCTTGCTGACAACCGCTATATCCCACAGATAGTATTTCGAGACGTCGCTACTGTTTATTCGAACGTTTTCAGCGAGAAAATTCCAGACATCCATTCTTGAAACGTCTTTGTGATCCTCTATACTCTCAATCACTCCATCGTATTTCGATTGAAGATCATCTGGTGAGAATTCATCGTGATCTAAATTGCTTGGTGGAATGTTTTCGTCTTCACACCGAGATGCTATCTCTTGTAAATCATTCTGGAGTCTAGTAGGCAAATTCGCCTCATCAACCATGATGGGTATATTTATCCCAAATAACAAGAACTTTCCGGGCCAAGTGGTATGCTCTGGCTCTACGAGTCCGGGCTGTAGTTCGGCGCTTCGTCGGTGATCACCACGTCGTGGGCGTGGCCCTCGGTCTGGCCGGCCGACGAAACGCGGACGAACTCCGCACGGCGCTTGAACTCGGGGATCGTTTCGGCACCGACGTAGCCCATCCCGCTTTTCATCCCGCCGACGAGCTGGAAGAGCTCGCTCTCGACGCTGCCCTTGTACGGCGTCGCGGCCTCGACACCCTCGGGGACGAAATCCTCGTCCTCGTCGGTGTCCTTGAGATAGCGCTCGCCGCCGCCGGACTGCATCGCGCCGACCGAGCCCATGCCGCGGTACTGCTTGTAGCGCTTGCCGTTCATCGTCACCACGCGTCCGGGAGCCTCGTCGGTGCCGGCGAAGTACGACCCGAGCATGACCGCATCCGCACCCGCCGCGATCGCCTTGATCGCGTCGCCCGAGTAGCGGATGCCGCCGTCGGCGATCACGGGGATGTCGTGCTCGCTGGCGACGTCGGCGACCTGCGCGACGGCAGTAATTTGGGGCATGCCCGTGCCCGTGACCACGCGCGTCGTACAGATCGATCCGGGTCCGATGCCGACCTTGATGCCGTCGGCGAACCCGACGAGCGCCTCGGCAGCCTCGCGCGTCCCGACGTTGCCGACAACCACGTCGGCCTCGACGCTCGCTTCGATCTCCCGTGCGCTCTCGATGACGTTGCGGTTGTGTGCGTGCGCGCAATCGATGAAGAGCACGTCGGCACCGGCCGCGTCGACGGCGGTGGCGCGCTCGCTCTCGAACGGGCCGATGGCGACGCCGACGCGCAGTCGTCCCTCGTCGTCGCGGGCGGCCGAATCGTACTCGCGGCGCTGGAGGATGCCCTGCATCGTCACCAGCCCCGTGAGGTGGTTGCCGTCGTCGACGATCGGCACGCGCTCGATCTTGTGTTCGTACATGAGTTCGAGCGCGTTGCGGGCATCGACGTCCTCCGGGGCGGTGATGACCTCGTCGGTCATCGCCTCGCGCACCTCGTCACGATCACCGACCTCCAGATACGGCCGGATGTCGGTCGCGGAGATGATGCCGAGCACCTCGTCGTCCTCGCTCACGACGGGCGCGCCGCTGACACCCTCTTCCTCCATCATCGCGTCGACCTCCCGTACGGTTTGCTTGGGGCTCGCCGTCACGACTTCGCGGATGACCAGTTCGTCGGCGCGCTTGACGCGATCGACTTCCGCGACGGTCTCCTCGACATCCATGTTCTGGTGGAGCACGCCGAGCCCGCCCCGACGCGCCATCGCGATCGCCAACTCGCTCTCGGTGACGGTGTCCATCGCGGCCGAAAGCACGGGGACGGAGAGTTCGACCGACGTCGAGACACGGCTCGCGGTGTCTGCGTCGTCCGGTTCGACACGGCTCTCCTTCGGGCGGAGCAGGACGTCGTCGAACGTGAGCGCTTCGGGCACGCGGAGTTTCTCGGAAAACGGCTCCGAACGGTTAGTCGCCATGTAATCGGTGTGGGACCCCGAATCAAAAGCGTTCCGAGAGAACCGGAACTATGCCGATCGTTCATGGGGTTCGTGTGGTCACGTCTCACAGAACGTTTATAATTGTAACAGTAGTTGTTCGTGTATGGACGTCGCCAGTCCGCCAACCGCACGCATCGCCGCCCCGACGACCCTCGATACCGCGGTCGCCTCGGTTTTTACAGCGGCATGCAAACTCACGCTGGCGACGCGAGTCACGAACGGCTGGCGCAGCTCCCCGAACCGTGACTCACACCACCCGTCGGCTCAGGGAGAGAGCCACGCTTCGCCGTGAGTCACTCCCAACACCCGGTCGCGCTCCGCCTCGAACAGCGCGTCGGCGGCGCGGCCCGCTTGCTGGCGACCGTGATGGCGCTCCCGCTCGTCGACGGCATCTTCCCCGCGATGGTGCTCGCGGGCACGCTCTCCGATCCGGCCGGCATCCTCGAAGTCGGACTGCTGGTCTTCGGCGGCAGCGCGACCGTCGCGGTGATTCTCGCCGAGATGAGCGGCAGCCGTCGCGAGCGCGTCGAAACGACGCTCGCCGTCGGCGTCGTCGTCCTCGTGCTCGCGGGCGTCGAAGCGGCGCTCGCGCCGACGATCGAGAGCCTGCTCGATCTCGCCGTGTTCGAGCGGTTCGCCGCGCTGGTCATCCTCGCGATCGCCGCCAAGACCGCGAGCGCGCGCGTCGGCGAGTATCTCCCGCGTCCGGCAGTCATCGTCGGGCTGGGGATGGTCGCAAGCCTCGATCCCGCGAACGCACAGCTCGTGCTGGTTCCCGATCCGACCCTCGTCCTCCGTGGCCTGGCGGCCGCCGGCACGGGCGTGGCCTTCGCGCTCGCAGTCGCCGTCACCAGCCCGTGGCTGCACGACGCCGTGGACATCGATCGGTTCCGCTTCGGCAGCGCGGTCGCACTCGGCGTGCTTGGGCTCTCGGTGCTCGGGCTCGTGCCCGACGACGCACCGCTCGCGCTGGCGGTACTCGGGGTGACGACGCTGCTCGCGTTCGATCCCGGCGAGATTGACGAAGAGCCAGACGGGACGACGACCGAGGAGACCGCGGCGAGCGCGACGGCCGACGAGGAGACCGACATCGGTCCCGACCGCGCACCCTGGTTGTAAGGGTTTAGGGCTCTCCTCCACAAACGCCGCGCATGGCCGACAACCGCGTCGTCGAGGGACGGATGGTCACGCCGGAAGCGCTCGCCGAGCTCATCGAGGGTGACGACGTGATGGACGCCGAACCGATCACCGATGCCGATCGCGACTGTCCGGAGTGTGGCGGCGACGTGCTCGAAGTCGGCTACATGCCGTCGATCACCGAGTTCGTCACCGGCCAGAAGTGCCAGGACTGTGACTGGAGCACGACCGATCGCGAGTAGCAACCGAAATGCGTTTAGGTGGTTTCGTTCTATGGTGGGCCACGGGGTCGTGGCCAAGTCAGGTATGGCGACTGACTCCAGAGGCACCGCGCCCGGGACGACACTCCAGACTGATATACAGAGCGGCCGACTGATCATCGCCCGCCGTGACGACCCTCTGGAGGACCGAGGCGCGACCGGAGATATCAGTCGATCGGGGGTTCAAATCCCTCCGACCCCACTTGCTGCGGCGAGCAACTCCGTGAGCCGCAGCAATGGAACGAGGAGGGATTTGAATCAGGAAGTGGAGTCGTTCGAAAGACGCGATAGTCATTTGGATAACTTCTGAAGATACGGAGCGAGGAATTTCTCGATCCATGAGACGGCGAAACTCAGCCGATCAGTGAGGCGG
>NZ_AOMC01000096.1 GCF_000336695.1 Halococcus morrhuae DSM 1307
CTGAGATGTCGGACGATCTCCTTGCGACGATCTCCGCTCATGAGATCGCTATCTCACGCGATCTTCATAACTTTCGCTAGGGACTAAGCGTCTTTCGAGATGACGAGAGAGCTTCGCTCTCTCGAACCACGAGCGAAGTGAGCGAAACGACCGTGGTTCAAATCCCTCCGTCCCCATTTGCTGTCGCGAACAATCCGTGAGCGACAGCAAGAGGATCGGCGAGTTGCGGATCCGTAATCGCAGAACGAGTGCCGTTTCGTCGTCAGGAATCGTCGAGATGTTCGGTGTTGCTCTCCTCTGGGGTGTAGCTGAGAGCGAGCGCACGCCGGAGCCGCCGGAGGGGATGTCTGATCGTCATCATGTTGTCTGACGCATGTCATTGTTTCACAGTATCCGTAATAAACTTTGTGTCGATCCGACGTATCCGATCGATCGTTTGGCAATCCTCATTGGCGTGGCACGCGTGGGTTCCGTATGGCCGATCGCGGCGGACAGCGCCTGCCCGGCGTCGACGACGGTGCTCCCCGCATCGTGTTCCACGTGGACATGGATTGCTTCTACGCCGCCTGCGAGCGCCGCCGCAAGCCCGACCTCCAGGACGAACCGGTCGTCGTCGGAATGGGCTACGAGGCCGGCGAGACTCACGGTGCGGTCGCCACCGCGAGCTACGAGGCACGCGCTCACGGGATCGAGAGCGCGCAGGCCATCTCGACGGCGCTCGACCGACTCCCGCGCGTCGAGGACACGAGCGCGGACGAACCCGCCGGTCACTACCTCCCCGTCGATCTCGACTACTACGAGACGGTTGGCGAGGAGGTGAGGGACGTGCTCCACGACTGCGCCGACGTCGTCCGCGAGGTGAGCATCGACGAAGCGGCGCTCGACGTCACCGAGCGAACCGCGTGGCAGCGCGTCGACGGCCGGACGCTCGCCGAGGGGTACGCCCGCCACATCAAGGAGCGCATCGCCGCCGAGGTGGGCGTCGTCGCAAGTATCGGCGTCGCACCGAACATGAGCGCCGCGAAGGTCGCCGCCGACAGCGAGAAACCCGACGGACTCACCACCGTGGAACCCGGCGACGTGGCCGAGTTCTTCGCACCACTTGACGTCGAGGACGTTCACGGCGTCGGTCCCGTCACCGCTCGCGAACTTCGCGAGATGGATATCGAGACGGCTGGCGATCTCGCGGCGGCCGATCCGAGCAAGCTCGACGAACAGTTCGGCGATCGCGGCCGCGAGATCCGCTCGTTCGCCCGCGGCGACGACAGCCGCCAGGTGACGCCCGTCGGTCGCCCGAAGAGCCTTTCGAGCGAGTCAGCGTTCACCGACGCCACCGACGACATGGCCGCACTGCGCGAACGCGTCGCGGCACTCGCGACCGCCGTCGCCGAGCGCGCCGACCGCGAGGACGCGCTCTATCGCACCATCGGGATCAAGGTCGTCACGCCGCCGTTCGACGTCAACACCCGCGCGCGTTCGCTGCCCGGACCGGTGGCCGACGCCGATCTCGTCTCCGAGGTCGCGCTCGATCTCCTGGATGAGTTCGACGACGCCACGGTGAGAAAGGTCGGCGTCAGAGTGTCGAACCTCGCCTTCGCGACCGGCGAGCAGGCCAGTCTCGATGGCTTCGAATCGTCGACCCGCGGGCGGGCCGACGGCGGCACCGAACGATCCGAGGGACCAGATACGGACGAGGCAGCCGATCGGTCGGCGTCGCCCACCGAACCGACCGATGGCCAGGCGCACTTCGACGATTTCGAGGAAGAATAAACAAGCTACAAGCCGGCCACCATCCAAGCACGAGTCATGGAGTTTCGCGCACGTAACCACGTGCCAGCGCTGACAGGAGTGCTCTCGCTGATCTCGCTCGGACTCGTCTTCGGGGCCGTTCTCGGACTGTTCGACGGAACCCTCCCCCGGGCACCGACGGCGGTGCTCGACGCCATCCCCACGGTGAACGCCCTCGTCAGCGCGCTCGCCGTCGGCACGATCGCGACCGGCTGGCGGGCGATCAGACGCGGCGCGGTCGCCCGGCACCGCAAGCTGATGGGGGTCTCGCTCGTGCTGTTCGTCACCTTCCTCGTGCTCTATCTCTACCGCGTCTCGCTGCTCGGGCCGGCACCGTTCCCCGGCCCCGAGACGATCTATCGGTTCGTCTATCTGCCGGTGCTCGCGATCCACATCTCGCTCGCCATCGTCTGTATCCCGCTGCTCAACTACGTCCTCCTGCTCGCGCTCACCCGACCGATCGCGGCGCTCTCGGAGACGAACCATCCGCGTGTCGGTCGCGTCGCGGCCTCGCTGTGGATGATCTCGTTCGCACTCGGGATCGTCGTCTATCTGCTATCGTACGTCATCTACTGACGGCTTTTGCTCCCGCCGCCGATCGAAATCCGCACGCATTTGTTCGCAGCGGCCGGACGCCCGCCGTGCAAAACGTCACCGATCGCACGAGCAACCCCTTCGGCATGCGTCCGCCCTGCGACCGGTTCGTGCCCGGCTACGGCGACGCGAACGCAGCGTTCCATCTCGTCGGCGACCATCCCGGCGTCCACGGCGGGCTCGACACGGAGGTTCCGTTCACGAACGCCGCCGGCCGCCGCCTGCTTTCGGTCTTCGCCGACGTAGGGTTGCTCGACGACCCTGACGCCGACGCCCCCACCCCCGACGATCTGTATCTCTCCTATCTCCACCTCTGTGCTGGCGAACCGACGCCGGAGTCGTACGCCGACTGCGAACGTTTCTTCGACGCCGAACTCCGCGCCATCGGCGCGCACGTCCTGCTCCCCGTCGGCGAGCGCGCGACCGAGCAGATCCTGCAGACCTACACCGCCCGGACCCCGCCGCACCCGCTGGCGATGGCCGACCTCCACGCCACCGAGCTCCGCGGCAGCGGCTGGCTCGTCGTCCCGATCGCCGATCCACGGGACTGGACCGACAGCCATGGCGAGCAGCTACGCGAGTCGCTCGAAACGCTGCTGGCCACCGACTACCGCCGCGAGGCCGAACTCGGCCGGTTCATGCCCGGCGACGAGCCGTATATCGTCCGCTGATCGGGTTCATTCGGTCGGATCGGCCGTCCTGTCGCGCAGCTCCGTCCGCCGGATCTTTCCAGTCACTGTCTTCGGCAGTTCGTCGACGAACTCCACCTCGC
Organism: Halococcus morrhuae DSM 1307; assembly: GCF_000336695.1. Taxonomy (GTDB): domain Archaea; phylum Halobacteriota; class Halobacteria; order Halobacteriales; family Halococcaceae; genus Halococcus; species Halococcus morrhuae. The sequence continues at coordinate 3,155 of NZ_AOMC01000096.1, forward strand.
GGGGGTACTCGTGGGCCGAGAGCTCCTCGCGGACGTGGGTTTGCAGTTCCTCGGCGAGGTCCTCCGAGTCGCTTCCCTCGTCGGTGAGCACGACGTAGGCCTTAACGATGTTGCCCCGCTCTTTGTCGGGTTTCGGGACGACGGCGGCCTCGGCGACCGCCGGATGCTCGCCCAGGGAACTCTCGACCTCGAAGGGGCCGATCCGGTAGCCCGACGAGAGGATCACGTCGTCGGCGCGCCCCTCGAACCAGAAGTAGCCATCCTCGTCGAGATGGGCGAGATCACCCGAGAGATACCACTCGCCGTCGGGCCCGTCGACGAAACAGTCGGCAGTCTTTTCTGGGCTCTCCCAGAACTCGGCGAAGAACGAGGGGAAGTCGCCGCGGTGGGCGATCTCGCCCGTTTCGCCCGGGTCGAGAACCTCGCCGGTCGCGGGATCGACGATCGCCGATTCAATGCCGGGCAGGGGTTTGCCCATGCTGCCCGGTCGGAGCTCCATCGTCGGGTAGTTGTTGATCACCATGTTCCCGGTCTCGGTCTGGCCGTAGGTGTCGAGGATCGTCACGCCGAGCGCCTCCTCTCCCCACTCGACGACGCCGCCCGAGAGCGGTTCGCCGATCGAGAGCGCGTGGCGCAGATCGAGATCCACATCCGAAAGAACGGTCTCGTTCGTCCGGAGCATCCGGTAGGCCGTCGGCACCGAAAAGAGCACCGTGACGGGGAACTCGTCCAGAACGCCGGCCCATTCGTCGGGATCGAACTCGCCCTCGTAGGCGAGCTGGCTCGTCCCCCAGAACCACGCACCGAGCGCGTTGATCGGCCCCGTGAGCCAGCCGAGATCGGCGGTCGACCAGTAGAGATCGTCGTCCTGGAGATCGACCGCGTAGCGCTGGGTGGCCGCGACGCCCGCGACCCAGCGATGTTTGTGGAGGACGCCCTTCGCCAGCCCGGTCGTGCCGCTCGTGTAGTAGAGCAGGGCGTTGTCCTCGCCGCCTGTTTCGACCGCCTCGTACTCGGCGCTCGCATCGGCCATCGCCTCGGAGAAATTCACGTCATCGTCGGCCACGCCGTCGCCCCGATCGACCGTGATGACCGTCTCCACGCTCGCAACGTCCTCAAGAGCGCGTTCGACCGTCTCGCGGTTCTCGGAGGTCGTCACGATCGCGCTGGCATCGCAGTCGCCGAGCCGGTAGGCGATGCCCTCGGGGCCGAACCGTTCGTTGACACCGCCGAACACCGCCCCACGTTTCAGTGTGCCAACGAGGGCGACGTAGTGGGCCGGGATCCGCGGCAGATAGGTGAACACCCTGTCGCCCCGCTCGATGCCCTCCGATTCGAGCACGTTCGCGAACCGGCTCGACCGTTCGGCGAGGTCGTCGAACGTCAGCGTCTCGCGCTCGCCGGCGGTGCCGACGTACTGGAGCGCCACTCGCCCGGAGCCGTCGGCATGGCGGTCGCAGACCTCGTGGCCGATGTTGAACGTCTCCGGCGCGTCCCAGTCGGCCTCGGCGTAGATATCGTCCCAAGAAAATTCCTCGCGCGCGGCCCCGTACTCCGGCAAGTTGTGCGTTGCCATACCCTGATTACTGCCACACCCATCATCAATGATGTTCATACAGAACTGACAGCTCTACGCGGGCGCGAAACGACGGACGGCCGGTGTTACGAGAGCGGTTCGACCAGATCCGCGAGCGCTGCACGCGGATCGTCGGCCTTCGCCACACCGCTCGCGAGCAACACGCCTTCGGCACCCAGTTCGCCCGCCGCGTCGAGATCCTCGCCCGACGAGATGCCCGCACCGCAGAGCACGTCGACCGAGTCGTCGACGGCCTCGGCAGCCGCGACCGCGTCCTCGACGATATCGGGATCGGCCTGGCTCACCGAGACGTCGCCGCCGATGAGTTCGGGTGGTTCGACCGCCACCGCGTCCGGCCCGAGCGCCGCCGCCGCACCAACCTGCGCGGGGTTGTTCGCACAGACGATCGTTTCGAGCTCCGCCCGCTCGGCGGCATCGAGCGCCCCGTCGATGTCCGCGAGGCGGAGCCGGCGCTCGGAGTGGTTGATCAGGGTACCGTCCGCGCCTGCCATCGCCGCCGCCTCGGCGAGCGTGCTCCCCGTGTGACTGCCGTGCTCGACGGGCGAGACGTGCTGTGCCCACGTCTCAACTCCTGTGTCGGCGACTGCCGCGAGCCGTGCGGCCTGGGGCGCGACGGCGATCCGGACGCCCGATTCCTCGCTGACCTCGCGCGCCGTGGTGGCGATCCCGACCGCGTCGGCCGCGTAGGCCTTCAGATTGACCAGAACGAACATGGTTGGAGGGACACCGCGACGGACAAATAGGTTGCGAGGTCGGTGTCGCTTTCAGGAGTCCTTTCGCTGCACGACGTCGCCGAGGGTGTACTCGCCCGTCGAGGCACCACCCTCCCACTCGGTGTCGTCGACACCGCCCTCCGTGAGCGTGATGTCGAGCTTGCGTTCGAGCTTGCCCTGCACGCTGTCGCTCGGCAGGCTCGCGGCGCGTTCGAGCTTGCGGATGAGGCTTGCCTTCTCGTTGAGCTCCTTGGCCAACTCGTCCTGGCTCAGTCCCGCCGCCTCGCGCGCGTTCCGGATGCGCTCGTCGTAGTCCTGGACGACTTCCTCCATGTCGTCGAACATGTCGTGGCGACGCGTGTTGCTCGAACCGCTCGCCCCGTCGGCGCTCGACGAGCCGTCCGACCCGCCCGACGAGGAATCGGTCGAGTATTTCGTCGAGGCACTTCCGGTCGACTGCTGCTCGACCTCGGTGCCGAAGTCCGCACAGTCGTCGCAGACGTCGAGTTCAGCACCTTCGATCTCGACCGTCGTCGGAGAAGACGTCTCCGCACCGCACATCTCACACTGAACCATATCGGTGGAAGGCTACCCGCGCGTATAAAACGTCCGCCGTGCTCATCGCCCCGGCGAGAGCGCGTTCCAGGCGTGTGAGAGGCGCTGCAGCGCGGTCAGATGGCCGACGACGGCCAGCACGACCAGCAGCCAGCCGACCAGTCCCACGTCGAAGAGCGAGGGGGCGACGAACGCCGCGATCGCCGTCACGATCCCGATGAGCGCGAGGCGGTCCGCGCGGCCGAGCAACCCTCCGTACACCCGGTCGAGACCGACCGCCTGCGCCTGCGTGCCGAGATAGGAGGTCATGAGCACGCCCGTCACGGCGACGATCCCCAACAGCGTCCGCTCGATGCCGACCGCGAGCCCGACGACCAGCACGATGTCGGCGTACCGATCGAGCACGTGATCGAGCAGATCGCCGGCCGGTGAGGCGGTGTCGAGACGGCGGGCGAGCGCGCCGTCGAGCAGATCGAGCGCGCCGTTCAGCCCCACGAGCACCGCGCCGACGAGATACCACAGCGACTCGCCGCCCGCGAGGGCGTACGCCACAGCCGCCGCGCCAGCGAGGACGAACGCGAGCGCGCTCACCCCGTTCGGCGTCAGCCCCGCGCGGGCAGCCAAACCGACGAACGGTTCCAGCAATCGGTCGGCGAGCGAGCGGTACTGATCGAGCGTCATCGATGCTCACTCATAGCGACACCGCGTCGAGAAACGACACCGTTCCGGCGCTCGGCTCGCGCTCGCCGGCGACGACGCGCTCGATCTCGTTCGCGACGTCATCGGGATCGCGCTCGGTCGCGTCGATCTCGTAGACGTTCTCGATCCCGTGCTCCTCGACGGCCTCCGAGAGGATCACGTCGAGCGCCTCGCTCTCCCGGTTCTCCGCGATCGTTTCGTCGGATTCGTCACGGGCGGCGAGGCGCTCACCGAGCTCGTCGGGATGACAGCGCAGCACGACCACCCGGTCGGCCGGCAGCCGGTGAGCGAGATGTGACTCGACGAGTTCGATCTCACGGCTCTCTCGCTCGTCGAGAGCCGCCGCGACCGCGTCCATGTCGGCGACGAGGCTCCCGCGGCGCTCGTCGGTTCCCGAATCCAGTCCTTCCGCGCGGATGCGGTCGTTGAGATGTACTACCTCGCGATCGAGGCGCTCGGTCGCGGTCGTCTTGCCCGTGCCTGGCGTCCCGGTGACGACGACCCGCATGCTCACGCGAGCACCTCGTTGATCGTTGCCACCGCGCGCCGGGTCTCGGTCTCGGTGCCACAGGAGATCCGGATGCAGTTGGAGAGTCCGAAGCTCGAACAGTCCCGGACGATGACGCCGCGACGCTTGGCTGCCTCTGCGACCGCGGTGGCGTCGCCCACCTCGACGAGAACGAAGTTACCCGCGCTCGGGTAAGTCTCGACGTCGAGTTCGTCGCTCATGAACTCGCGTGCCCAGCGGACGCTCTCGACGGTCTCCTCGACGTGCTCGTGGTCGTCGAGCGCGGCGAGGCCGGCCCGGCAGGCGAGCGCGCTGGCCGCGAACGGGGTGTTCACGCGTGCGTACGCCTCAGCCCATTCGTCGGGCACCAGAGCGTAGCCGAGGCGCACGCCCGCCAGCCCGTACACCTTCGAGAACGTCCGGAGCACGGCGACGTCGTCGCGAGCGTCCCACCCGTCCTGACCCTCGACGAGCGCGAGCGCACTCGGGACGTCGGCGAACTCGCCGTAGGCCTCGTCGACGACGGTGAGGGTTTCGTCGTCGGTCTCCTCGGCGATCTCCTCGATCGTGTCGAGACTTGCAGTCGTCCCAGTCGGGTTGTGCGGGCTCGTCAGATAGACGATGCGCTCGCCGTCGTACGATTCGAGCACGGTTTCGGGCGTCTGTGCGAACCCGTTCGATTGTGCCAGTTCGTACGTGTTCACGCGACCGTGGTGATAGCGCGCGCTCATGCCGTAGTAGGCGAACCCGGGCCGGGAGACGAGGACCGAGTCCCCCGGATCGAGCAGTGCACGTGAGAGATAATCGAGTGCACCGTCGCCGCCGTTGGCGAGCCAGACCTGTTCCGATTCGACCGCCCAGCGCTCGGCGATGCGCTCGGTCAGGTCCGTGTGAGCGCTCTTCGGATAGCTGTGGACCGTCGCGGCACCGTCGCGGATGGCGGCGGCCGCCGCCGGACTCGGCCCGTGTGGGTTCTCGTTCGAGGAGAGCGTCACCAGTTCGGCGGGATCGAGTCCCAGCTCGCGGGCGACCTCCTCACTCCCCCGGCCCGCCGCATAGACGGCGTGGTCGGAGAGGTCCCGTGGCTGCATGGTTGGACGAACGGATGACGGGATTTAAGCGTACTCACCCGGTCGCGGCCTCGCTACGGTCGGACGTGTTCGATCATCATTAGCTCGACCGTTCGCGCCGTCGCCGACTCGCTTCGTAACTGTTCGATTGCTGGCATCCGAAAGCACATAATCCACCCGGGCGAGGAGTCCGTATCGAATGGATCGCACGGATACAATCGCCTTCACGGTGCGCTTTCTCGGTGCGGTGCTGCTGGCCATCGGCATCGGTGCGGCCGTCGTCGGCGGCTACGCACTGTTCCAGGAGGACCTGGGGCTGTGTGGCAACCCGCTCCTCGAAGTCAGTTCGCCGAGCGCGCCGGCCAGCGGCCCCACGCTCGCCGCGAACGACCTCTCGGAGCCCGAGCGCGCCGCGCTCGACGAGGCGGTCAACGGTCCCACGAGCGACGGCGAGATCGACGGCCCGATCCGGACGGACGCGCTGCGCGAGGGCGCGGTCGTCAGCTATCAGGGTGATCGCTACTACGCAGCCATCGGCTCGCTGAACGAGTGCGTGTCGATCGATCCGCTCGTCTTCCCGCTCGGGATGGCGCTGGTCGCACTCGGTGCCGCCGCCTACGTCAGCCCGACGCTCCGGCGCTGGTTCGAGTCGGTCATGGGATCGTGACCGAATGTGAGAGCGTGCCGATCCCCTCGATCTCGACGGCGACCCGATCGCCGTCCGCGAGTGGGCCGACGCCCGCTGGCGTCCCCGTCGAGATCACGTCGCCCGGTTCGAGCGTCATGTAGGTCGTGATCTCTTCGATGAGCTCGGGGATCGAGAAGATGAACTCCTCGCGCGAGGAATGCTGTCTGCGCTCGCCGTTGACCCGGAGTTCGATCGTCGCGTCGTCGGGTACCTCGTCGGGGCTCGCGAGCAGCGGCCCCATCGGCGCGGCGTTGTCGAAGGCCTTCCCGCGCACCCAGTTCTGCTCGGCACGCTGGTCGTCACGGTTCGAGATGTCGTCGACGCAGGTGAACCCTCGAACCACGTCCATCGCGTCGGCTTCGGCGACGTTACGACACTGCGTATCGATGACGACGCCGAGCTCCGCCTCGTAGTCGATGCGTTCCTTGTCGGGCAGCAGTTCCACAGTCTGGTTGTGGCTCGCGACGGTGTTCGGGCCCTTGAGGAAGAGCAGCGGCCGATCGGGGATCTCCTTGTCCTGCTCTTCGGCGTGACCCCGGTAGTTCAGCCCGACGCAGACGATCTTCGAGGGGTCGGTCGGGGCGAGCACGTCCACCTCCGCGGGCGTGTAGCTGTCGTCCGAGACGGAGAGACGACCCCCTGGGCCGGCGCTGGCGGTGATGCGGTTCTCGGCCGCGTCCCAGCTACCGGTGCGGACGTCGCCGTTCGGATCGCGGAACCTGACGCGGTGCATGTCGGCCCCTCGACGCCCGCCCTGATAAACTCATACACAGCGGGCAGCACGCCGCGCGCTGCGTGCTCGCCTACAGTATTAAGTATGTGACGCGACTACTGGTGGGCGCAATGGAACTCACCTGGCACGGCCACTCGACCTGGTACGTCACCGTCGGCGACACGAGCCTGCTCATCGATCCCTTCTTCGACAACCCCCACACCGCGATGGAGCCGTCGGAGATCGACCAGCCCGATTACGTCCTGCTCACGCACGGCCACGCGGACCACATCGCCCACGCTGGCGAGTTCACCGACGCGACCGTGGTCGCCCCCGTCGAGGTCGCCGCCTACGTCGAGGCGGAGATGGGTGCCGACGACACGATCGGCATGAACATCGGCGGCACAGTCGAGTGTGGCGACGCCCACGTGACGATGCACCGCGCCGACCACACGAGCGGCATCGACATGGGCTACGAGTACGAACTGGGCAACCCGGCGGGCTATCTCGTCAGCGACGAACAGCCGGGGCCCGACGGCACGGGCACGTCCTTTTACCACGCCGGCGACACCGGGCTCATGAGCGAGATGAAGGACGTCATCGCGCCCTATCTCCAGCCCGACGCCGTGGCGCTCCCGATCGGCGACCACTTCACGATGGGCATCTGGCAGGCCGCCATCGCCGCCGACTGGCTAGAGGCCCCGCACGTCTTCCCGATGCACTACGACACCATGCCGCCGCTCGAAGCCGACCCCGAGGAGTTCGTCGACGCGGTCGGCGAGCACGCCCCCGACAGCGAGGCCCACGTCCTCGATGACGACGGCTCGTTCACGCTCGACTGATCGCCGTTCGTGAACGGCCCGCACGACCGGGATACTTACGGGTCCGGCGCTCGCATGGCCGATGCAATGGCAGACATCAACGTCACGAGCACGTCCGAGGACGGATTCGCCACGACCAGCCGCGTCGGCGGTTTCGAACTCACCGTCGACGCCACCGAGGAGGAAGGCCCCGAACCGAACGGGACGCTCGTCGCCGACTACGCCTCCTGCTACATCCCCGCGTTCCGTGTCGGGGCCCAACAGCGCGACTACGACGACCTCGGTCGGATCGAAATCGACGCCGAGGGCGATCTCGACGGCGATGAGGACCTCGAAGCCATCCGCTTCGACATCCGCGTCGAGGCCGACATCGCTGGCGACGAGGACGAACTCGTCGAGCGCGGCGAGGACATCTGTCACGTCCACTCGGCGCTGCGCGAGGAGCTCCACGCCGACATCTCCGTCGAAGGCAGCGCGTTCTAGAAACCCAGGTTTTTAGACGGGGGCATCGCGCGCTCGTTTCACTCGCGCGCTCAACCCCCGACCAAAAACCTGGACTAAAAACACCCGCTCGCGCCTGCGGCGCTCGCGGTGAACCGCGCTCACTACGTTCGCACGGACGCTGACGCTACCACCGACCGCACAACACCGCAGAAGCCCTCGGCGCGCTCACTTCGTTCGCTACTCGCTCCCTCCGGTCACTCGTGCGCCTCGCCCTTCATCCGCCAGGCACCGCACCACCGCACCGCGGCGGCCGCGCCGCCACGCACATCCAGTCAATGCTCATCAATCAGCCACCCAAAATAGTCGATTCAGTTACAAAACATCGTTTCAGGGAATCGTTTTGTGGGCGTGTCACCAACTCGCAGATATGGCGGTCGAAGACACCGAGTACGTCCAGGTCGCATCGCTGTCGGAGCTCGAAGACGAGGGTCGGCAGGTCGTCAGCAGCGACGGCCGACCGATCGCGCTCTTCCACCACGAGGGCGAAGTCTACGCCGTCGACAACCGCTGCCCACACATGGGCTTCCCGCTCACGCGCGGGACGGTCGAGGACGGCATCCTGACCTGCCACTGGCACCACGCGCGTTTCGAACTGGAAGAGGGCGACACCTTCGACCTCTTCGCCGACGACGTCCAGACCTTCCCGACCGCAATCGACGACGGAGAGGTGTATCTCGATCCCGACCCCGAACCCGACGTCCCGCCGGCGACACGATTTCGCAACCGACTCGCCGACGGACTGGAAGAGGACATCTCGCTCGTGATGGCGAAGTCAGTCATCGGTCTCGACGAAGAGGGCAAGGGATTTTACACGCCGCTCGAAACCGCCGTCAACTTCGGGACGCGCTATCGTGCGATGGGTTGGGGACGCGGCCTCACAACCCTCGGCTGCATGGCGAACCTCTACGATCACGTCGGCGGCCGGGACAAGCGCCGCGCGATGTTCACGGGCGTCCGCGAGGTCGCCGACGATTCGGCCGGCGAACCCCCACGCTTCCAGCAGTACGCCTTCGATAATCAGAATCTCTCGAAGGAACGACTCAAATCCTGGTTCCGTGACACCTGCGAGGTCCGCGATGCCGACGGCGCGGAGCGCTGCCTACTCACCGCGATCGACTCGCTCCCGCCCAAAGACGTCGCGGAGATCGTCTTTTCGGCCGCGACCGACCATCGCTACATGAACGCCGGACACACGCTCGACTTCATCAACACGGCCTTCGAGACGGCCCAACACCTCGGCTGGGAGGAGCACGCAGACGCCGCGCTCGCTTCGACGGTCGCCCAGATCACCGATGCCACACGCTCGGAAGAACTCTCCTCGTGGCGTCAACCCGTCGATATCGCGGGGCTCTGCGCCGATGCAAACGATCTCCTGCCCGATCTCGTGGCCGCCGGCGAGGGCAAGGAGTGGGAACGTTCTGAAGGGTTCGTCGAGACGCTGCTCGACGACGACGCCGAAGCGATCATCGACGCGCTGACCGACGCCATCAGGGCGGGGGCGACGACGACCCAGCTCGCGGATGCAGTCGCGCGCGCAGCCACGCGCCGCGTGCTCTGGTTCGCCACGAACAACGAGTTCACCGACTGGAACACCGTTCATCACACGTTCACCTACGCCAACGCGGTCCATCGCGCGACCGAAAAGACCGACGCGACCGAGCTCTATCGGGCCTGTTTCGACGGTGCAATGTCGGTCTATCTCGATCGATTCCTCAACTCGCCGCGCGCACCGGTGCCCGACCCCGCCGAGACCGACCGCACGCCCGCTGACGTCCGCGCTGACCTTCTCGATGCGTTCGACGAGCAGGGCAACACGAATCACGCGGCGACGCTCGTGAGCGAGCACTTCGATGCCGACGGTGATCCCGACGACCTCAAGCGCACGCTCGGCCGCGGGCTGCTCCGCGAGGACGCCGACTTCCACACCTTGCAGAGTCTGACGGCGGCCATCGAGCGCTTCGAGGTCGTCGGCGAGGAGAGCGAGCAACGGACGGCGCTGATGGCGACGGCGCGCTACATGGCGGCCCACTTCCCGACGCGGCGCGCCGCCGAGCAGACGTTCTCGATCGCGACGCGCCTGCACCGCGGCGAGCGCCTTCACGAGGTCAAGTAGCTCTCGCCCCGGCGAACTCACCGCCGAACGCCACCGTTTAGCGCGCGCCGCCCGCAGCAGGGGTATGACCGAACAGACCGATCACGACTGGCCGGTTCTCGAATCGGAAGTCGAGTACGAGACCGGCTGGTACACCGGCGGCTACGACCGCGTCGAACAGCCCGACGGCTCGGAGAAGAAATACTACTGGGCGGAGCTGCCGGCGGCGGTCGTGGTGGTCGCCCGCGACGGCGACGACGTCGTCTTCGTCGATCAGTACCGGCCGGCGATCGGCAAGCAGTGTCTCGAACTCCCCGCGGGCATCGTCGAGGACGGCGAATCGGCCACCACAGCGGGCGCGCGCGAACTCCGCGAGGAGACCGGCCTCGAAGCGGCGGGCGTCTCACTGCTCGAAGAGTTCTGGGTCGCGACGGGCGTGCTCAGCCACCGCCGCGCGATCGTCTTCGCCGAGGGGCTCACCCCAACCGACCGTGATCTCGACGACAACGAATTCCTCACCGTGACGTCGCTACCGATCGACGAGGCGCTCGCCACCGCACGCGAGGAGCCGGCCAACGACGCCACGATCGAGGGGCTCCTGCTCGCACGTGAGGAAGGACTGCTCTGACGAACGGCGGTTTTATTCGCCCGAAACCGGTAGGGCTCCCGTGAGCGACGAAATCACGCCCGAGGAACTCGCCGGCCTGCTCGACGAGGAGGAGCCGGTACGCGTCGTCGATATCCGGTCGCCGGCCGCCTTCGAGCGCGGCCACATCCCCGACAGCGAGAACGTCCCGTTCGGCGAACTGCCCCAGCACGTCGAGCAGTTCGCCGACGCCGAGCACATCGTGACGGTCTGCCCGCACGGCAAGGCCAGCCTCCAGGCCCTCCAGCTCCTGCGCTCGGCCGAACCCGTCGACGACGCCCGCGTCGAGAGCCTCGACGGCGGACTCGAAGCGTGGGATGGCCCACTCGATGCCACCGAGCACGGCGCTGCCGCCGATCGTACGAGCGACGACAACGCCGCCGACGGTGCGGTCCCATCCGGCAACGGGACCGACGCACCGTTCTGATCAGTCCAGGAATTCCCTGAGTCCGTCGTCATCGCGCGCGTTGAGCACGTCGCCCGTCTCGGCCCAGCCGCGCCGGGCGGTGTGGACCCCGTACTGTAGCAGGTCGTAGTTCGCCGGCTGGTGGGCGTCGGTGTCGATGACGATCGTCGCGCCGGCCTCGATCGCCGTCCGGACTGCACCGCCCGAGAGATCGAGCCGTCGCGGGTTTGCGTTCACTTCGAGCGCGACGCCGTGTTCGGCGGCCGCCTCGGCGATCCGCTCGAAATCGAGTTCGAGCCCGGTGCGGCGGTTGAGATACCGCCCCGTCGGATGGCCGATGATGTCGACGTGGGGCTGCTCGATGGCGCTGACGATCCGTTCGGTGCCATCGCCGTCGAGCCCGCTGTGTGGCGAGGCGACCACGACGTCGAGTTCTTCCAGGACGCTCTCGCCGACCGAGAGCCCGCCGTCGGCCTCGATGTTCGCCTCGACGCCCGCGAGCACTTCGATATCGGCGTTTTCGGCGGCCGACTCGATCGCTTCGCGCTGTGATTCGAGAGCCGCGTCGTCGAGACCCATGTCGGCGACGATCCCCGGTCCGCTCGCGTGATCGGTGATGGCGAGGTACTCGTGGCCGAACTCCGCCGCGGTCGTGACCATCTCCCCGATCGTGTCGTCGCCGTCGGACCACTCCGAGTGCACGTGGAGGTCGCCGCGAACGTCCTCTTCCGCGAGCAGATCGGGCAGGTCGCCGTCGGCCGCGGCGGCGAGTTCGCCGCCGTCCTCGCGGAGCTCGGGCGGGATCCAGGGCAGTCCCACGGCGTCGTACATCCCCTCTTCCGTGTCACCCGCGACGCGCTCGCCGACCCGCTGGTCCGCCTCGATGTCGTCGACCCTGGAGACGTCGAAGACGCCGTATTCATTGACCTTCAGCCCCTGTTCGATGGCTCGATTGCGGAAACCGATGTTGTGATCGCGGCTCCCGGAGAAATACTGGAGCGCGCTGCCGAACTCCTCGGGGACGACGACTCGGAGATCGATTCGCATCCCCTCGGATCGGATGCTCGCCTTGCTCGATCCGGCCTCAATGATCTCGTCGCGATCGTCCCAGTCGGTAAATCGCTCGACGACGGTCTCGGGTTCGTCGCTCGCCACGAGCAGATCGACGTCGCCGATGGTTTCGCGCCAGCGCCGCAGCGATCCCGCGAGCTCGGCGTCGGCGACCGCCTCCGACTCGCCGATGTAGTGCCTCAGTTCCTCGCCGAGCGGGCGCGCGTCGCCGAGCAGCGAGCGCTCGCCGGCCTGTCGGGCGAAGTCGATCCCCGACAGGATGTTCTCCTCGGTCTTCGTGCCGAACCCGTCGATCCCCTGGATGCGCCCCTCGCGCGCGGCCGCTTCGAGATCGTCCAGATCCTCGACGCCGAGCTCCTCGTAGAGCGTGCCGACGGTCTTCGGACCGACGCCCTCGACGCGCGTGAGCGCCGCCATCTCCACGGGTAACTCGTCGCGTAGCTCCTCCAGCTCCTCGATCTCGCTTGTCTCGACGTACTCGACGATCTTCGCGGCGAGCGCGTCGCCGACGCCCTCGATCCCCTGGACGGCCTCTTTCCCGTCGTCGACCAGCGATCCGACCGATTCGGGATGGGCACGGACGTTCTCGGCCGCACGGCGATAGGACTGGGGTTTGTATTCGACTCCAGTCGCTTCGAGACGGTCGGCGAACTCCTCGAACCGGTCGGCGACGGCGTCGTTGTCGTTCATCGGCGCGCCCTCGAACTGTCCTGACCGAGCGCCTGCTTCAGGAAGTTCATCCAGCGCTTGCGGTCGGCGGTCTCGCTCGTCGTCGCTTCGCGCTCGATGTCGTCCGTCCCGAGATCGGACAGCGCGTGCAGCGCGCGCTCGATGCCGATGATGCTCTCGACGAGCTCCTCGCCGCGCTCGCGGCTGATGTCGTCCTCCTCGATGCGCTGTCGACGTTCGATGCGCTCGCGCCGGAGATTTCGCTTGGCCTGCTCGACGGTCTCGCGCTCGCCGGCCGGCACCGACTCCCGCGAGCGCGTCTCGAAGACGAACTCGGCGAGTGCGAGCCGCTCGCCCTGAACCGTGATCTCGTCGGGGATGTCGGCTCCGACGGTCGCGCCCTCGCGATCGACCCGTGCGAGGAGCTGTTTTCGTTCGTACGGTTTCATGACCTCTCTCGGAGCCGAATCCACTTCGACCCTGCGGACCGTGCAAGCTGCTCCCAGACTAGGAGGGAATCGGTCGAGAGGAAACGAATAGCGCATCGTAATCGGCGGTGCTTCTCCACCGTTGTCTCCGGTTTCAGACGTGTGGCTTGGCCATCAGCGCGTCGCGGGGCTGGTCGGCGAGCCAGTCGAGCAGCTGGACGAGCTGATCGGCAGCGGCCTCGAACAGCTGCTCGCCCTTTTCGGCGGTGGCGTCGGTCTGATCGCCGAGAACGCCGCTGTCGGTGTTGTCGATCGAGTCGTAGAACGTCCGCGCGCCGTGGACCGTCATGCCGCCTTCGTCGAAGTCGACGAGTCCGTCGTCGCGGGCGGTCTCGAACTCCTCCTCGCGGACGAGATCGGGCGCGATATGCTGGATCATGGCCGTCTCCTTCGGCCCGCCGTGGGGGCCGTTCGTCGCGAACAGTTCGTCGACGAGCTCGGGGATCGAGTCGTTCCACATCCACTCGATGGCGTAGGCGTCGCCAGCGTCGCGCAGACGACGACCGACCTCTCGGAGGTGGCTGACGTTGCCGCCGTGGGCGTTGACGAAGACGATCCGGTCGATGCCGTGGTAGGTGAGGTTGCGCGCGAGGCTCTCCATGTAGTCCCTGAAGGCCGGCGGGTCGACCCACATCGTGCCGTTGAACTGGCGATGGTGGGGGCTGACGCCGATTTTCACCGTCGGCGTGCAGAGCACGTCGGCCCGGTCGGTCGCCTCGTGGGCGAGCGATTCGGCGATGAGATGGTCGGTCGCGAGCGGGAGATGCGGGCCGTGCTGTTCGGTCGATCCCACGGGCACGACCGCGAGCGACCGCTCCTCGATGTCGTCGAGTTCGGGCCACGTCCGATCCGCGAAGTACATACCCGAAATCCGCCGGGCCGCGGGATAACGGTGTTCAATCGGGAACGAACGGGAACATCCTTCTATGGGGCCCGCGTTTTTCCGCACATGGATCCGCTCGACCTCCGCGAGGAGATCCCGGTTCTCGACGAGGTCACCTACCTGAACACGGGCGCTGCGAGCCCCGCACCGACGAGCGTCGTCGACGCTGCAACCGACGAGATCGAACGCCAGCAGCACGTCGCCCCCGCAGCCGAGGGTTCCTACCCCGCCCTATTCGAGACCTTCGCGGAGACCCGTGAGCGCGTCGCCGAATTCCTCGGTGCCGACACCGACGAGATCGCGCTGACCCAGAGCACTGCCGACGGGATCAGTCGCGTCGCGACGGCGCTCCCCTGGCAGGAGGGCGACGTGGTGGTGCGCACCGACTGCGAGCATTCGGCCGGCGTGCTGCCGTGGCAGCGACTCCGCGACACGCAGGGGATCGAGGTCAGGGTGCTCGAAACGGAGGCGGGCCGCATCGACCGCGAGCAGGCCACGGAGCTGCTCGCCGATGCCGACCTGCTCTGTCTGAGTTCGATCACATGGAACTACGGCACTCGCTTTCCCGTCGCCGAACTCACCGAGATCGCTCACGACGCCGGCGCGCGCGTGCTCGTCGATGCCGTCCAGTCACCGGGACAGGTCGATGTCGACGTCGGCGAGTGGGGTGCGGATTTCGTCGTCGGTGCCGGCCACAAGTGGCTCTGCGGGCCGTGGGGTGCCGGCTTTCTCTACGTCGCCGACGAGGCGACCGACGCGCTCGTGCCCGAACGGGTCGGCTATCGGAGCGTGACCGACCCCGAGGGTGACAGCTACGAATTCTCTGCGGGCGCGAAACGCCTCGAAATCGGGACGACCTCGCCAGCACCGTACGCCGGGCTCCAGGCAGCGATGGACGCCATCGATTCGATCGGTATCGACACGGTCGAGGGGCGCATCGAGCGACTCACCGACCGACTCAAGGAGGGGATCGACGACGATCGACTGCTGAGCCCGCGCGAGTACGAATCTGGGCTGGTGACGATCGCCGCCGACGATCCCGAAGCCACCGTTTCACGCCTCGCCGACGAGGACGTCACGATCCGGTCGATCCCGTCGCCGGCGGCCGTCCGCGTCTCGGTCCACGTCTACAACACCGACGATGACATCGACGCGCTCTGCGAGGTGCTCTGATGTCGTCGGCCGAGGACGGTAGCACTAAAGGGTTCGACCGCAACGACTCACGCATGAACGTTCCACAGCTGACGACGGTCGGCGGGGCCTACCAGTATCTGATGGGGATCTTGCTGTTGCTCGTCGTGGTGTTCGGGCTGCTCTTCGGTGGGATGTATCTCGGCTATCTCCCGTTCTGAATCGATATCGAGGCTCAGCTCGCGTCGGTCTCGTGCAGACGGACACCCTTCCCGGCGAGATGACGGAGCTGGTTTCTGGCGAACTCCTCCTCGCGAGTACCCCGGGTGGCGAGCACGTACATCTGCGAGTTGCCCGACGGGCGCATCGTCCGGCCGGCACGCTGTGAGCCCTGCCGGCGCGACCCGCCGAGACCGGAGGCGACGATGGCGATCTCCGCGTTCGGCAGATCGATACCCTCGTCGCCGACCCGCGAGACGAGGAGTCTACTTCGCTCGCCGCGCCGGAACTCGTCGAACAGCCGCTCGCGCTCGGGGTAGCGCGTCTCGCCGCTGATGAACGGGATGTCGAGCGCATCCGAATACTCCTGTCCCTGATCGAGCCACTCGACGAAGATCAGCGTCTTTGCGTCCGCGTGGTCGGCGAGTAACGAGCGTATCGCGTCGAGTTTCGCCGGGTTCGTGCCGGCGACCTGCCGGCGTTCGTAGCCCTCGACGCTCGCGTACTCGGTGCGATCCTCCTCAGAGCGCCACGGCACGTAGCGGAGTTCGACCTCGGGCTCGGCAACGAACCCCGCCTCGAACAGTTTCGCCCAGTCCGTCCCGATCGGCGGACCGATGAGAGTGAATATTTCACCTTCTTTGTCGTCCTCCCGAATCGGCGTCGCCGACAGCCCGAGACGGTGTTTGGCCTGGAGGTCGGCGCTGCGACGGTAGATGGCAGCCGGCACGTGGTGAACCTCGTCGTAGACGATGAGTCCCCACCGGCGCTCGTCGAACAGTTTGCGATGGCGATCCATCCCCGCAGTGCGGTAGGTGGCGATCGTCACCGGTCGAATCTCCTTCTCGCCGCCGTGGTACTCGCCGATCTGCTCGGGATCGAGGGAGGTGTGGGTGAGCAGCTGTTCGTGCCACTGGCCGGCGAGCTCGCGACCCGGCGCGAGGATCAGCGTCTCGCCGCCGATGTCGGCCATCGCGCCGATGGCGGCGATCGTCTTCCCGCTGCCCGGCGGGCCGACGAGCACGCCAGCCCCGGTGTCGAGGAAGCGATCGAGCCAGTCCTCCTGGTACTCGCGCAGATCGACGCCGAGATCGATGTCGAGCTCCGCGCCGCCTTCGAGTTCGCGCTGGTCTTGGACCGGATAGCCGGCGTCGTAGAGCGTGCGCTTGATCGCGCCTTCTTTCCCCTCAACGACCCAGCTCTCGGTGTCGGAGATCGGCCCGTGGAGCTGGTCCGCGTCGAGTTTCTGGCGGGCGACGTTGCCCATGAGATCGGGGCTCTCGGCTTCGAGAACCGTGTAGCCGTCCTGGTGGGTCGTCAGCGCGAACTTCCTGGCGCGCGTCCACTGGCGCTCGACCCACTCTTCGAGTTTCGGTGCGGGTTCGCTCAGCACGTCGCGCATCGTCCCGACGAGCCCGTCGATGTGGTCGTAGGGAGCCCACCAGACGTCCTCCTCACGGATCTCGTAGATGTAGGCCTCGTCGGCCGAATCGACGAGGTGGGCGAACTGCGTGAGCTGCGCGCGGGTGAACTGTTCGGGCCGTTCGACGACGAGCTCGCGGCGTTCGGGAAAGATGACGACGTGCTCGGGATCGACGAAATCGGCGAACTCGCGGGGATACCAGACGACGGGATCGTCGCCCACGTCCTGGCGGTCGAGTTTCCCTGCCTCGGCCAGCCGATCGAGCGCGTCGCTTGCGTCGGTCTGGCTGCAGTCGAGGACGCGCGCCACCGCGCTCGCGGTCGCCACGGGCTCTTCGAGTTCTTCGAGCGCCGCGCGGAACGTGGCGGCGGTGATGGCGGTCCCGTCCTCGGGCTGCTCGCTCGCGTTCGTGTCCGTCACTACCGAAACCAGCGCCGCTGTGGACAAACGACTTCCGCCTCGTCGACCGACGTCAGTCGTCGAGCGGTTCGACGAACTCGATCACGTGCCCGTCGGGATCGCGGACGAACGCGATCCGCGTGCCGGCGGCCTGTACGTCGGTCGGTTCCTGAACGACGCCGTGGTGGTCGATCTCCTCGAAGGCTCGATCGACGCTCTCGACGCTCACGGCGAGGTGGTCCCAGGCGGTGCCCTGTTCGAGCTCGTCCACACCCTCGGTCTTCGACAGCTGGAGCTCGACGCCGTTCTCGGCGGCCAGATAGCGGTTCTCGGTCTCTCCGTCGGGCGTCTCGAACGACCACGATTCCGAGAAATCGAGCTCTTCGGTGTAGAACGCGACCGCACGATCCATGTCCGTAACGTTGAGACAGGGGTGAAGCAGCTCCATGACTCCCCGTGCGCCCCACCGCGAATAAATCGGCCGGTCGTTCGTTTCGCCTCCTCCCCCCTCCTGCCGCCCGGCGGATGTCACCACAGTGTGAACGTTTATCACGTACCCACACGATCAACCGTTATGGACGACCTCTTCGTCGGTCGGGTGATGTCGACCGATCTGCATACCGTGGCCCCTGAGACGCTCGTCGCCGACGCGGCGGAGCTGATGCTCGACAACTGCGTCGGCTCTGTCGTGGTCGTCGAGAACGGCGAGCTGCGGGGCATCCTCACGCGAACCGATTTCGTCGATATCGTCGCCAAGAGTCGCCCGAAGGCCGCAACGCCGGTCTCGGACTACATGACCACCGACGTCGTCACGACGACCGCCCAGGCCCCCATCCGCGATGTCGCGGACACGATGACCGAGCACGGCTTCCACCACATGCCGGTCGTCAGCGACGAAGACGGCCTCATCGGGATGATCACCTCCACCGATCTCGCGGCGTATCTCTCGCACGTCCAGACGCCGAGTCCGGCGTGAACCGGACACCACTCATCCGAGGGCGTACAGTTATCATCCTCGTGTGAGATACTGACAGACATGGTGGTCGTGAGATGACGAACGACTGCAGAGGGGAAACGGGCGGCGAAGTATGACCGAGCGAACGGCGGCGGAAAACACCGCTCTCGACGTGAACGAGAGCGACGACGGTCTGGTGATCCGGGCGACGATCGATCGGCCCGACGAGCGCAACGCGCTGAACGAGGCGGTGATCGAGGGGCTGCTCGACGTGCTCGCGGTCGCCGACGAGGGGCCGGCGCGGGTGGTCGTCATCCGCGGTGCGGGCGGGACCTTCTGCTCGGGCGGCGATCTGAAGAGCATGGCCGCGAACTTCGGCGAGGGGCCACAGGCCTATCGTGAGGGGATCTCAGGGCTGTCGCGACTGATGGGGCAGTTGGTCGAGACACGTGCGCTGACCGTGGCGGCCGTCGAGGGCTACTGTCTCGCGGGCGGGATGGGGCTCGCCGCGGCGTGTGACATGCTGCTCGCGAGCGAGGCAGCCACGTTCGGCACGCCGGAGGTCGATATCGGCCTGTTCCCCGCGCAGGCGCTCGTGCCGATCATGCGCACCGTCTCGGAAAAGCGCGGGCTGAAGCTCCTCTTCACCGGCGAACATATCGACGCCGCGAGCGCCCACGAGATGGGGCTGACAACGGACGTCGTCTCCGAGAGCGATTTCGAGCACGAGCTCGACGAACTGGTGGACGATCTCGCGTCTTCCTCGCCGGTGCTGATCGAGATGGGCAAGCGGGCCTACTACACCCAGCGCGACATGGGCTTCGACGAAGCCCTGTCCTACATGCGCGAGATCATCGCGCTGATCGCCATGAGCGAGGACACCGAGGAGGGGATCAACGCCTTCCTGATGGACGAGGAACCCGACTGGAGCGACCGATAGATGGAGAAACCATGACGACACGAGAGCAAGAGTCCGTCAAAGGCAACGATCCCGACAAAACGATTATCTCGGCGGCGCTCACGGGCGCTCTCACCACCCGAGATCAATGTGAAGAGATCCCCTACACGCCCGCAGAGATCGCCAGGGACGCCGCCGCGGCACGCGAGGCGGGGGCGGCGATCGCGCACATCCACGCCCGTACCGAGAGCGGAGGCCCGACCTTCGACACCGACATCTACCAAGAGATCCACGACGAGGTCCGCGATCGCACCGACATCATCATCAACTTCTCGACGGGCGCGCTCGACGCGCCGCCGGAGGAGCGCATCGAGTACGTCGAAGAGGTCGGGCCGGAGATCGCCGCGCTCAACATGGGCTCGATGAACTACGCCAAATACTCCGCGGACCGGGAGGCGTTCGTCTTCGACATGATGTTCGAGAACCCCTTCGACGAAATCCGACGGTTCGTCACCGCGATGGAGGAAGCAGGTGTGCGCCCGGAATTGGAGTGTTTCGACACCGGCCACATCGGGAACACGCGGCCGCTCCTGGAGCAGGGCGAACTCACCCACCCGCTTCAGTTCAGCCTCGTCATGGGCGTGCTCGGCGGGATCCCGGCGACCGTCGAGAACCTGGCCCATCAGGTGCGCCAGCTCCCCGCGAGCGCGAACTGGCAGGTCATCGGAATTAGTAGAGATCAGTGGCCGCTCGTCGCCGCGGCGCTTTCGATGGGTGGCAACGTCCGCGTCGGCCTGGAGGACAACTTCTACCTGCCGAACGGTGAGATGGCGACCAACGCCGAACTCGTCGCACACGCGGCCACGCTCGCCGATTCGGTGGGTCGCGAGCCGGCGACGCCCGACGAGGCACGCGCCATCATGGGGTTGGACTGATGGCGGGGCTCGGCGCAACGCCGCCCGTCGAGGAACTCTTCGCCGACGATTTCCTCGCGGGCGAGGTCGCGCTCGTGACTGGCGGCGGGACCGGTATCGGCCGGGCGATCGCGCTCGGTCTCGCCGACTGCGGTGCTGACGTGGCCATCGCCAGCCGCGAACTGGACCACCTCGAACCCGTCGCCGACGAGATCGAAACGCGAGGTGTCGAGGCGTGTGCGACCACCGTCGACGTCCGCGAGTACGACGCGGTCGCGGCGATGGTCGATACGGTGATCAAGGAGCTCGGCAGCATCGACGTTCTGGTGAACAACGCGGGCGCGAACTTCCTCGGACCGACCGAATCGCTCACGCCGGGCGGCTGGCGCGCGGTCGTCGGCACGATCCTCGACGGAACGGCCTACTGCACCTTCGCCGTGGGCGAGCACATGATCGACGAGGGCGGCGGGGCGATCGTCTCGATGGGCGCGACCAACTCGGTCAGGGGTGCGCCGTATCACGCCCACTCCGGCGCGGGCAAAGCCGGCGTCCACAACCTGATGCAAACCGTTGCGAGCGAGTGGAGCGAGCACGGCATCCGGGCGAACACGGTCGCACCGGGGATCGTCGAAACGGAGGGCGTCACCGAGGCCGCCGGCGGCAAACTGCCCGACGCGTTCCTCGACGACGTGCCCGCCGACCGGTTCGGCACGCCCGCTGACTGCGTGCCCACGGTGCTCTTTCTCGCCAGTCCCGCAGCTGCCTACGTCACCGGTGGCTATTTCACCGTCGATGGCGGCCAACTGCTCGCGCCGACGCCGTTCTGAGCGATCCAGGAACCGCGATCAACGAGCGAGTTCCGTGACCGTTAGGCGATCGGCGGCCATCGACCGATCATGCCCGGCGGAACGTACACCCTGCTCGTCGCGATGCCCGAGCGTACGACGATCACCGTCGGCGCGCTCGGCGAACACGTCTTCGAGCCTGGCTGGTACGCCTACACCGGCAGCGCATTCGGCACGGGTGGGTTCGCACGCATCGAGCGCCACCGCGCGGTCGACGACGGCGAGAACGACACCCGCCACTGGCATATCGACTACCTGCTCGGCCACGCCGAAACGACCATCGCAGCGGTCGCGTGGACGGTAGAGGCGGACATCGAGTGCGTGGTCGCCGACGCGCTTCCCGGCCAGCCGGTCGCGGGGTTCGGTGCCTCGGACTGTAACTGTGAGTCCCACCTCGCCTTCGCTCTCGATCGCGAACGGCTGTGGCGAGCGATACGGGGCGCACACCGTGCGTTCGCACTCTAGAACAGGACGGTACCGTGGTGGCGCGGGCGCTCGTCCCGGCGCTTGGTGGCGAACGCGGCGAGGCGGGCGGTCAACTGTTCGCGCAGATCGCCGGCGGGGAGCAGTTCGTCGACCTCCATGTTCGAGGCCTGGGCCTCGATGTCGACGTAGTTCTCGAACTCCTCCTTCGCGCTCTCGATGAACTGCTCGCGCGCCTCCCCGTCGAGATCGGCGATCTGTTCGCCGAAGAGGGCGTGGACCGCCGCATCGGGTCCCATCACGGAGATCTCGGCGGACGGGAGCGCGAGCGTCGCGTCGGCCCCGAAGGCCGGCCCGCACATCGCGTAGATCCCCGCGCCGTAGGCCTTTCTGGTGATGACGCAGAATTTGGGCACCTGTGCGTTGGCGGTCGCGTAGATGAACTTCCGCCCCTTCCGGAGCACACCCTCGCGCTCGACTTGCGAACCGATCATGAACCCCGGCGTGTCGCAGAGATAGACCAACGGGATGTTGAACGCGTCGCAGGTCCAGACGAAGCCCGCGCCCTTGTCCGCGGAATCCGGAAATATCGCCCCGCTGATGCGGTTCGGCTGGTTCGCTACGATCCCGATTGGTCGACCGTCGATGCGCGCTAGCCCCGTCACGAGCTCGGGCGCGAACCGGGGCTTGAGTTCGAAGAACGACTCCCTATCGACGAGCCGATCGATGGAGTCGTGGACGTCGTAGGCCTCGTTCGGCGCTTCCGGAATCACCCCGTCGAGACCCTTCGGGTTCTTCAGCGGCGGTACGGGCGCGCTCTCGGGCGGTTTCTCGGTGTAGTTCTGCGGGAGGTACGAGAGGAGATCGCGGGCCGTCTCGGCGGCAGCCTGCTCGTCCGGAACGACGAGATCGGCGCTGCCGCTTCGGGTCGCGTGTACCTCGGGTCCGCCGAGGGACTGCATGTCGACCTCCTCGCCGGTCATCGCCGCGACGATGCGCGGCGAGGCGATCGCCATGCCCGAGATCCCTTCGACCATGATCAGGAAATCACAGAACACCGGCGTGTACGCGGAGCCGGCGATGTCGGGGCCGTAGAGCACGCCGATCTGGGGCACCTGCCCGGAGAGCCGACACTGGTTATAGAACATCTTGCCGCCGTGATAGCGCCCCATGTGGGTGTCGCCCGGGTCGCGCTCGGCGGCGTCGAGGCGCGCGCCGGTCGAGTCGATCAGCCTGAGCATCGGGATGTCGAGCTCCATCGCGCGCTCCTCGATGCGGATGACCTTCTCGACGCCCGCAGTGCCGAGCGAGCCCGCTTTCACGGTGTAATCGTTCGCGGTGAAGGCCACCCGGCGACCGTCGATCAGCCCCACCCCGGTCAGCAGTCCGTCGGCCGCGAGGTCGTCATCGTCGCTGTGGCGTGCGAACGTGCCGTCCTCGTACTCGATCCGATCGAAGACCATCTCCAGGCGATCGCGGACGAACAGTTTGCCGAGATCCGCGATCTTCCCGTGACCGCGTTCCGGTCCGCCCGTGAGGACGCCCTCGATATCGTCGCGGAGGCGCTGTTCGCGGTCGGTCATCACCGTGCCGGCCTCGTTCCAGTCGCCCTCGCCGGCGTCGGCGACCCGTTCGCCGTCCGCGACGAGTTCGACCGATCGTCCGAGATGCTCCGAGACCGCGGTGGCGAGCGCGCGGGCGGTTTCGCCATCGATCTCCTCGCCGACGTCGATCTCCATGCATATGTCTCTCACCCCCATGGTTTCAAACTACTGCGCCGCATCCGTGGTTGCCGTACCGCACAGCCGGGCGTCACGTTTATTCGCGCCACGGGACTCTCGGGGATAATGGCCCAACGCGAGCGGGCGACGGCCGTCCACCGCATCGAGTTCGACGTCGACTGGCCACCCGGCCACGTCGCGAGCTATCTCGTCGACTGCGAGCGGCCGACGCTCATCGATGCCGGCATGCCGGGCGACGACAGCGAACGCCAGCTCCGCGAGGCGCTCGCAGCCATCGATTACGAGCTCGCGGAGATCGACCAGCTCGTCCTCACCCATCCCCACATCGACCACATCGGCCAGACCAACGCCGTGATCGCAGCGGCCGACCCCACCGTCTACGCGCCCGTCGGGGTCCGCGAGCGGTTCGCGCGCGACAGCGACGATCTCGCCGCCGTCGTCGCGGGGAACGCGACACGCGCCGGTCTGACGGGCGACGATCACGAGCGAGCGATCGAGATGGCCGTCGAATCGCTCGAACGCAACCGCGACCTCCTCCCGCCGGACGCGGTCGACGTCTGGGTCGAAGACGGCGGCTCGTACGACATCGGCGGCGTGCCGGTCGACGTGCTCCACACGCCCGGCCATCAGGCCGATCACTGCTGTTTCACGGTCGAACTCGACGGCGAGCGCGCGCTTCTCGCCGGCGACATGGCTATCGAGTCGTTTCGTCCCGTCACCCTCCACACGGGGCTCGATCGCGGCGTCGAGGGGGCGATCGGGGCGTTCTACGGCGCGCTCGATCGCCTCGCGGCGCTTGACCCGGATAGCGTCTATCCCGGCCACGGGCCCGTTCACACCGAATTCGAGCGCACCATCGAGCGCGATCGCCGGAGCCTCGACCGACTGCTCGACAACACGGTCGAGTCGCTCGACGAACCCCGGACCGCCGCCGACGTCGTCACCCGACGGACGGACGACGACGATCCCACCAACCTCCTCCCCGAGACGGTCGCGGTGCTCACCCATCTCGCTGCCAGAGGGAGAATCAAGGCGGAGCTCGTCGATGGCGTCGTTCGGTATAGCCGCTGACGTCGCTCACGCACGAACACTTAATACGCCACGCTCGACCTGTTGTACCATACCATGGAGTATCACGACGGCAGGCCCCTTCGGCGGATGGGCGACCTCCCGGCGATGGCGGCCCATCGCTACGGCGAGAAGACGGCGTTCGTCGCCTTCGGCAAGGAGCAGTCCTTCGCGGAACTCGACGACGAGGCGAACCGGGTTGCGAACGTCCTCACCGATCACGGCATCGAACCGGACGAGCGCGTCGGGCTATTTGTCCCCAACACGCTCCAGTTCCCGAGCGCCTACTTCGGGACGATCCGGGCGGGCGCGGTGCCGATCCCGCTCAACCTGCGAATGGATCCCGAGACGCTCGCGTTCGTCCTCGACGACGCGGACGTCGACACGATGATCGCCTCGCCGCTGCTCGCCGAGGAGGCGACGGAGCTGGCTGCGGCCGCCGGGTTGACGACGACGTTTCTTCCGGGAGTCGCCGATGACGGCGTCGTCAACCTCTCGCACGAACTCGATGCGGCGGATAGTGAGTTCGAGGGGCCGGAGCGCTCGTTCGACGACGTGGCCTGCCAGCCCTACACCTCCGGGACGACCGGGAAGCCGAAGGGTGTGCTGCTGACACACCAAAACCTCCTCTCGACGATCGAATCGTACGATACAGGTGGACTCNCCTCCGGGACGACCGGGAAGCCGAAGGGTGTGCTGCTGACACACCAAAACCTCCTCTCGACGATCGAATCGTACGATACAGGTGGACTCAACGTCGACGCCGAGGATTCGGTGTTGCTCGTCCTCCCCTTGTTCCACATCTACGCGCTGAACGCGGTCATGGGAACCTTCCTCTATACGGGCGCGAAAATGGTGCTCCAGCCCCAGCCCGAAGCCCAGCCGATGCTCGACGCCATCTCCGAGCATGCCATCACGCACTTCGCGGGCGTCCCGGCGATGTACACGATGATGCACCGCGAGTACCGACAAAATTCCGACGAGTACGACCTCTCGTCGCTCGACAGTGTCACCTGCGCGGCCGCACCGCTCGCGGATGCGACCCGCCGGGAGATCGAGGAGGTCTGGGACGTCCCGATGACCGAGGGTTGGGGGATGACCGAAACATCTCCAGCGGGCACGACCGAACCCTCGCGCGGGGTGCGCAAGGCCGCGGGCTGTATCGGCCCGCCGGTGCCGAACATCGAGTGCAAGATCGCCGATCCCGCGACCCGCGAGACGCTCGTCGGGCCCGACGACCTCACCCCGTTCGTCGATCCCGAGATCGACTTCGCGGACGACGAGCGCGTCACCGGCGAGATCGCCGTCCGCGGCCCGCAGGTGTTCGATGGCTACTACGAACGCCCGGAGAAGACCGAGCAGGTGTTCGACGACGAGGGTTGGTTCTACACCGACGACATCGCGCGCGTCGACGCCGACGGCTACTTCTGGATGGTCGATCGCGCCGACGACATGCTGATCGTCGGCGGCGAGAACGTCTACCCCGCCGAGGTGGAAGAGGCCCTCTACGACCACCCCGACGTCGCCGAGGCCGCGGTCGTCGCCGCCGATCACGAGGTGAAGGGTGAGGCACCGGTTGCGTTCGTCGTCGCCGAAGACAGAACCGATCTCGACGAGGACGCCCTCCGGGAGTTCACGCTCGATCACGTCGCGAGCTACGCCCATCCCCGACGGGTGTTCTTCGTCGACGAACTCCCCCGGAGCGCGACGCGCAAGGTCCAGCGGTACAAGCTCGAAGCCGACGCCACGGAGCGACTCGACGACCCCCTCCGGTCGACCGGCGAGGAGTTCTGATCACCGGGCGAGCTATCGTGGACCCTCGTCGTCGGTGTCCGTGACCAGTGTCGTCGGATCGCTCGTGTCGTCGCTTTGCTCGTCCGTGTGCGACCGGCGTACGTCCTGGTGATCGCTGAGTGTCGAGATGTCCTCGACGGCCGTGCCGATCAGCCGCTTGCCGACACGGATCACTTCGTCGTGGGTGAGCCCGTAGGCCCTCACGGCTACGTACGCCGCGATGACCGGCAAAACGAGACTGAAAACGAGCGTGACGGCGAGATGGAACAGCACGCCAGCCGGCCGTACCGCCGTCACGGCGATCGGGACGAGCAGCACGAGGGCTGTCAGTACCCCTGCGCCGACCGCGAAGAGCCGCCGGCCCCAGTTACGGAGCGCACGCCGCGTCTCGGCGTTCAAAACGGCGTCAGCCTCGGTCATGTGGTTTCTCCCCCTCTGCCATACCGTCCGCTACTCGCTCGTGCGCACTCAAAATTCCGATTGGGCCGGGCGGAAAACGGTGCGCTGTCCGCCCCTCGAAACGGCATGAGAACGTAGTGGCGCTCAGTTCTACAGGATCACCTTGTCGTCGCCGACGGCGTCGATCTGCTCTTCGTCTATCGGGTCGGTGTCCCGGCCCGATGCATCGTCGAAACCGAGGCGGCTTTTGATCTCGTCGGTGCTCGCATGACATGACGAGATCGAAGAACGCTAGTCGTCCATCCGGTCGATGAAAACCGCCAGAACTGGCCGACGACACACTGCCAACCGTGATTCAATCAGACCCGTTTGGATCGTCCATCGCGTCTTCGAGGACGCGCTCGACGAACCGACCCTTTCGTTCGGTGTACGTCTCCCGATCGTTTGGGTGGTTTTCGGCCAGTTTCTGCTTCAGCGACTCGTACTCCACCGCGACGTCGGGGTTCTCGCGGAGATAGTCACGGAACGCGAGTGTTTCGGCGTGAAAATCGCTATCCCGCTCGGTGAGCGAAAGGTAATGTGTGCGGTTCGAGCGCGGCCCCTTCGCCAGGAATAGTCGTCCCTGAACGTCGCCCGGTCGATGCTCGTAGCCGTACTCTTCGAGGAGCGGAACGAGCGACTCGCGGGCAGCGGAGAGATCGTCAACCACAGCCAGCAGATCGATGACGGGTTTCGCGGCGATCCCTTCGATGGCGGTGCTACCGACGTGTTCGTAGCCGTGGAGTCGATCGCCAGCGATGGATTCGAGTCGTTCGACTTCGGCCTCGTACGCTCGTTTCCACTCCGATCGATGGGGGACGAGCGTGACGTTGCCGCGCTCCAGACCGATCATATGCTTTAGAGCATGAGGGCAAAAATAAGCCGCTCGTCCGAGTCGTCCTTCGATGAGCGGCACAACCACTATGGGTGGTGGACGCTCACAGTGTGCATGGCCGCCTTCGAGACCGACGTGCACGAGATGATCCGGGAGGCGACGCGGGGGATCGCCGCCGAGTACGATGCCGAATACTGGCGCGAGTGCGTAAATGAAAAACAGTTCCCCGAGGAATACTGGCAGGACCTCGCGGACAACGGCTGGCTCGGCGTCGCCATCCCCGAGGAGTACGGCGGCGAGGGGATGGGGATGCTCGAAATGGCCATCGTCATCGAGGAGCTCTCACGGGGCGGCGGACAGGGCGGGATCATCTTCGTCCTCACACCCGTGTTCGGCGGCGTCGGCATCGAGCGCCACGGAACCGAGGCCCAGAAGGAGGAGTATCTCCCGAAGATCGCGAACGGCGAGCTGCGCTTCTGTATGGGGCTGACCGAACCGCGTGCGGGCACGAACACGCTCAACATCGACACCGAGGCCGAACGCGATGGAGACGAATTCGTGCTCTCGGGCCAGAAGACGTTCATCAGCGGCGTCGAGAACGCCGACGAGATGCTGCTCGTCGCGCGCACGTCCGCACTCGACCCCTCGAACCCCACCCACGGAGTCACGATGTTCCTCGTTCCGGAACCGGCCGATCAAGAGGGTATCTCGCTCACACCAATCGAGACCACGGTGCCGTGGTTCGAGACCCAGTACCAGGTCGATATCGACGGGCTTCGCGTCCACGAGGATCGTATTCTCGGGACCGAGGACGCCGGACTCTATCTCCTGTTCGATACCCTCAACACCGAGCGCATCGGCGGCGCGGCGAGCGCTCTTGGAGGAGGGCTGCGTGCGATCGATCTCGCGGTCGAGTACGCCAACGATCGCGAGGTGTTCGGCCAGCCGATCGGTGCCCACCAGGCCATCCAGCACCCGCTGGCCGAACATTACGCCAAACTCACCGCCGCCCAGCAGCTCACCTACGACGCCGCCGCGAAGTGGGACGACGGCGAGGACTGCGGCATGGAGGCCAACGCGGCCAAACTGTTGACGAGCGAGTTCGCCACCGAGGCAGCCTCGCAGGCGATCCAGACCCACGGCGGCAACGGGTTCACGCCCGAGTACGAGGTCTACGACATCTGGCAGAACTCCCGGCTCACCCAGACCGCGCCCGTCTCGAACGAGATGGCGAAGAACTTCATCGCCGAACACCACCTCGGTCTGCCTCGGTCGTACTGAGAACACGGGGTTCGACCGATTTCGTCCCCGAATCGACCGAACACGCGTAGTTTCCTCTCCCGACCCTCGTGGTTTATGCGCCCGCGGCGACAGCGGATCGCATGGTCATCCGTTCGTTCGAGGGCACCGAACCCACCATCCACGAGTCGGCACGCGTCGACGAATCGGCAATCGTCATCGGCGACGTCACGATCGAGGCCGAGGCGAGCGTCTGGCCGAACGTCACCCTCCGTGGCGACTCCGGCGCGATCGTCCTCCGCGAGGGTGCGAACGTCCAGGACAACGCGGTCTGTCACGAGGGTTGCGAGATCGGCCCCGGTGCGACCGTCGGCCACACGGCCATCGTCCACGCGGCCACGGTCGGCGAGCGCGCGATGGTGGGGATGAGCGCGACCGTTCTTGGCGACGCACACATCGGCGAAGAAAGTCTCGTCGCGGCGGGCAGCGTCGTCACCGAAGGGATGGACATCCCGCCGAACACGCTCGTCACCGGGACGCCCGCCGAAATCCGTAAAGAGGTCGAGGACTCGCCGTGGACCCACGCCGGCGAACATTACGTCGAGTTGTCGAAGCGCCACGAGCGCTCGTCCGAGCGCGTCGACTGATCTACCACAGCCGCGCCGCCGTGGCGAGCACCCAGAGCGAGAGACAGGCCGAGCCGACGAGCTCCGGCAGCGCCAGCCCGCCCGGCGTGCCCGCACCGAGCCACACCGCCCAGCCGAGAACGTGGACGAGCGCCAGCCCGAGCGTCGCGAGACCACGAGTCTGTTTGCCGGCGTATACGTCACCCGCGCCGTCGAAAACGAACGCGACGGTGAACGCGAGGAAGAAGCCGACCGCCACGAGCCCGTGCTCGGGGGCGGGCAGCGCGAAGACGCCGATCAACGAGAGGCAGACCGCCGCCAGCGCGAAGTCGAGACTGCCGGCAGCGTGGAGCAGCGTTCGGGCGTTCCTGGCGAGGACGACGGCGAACGGGAGTGCGAGCACGCCCGAGAGGAGCAGTCCGTAATTGAACACGGCTGTCGAGGCCCAGCTCGCGCGCCCGAGATCGGACAGCGCGCTCGTCGAGAACGAAAAGCGCGTCGAGAGCAGGACGGCGACGGTGATCGCCCCGAGCGCGACGGCGATCGAGAGCATGCCGAACGCCGCAGCGATCCTGTTCGCTCGTGTGGACGGTGTGGGCTCTGACGAGTTCGTCATTCGTTCGAGATCGCGGCCGGCTGTCCCTTCAGCCTACCGTCATGCCCGAAAGTCGACATTCGATGATCCGCAGTGCGATCAGTCAGCCGAAGAAGTCGACGAGTCGGCGGCCCGCCGTCTCGATTTCGGGCGAGACGAGCGCGAACCGGAACCAGTCGGCGCGCGCCTCGCCGAAAGTCTCGCCGGGCATGGCGGCGACGCCGGCCTCGTCGACGAGCCGTTCGGCGTTCTTCATCGTTCCGGGGAACTCCGGAAAACGTGCCATCACGTAGAACCCGCCGTCAGGAGCGGTGTACTCCGCACCAGTGTCGTCGAGCGCGTCGGTGAAGCCGTCGATGCGGCGCACGAGGCGCTCGCGATTGCGCTCGTAATACTCGGGGCCGGTCCCGCGGAGCGCGCGGAGAACGGCGTACTGTGCGGGTCGGCTGCCGGCGACGTTGACGAGCATGTGGCGGCTGCGCACCCCATCGACCAACTCGTCCGGAAAGACGCCGTAGCCGACGCGAAAGCCCGTGATGGCCATCGATTTCGAGAAGGCGTTCGTCACGATCCGGTGCGGCGAATCGACCGCAAGCGCACTCGCGAACTCCCCCGTATAATCGAAGTGATCGTACACCTCGTCGCTCACGAGGATCGCATCGTGCGCCGCGGCGATCTCGACCAGTTCGGCCATCGTCTCCTCGTCGTAGACCGCGCCGGTCGGGTTGTTCGGCGTGTTGACGACGATGGCGGCCGTCTCGTCGCTCGCGCGCTCGCGGACGGCGGCGGGATCGAGCGAGCCGTCGGCATCGACCGGGACGTAGCGGGGAACGCCGCCGAACAGCTGTGTCTTGCCGGGATAGTAGGGATAGACCGGATCGGTGAGCAGCACCTCCGTGCCCGCGTCGCGGTCGAGCGCCGCCGCCAGCGCGAGCGAGTTCGCCTCGCCGGCCCCGTTGGTGACGACGACGTTCTCGATGGCGACGCCGCGCCGGGCGGCGATCTCCTCGCGGAGATCCGCGAGCCCCGCGCTCGGCGGGTACTGGTAGTCGTTGCCGTCCAGGTCGGCGAACTCGTGGAGGCCCTCGCCGATCGCCGGCGGCGCGTTCCAGTCGGGCCCACCGCTGACCAGTTCGACGACGTCCCGTTCGGCGGCCGCCGCGTACTGCATCAGCCGGAAGAACTGCGGTGTCTGATACTCCATAGGCTGCTTGACGGTCGCCGCCTACTCCGTCTTTCGGCTCCCACGAGGGGTGGGTTTTTGCCCGCGGCGGGCGACCGATCGGCCATGACCACCGACGACGCGATCGAACGACGGCTCGGCGACGCGCTCCGGGAGAGCGACGCGACGATCGCCGTCGCCGAGTCCTGTACCGGCGGGCTCGTGGGCTCGCTGCTGACCGACGTTCCCGGATCGAGTGACTACTTCGATCGGTCGCTCGTCACCTACTCGTCGCGGGCCAAGCGCGCGCTACTGGCCGTCAGTCGCGAGAGCCTCGATGCCCACGGCGCGGTGAGCGAACCGGTCGCCCGCGAGATGGCCCGTGGCGCGCGCGACACCGCCGACGCGACCTGGGGGCTCGCCACGACGGGCATCGCGGGCCCCGACGGCGGCACCGACGAGAAGCCGGTGGGGACGGTCTACATCGGCGTCGCCCACGCCGGCGAGTGGGGCAGCGGCGAGTCGACGAGCAGGGTCGAACACTACGTCTTCGACGGCACGCGCACGGAGGTCAAGGAGCAGATCGCCCGGCGCGTGCTCACGGCGGTGTTCGAGGCGCTCAACGATCGCGAGCAGGAAGCGACTTAGGGGACACCCGCGTCGAGTGAAGCGAAAATGAACAAGCGCGGCCACGTGCTCAACGCGATCGTCCTGAGCGTCGGGCTCGCCTGCCTCGCCCACCCATCGCTCGATGCCGCGACGGTCCGGGCGGCCGTCGCCATCGGCGTGCCCGTGACCCTCGGCGCGCTCATCCCCGACGTCGACACTGCCTTCGGCACCCACCGCAAGACGCTGCACAACCTCCCCGTCCTCCTGCTCTTCTTCGTCTATCCGCACTACTTCGGCAACCTCCAGTTCGTCTGGATCGGCGTCGCCACCCACTACGTGCTCGATCTGTTCGGGTCGAAACGCGGGCTCGCGCTGCTCTACCCGCTCGATCGCGCCGAGTTCGACGTCCCGGTCGGCGTCTCGGCACGGAGTCGCTACGCCGGCGGGCTGATGGTGCTCATCACGGCGTTCGAGCTCGTCGTCGCCGCCGCGCTCGCGTACGATCTCCCCCGCCGACTCGTCGCGAGCGGCCTGCGCGCGAGCGGGCTCGCCTGAATGTGGTGAAGGGGTCGTAATCCGAGAGCAGAACAAGTATCACCGGCGAGCGAATCACAGGAAACGATGACTGCAGGCAGAACCGTCGGCGTCTGTGTGGTCGTTTTCGTGCTGCTCGCGGCGGGCGTCGCCGGCACCGCGAGCGCACAGAGCGCGCCGACGCCCATCGACTCGTGTCGGACGATCGCCGACGACGGCGAGTACGTTCTCACCGCCGACATCGCGAACAGTTCCCAGTCGACGTGCGTCCAGATCCTTTCGAGCGACGTCACCTTCGACGGTGGCGGCCACACGATCGGGGGCGCGAACGCCAACGACAGCGTCGGCGTGAAGGTGAACAACTCGCTGACGAGCCTCTCGAACGTCACCGTCAGAAACGTCTCGACGACCGGCTGGACGACCGGCGTCCAGTATCTCGACGTCGCGAACGGCAGCATCGAGGACGTCACCGCGAGCGGCAACGACCGCCATGGCATCCGCCTGCGCGCCGCGAGCGACGCACGCGTCAAGAACGTCACCGCGACCGACAACGGACGCTGGAGTCTCTACACCGTCGGGAACACGACCGTCACCGGCAGCGGGTTCGCGACCGGCTCGACGGACAACGCCTCGTTCACCGCCAGCGACGTCGCGCTCACGGGCGTCGGCTCGCCACCGGGCGGGCTCGACAACCGCTCGACAGTCGGCCAGCGCCTCGGCGCGGTCGCCACGAGCGGCAATAGCTCGCTCCGGCTCGGCATCGGCTACGACGAGGCGAACGTGACGCGCGCGAACGTGACCGAGAACAGCCTCCGGATGTGGCGCTTCGAGGGCAACTGGAGCCAGCCCGACGGCGTGAACTTCGTCAACATCGAGCAGGACCGCGTCGTCGCCGAAGCGGGGAACATCGACAACGCGAGCGTTCTCGCCCCGGTCGGCGACGTCGAGACGCCGACACCCACGCCGACCCCGACCGCCACGGCGACCGAGACGGCCGCCAACACGACGAGCAGTTCCAACGGACCGGGCTTCGGGGTCGGACTCGCGCTCGTCGCCGTTCTCGCGAGCGCGTTCGTCCTCCTGCGCCGGAATCAGTAGACTCGTACGTCGTCGAACCGATCTCCGTAGTATTCTTGTGCGGGATGTGTCGGCTCGGTGCCCGAGAGAACGAGCCGATCGAACTTCGTCACGCTGTTTTCGTAACCCAGATGGGCGAACTCCGCGGCGCGCCGCAGGCGATGGATCGCCCCCGTTCGGTGTTCGATGCGCCGGGGGGCTCCCTCGCGAAGCGCCGTCAGCAGGTCGTCTACCCCGTCGATCGTCCGCTCGAACGCGGTCCAGACCTCGCCGACCGTCCGCTTGCGGTGGGCGTACGAGGAGCCGAACGTCGGGAGCGAGAGTGAGGTAGTGATCGAGCGCGCGCGGCGGTCGTGATGGGCCCAGTGTTTCGGATTGTAGATCTCGACGGCGTCGACGATCTCACGATAGCGGTCGATGGCCGCGCGATCGAGACTGACGTTGAGGAATTCTGGATGGGGAACCAGCACGACTGCGTTCTGTCGGCGGCATTCGTCCATCGCACCCGCGAGCGTGACGAAATCCGGGATCGGCTCGTCGAGTCCGAGCGCGAGGACGTGTCGCCGGTTGCGCCACGATCCCGTGAACAGTTCGCGGCCCGGCACCACCAGCAGTTCGTCGTCGGTGTATTCGCGTGCTTTCGCGCGGATATCGGCGAGCTGAGTGAAATGCGGCGCGTAGACCAGCGCATCGAGACCGTACCGCTTGGCTCGACGGACCACGTGCTCGTCGAGAACTTTGACGTGCAGATCGACGCGAAACGACTCGTTCGGCGTCACTAATTCAAGGGGAGAATCGTTAGCGTATAGCGGTTTCCGATCGTCCGTCGGAGTTCGAAGATCAGACAGGTATATTGAAAAGGCTGTCAGCACACCTCACTATCCGTCACGGCGTTTGTGAGTTCGAGGAGCTACCATTCCTCGCTCTATTCAGCGCGGTGGAGCCGCGCTGACTGCTTGAGGAACGCTTTCAGCGCTCCTCGCTGTCCAGCACGCGGATCTGGTCGCCACGAACGGTGACGGGGATCGGGACCGTCGCTTCGTACAGCTCCACCGTCACCTGATCCTTCCCCTCGTCGATGCGCTGGACCTGTGCCTTCTCGCCCTTGAACGGGCCGGCGACGAGCTCGACGATATCGCTCTCGGCGATCCCCTCGACGTCGGGTTTCGGCGAGAGGAAGTGTTCGACCTCGGCGATCGAGGACTCGCCGGGGACGAGGTTGCGGGCGTGGGGGATCTCGTCGAGCACGCGTTCGAGGATCGCGTGATCGTCGGCCTCGACCATCACGTAGCTCGTCAGCGAGTCGGGCGCGAGCGCGGCGTGGATGTCCTCGGCCTCGCGCTCCATGATCATGTCGGCGACGGTGCGCTCCTGGCTCGCGGTCGTCTTGACGGCGTACATCCCCATCTCAGACACCCCCCGGGAGGAAACTCATCACCGTGAAGATCAGAAATCCGACGATGCCGATGAGGAGGATGCCCGCGCCCGCGATCAGCGCGATGCGCGAAAACTCCTCCCACGATGGCGTGCTGGCGAGCTTCAACACGCGCGTGTAGCTCGAAAGGTCGTATTTGATGTCCATACGGCCGGTATTCCCCGGACGAATTTCTATCTTGTGACACCGACCGCCCCGCGTGACGAGAGCGAGAG
This sequence comes from Halococcus morrhuae DSM 1307, assembly GCF_000336695.1. Lineage (GTDB taxonomy): Archaea > Halobacteriota > Halobacteria > Halobacteriales > Halococcaceae > Halococcus > Halococcus morrhuae. The sequence continues at coordinate 37,853 of NZ_AOMC01000096.1, forward strand.
ATAGATAACAGTCCCGTTGGAACCCGGTCGATGACCATGAATGTATCACAGGACGACGGAGGGATTACGTGTCGAACGGCCGAGCGATAGTCGGCGTACTGCTCGTCGTCGTGGCGCTCGGGAGCACCACGGCGTCGGTCGGGATCGCCGGCGCGCAATCGACCACCAGTATCGACTCGTGTACGACGATCGACTCGCCGGGAGCGTACACGCTCACGTCGAACCTCTCGGCCGAGTCGGGCGACTGCCTCCGGATCACGGCGAGTCACGTCACCCTCGACGGGAACGGTCACGGGATCGACGGCGGCAGTTCCGGCGTCGGCATCGAGGTCGCGGGCTCCGATCGACTCTCGGACGTCACGGTTCGGGGAGTGCACACGGAGGGATTCACCCGCGGCATCCTCTTTCGGAACGTCGACAACGGAACGATTGCTGACAGCACCGCGACCGGCGCGACCGAGGGGATCACGCTGCTCTCGACCGACGACACCACCGTGACGGAGAACACCGTTCGGGAGAACGCCCTCGGCATCGAACTCCGGAAAGCGAGCGACAACACGATCGCCGACAACACCGCGAACGACAACAAGTACGGCCTGCATATCGAGCGCGCGAGCATCGGCAATCGCTTCGTGAACGACACGGCGACGGGGAACTCGCTCTGGGATTTCTACTCCGATCGCTACGAGCCGGGCACCGATTCACAGACCACAGTGAAAAACCTCGACATGGGAGCGGTGACGGCCGATCTCTCGGGGACGAACGTCGGCGTGCACGCGCAGGGCGAACCCGATAGCGCCCCCTCCGGCCGAACCGCCGTCGGGACGGCCGTCAGAACCACCGATTACGGTGAGGGATCGAACCTCTCGCTCTCACTTCATTACGACGACGCGAGTGGGGTGGATGAGTCCTCGCTGGCGCTCTGGAGCAGTCCCAACGGCGACTCGTGGTCGAAACTCGACGGCTCGACGGTGAACGCCGAGGCAAACACCGTCTCGGCCGACGGCGTTCCCCATCCCGCGACGATCGAGATCTTCGGTCGCTCGGGGAACGGGACGTCGAACGCTACAGCAACCGCACCGCAGACCGCCACGGCGACGGCAGCCACCGCGACCGCGACACCGACGGCAATGCAAACCGCTACACCGACCGCAACGACAACTGCCACGCCAACGGCGACAGCCACCGCACCCACGGCGGAGAGCGCAACGTCAGGTGCGGCATCGACGACGGATTCCGAGGCGACGCCTCTCGCCGCGGAGACGACGGCCGTGGCGAACGCCAGCGAGACGAGTGCGAACGGAACGACGACTTCGTCGACCATCGGTCCGGGATTCGGTCCCGCCGTCGGACTGCTCGCGCTGTGTGTGGCCGGTCTGCTCGCCGTTCGGTTCGGGCGGCGTCGCTGAACGGTCGCTATCGACAGTAGTGTGAGACGCTTTTCGCGGAGAACAGACGACGAGAGACGGTTCCTCAGTGCGGAGTCGAGTTATTCGACGTAGTCGATGTCGGAGTCGACCTGCCCGCCGGACTCGCTGGCGAGATCCGAGCGGCCGTAGATCTGCGGCGAGTCGACGCCCGTGACGACGATCATCGTCTCCATCTTCCCAGAGAAGCTCTCGTCGACCGACGCGCCCCAGATGATGCGCGCGTCGGGGTCGATCCGGTCGTAGAGCTCCTCGACGACGCCCTCGGCCTCCTCGATCGACATGTCCGGACCGCCGACGACGTTGACGAGCGCCGAGCTGGCACCCTTGAACTCCACGTCGAGCAGGGGCGAGCGCAGCGCCGACTGGATCGAATCGCGCGCCTTGTTCTCCGAGTCGGATTCGCCGAGCCCGATCATCGCGACGCCACCGTTCTCCATGACGGTGCGAACGTCGGCGAAGTCGACGTTGACGAGGCCGGGTTTGGTGATGAGCTCGGTCATCCCCTTCACCGAGCGCATCAGCACGCGATCACAGATGGTGAAGGCGTCCTGGAGCGGGAGGTTCGGCGCGTATTCGAGCAGGCGGTCGTTCGGGACGACGATGACGGTGTCCGAGACCGCCCTGAGGCGTTCGAGCCCGGCGTCGGCGTTCGCGCGCCGGCGCTCGCCCTCCGCGGTGAAGGGAATCGTGGCGATGGCGATGGTGAGCGCACCGGCCTCCTGGGCGGCCTGTGCGACGACCGGGGCCGCGCCCGTTCCCGTCCCGCCGCCGAGGCCCGCCGTGACGAACACCATGTCCGAGCCATCGATCGTCTCGGTGATGTCGCCGATCGTCTCGCGGGCGGCCTCCTCGCCGATCTTCGGCACCGAGCCGGCACCGCGCCCGCCGGTCTTGTCACGGCCCATCAGGATCTTCGTGTCGGCCTGCACCTGCTCGACGAGATGCTGGGCGTCCGTGTTGGCCGCGACGAGCTTCGCGCCGTGGATGCCCTCCTTCGCCATCCGCGTGACGGTGTTCGAGCCGGCCCCGCCACAGCCGATCACCGTGATCTGTGTCTTGAGCTCCTCGACGACGCCCGCGAGCTCCTCGTTGGTCATCGCTCCTGCATCGCGCTCGCCCGCTGGCCGCTCGTCCTCGTCATGGCCGTTTTCGGCCTCGTCGATGGCATCCTCGATGATCGAATCCATTTGTCTTCGAGTGGCGGAGGCCGCCTATTTATCTTTCCCCTTTCCGCTCGCAGCGCCGTCAAGCGGAAAGCGCCGCTCGCGCCGCTCGTGGACGGCCACCGGCTCGATGGTCCGCCCGTCGACGGCCACGGGCTCGCCGTCGGCGAGTTGCCCGAACTTCGGGCCTTCGGGAACGTCAAGCGTCCGAGCCTTCGCCGGCGAGAACGCCCGCTCGTGTGCGACGATCGCCCCCTCCGCCCGCTCGACCGCATCGTATTTCTCGTCCAGGAGGGCGACGAGCGCGTCGATGACTGCCATCCGTCCGGCGTCGTCGAGCAACGCGCGCTCGCCGAGGCGCGTGCCAGATTGGTCGGTCTCGAACGCGAACGCGTGGCGCTCGACGCTCTCGCGCACGGCTTCGGCGTCGATCCCCTCGGCTTCGGCGAGGAGCGCGCTCGGCAGCGTCCAGCACTCGGTAGCCTCGATCGACCGCTCCGCCGCGGGTGCGCCGAATCGGAGCCCGTCGTCGACGGTCGTGAGCCATCGCTCGGCGTCGGCGACGATATCGAGTGGGATTCCGGTGGTCTCGCGCAGCCACGTCTCGCTCACGAGTTCGTAGCCCAGTTCCTCGATCGTCTCTTCGAGCGCGGGCCGCTCACCCTCGACGAGCGCGCGCTCGGCACCGCTTCGCTCGAAGGCACGGCGGATCACGGCCTCGTCGATGGTCCCCATCGCGTCGAGCGCCCAGTCCGCGCCGATGTGGCCGACGGCCCAGTCGGTCTCGCGAACGACGCGCTCGAAGCGCGGGACGTAGTGGCCGCCGCCGAACCCCACGATCTGGCGCTCGCGTTCGGGAGCGACCTCGCGCAGATCGAGGATGGCGCGGGCGACCGCGCGTGCGCCCTCGGGATCGTCCCACTCCGACTCGGCACTCCCCAGTTCGACGAACAGCGACGGCGCACCGACGTCGGTGGGCCCATGGTGGGTACACTCCGTACCGACGTCGTAGTTCACGGGCGCGTAGTCGGCGAGCGCGTCGAGCACCACCGCGTGGGCGTTCGGTGCCGCTTCGGCGAATTTGCCATCCTGACCACCGGCCTCGGCGGGCCCGAAGTTACCCGTGTGGTGAGCGGTGAGGAATCGCCCGGTGTCGCCGGCGTGTTTCGAGGCGAAGACGACCAGCCGCGGGTCGGTGAACGCGTCGGCGACGTTCACGAGGTCGAGGTGGAGTGCGTCGAACTCGCGCAGTTCGATCCCCGGTGCGCGATAGACGGTTCCCCCGCCCTCGCCGTCGGGACGGGAATCGTCCGTATCGTGCTCCCAGTCGATGCACTCGCGGAGCCGGGCGGCGATGTTCGTCGAGGCCGCGTCGGCACGGCTGACGACGATGGCGAGCGAGCCCGCCATCAGTCGGCACGCTCCGGCTGGCCGGAGCCGATCGCTTCGCGGGCGTTCGTCGCTGTACGGCCGAGCAGTTCGCGCAGGCTCTCGCGGTGGCGAACGAACAGCGCGAGGCCGAGGATGACGTAGACGACGGTGTAGCCGTGGAGGATGAGGATCGAGACCTCGTTCGCCGCCTGCGCGCTCATCGTCTGGATGACGTAGAACTCGGCGATGACCTGCGAGGCGAACAGGACGAGCAGCCCGATCGCCTCGCGGACGGAGATCTCGAAGTTCGAGAGGATGCCGATGGCGAACAGGCTCTGCGCGGCCGTGATCCAGATCTCGGCGACCTGTTTCTCGTCGATCGGTAGCCCGCCGATGTGGCCGGCGGCGATCGAGAAGACGATCGCGAGCGTCCCGATCAGCAGCGTCCACTGGTTGAGCTTCGAGGAGATGAGTGCGTTGAACCCGGCCGTCGAGCGTGCCTTGTTGACGAGATAGGCGACGACGATGAGCTCCGGGCTCTCGCTGGCCAGCGGCGCGAGCCACTGGATCATGAAGAACTCGGGGACGCCGTACTGGAGCCCCAGCCGTTCGAGCCCCGTCGCAAAGGGATGGACGGCGATGTAGATGAGCACGCCGGAGAAGGCGAACAGGAAGAGCACGACCGCGATGCGAGGAACCTTCGAATATGCCTGGAAATACGCCGGCACGCCGACGTTTTCTTCCGGTTCCTCGACATCGCCACGGATGACGATAGCGATGTAGAGCACGTAGAGACCGAGGAGAACGACGGTGTCGAGAATGCCGATGGTGCCGCCGAGCGGAACGAAAAACGCGAACGCCGTCGCGGCGAGCAGAAAGACGATTTCGAGGGCGATCCCGTGATCGAGCGTGACGACATCGGCCAGGAAGCCCGAGCGGTGTTCGACGGCCTCGTCGCCGAGATGCTTGGCGCGATAGACGGTGAAGAGCGCGATGCCCGCCCAGCCGATGCCGATGAGGATGCGGTTCGCGCCGGTCATGTTGGCGATGGCGAGCTGTGCCGCCCCGCTCTGGCCGGAGCCGGCCTGCCAGGCGTAGAGGGCGTCGACGGCGTACTCGGGCGCGACCGCGAGCACCGCCAGCACGGCGATGGCGAAGGCTGTCGGGACGTCCTTTTCGGCCGTCTCGGCCGCCCACGCGAGCAGGAACGACGCCCCGAGGATGGCCGCCCCGCCGGTGAGTACGGCCATCGCCGGCGTGATGTTCGCGCCGGGCGGCTCCGGGGTGAGATGGAGGCCGTGTGAGACGAACAGCCCGAGGAACGGGACGGTCAGCAAGAGCGCCGCCGCGACGGCGACGAGCGGATGGCGTAAACGGTCGAACATGGTCGAACCGAGCGAGGCACGCACCTATCTCTTTTGCTGTCGGTTGCGCGGATCGGCCCGCTTATCGCCCCGGGTCGTGATCGATACCCATGCAGGTGTTCGGACTCGTCGGCTCGCCGGTCGAGCACTCGCTGTCGCCGCCGCTACACGAGGCGGCCTACCGCGAGCTGGGAATCGACGCACGGTACGTCACCTTCGAACCCGACCCGACCGATCTCGCGGCGGCCATCGAGGGCGCTCGCGCGCTCGGGATCAGGGGGCTGAACGTCACGATCCCGTTCAAACGCGACGTGCTCGACTGCTGCGAGCCGGACGAGCTCGCGGCGCGGATCGGCGCGGTCAACACGCTCGATTTCGGCGGAGAACGACTAACTGGCCACAACACCGACGCGATCGGCGTCAAGCGCGCGTTCGCCCATCACGACGTGTCGCTCTCCGGTCGGGCGGTCGTCGTCGGTGCGGGCGGGGCGGGCCGTGCGGCGGCGTTCGCGCTCGCCGACGAAGGAACGACCGTCGCGATCGCCAACCGGACCGCCGAGCGCGCCCGCGAACTCGCCGCCGAGATCGACGGCGCGACGGGCCACGGACTCGCCGAACTCGACGAGCTCCTCGCGGACGCCGACGTGCTGGTCAACGCCACGAGCGTCGGGATGGACGAGGACGTCTCACCCGTGGCTCCAGCAGCACTACACGGTGATCTCGCCGTTCTCGACGCGGTCTATTCGCCGATCGAGACGCGATTGCTCCGTGAGGCCGCCGCTACGGGGGCGACGACGATCGACGGCGGATGGATGCTGCTCTATCAGGGCGTGGCGGCCTTCGAGCGCTGGACCGGGCGCACGGCCCCCGTAGAGAGAATGAACGAGGCACTCCGGGAACGGCTCGCGTCGGACGACGGTGGCTCGGACTGACGACTGAAGAGCTGTCGAACCGCCAACGTGACCGGCATCGTCCCTTTTTCGGACTTCCGTCCGACAGTATATTTAACCCCGGGGATGGTAGGAGCGGCCATGACGCTGCTCGATACCATCAAATCGTTGCTCGGTCTCGACGACGGTCGGTCGGAGGATCGCCGCGAGCGCTCGCCGACGACACCGACGACGGACTCCGAGGACGCCATCAAGGGGATCGACACCGACGAGCCGGCAGCCGCCGGCGGCGACGCCGCCGGTTCGACCGAATCGATCGTCGACGAGGACGCGGAGGGCGGTGCCGAAACCGGTGAAGTCACGGGATCGGCGTCCAGCGAGAGCGACGACGCCCCCATCGAGGAGGACGCCGACGCGGACGAGTCGGCGGCGGCCGGCGGCGATGCGGCCGCCTCGACCGGTTCGATGACCGATGAGAGCGGTTCTGAGGGTGCTGCCGAGCCCGGCGAGGCGGTCGGCCCGACCGACGACGGGGAAATCGAGGACGAAATAGGCGACGAGGCCGAGGACGAATCGGAAGCCGACGACGTTGCGGACGGCGACGGAACCGCCGACGAGGCCGCCGCAGCGGGCAGCGACGCGAGCGGTTCGACGGGCTCGATCACCGAGGAGACCAACGAGTCGATCTCGGCGGCCGAGGACGCCGAGGCCGCCGGCCCGACCGACGCCGATCCGGGCGACGACGCCGCCGACAACGACGTCGACGCGCTCAAGGGGATCGGCCCGTCCTACGCCGAGCGGCTCGACGAGGCCGGCATCGAGAACGTCGCCGATCTCGCCGACGCTGACCCCGAAACGGTCGCCGACGAGATCGACGTCGCCGAAAGCCGTATCGAACGCTGGAGCGAGCGCGCGAAGGCCCGCCGACAGTAACTCCCTTCGTGTTGAATGGTCATCCGCCGAACGGAACCACAACACCGTTGACAGTGCGGGCGCGTTCTCGATGCAATGGACCGGACCGTCGTCACGTCCCGTGAATCGTTCCGCGAGGCCGTCCGGGACGCGCCGGGCGCGTGCCGCGTTCCGGTCGAGGTGCGGACCACGGTTCGGGACCCGTTCACCGCCTACCGGCGTGCACGAACCGACGAGGGCGGCGTCTTTCTGGAGACCACGGGTGGCCAGTCGGGCTGGGGCTATTTCGGCGTCGAGCCGCGCGCGTTCCGGACCGTCGAAGCGGATGGCGACGGTGCGTTCGACGCGATCGACGACCTGACCGACGAGCAGCTGCGCCGCGCCGGCTGTGACGTTCCCTACCCCTGTGGTGCCGTCGGCTGGCTCTCGTACGACGTCGCCCGCGAGCTCGAATCGCTGCCGGCGACGACGATCGACGATCGAGGGTACCCGCGCGCACAGGTCGGCTTCTACGACTGCCTCGCTGCCTGGAAGGGGCCCCGCGGTGAGACGACGACCCTCCGCGTGACCGCCTGTCCGCGCGTCGACGGTGGGGATCGAGGTGTCGAGAGGATCGACGAGATGTACGAGGTGGGTCGCGAGCGCGCACTCGCGCTGGCTCGTGCCGTCCACGACGGTGATTCGTCGGTCGAAGAAGCGACGAGGGTAGGGGAATCGATCCGCTTCGAGAGCGACTGTTCCCGCGAGGCGTTCGCCGAGCGCGTCGCGACGGTGAAGGGGCGGATCCGCGACGGCGAAACGTTCCAGGCGAACGTCTCCCAGCGCCTGAGCGCGCCCGCGACCGTCCATCCCGTCGAGCTCTTCGCCGCCCTCCGGACCGTGAACCCGGCACCCTACTCCGCGCTGGTCGAGTTCCCGGACGTGGACCTCGTGAGCGCGAGCCCCGAACTCCTCTGTGAGCGCGATGGGGAGGTCGTAACGACCGAGCCGATCGCGGGCACCCGACCGCGCGGGGAGACGGACACCACGGACCGCGAACTCGAAGCGGACCTCCTCGCGGACGAGAAGGAGCGCGCCGAACACGCCATGCTCGTCGATCTCGAACGGAACGATCTCGGCAAGGTCTGCGAGTACGGCTCGGTGTCAGTGAGCGACTACCGGCGTGTCGATCGGTACTCGTCGGTGATGCATCTGGTCTCGCTCGTCGAGGGTCGTCTCCGCAAGGAGACGACCCTCGCCGCCGTTCTCGCGGCCGTCTTCCCCGGCGGGACGATCACCGGCGCGCCGAAACCGCGCACGATGGCGATCATCGACGAGGTCGAGCGCTCGCGCCGCGGCCCCTACACCGGGAGTCTCGGCATCGTCGGGCTCGACGAGCGCGCGACGTTCAATATCCTCATCAGAACGCTCGTCCGGCGCGAGGGAACGTACTCGCTGCGCGTCGGCGCGGGCATCGTCCACGATTCGACACCGGAACGCGAATACGACGAGACGCTCGCCAAGGCCGGCGGTCTCGTCGACGCGCTCTCGCGGGCGCTCGACGCCGACGTGACGATCGCGGACCGTGAGGGGGTCGAACAGTGATCCTGGTCGTCGACAACTACGACTCGTTCGTCTACAACCTCGTCCAGTACGTCGGCGTCCACGATGGGGTGTGCGTCCGGCGCAACGACGCGATCACGGTCGATGGGATCCGCGAGCTCGACCCCGACGGGATCGTCGTCTCGCCGGGCCCCGGCACGCCGGAAGAGGCGGGCGTCTCGATGGCGGTGTTCGCCGAGCTCGACTACCCGACGCTGGGGGTCTGTCTCGGTCTCCAGGCGCTCTGTGCCGCCGCGGGCGCGCCGGTCGGTCACGCGCCGGACGTCATCCACGGCAAGCCCTCGCGTATCGGCCACGACGGTCGCGGGGTCTTCGCCGACCTGCCGAACCCACTGGTCGCCGGGCGCTACCACTCGCTCGCGGTCGAGCGCGACGATCTCCCGGAAGAGCTCGACGCCTGCGCCGCCACCGACGACGAGCGCCGGATCGTGATGGGCGTGCGCCACACCGAGAAGCCACATATCGGCGTGCAGTTCCATCCCGAGAGCATCCTCACCGAGAGCGGTACGGTCCTCGTTCGGGCGTTCTGCGAGCGCTGCGCGAACGGAGGAGAGTCATGAAATACCACGTGAACGGCGAGCTCGTACCCGAGGACGAGGCCACGGTGAGCGTCCGCGATCGTGGCTTCCTGTACGGCGACGCCGTCTTCGAGACGATGCGCGTCTACGGGGGGCAAATCTTCGAGTGGGACGCCCACGAGAACCGGCTCCACGACAGTGCCGAGCGACTGGGGTTCGACAACGCCGTGCCGGACGATCTCCACGAGCGCGCTCGCGAGACGATCGCGGCGAACGAACTCCCCGAGGCCTACCTCAGACTGACCGTCTCGCGGGGCGTCCAGTCGCGCGGGCTCACGCCAGGTGAGGCGACCGAACCGACGGTCGTCATCCAGATCGGCAAACTCCCCCGCGGTGGCGTCGACGGCGAATCGGTCTGGGCGGAGCCAGCGACGGTCCAGATCGTCAAGACGCGCCGCGCGCCCGACGTGGCGCTGCCCGCCGACGCGAAGACCCACAACTATCTCGGCGGCGTTCTCGCGCGCCTCGAACTCGAACGCGCAGCGACCGAGCAGTATCGCGCCGACGAGGCGCTGCTCCGGGACATGGATGGACACTTGGTCGAGGGGACGACGAGCAACGTCTTCTTCGTCGAGGACGGGACATTCAAGACGCCGAGCCTCGACAAACCTGTGCTGCCGGGCGTGACGCGCTCGGTCGTCCTCGATCTCGCTGCCGACGAGCGCTTTCCCGTCGAGACGGGCGAGTACGTGCCGGCGGATGTCCGCAGCGCCGACGAGGCCTTCCTCACCAACTCGACGTGGGAACTGCGCCCGATCGAGCGCGCCGACGGCATCGCGGTCGGTGCGGGGCCGGTCACGGAGCTCCTGACGCGCCTGTTCGACGAATACGTCGAGCGCCGACAGTATCAGGATTGATCGTGTGTGACCGGCAGTATCTTCATCCCGAGCACCAATGGGATCAGCATGCACGAGGAACTCGATGCGGTGGTCGTGACCTTCGACGAGGAACGTGGCGTCGGTACGCTGACGCTGAACCGGCCGGACGCGCTGAATGCGATGAACGGGCGGATGCGCGCCGACATCGAGACCGGTCTCGAACTGCTCGAAGAGCGCGACGCCGAGGAGGAGGGCGTCGCGGTGCGTACGGTCGTGATCGAGGGAGCCGGCGAGAAAGCGTTCTGTGCCGGTGCGGACGTCACCGGATTCGCCGATGCGTCGCCGGCGGCCTTCGACGCCCACGGGCTGCGCGCTGCGATCGGCGAGTTCTCGGCACCCGTGGTGGCGAGAATCGACGGCTACTGTCTCGGCGGCGGGCTCGAACTCGCGCTGGCCTGCGATCTCCGTCTCGCCAGCGAGTCGAGTCGGCTGGGCTTCCCGGAGGTCGATCTGGGACTGCTGCCCGGTGCCGGCGGCGTCCAGTACGTCTCGCGGCTTGCGGGGCCCGCGTTCGCAAAGGAACTCGCCATGACCGGCGAGCACATCAGTGCCGAACGCGCCGCCAGCGAGGGGATCGTCAATCACGTCTACGACGACGAAGCGTTCGCCGACGAGGCCGAGAGTTTCGTCGAAACGATCGCCAGCAAGCCGCCGCTCGCCGTCCGCGCGATCAAGGATTCGGGCAACGTGAGCGTCGAGGCCGGGCTCCGCGAGGGGCGGAAATACGATCGGCGGATCTTCGGCACGCTGCTCGAAACCGACGATCACGAGGAGGGCGCACGCGCGTTCGCCGACGACGAGTATGACCCAACGTTCGTCGGGAAGTAGGGGCCGAAACTACCGGTTTCGGTACCGACTGCCGTCGTTTCAGGCACAACCCTTAATTGAAATCCAGCACTATCAAGAGTATGGCAGAAAAGAACATCAGTGAAGAGAAACTCGACCGTGCCGAGGCCGCCGAGCGCCTGCGGGAGATCGCCGACGAGCTCGAATCCGACGAGGAGTTCCGCATCGACATCGACAACAAGACGATCACGCTCCATCCGCGCGACTCGCTCGGCTTCGAGGTCGGGGTGCGCGAGCGCTCGTCGATCCTCCGAGGGAGTCGTGAGTCGGTGACGATCAAGATGGACTGGAGGGGGAAATAATGGCGATCCTCGACAGTCTCGTCATCTTCCTCGTCAGCCTGCTCCTCGGAACGGTCGGCATCTATGCCGGCGTGCGCCTCGTCGCCGACCGGGACGTGGGCTACGGCAACGCCGCCTTCACGGCCCTGCTCGGCGCGGTCGCGTGGGGGATCGTGAGCTTCTTCGTCGGCTTCATCCCCGTCCTCGGCGCGCTGCTCGCGCTCGTCGTCTGGATCGGCGTCATCAATCTGCGCTATCCGGGCGGCTGGATCACCGCCGCCGGTATCGGCTTCGTCGCGTGGCTCGTGGTCTTCGTTGTGGTCTACCTGCTCGCGACGCTCGGACTCATCACGCCCGATGCGCTCGGCGTACCGGGTATCTAAACGATCTCGACGCTGCGCTCGCTTCGCTCGTCTTCCTCGAAGACGAACACGCGTCCACGAGCCGTCTCCGGGTCGGCCGCGACGGTGACGCGGTGGCCGTCGGCGCGCACGCTCACGCCCGGAAAGAGGGTCGTCTCCTCGCCGTCGTCGACGAGCACGCGTCCGACGCCGGTCTCGGTGATGATCTCGTCGACAGTCGTCCGATCGTTGACGTAGACGAGTACGCCCTCGGTCTCGGTGGGATCGGTGACGAGAACGTGGACCTCCTTTCCCGGTGCGGTCGTATGGCTTTCCTCGACTTTCGCCGGAACGCCGTGATAGAACGCCTCACGGCCGTCGGTGTATTCGACGGCGATGCCCCCGTCCGTGAGATCGATCGACAGCGTGTCGGGCGAATGCTCGCTGTGGTAGCTCATGGAGTGACTACTGGTCTCTACGGCAAAAACGGCGTGTTCCGCGCGGACCGCTATCGGTAAGGCCGCCGGGGCGAACTCGCCGGCATGGACGGACGCGCGAGCGCGCCGGCGGCCGGCACAGTGATCAACGCACTCGCCACCGGCAGGGGGAGTGCGTTCGCCATCGACCGCGAGACGACCGCGACGGTCGAACTCTCCGGTGGTGGCGACGTGACCGGAACGATCGCCGGCGCGCCCGATGCCGACACGCGCCTCATCGAGCGCTGCGTCGAACTCGTCGTCGAACAGTACGGCGACGGCCAGGGTGGGTGGGTCGAAACCGAGAGCGAGGTGCCGATGGCCGCCGGGCTCAAGAGTTCGAGCGCCGCAGCCAACGCTACGGTGTTGGCGGCCTGCGACGCGCTCGGCGTGACAGTGGGCGAGGATGGTGCGCTCGCGCGCGCGGACGCCGCCAGACTCGGCGTGCGCGCCGCTCGCGACGTGGGTGTCACGGTAACAGGTGCGTTCGACGACGCGAGCGCCTCGATGCTCGGCGGCGTCACCGTCACGGACAACACGGCCGACGAGCTGCTCGCGCGCGGAACGGTCGACTGGGACGTGCTGGTGTGGACACCCGACGAGCGCGCGTTCAGCGCCGACGCCGACGTGGAGCGCTGCGAGCGCGTCGCGCCCATTGTCGAGGTCGCGACCGAGCAGGCGCTCGCGGGGGGCTACGAGCGCGCGATGACGGTCAACGGGCTGGCGTTCTGTGCGGCGCTCGACTTCCCGACCGCGCCGGCGATGGTGGCGCTCGAACACGTTGCGGGCGTCTCGCTGTCGGGCACCGGGCCGAGCTACGTCGCGGTCGGCGAGCGCGACCAACTAACGAAGGTACAAGAGGCGTGGAACGAGTACGATGGGGATACATGGCTGACGACGAGCCGGACCGACGGCGCACGGACGGAATGAGCCTCGACGAGCTGCGCGAGGAGATCCAGACGATCGACCGCGAGATCGTCGAACATATCGCCCAGCGCACCTACGTCGCCGACGCCATCGCCGAGGTCAAACGCGAACAGGGGCTGCCGACGACCGACGAATCCCAAGAGCAGCGCGTGATGGACCGAGCCGGCGAGAACGCCCAGCGCTTCGACGTCGACGACAACCTCGTGAAGGCAATGTTTCGGCTGCTCATCGAACTCAACAAGGTCGAACAGCGCGAGAGTAGATAACAACCAATATTCGCACTACCTGAATATCAGCGCTTAGCCGTAGATTGGACAAATTTCATATTCTTGCACTTCTTGGTTACGGAGCATGTCTTCAAAGAACGATACAGATCGGTTTGGCAGTCTTGAGAAGGGGCTGAGAGAAGATAAAATAGAAGGTAAGGTGATAAACTGGCTAACTGAATCCGTCCGTTTCGCTGACTTCGATAACTACACCACTTCGATAAACGATCCAAGTATAATATACGGTAGTTCTGGTATCAAAGCGGGAAACTATGGCGAGAATTTCATTGGAATGGTTGATGTGTCGCTCACAATAGACTATGGAGATTTCACACATGGAATAGGGATTGAGTGCAAGGGAAGGTCAACCGGAAAGAATGACATCGACGTGATGAAGCACGGAATAGGACAAACAGTAATATACGATCAATCAGAACATGATTCATACCTATCAGTTCCTACAAGCATGGTCGATAGTCGAGGAATTGCTGCTGCTCGACAAGCGGATGTTGGCCTTATCGGAGTGTCAAACAATTCTATAAATATTGTCGTTTCAAACGGTGCTATTCTTCCTCATCTTAGTGACCTACAGTACAAGGCTGCGGCGAAATACGCGACCTGCGATTATTGTGGTTGCGATATAGATACTACCGCTTCCCAGATGGAAGATTTTGAGTACAACTTCTGTGGAGAAAAATGTCTTGAACAATGGGATTCTAAAATGAACGCAATGTTCTATGACTGATACAGAAGAGTGAAGATACGTAACAACCGCGAAATAAGATCTGCGGCACTGACGATAACCACGTGAAGGGGGTGTTCCGGCTGCTCATCAAACTCAACAAGGTCGAACAGTGCGAGTCGTGATAATAATTAGCACACTTCGCGTTCAAGATCACGGACCCGTATTCCACCCCCCTCCCCCCTCCCACGGTCAACGGCGATCTCCCAGCGGTCACACTGGCGCTCGAAGTACCATGTCGTTGAGTTCTCTTTCGACGTCTCGAAAAGCGCGTTCACTTCAGGGACACAATAGGCATCGAACTCATCGCAGAGAGGTTCGGCGGTCGTCGTCTGTCCGACCGCGCTCGCACCTTCGAGTGAGATCCATCGAAACGGCTTTGGTAAGACAGACGTAATACGTACGTATGTCTGAAGCGGCTACAGGAGATAACGGCGACGACGAGATAGTCACGGTAAATTTCAAAGTCACCCAGTCGTTCCTCGACAAAATAGACGGTACATGGCAGGGACGCGGCTTCAACAGCCGAAGCGAGTTCATCCGCTACACCCTGCGCGACGCTACCGAGTTCCCCACGTTCGACCGCGACGAGCTCGTTGCGCTCCTCCAAGCTGAGGAGGACATCGGCGAGGGGCAGACGATGAGCGCCGAGGAGGCCCGTGAGAAGTTCGGGACGGACGGCGATGAGTGATGGTGACTGGACGTGGGAACTCGCTCCGACGGCCCAAGACGACCTCACCGCGCTCGATCCTCACGAGCAGGACCGGATACTCGATAAACTCGACGAAATCGTCGACTCGCCGTGGCGCGACCCACCGGAGTACGGTGAGCCACTCCAGAACAGTCCACGCAAGAAGATACGTGTCGGAGAGTTCCGGCTCGCCGTGACGTTTCGTCGGAACGAACAACGCGTGGCGGTTGCCCGAATCAAGCGCCGAGATGGGGCATACACTGCCGACGACGACTGATCGTACACCGAGGAAATCGGCAGTGTCGGCAAAATCCGCAACCCAGTTCGAGACCTGAACCAAGTCGAACAGCGCGAGTCACGGTGAAATCGTCCTACATCGCGAGCAGCCGCCACCACTATTTATCACGGTCGCGGTCGTAGCCCGTAGCGCATGACAGAGTTAGATGTCGCAGTCGTCGGTGGCGGACCGGCCGGGCTCAGCGCGGCGCTGTTCACCGCGAAAAACGATCTCGATACGGTCGCGTTCGACACCGACAAGACGTGGATGCATAAGGCCTACCTGTTCAACTACTTAGGCATCGACGAGAAGGATGGCTCGGCGTTCATGGAGGACGCCCGCGAGCAGATCGAGGAGTTCGGCGTCGAGCGCCAGCAGGGAACCGAGGTCACGGACGTCTCGGAAAACGGCGACGGATTCACTGTCTCGACGGAGGACGGTGATCACGAGGCGAGCTACGTGATCCTGGCGACGGGTGCCGATCGCGACCTCGCCGACGAGATGGGCTGTGGCTTCACCGACGAGGACGTCGTCGACGTCGACGTGACGATGGAGACGACGGTGACGGACGCCTACGCGACGGGTGCGATGGTGCGCGCCGAGGAATGGCAGGCGGTCATCTCGGCGGGCGACGGCGCGGCCGCGGCGCTCAACATCCTCACAAAGGAGAAGGGCGAGCACTTCCACGACTTCGACGTACCGGCCGACGCCGAGTAGGGCATCACAAGCGGTAAACACTCCCTCACCGTCGGATCGCCGTGAGCAACGTCTTCGGTCGTATCGAACGCGCGACGCCGCCGTTCGCCGCGCTCGCGATCGCCGTCGTCGCCGTGAGTACGAGCGCGATCCTCGTCCGGTTCAGCGCCGCGCCGAGCATCGTGAAGGCGTTCTATCGCGTTCTCTTCACTACCCTCCTGCTCGCGCCGTTCGCCGTTGCGCGCCATCGCGACGCGTTCTCGCGACTGACGATCCGCGACTGGCTCGTCGCCGGGGCAGGTGGGGTCGCACTCGCCATCCACTTCGCGTCCTGGTTCGAGAGTCTCGAATTCACCAGCGTCGCCGCCTCCGTCACCATCGTCCAGTCGCAGGTGCTGTTCGTCGCGATCGGCGCGTCCTGGCTGCTCGCCGAGCACGTCACCCGGCGGACGATCGCGGGCATGGCGCTCGCGCTGGTCGGCATCGCGACGTTGTCGATCGGCGAGTCGATCACCGGGGCGGTCGCCGGCCCGGCCCCGCTCTACGGCAACGCCCTGGCGCTCGTCGGCGCGGTCTGTGCGGCGGGCTACGTGCTCGCCGGGCGCTCGCTCCGCCAGCGAATTCCGCTGATTCCGTACGTCATCGTCGTCTACTCGGTCTGTGCGGTCGTCCTCTTCGCGCTCGTGCTCGCCGACGGCGCGGCGCTCACGAACTACCCCGCGAGCGAGTGGTTGCTCTTCGTCGGCATGGCGATCGGCCCGGGGATCTTCGGCCATACGGTGTTGAACTGGGCGCTCGCCCACCTCGAATCGAGCGTCGTCAGCGTCTCGCTGCTCGGCGAGCCGATCGGCAGCGCGCTGCTCGCCCTCCTCCTGCTCGGCGAGGTTCCCAGTATCGTCACCGTCGTCGGCGGGGCGGTCATTCTGCTCGGCATCACCGTCACCGCACGGGCCTGATCGTCGGCCGCGTGGCTATCGGCTCCCGGGAATCGAGGGACCGAAGCATCCACGAGAAGCGTGCGTGCCGACGATTTCAGGAACTCTCCGATCGGTCGCGGCGGTTGATCCCCATCAGTTGGATCAGAGGGCGTCCAATTCCTCGGGCAGCCATCGATCCCGAAGCAGGTATGCACCGACGATGATCACGGACACGACGCCGATGATCGCGTAGAGTTCGATCTCGGTCAGCGAGCGAGCGGCCCCACCGGCGACGATCGCCAGCCCGGCTTCCAGGACGTATCGGCCGCCACGTCCCACGATCGACGCGAGGAGATACGTCCGTGGACGCAGGCCGAAGACGCCCGCAGCGATCGAGAGCAGTTCGTAGCCCTCGGGAATCGGTGCGAACGCGCCGACGAACAGGACGGCGAACCCGTGCTCCCGAACGTACGCTTCGGCCCCAGCGACACGTTCGCTGGAAAAGCGCGATTCGAGCACCCGCCGACCGCCCGTGCGCCCGACAGTGTAGCCGACGAGCCCCGCACTCACCGAACCGGCGGTCGCGAGAGCCGCGTAGATCGGACCGAGCGCCGGGCTGATGACGGTAAGAGGAATGAGCACCAGATCCGGCGGCACCGGCAACAGGAAGAACTCCAGAAACGCCACCGCGAACACGCCGAGCGGCCCCAGCGAGACGAAGAACTCGCGCGAGAGACGAATCCCATCCAACAACGCAGGCAGTGACACTACCGTTCGGTTCGCGCAGCGCCGATGAAAAGCTCCCCGATAATGGGCCGAACAGGAAATTTACGTCGAGCGGTGATCACGGGCCACGAATCACGTTCACGCGTGGTCTTCGTCGCCACTCGTCCGACTCGGGACGTTGTCGGCTGGATCGTTCGTGGTCGAAACGTCGCGGCGCAGGGTGAGGCTCTCGCCGAGCCGTCGGCGGACCGTCTCGCGGAGGGTGGTCGCCTCGCTGGCGTCGAAATCGACCGCACGTGCGCCGCGATCGGTCACCGACAGCGAGCCGGCGGTGTCGATGGCGACGCTCGCGAGCGATCGCCAGCGCTGGAACGGCGTCGCGGTCTGGATCACCGTCTGGACACGGTAGGCGGGCACGACGGCGATCGTGCGCCGCCAGAACCCGTTGCGCGTCAGGACGTGTTCCGCTCCGACGTCGTAGCCACGATTGCACCACTTGTAGTGGGCGGCGAACGGGACGACGGCGAGCGCGACCAGTGGGACGTACCAGAATTCGAGGACTGCGCCCCAGTTGCCGCCGAGCGGACGGCCGACGACCGTCGCGAGGCCGGCATCAAGCGCGTACAGCACGCCCGTGACGAGGGCGATCACGAGCGCATAGCGGACGGCGTAGCGCCGACGTGCCCGGCGAGGTGGACGGGAGAACGCCGGCTCGTCGAAGGCGAACCCGTCGATCGAGCGCGCGAAGTCGAGCACGCGCCCGCGTTCGGCCAGCGGGATTGCAGCCTCCGAGCCGCCCGACGGCCCCTCGCCGGGCGTGTAGCCGGCGGTCTCGACGGCAAGCGAGCCGTAGCCGAGCCGGCGCATCAGGACGTTCTCCCGGACGTCGATCTGCTGGATCTTGTCGATCGGGATCGAGCCGTCGTAGCGCGAGAGCAGGCCGCGCTCGTAGCGGAGTTCGTCGCCGAAGCGAGTGAGGCGGAACTCGTAGTAGCGTGCAGCGGTCACGGCAGCCGTGCCGACCCAGGAAACGACCGCGAGCGCCGCCCCGCGTGGCCCGACGCCGAACGCACCGCTCTCGGCGAGCAGATCGGGGATCGAAATGCCGAGGGTGGGGACGGCGAAGAAGAGCACCGGCAGGAATGCCCGGAGATCCGGTGCGACCAGTCCCAGCAGGACGAGATTTCGGGGCGTGAGCTCGAACAGCAGTTCGCCCTGGACCTCGCTTTCGTCCTCGTCGGCGATCGTCGGTTCGTCGCTCGCGCCGCGCTTGCGCCGTCGGATGTCGCGCTGGAGGCGTTTGGCCTCCTCGTAGCTCACGTAGCGGAGGTCGGCTTCCGTCTCGCCGCCGCCGCCGGCGGTCTCGATGCCGACGGCCGCGATCGAGAGCGCACGCTGGACGATCCCCCGCGAGATATCGACGTTCTGTATCCGCCTGATCGGGATCTCGCGCTCGCGCCGTGAGAGCACGCCCGAGCCGATATCGAGCGTGTCGGTCGTGAGCTCGTACTCGAACCGGCGGTAGTAGAGGAACTCGTAGCCCACGCCGGCGAGGAAGCCACCGATCGTCGCTGCGACGGTGAGGGCGAACCAGCCGGGCACCGCCGCCACCGTCGTCGTCACGACCGTGACGGCGAAGAAGCCGAACGAGCCGAGCTGGACGCCGCGCGGCAGCGCCCGGAAGACCAGCGAGAGCTGGTGGAGTTTCACACCGCGTCCTCCGGCCCGCCCGGCTCGCTCTCGATGGCGAGCCGGCGCAGTCGCTCCCTGATCGCGTCGGCACGCTCGGGCGCGAGTCCTGGAATGGTGATGTCGGCACCGCGCGAGCCGGCGGTGTAGACGACAACGCTCGACAGGCCGGCGAGGCGCTCGATCGGCCCGCGCTGGGTGTCGACATGCTGGACGCGGACGAACGGTACCACCGATGTCACGCGGGTGAGGACGCCCCGTTCGAGCGTGACGGCGTCGTCCTCGATCGCGAACCGCCAGATCCGATAGCGGGCGAGTTCGTAGCCCGCTCCGAGAACCGCGAGAACGACGAACGCGACGGGCACGATCCAGAGGCCGCTATCGAAGAAAAAGCGTCCGGCTGCGCCCACGAGCGCGCTGCCCACTAAGCCACCGACGAGCGCACTCGCGAGCCAGACGATCCTGACGCGCGAATCGAGCCGCTCCATGCGACGAACACCGGCCCCTCCCCACATAAACCGCCGCCTCCGCGCGGGCGGTGTCGATCCCGCCCGTCGAATCGACGGAACGTTATCGGTGGATTTGTCCGTGCGTAGCGGCTACGTCGGGCGATACGATGCAACGAACGAGCGACCCCGAGATCGCCGGTGCCGGCTCGACGAGTGACGGACTGCGGGCGGCCGTCGACGACAACCGTGATCCGAACTACGACGTCGATCCGCTGTTGGTCAACCGCTGGTCGCCGCGGACGATGACCGGCGAGCAACTGGACGAGGAGGAACTGCTCGCGCTGTTCGAGGCCGCGCGCTGGGCACCATCCTCGTACAACAACCAGCACTGGCGGTTCGTCTACGCGACACCCGACGACGATCGCTGGGAGGCGTTCACGGAGCTGCTCGCCGAAGGCAACCGTCAGTGGGCGAGCGACGCCGCGGCGCTCGTGGTCGTGCTCTCGAAGACGACCTTCGACCACAACGGCGAGCACGCGCCGACCCACTCGTTCGACGCCGGCGCGGCGTGGGAGAACCTCGCCCTGGAGGGTGCGCGCCGCGGGCTCGTCGTCCACGGGATGCAGGGGTTCGATTACGACGGCGCACGCGAACTGTTCTCCCTCACCGACGAATACGCCGTCGAGGCGATGGCTGCCATCGGCGTCCACGACGAGAGCAGTGCACCCGACGACGAGCAGCCGAACCAGCGCAAGCCGCTCGACGAGATCGTCTTCGCCGGCGAGTTCACGCCGAACTGAAAATCCATACGATGAACGGTTAGCACGCCTGCGATATGAGAACCTTGATCTGATCAGTACAGACAAGAAGCCAGCAAAGGTGATAGCGCAGTCTTACCCCTGTAGCATAAAGAATATCCAGAATACGAACGCCACAGTAGCTATGCCCGCGATAACGTACAGATAGGTCGGGGCAGGTTCAGTTCCACGAGAGAGTTGTTCCGGTCTGAGATAGCTGAGTACACCGCCCCCGATTGCGAAAAGACCGAGAGCGATACCGATAATATCAGTGTAGAAATCACCGGTCGTGAGTGCCGACAGAACGTTCTCAACGATGAGCAACATCCCGAGTAAAAACACGAGATATCCTTGAAAAGTGGCCCGACGAATCGAGATAGAAAGTATAGTCATAATATTGTTGTTCAGCTTACAGCCTTTCTTGGGTATTGTTCTTTCGATGGTATTCTACATTCCGAGTCCTACTGTTTGGTTGATTTACTGGAAGTGGTAGAAATCAATCCCCAGAGATGGTTTCTATGGTTTTTTCGTTTACAATTATAGTACGATCTAGAATTAATAGTGTATGGATATTATATAACTCCGTGCGAACTGAGCTACTCCTCGCGACCCGGAATCCCGCGCTCGGTCATCGCACCCGCGTCGAGGACCTCCGCAGCTTCGCCCTCGTCGAGATAACCCTCATCGACGACGACCTCGCGGACGGTCTTCTCCTGCTTCAGAGCGTCCTTGGCGACGGTGCTCGCGTCGTCGTAGCCGATGTGGGCGTTGAGCGCGGTGGCGAGCGCCATGCTGCGCTCGACCTGCTCCTCGCAGCGCTCGCGGTTGGCTTCGAGGTTGTCGACGAACTTCTCGGCGAACGCCTCGCTCGCGTTCGCGAGCAGTTCGATCGACTGGAGCGTGTTGTAGGCGATGACGGGTTTGTAGAGATTGAGATCGATCTGGCCGTTCTCCGCGCCGGTGGCGACGGCGGCGTCGTTGCCGACGACCTGGACGTGGGTCTGATTCACGGCCTCGGCGACGACGGGGTTGATCTTCCCCGGCATGATCGACGAGCCCGGCTGGTTTTCGGGCTGGTCGATCTCGCCGATGCCGTTCCGGGGACCAGAGGCCAGCAGTCTGAGATCGTTGGCGATCTTGTGCATCGAGCCGGAGACGGTACGCAGCGCGCTGTGGGTCTCGGCCATCGCGTCATGGGCGGCCTGGGCCTCGAAGTGGTCGGTCGCCTCCTCGAAAGGGAGTCCCGTCTCGCTGGAGATGTAGTCGGCGGCGAGCTTGGGGAACTCGGGGTGGGTGTTCAATCCTGTGCCTACCGCCGTCCCACCGAGGGCGAGTTCCGAGAGGTTTCTGGTCGTGCGACTCACCCGCGAGATGCCCTTGTCGATCTGGGTGCGGTAGCCGCCGAACTCCTGTCCCAGTCTGACGGGTGTCGCGTCCTGAAGATGTGTGCGTCCGGTCTTCACGACCGTATCGAATTCGGCTTCCTTCTCGCCGAGGGACGCCCGGAGGGTTTCGAGCGCGGGCACGAGATCGCGCTGGATCGCTTCGAGCGTGGCGACGTGCATCGCGGTCGGGATCACGTCGTTCGAGGACTGGCCGAAGTTCACGTCGTCGTTCGGGTGCACAGTATTGGAACCGACCTCGGCCCCCTGAATCTCGCTCGCGCGGTTGGCGATGACCTCGTTGGCGTTCATGTTCGTCGAGGTACCCGACCCGGTCTGGAAGACGTCGACGGGGAACTGGCTGTCGTGCTCGCCGTTGATGACCTCGTCGGCAGCGTCGATGATGGCGTCGGCGATCTCCTCGTCGACGAGGCCGAGTTCGCGGTTGGCCTGGGCGGCGGCCTTTTTCACCGTGCCGAGCGCGCGGATGAACCGTCGGTCGAAGGTGATGCCCGAGATGGGGAAGTTCTCGACGGCGCGCTGGGTCTGTGCGCCCCAGTAGGCCTCCGCCGGGACCTCCATCTCGCCCAAACTATCGGACTCCGTTCTGTAATCATCGCTCATGTACGTCCGCTTCGCGCCGGGGTGGATAAAACTCACGGGAACCGGCGGCACTCTCACTCCTCGGCGGCGTACTCCCCCGGCGTGTAGGTCGTCAGTTCGAGCGCGTGGATGTCGGTCGTCATGTGGTCGCCGAGGGCGTCGTAGACGCGCTCGTGCTGGTCCAAGACGCTCTCGTCCTCGAAGGCTGGCGCGACGACCACCGCGGCGAGATGGTCGTCCTCGACCCCGCGCGGTCGGGTGACGGTCGCCTCGGCGTTCTCGATGTCGTCCTCGATGAGTCGCTCGACGTCAGCCGTGTCCATACCCGAGAGGAGTGCGGCCGCGGTAAAACCCTCACGTCCAGCGATCGAGTCCCGACTGGACGACGCTCTCCTGAATGCGCTCGAACCCGCGCTCGACCTCGCTTGCGGGGATCTCCCACTCGTCGGTGACGTACGTACGGGCGGCGTCGAGATCCGGCTCGATTGCGGGATCGAAGTCGGTGTCGGTGACGTCCGGGTTCAGAAAGAGCTCGCGGACGAGGTCGGCGTTCTCGATGTAGGCGTCCTCCGCTTCGAGCGCCGCCCAAAGATCACCGTGCTCGCCGACGAGTTTCACCGCCGTCTTCGGCCCGATGCCCGACACGCCGTCGTTGAAGTCCGTCCCGCAGAGAATACCGACGTCGACGAGCTGCTCCCAGGTGAGGTCGTGCTCGTCGAGGGTCGCGTCGAGCGCCATACATTCGGGATCGCCCTTGCTGGTGAGGTCGCGGAGTGTGTGCGGCGCGCCGAACAGCAGGGTGTCGTAGTCCTCGCTGCCGGCGTAATCGACAGTCCCAGTGCGGGCCATGTGGGCGGCCTGCGCCTCGCCCTCGGCCGGTGCTTCCACGATCGGGACGTCGAGGAGGTCGAGGAGTTCGCGCGTCGTCTCGTGGATCGTCGTCGTCAGTCGCTGGGTGCGCGATTCGAGCCGGGCGGCCTCGACGGCGTCGCCCGCCTCGCGCGCTTCCTTGGCCCGCTTTGCGGCTTTCTCCTTTTGCTCGCGTCGCTGCTCGATCTCGTCGGCCTTCAGCTCGGTGACGCCGCCGTCGAAGACCATCACCGGGGTGATGTCGTGCTCGAAGAACTTGGGCAGTCCCTGGACGATGCCGACCAGGTTCGCGACCTCCTCGCCCGCGGCGGTCGTGTAGACCGCGTCGCTGGTCCACTTGACAGTGGTGGTGAGATATCGATAGAGCCAGTTGTGCGCGTCGATCGCCACCGTCGCGCCGGCGAGTTCGGAGAACTCGATCGGCTCGATGGCCGCGAGCTGGCGGAGGTCTGCGTTTCCCATTGCCAGCCGTAGGCGAGAGCAGCGCTTGAATCCCCCGACTACCGACGTTCTCCCAGGACGTGCCAGCGATCACGAAAACCGCTATGCTGCGCTCCGATACCCCGTGACGAACAGAGAGACGATCCACGCGACGGCACCGACGGCGAGAGCGGCCGAACCCACACCCACGAGATAGTTGCCGGACGGCAGCGCTCGTATCGCGATACCGATCGAGACGAGCGCGATGATCCCGAGCAACCCACCGAGCAGCGCGCGACGGAGCGAGCCGAGCAACCCCTCGGTTCCCGACGAATTCGGCGACATTTCGTCTCGTTGTGTGCGGTCGCAACATGTGTCTTTCCCCGCCGATCGGAGAACCCACGCCCGGGTTCGGTTGCAGTTGGCGCGCGCTCGCGCTCGTGTGCGAGCCAAGCGAGGTGCGAACGGAGTGAGCGCCTCGCCAGCGAGCACCGAGCGTGGATCGGCGTGCGAGGGATGAGTGATGCGAACGAAGTGAGCAGAGCGAGTCGGTTGGGGAGGGGGTGGATTGCAATTCTCGTTTGAGCCGGGATTCGTTCGGACGAAGTCGTCACAACTCGTTATGTTTGTAGCACGGTGGTCGCCCTCGATCAGGGACGAACGATTATTCCGGCGCAGCGATTACCGATGGCGGGTCGGCATCGCTCCGTGCTTCTAGGAACCTCTCTTCGCCCTCGGTGAGGTCACGCCCGCGATAGACGTCGAGACCCGACTGGTAGGTCGCCGTCGAGCGATCGCCGGGGCGTTCGAGGACGAGTTCGGCGAGGCCGGTCTCCCGACCGGTGTAGCCGAAGCCGGCCTTGTGGAGCGCTTCGTAGGCGAAGGGGTTGTTGACCGCGATCCGGAGGCGGTCGTAGCCGCGGTCGCGGGCGCGCTCGGCGGTGAACGTCGCGAGGCGCGGACCGAGCCCATCGCGGCGGCGGTCAGCACGCACGGTGATATAGCGAAACCAGAGCGTGTCGGGGTCGGTGCGGTCCTCGTTGAACGCGATCGCCGCGATGATCCCATCGTCCCACTTGCCGTCGGTTTCTTCGCGCGCGTCGCGGACGACGGCCTTGCCGGTCGAGGACATGACGAACTTGCCGGCGTAGGCGAACTCGCGGTAGTCGAGCCGGAGCGTCGGCTCGTCGGCCGGCCAGCCGTCAACCGCGTATTCCATGCCCGGATTCGACGGCGAATCGACATAGGCCCTGCGCCGGACGATTTAAGCGCCGGCCGGTGCGAGAGGGAGCCATGCACGCGCCGGGGGACGTCGCGCTCTTCGAGCGGGTCGCGCGCTACTACGAGCGATTCTCGCCCGCGACCAACGAGCGCGCGCTCCGGGCGGGACTCGCCCTCGCCGACCGTGATATCGACCGGGCCCTCGACGTCGGCGGCGGGACAGGACGTGCGGCACGTGTTCTCGACAGCCCCGAACGGGTCGTCGTCGACGCTGCGGGGGAGATGCTTGCCGAGGCGCGACGGGTCGGGCTCGATTGCGTCCGCGGTGACGGGGCGACGCTGCCGGTCGCCGACGACAGCGTGGATGCGGTCGTCATCGTCGACGCGCTCCACCATATCAGCGACCGGGCCGGTGCGCTCGCCGAGGCCGAACGGGTGCTCCGACCCGGCGGCGTGGTCGTCTGCCGGGAGTTCAACCGTGCGACCGTCCGCGGCCAGGCGCTGGCCGCCGGCGAGCACATCGTCGGGTTCGACTCGGAGTTCTTCACGCCCGAGGAGCTCGCCAGGGCGGTCGAGCGCACGGGACTCGACGCAGCGATTCCGGATCGCGGGTTCGGCTTCACCGTCGCGGGCGTCAAGCGGTGAAAGCGAGCCCTACATACCTCTCGCACCCCGAGGCAGGCGTATGAGCACCGCCGCATCGCTGCGGACGCGTGTCGACGCCTCGCCGCGAACGCTCGCGATCGCTTTCGGCGATATCGCGCTCGTGTTCCTGTTCGTCAGTATCGGCGAGCTCCAGCACGGCTACGACCTCCTCGCCCAACCGGGACGGGTCGTCGGAACCGCGCTCCCCTTCCTCATCGGCTGGGCGATCGCGTCAGTTCTCGCCGGTGTGTACGCGCCACGGATCTACCGATCGCTGCGTAGCGGTGTCGTCCGGACCGCGCTCGCGTGGATCGGCGCGGTGGTCGTCGGACAGGCACTGCGTTCCACGGCGACGTTCCACGGCGACTTCGCGGTGACGTTCATGTTCGTCTCGCTCGGCGTCGGGCTCATGTTGCTGGTCCCGTGGCGGGCCGCTGTCGGCTATCTCAGCCGCTGAGAAGCGTTTCTTCCGTCGGCGATTCGCCATCGTGGGCGGTCTCGTGACCTCATAACTTACAGATGTAGTATTGGTAAATAGCTGCGTTCGTATCTCTCGCTCACACCCCACCTATGGGAAACACTTATGTGGGTCCCTGTCCTACAATGATGTATAATGACTCAGTACTACGATCTCTTGCTCGGGCTCATCCCGCTTGCACTGGGTGGGATCACCGCCGTTCTCGCCGCCGTCGGCGTCTCATTCACGCTCGCGGTGCCGATCGCCGCAAGCGTCGCCGTCGCGCTCATCGGCCACGGCATGTTCGTTCGGGCACCCGGCGCGTCGGCCGCACCGCAGTCCGGTTCACCGGCCGTCAACGCCACCCCCGACAGCCAGATCAACTCCGCCGACTGAACCCGTCTTCTCTCCCGTTCTCACGAGCCACCAGCCATAAGCACTCGCCGCGCGTTGCCGAGATATGGCCGACGACACCGACGGAACCCTGTTTCTGACGAGCGAGGAGTGTGCCGGGCTCGCGACGCCAGCGGAGTACGTCGCCGCGGTGCGCGAGGGCTACCGCCAGCGCGGCGAGGGCGCACCAGCGGCGCTGCGCACGAAGCTCATGAACGAGGAGCCACCGGGGATGTTCACTGGTTACAGCGCCATCCTCCCGGAAACGGGCGCGATGGGTGGCTACATGTACGCGGCGGGGTTCGGCCGGCAGGACGCCCAGTTCGTACTCTCGCTGTTCGACGCGGCATCGGGCGCACTGCTCGCGCTGCTCGACGGTGCGAGCTTCAACCCGTTCAAAACGGGCGCGACCGGCGCGACCGGCGTCGATGCGCTCGCGCGCGAGGACGCCACGACGCTCGCGATCATCGGCAGCGGCGCGCAGGCGCGTGGTCAGCTCCGGGCGACCGCCACGGTCCGCGAGTTCGAGACGGTCAGCATCTACTCGCCGACCACCGACCACCGCGAGTCCTTCGCCGCGTCGATGAACAAGGAACTCTCGGCGAGCGTCGCGGCCGTCGCCTCCAGCGCCGCCGCCGTCGAGGACGCGGACGTGGTCATCACCGCGACGAACAGTTCCGAGCCGGTCTTCGACGGCGACGTGCTCGAAGACGGTGCGCACGTCACCGCGATGGGACAGTACGACGACGTGAAACACGAGCTCGACGCGACGACGATCGAACGCGCGAAGTACGTCCCCGACCTGCGCGAGCGCGTCATGAACGACGCCGGCTCGTTCATCAACGCCGTCGAGGAGGGCGTCGTGAGCGAGGACGACGTCCACGGCGAGCTCGGCGAGGTCGTCGCCGGCGAGGTACCGGGCCGCGAATCGGACGACGAGATCACCGTCTTCGATTCGGGCGGAACCGGCATCGAGACCGTCGCTGCCGCGTACATGCTCTACGAGAAGGCCCGCGAGCAGGATCTGGGTACCGAACTCGAATTCGCCCTGGCGAGCGAGGCACTCACCGGCGAATAGGAAGCGCCCGGTGTGTCCGGGGAAAGAGACTAATCACCGGCGGGAGAGTGGTCGATATGCCAGAGGTTCCGTTCGTGTCGGCAGCAGGACTCGCGGAGGAGATCAGGGCCGGCGAGCGCTCGCCGGTCGCCGTCGTCGACACCTATCTCGATCGTATCGCCGAGCGCAACGACGTGACCAACGCCTACGTCACGGTCATCGAAGAGGATGCCCGCGAGCGCGCCGCGGAGATCGAGGCGGCGATCGACCGCGGCGAGGACCCCGGGCCGCTCGCGGGCGTGCCGATCGCGCTCAAGGATCTGTTCGGGTTCAAGGCGGGCGTGCCGGCGACGATGGGCTCGGCGGCGGTCGGCGAGTTCGTCCCCGACGAGAGCGCGGTCGTCACCGAACGGCTCGAACGCGCCGGGGCGATCGTGCTCGGGACGACGAACGCGCCCGAGTTCGGTCACAAACTCGTCACCGAGAACCCGCTGCACGGCCGGACCGGGACGCCGTTCGACCCCGAGCGCACCTCCGGAGGATCGTCGGGCGGGAGCGCGGCGGCGGTGGCCGACGGGCTGGCGGCGTTCGCACAGGGTTCCGACACTGGCGGGTCGATCCGAATTCCGGCCGCCAACTGCGGAATCTACGGCATCAAACCCTCGTTCGGTCGAGTGCCGAACGCGCTCAGACCGGACGCCTTCAGCATGGCGACGCCGTTTTCGAGCAGCGGCCCGCTCGCGCGCACGGTCGAGGACGCAGCGATCGCACTCGACGTGCTCTCTGGGCCGCATCCGAGCGATCCGTACAGCTTGCCCGCGCCCACGACCGACTACCGCGCGGCCACCGATCGGGCGACTGACGAGCTCTCCGTGGCGTACAGCCCCGATCTCGGACTGTTCGACGTCGCCGAGCGCGTTCGGGAGGAACTAGACGACGCGATGGACGATCTCGTGGGCGTCGTTGGACAGGTTGAGCACGCTGATCCGCCCTACGAAGGTACGCTGTCGGAGCTTAGATACGCGTTCACGCAGCAGACCACGGTGCTGTTCGCCGCGCTCGTCGACGGTCTCGAATCTGATGGGCGGATCGGGGAGGACGACCGCGAGCAACTCATGTCCTCGACGGCAACGTTGGTCTCCATCGGCGAGGATTCGGACGCGCTCGGTTACAAACAGGCCGATCGCCCGCGTACCGCCTTCTACGACGCCGTCGAGTCGGTTTTCGCCGAGCACGATCTACTCGTCAGCGCGACCGCCGCGGTCCCGCCGTTCGAGCACGGCCGCGACGGGCCCAGTGAGATCGACGGCGAGTCGGTCGCCAACCCGGTCGTGGACTGGTGTCTGACGTGGCCGTTCAATCTCACGGGCCACCCGGTCGCGTCGATCCCGGCGGGGTTCGTCGACGGGCTGCCGGTCGGCCTTCAGATCGTTGGTCGCCGCCACGCCGAGGAGACGGTGCTCGCCGCGAGCGCCGCGCTCGAACGGGTGCGTCCCTGGCGGGACGCCTACCCGCCGGACGAGGGAAGTTAGAGATACGGCCCGAGCCCGAGCGCGCGGACGATCGGGATTCCGGAGAGCAGTGCACCGACCAGATAGCCACCGATCGCGCCGCCGTTCAGGAGCGGCAGACCGGCGTGTGCGCGACCCTTCATCACGAGCCAGAGCAGGACGACCAGCCCGCAGACCGTGCCGACCATCGCCGTGAGCGCCGGTAGCGAGAGTGCGAAGCCAGCGAACAGAGGCTTGGCAGGCGAGAAGACGGCGGCGCTCGCGACCAGCACGGCCGGCATCACCGCGTCACCGAGGCCGACGAAGAAGACATCACGATCGTCGGCATCCGGGCGGTCGGCGCTCGTCTCGTCGGTATCGCCGCCGTCAGCCTCGACGGACTCCCGTTCGTCCCCGCCGTCGGTCGCCGGCGCGTCGTCGAGAAACGAGTAGGAGAGCGTGAGCGGGATCACCAGCACGACGGGGAGTTTGAGGTCGAGCACGCCGTCGGCGAGCGCGAGCATGTGCTCGGTGCCGTAGACAGAGATCGCATCGTAGACCGCGAGAACGGCAAGCAGGACGATCGCCGGCAGGAGACCGAAACTGATGCCGAAGATGCCCGCCGCGCCAGCGCCCATGACGACGCCCGCGGCGTCGATGACGTACCACTCGGGATAGAGGAGCAGGGCGAGCGCCAGCACGATCGCAGGGCCGATCGCGAGCGGGTTGATCGCGACACCACCCACGACGATCGAGAGCGGCGGGGCGAGAACCGAGAAGACGTACAGGGAGATGAGTCCACTGGAGAGGATGACGAACCCGCGCAGCAGCCAGTCGAGATCGAACTTGATGACCGCGAGCATCGCCGCCGTCGCGACGAGGATCGCGCCGATGTAGGCGATGCTGTTGGTCGGGTTCGACGGGTTCTCGACGGCGCGATAGCCCGCGCTCTCGAAGGGACCGGCGAGCGCGACCGCGCCCGCCTGGACGAGGAGAAAGATGACGACCGTGGCCCCGCCGGCCGCGATCGCCCGCGTGCGCTGGTGCATACCTCACGAACCCCGGGCGCGACCTTCGGGGTTTCGTTGTGTCGGCGAAGGCGAAGAGTTAGGCGTCGGCAGCCCTCCCATTGTACGAGGGTCGCATGAATCTCCGTTCGTCGCGCCCGGTCGTCGTCCTGCGGGCGATGATCGCCGAAACGACCGAGAACCACCTCACGTTCATGGCGGGGAGCCTCGCCTTCTACGCCTTCCTCTCGCTGATTCCACTCTTCATTCTGGCCTTCATCGCCGCCTCGGTCGTCGGCGGCGAGGCGTTCGCCAGGGAGGTCACGGGGCTGCTCGAATCGACGCTCACCGACAGCGCGCGCGAGGTGCTTTCGGACGTGCTCACCGATCCGTCCGGCCAGACCGGGGCCTCGGCGCTCGGCCTCGTCACGCTGTTGTGGAGCGCGCTCAAACTCTTTCGCGGACTCGACATCGCCTTCGACGCGGTCTACGGGATCGCCGAGGCGAAATCACTTCTCAAACAGCTCCGGGACGCGATCGTCGTGCTCGTCGCGGTCGGGCTGGCGGTCGGCACCGTCGTGCTCGTCGGCGGCGTGCTCGCGGTCGTCCCGATCCTGCCGACCGTCGAGCGGTTCGGCACGCTCCTGTTGATCGTCGGCCTCTCCGTGACCTTCCTGCCGCTCTACTACTTCGTCCCCGACGTCGACGTCTCGGTGCGCGAGGTCATTCCCGGGACCGTCGTCGCCGCGCTCGGCTGGGCGCTCACGGAGTTCGTCTTCCAGTTCTACGTCGCCTACGCGGGCCAGTACGCCGCCTACGGCATCGTCGGCGGCGTCCTGCTGGTGCTCATCTGGCTCTACTACAGCTGTGTCGTCCTCCTGCTCGGCGCGGTCGTCAACGTCGTCCTCGCCGGGCGTTCCGACCACCTCGGCGACGAGGACGAACCGTTCGACGCGCCGCTCGCGTTCGAACCCTCTGGTGAATCCAGCCGCTGGCGCTGGTGAACTCAGTCGCTGTACAGCCGTGCACCGAGCAGCGCCGCCGGCCCGTTCGTCGTATCGACGGAGAGATAGGGCCGCTCGACGGGGCCGAACACGTCGACGACCTGGCCCGCGGTCGAGAGGTCCTGTTCGAGCAGTCGCGTCCCGATGGCGGGATGGTTCTCGTCCGGTACGCGCACGATCGCCATCCCCTGTGCGACGCCGACGACCTCGCCGGCGCGTTTCATTCGCGGAGCGCGCTGACGTAGGCCGCGATCGCCTGGAGCAGATCGGATTTGCCGTCGTCGTCGGCGTCCTGAATGAGCACGCGCCCCCTGGATTCGTACTCGCGCGGATAGGTCTTCTCGCGTTCGATCGCCACGTCGTAGCCGACCTGACCGGCCGCGCTGGCGATCTCGTCGACGGTCGGCTCCGGGACGGCGACGGTGCGGGGGACGCGCCGGCCCTCTTTGCGACTCAGTGACGCATCGAGATAGGCCGGCCAGATGACGTTCTCGACCATGCCCGCCGTTCGCCACCCGGGGAATTAAACCGCTTGCAACCGGACCGCACCGATCGAGTCGCTCGTTACGTCCGCCGGGCGAGCAGTGCCGCGCCGAGCAGCGCGACGATCGCCACCGTCACGCCGAAGCCGGGACCGCTTCCCGAACTCGTCGTGGTGGCGTCCGCGGCGGTGCCGGTCGCGGCGGCGTCGGTCGCATCGACGTCCGCGTCGGTTGCGTCGTCGGCTGCACCACTGCCGTCGGTCGCGGCTGCCGTCGCGCCGTCACCGGCGCTCGTCGCAGCGTCGTCAGCACTCGTCGTCACGGTGCCGCCGTCGGCCGCGATCGGCTGTGCGGTCGTCGCGTTCGCGCTACGGTTCGCCTGTCCGATGGACGTCTCGGAGAGGTTCGCCGACTGAATCGCCTCGGGGTGGAGGTTACGGGCGATCTCGGTCAGCGGAAGGATCACCCGCGGTGCCGGCTCGCTGATGTAGCTGCCGTTCACGACGAGCGTCTGGTTTCGCTGGACCGCGGTCGTCCCGGACCAGGGAGCCTCGTCGGGAACGATCGATCGATCCGACGTGACGATCCACTCGACGTTCTGACTGGCGACGACCTCGGCGCTGATCTTCTGATAGCCCTCGATTCCCTCGCTCGCGGCGAGGTTCTCCGCTCCGCCGGTCGTGAGGACGTCACCGATGAACGTGCCGTTGCCGGGCACGAAACTGCCGGTCTGGAGGTAGAGCGCGCCCGATGCGGACTCGTTACCGACCGCCTGTCGGATCGCGTCGACGCGGGTTTCCATCTCCGAGACGGTGCGCTCGGCCTCGTCACACGCCCCGACGAGCTGGCCCGTCCGGTTCGTCTTCGAGGAGATATCGGCGAACGAGCTCGCGAACTCGAACTTGAAGACGGTCAGCCCGGCACCGCGCAACGTCTCAACCGTCTCGTTCGGGATGGTGTTCGGCGCGAGCACGAGGTCGGGTTCGAGACCCGTGACCTTCTCGACGTTGACGAACTGCTGGCCCGCACCGGAGATGTTCGTCCGGCTCTCGGCCCCGTCGAGATAGCTGGCGTACTTGGAGACGCCGACCACCTTGTCGCGCGCACCGATCTCCCAGAGCGTCTGTGCCGCGCTCGGCTGGAGCGTAACGATCCGTTCGGGCTCCTCGTCGACGGTAACGTCGGTCCCCGTCGCGTCGGTCGCCGTCACCGGGAACGAACAGCTCGCCGTCTGTGCCGGCTGCGATCCCATCGCGGCCGGCGACGCCGCTGCCGGCCCGATGCCGGCAACCATCACCAATACGACCAACACCGCACTCGCTGTCTTCGGAAGCATACACTCCCAGCCTGCGGTGCTATGCAATAAATACTTATCTAACCCAAGCGCAGTTGGGTTCATGGACGGCGAGGGGGCGACGGCCGCGGCACGGTGCACGGCTGTACAGCGACTGAGTTCACCAGCGCCAGCGGCTGGATTCACCAGAGGGNCCCCTCGCTCTCGTTCGCAGTTCCCGAGACCGCTCGGACGATCGTCATGGACCTGCGTCTGCCCCGGATCACACTCGCGGCGGTCGTCGGTTTCGCTCTCGGCGCGTCCGGGACGGTGATGCAGGGGTTTTTCAGAAATCCGATGGCCGATCCCTCGATCATCGGCGTCTCGACGGGGGCGGCGACGGGCGCGGTCGCCTGGATCGTCCTCCCTATCGCCACGCCGTTCGCCCTCGGACTCCAGGGAGCGGCGTTCGCCGGCGCGCTGATCGCCGCCTTCGGGGTGTATCTCATCGCTACCGAGGGTGGACGGACGCCCGTTGCCACCCTCCTGCTCGCCGGCGTCGCGGTACAGACCTTCCTTGGGGCGATCATCTCCTATCTGCTCATCAACGCCGGCGAGAGCCTCGAACGGGTGACCTACTGGCTGATGGGCCACCTCCACAACGCCGGCTGGGACGACGTCATGACTACGCTGCCGGTCGCACTCGTCGTCTTCGCCGTTCTCGTGGCGTACACGCGCGATCTCAACGTGCTCCTGCTCGGCGAGAACGAAGCCCACTCGCTCGGCATCGAGGTCGAGCGCAGCAAGCGCATCCTGCTGGCCCTGTCGAGTGTGCTGACCGCCGGCGCGGTCGCCGTTTCGGGCGTCATCGGCTTCGTCGGGCTCGTCGTTCCCCACGTGATGCGCCTGCTCGTCGGCCCCGATCACCGGATCCTGCTCCCGACGAGCGCGCTTGCAGGGAGCGTCTTCCTCGTCGCCGCGGACACGCTCGCGCGATCCGGCCCCGCCGAACTCCCCGTGGGGATCGTGACGGCAGCGGTCGGCGCGCCGTTCTTCCTCTATCTGCTCCGCCGCCGGGAGGTGCACGCGCTGTGATCGATGTCGAAGAGCTCTCGATTGCCTTCGGCGACGTCCAGGCCCTGTCCGACGTGAACCTCACCGTCGAACGCGGCGAGCTCGTCGGGCTGGTCGGGCCGAACGGCGCGGGCAAGAGCACGCTTCTGGGGACGATCAACGGGCTGCTCGAACCGACAGCGGGCCGCGTCACAGTCGACGGCGACGACGTGACCGAACTCTCGGCGCGTGCGCTCGCTCGCCAAGTGGCGACCGTCCCTCAAGAGACGAGCCTCTCGTTCGCCTTCCCCGTCCGCGACGTGGTGGCGATGGGGCGAACCCCCTACCGCTCGCGGTTCGAGCGTGTCTCACGAACGGACCGCGAACACGCCGACCGGGCGATGAAACGCACCGACGTCGCGCGCTTCGCCGACCGGTCGATCGACGCGGTGAGCGGCGGCGAGCGCCAGCGCGTCGTCGTCGCCCGCGCGCTCTGTCAGGACCCGGATGCCCTCCTGCTCGATGAACCGACTGCCAGCCTCGACATCGATCATCAGGTGCGAATCCTCTCGCTGGCCCGCGAGTTCGTCGCCGAGGGCCGTGCCGCTCTCTGTGCGATCCACGACCTCTCGCTGGCCGCGCGCTTCTGCGACCGGCTCGTGCTCGTCGCCGACGGCCAACTCCTAGCGGCCGGCACGCCCGAGTCGGTGCTCGCCGAGGAGCACGTCGAGCACGCATTCGGGACCGAGGCGACGGTGACGAGCCATCCCGTCACCGGAACGCCCGACGTCACCGTCACGGAAAGACAGTCCGACCGTGACGCACACGTCCACGTTCTGGGCGGTGGTCACACCGCCGCCCGCGCGATCGCCGCGCTCGCGACGGCCGGCTTCTCCATCTCGGCGGGCGTCCTACCGGATGGAGATCGAGCGCTCGACGCCGCCCGTGCACACGACATCGAGACCGTCACGGCAGCGCCGTTCGCGCCGGTCAGTCGTGCCGCTCGCCAAGAGGTCACTGAATCGGTGCGGACCGCCGACTGCGTCGTACTCGCCGGCACGGACGAAACCAATCATGCGCTCGCCGAGCACGCTCGACGGCTGGTCGTCGTCCGAGAAGTTGCTGGCGAGGCAATCGCTGGCGAGCGCACGACGGATATCGAGACCGCACGCGTCACCGATATCGGGGAGTTGGTCGCGGGCGTCGAGGCGCGACTCGATGGCGAGCCGCGACGGCTGGAGACGCCGGCCGACGACTGACTCAGCCGAACCGATCGTAGAGCGCGTCGGCGATCGCGGTGGCGATCAGCAGCGGAACGAGCGCCGAGAGCAATGCGAGCAACACGAGCGTCAGTTCACGCCCGGAAACACCATCGAAGAGCAGTCCCGCGAGCGTCGCGAGCGGCTTGCGAAACTGGACGAACAGCCCGAGAAAGACGATCCCGATGACGAGCAGTCGCGTCGCCGTTCGCGGCCGCAGGCCGAGCCATCGTTCGTCGGCCATGCTACACCGAGGGACGCTCGTCGGTCGAGCGATCCGGTCGTTTCGCGCGAGCAGTCTCGCCGAGGCGAGTCGTCACGAGCGCGTTCACACGTTTGGGATCGGGAACGTCGCGTAGCGAGAGGTTTACCCCGCCGGTGCCCGCGGTGTAGACCTCGATGTCGCCGTACGAGAGGGTACGCTCGACGATCGACTGCTCGAAGGCGGTGTTCTGAATGCGATCGAAGCGGATCTGCGTGACCGTTCGAGAGAGCACGCCGCGTTTCTCGTAGATCGCCTTCGTCGTGAACACGTAGCGTGTGCTCCAGCGCGAGAGATACGCCCATGCAGCGACGAGCGCGCCGAACGGGACGAGCACGAGCGCGAGCCACGATGGAAGCACGGGGAGCGATCCGTCGCGGAAGAGCCAGACGCCGAAAATGCTCAGTACGAACGCGATCGCGAACGTGGGGATCGCCGGATAGAGGCTCGGCATGCCGGCCCAGAGCACCCGCTCCTCGCCCGTCAGGTGTACCCAGTCGCTCGCTGCGGCTGCCGAACTCATCCCCTGATTCCTGGACGAGCAGTGACTTACAGGTTGTGTCCGCGGGCCGTCTACGGGCTGTCAACGCGTAGCGAGGGCGCGTCCGAAGTGCTAACGGTTTTTAGCCCCGGGCGTGGAGAGCAGTCATCGTGACCGACCGCCCCAGCCAACGCGGCCGCGGAATCGCCCCCGACAGCGGATCGGGAACGCAACACAGCAGCCGCGAGGAGCAGGCGACGGCGAGCCGCGGGCGCTCGGTCTCAATCATCATCCCGACGTACAACGAGCGCGAGAACATCGAGCGCGTCGTCGAGCGCTGCCGGGACGCCCTCGCCGACTACCGCTTCGAGATCGTCGTCGTCGACGACGACTCGCCGGACAAGACCTGGCAGCTCGTCGCCGACTCCTACGCGGACGCCGAGACGGTCCGCATCGTGCGCCGTACCGAGGAATCGGGACTCGCAACCGCCGTCTCCAGGGGCTTCGACGAAGCCAGCTACGAGTGCTGTGCGGTCATCGATGCCGACCTCCAGCATCCACCCGAGAAACTACCCGAGCTCATCGCGGCGTTCGACGACGGGGCCGACATCGCCATCGGCAGCCGCCACGTCGACGGCGGCGGCGTCGAGAACTGGTCGCGCTTCCGACGGATCGTCAGCCGCGGCGCGATGGCGATCACCAAACTCGTCCTCCCGCCGACACGGAACATCGCCGACCCGATGAGCGGTTTCTTCGCCATCCGGCGCGAGCTCATCGACGACGTCGCGCTCGCGCCCACCGGCTACAAGATCCTGCTCGAAGTGCTGATGAAATGCGACTACGAGAGCGTCGTCGAGATTCCCTACGTGTTCACCGAACGTGAACGTGGCGAGTCGAAGCTCAGCGCCGACGAATACTGGGAATTCCTCGAACACATCTATCAGCTCCGGCGCAGTCCCGACACGAACTGATGCTCGACGGCCGCTTCGACTGACAACTGATCGTTGCTGAGGGGCCACAAGCCGAAGCCACCGTTTTTGTTGGGCAGCCGGACCGACGTGATGCCCGTCCAGAGCGCCGGAGCTCGGAACTGGCGGTCCATCGCCGACGAACGCAGCGACCGTGATCACCACCACAACCTTCATACAAATCGGAGAAGTACGATGTATTGTGATGCCGCAGAGCACCCTCGATCGCATTTGGGATCGGCTTACAGAACGGTACAAACAGGATCAGGGGGCCAACTGTTGTGATTCAACTGTTGAAGAAATGTCGTCGGACCCCACGAACGAGAGATCAGAGAGCTGCTGCGAGTAAAACATAGTGCAAAAATACAATATGTCACGACCCGAATCACCGCCCGACGAGGTGTATGACGCGCTCGCACGACTATACGACGATCCGGAAGCACGGATCGCCGATTTGCGGGACACGCGTCCACCCGAACGCAATGTCGCCGATCAAGAAGCCGTCTTCAAGGCGCTCGCCAACGAGGATCGCCTTCGCGTTCTCGAAACACTCCGCAAGTCCGAGTGCTGTGGCTGTGAGCTACAGGTCGTGCTCGACGCACCGCAGTCAACGGTCGCCACCCATCTACGAAAGCTGAAGAAAGCAGGGTTAGTCAAATCGCGGAAGAAGGGCAAGTGGAGCTACTACCGTATCGCCGATACCGCAGTCTTCGAACTACTCGATCTCGCGCGCGCGATATGGGAGGACACCTGAGATGCTTCCGGCAGGACTCGAAAGCGGCCTCGTCGACTCGTGGAACTACTTCATTCATCTCGTGGTGCTCCTCGTCCCGCTGTTCATCGGGGCGTCGTTCCTCGTGGGCCTCGCCCAGGAGTATCTCCCGCCGGAGAGAGTCGAACGAGCCCTTCGCGGGCACGACGAGGGTTCGGGGAACGTCGCTGCCGCCGGAGTGGGTGCCGTGACGCCGTTCTGTTCGTGCTCGACCGTCCCCGTTCTGGCAGGACTGCTCCAGGCGGGTGCGCCGCTGGGACTGGCCTTCTCCTTTCTGCTCGCTTCGCCGCTGGTCAACGAGATCGCCGTGTTGTTGCTCGTCGGGCTGTTCGGCATCGAAGTGACGGTCTATTACGTCGTCATCACGCTCGTGGCGGCCGTCATCGGTGGACTCGTCATCGGGCGACTGGGGTTGACCGAACAGATCAAGACGGTCCGTATCACGGACGATCCCGATCAGGCCATCGCAACGGACGGCGGGACGGCCGACTGCTGCGCAGGAGGGACGACGCGGACGGAACGAACTCACAGACAACACGTCGAGAGCGCTGCACGTGATGCGTGGTCGTTCTTCGTCGACACCCTTCCATATCTGATTCTCGGGATCGTGATCGGGGCACTAATCCACGGTGTCGTGCCCGTCGATGTTCTTCGAACTGTTCTCGGTCCCGAGAACCCACTGGCCGTACCGTTGGCCGCGCTGGCCGGTGCACCGGTATACGTCAGTCTCAGCGGGATGTTGCCCATCGCTGCCTCGCTCAGCGGACAAGGCATTGCCATCGGGACGGTGCTGGCGTTCGTCGTCGGCGGCGCGGGCGTGAGCATCCCGAACCTGATCCTCCTGAACAAGTTGTTCAAACGCCGACTGCTACTCGTGTATGCCGGAACCGTCGTCACGATCGGTACCATCGTCGGTGCGACGTTCAACCTACTTCTCGTCTGACCCGTATCCAGCGGTAGATTCGCCGTCAAGAACGGAAATCGTCTATCAACGATGGCTACGCAAACGGTAGTTCGTCCGGCGGCTTCGAAGGAATTGTGGTCACACGATGATCGAAGCATGAAACGATCACTCGAAACAGAACGAGCCGGAGGCGACCACATCCCGATATATACGGCGAGCATGCGCAGGCCCTGACGCCATCTTGCAGTCACCCTTTATCCAAATATGGCAAGCACCGTCTGCCCCACCAACGAGGGGACGCCGGTCTGTGCTCGCCCCACCGGGGACGGGCCGTGTCTCCACGAGGTATCGGTTCCTGGAGCGCCGTGTCACGACCACACGGGGCTCAGCCCGGTCGAGGCCGATCCCATCACCTGGGAACCGCTCGACCCGCAGTGGAGCTTATAAAACCCCACTTTTTTAGAGAGGGTCCTCCCTCGCGCCTGCGGCGCTCGGTCAAACCCTCTCCAAAAACCTGGACTAAAAACACCCGCTCGTTCGCTCCGCTCACTCGCGGCAAACCGCGCTCGTTGCACTCGCGCGGACACGACTGTTGTCCACTCCGCACAGCACCGCAGAAGCCCTCACTCGCTCACTAGCGTTCGCTCGTTCGCCCTTCATCCTCCAGGAGAGCATAGTCGTTCGAGAGAGCGAAGCTCTCTCGTGATGTCGTCAGAACGTGATACGTTCTGACTGCAAGTCGAGCTTTGCTCGACAATGACGAAAGACGCGAAGCGTCTTTCGAACCACTCTCCTGAGCCTCGGCTCGCTCCGCTCGCCGAGACGCCAAGGCACCGCTGCCGCGCAGCCGCCACACACTCAGTCGATATAGCCGAGGTTCCGCAGGCGCTCCTGGACCTCCTCGTCGCGGTCGACACCCGCGCTCTCGCCGATATCGATGGTCGCCAGCCGGTCGTCGAGCACCGCTCGGAGGTCGTCCCAGTCGTCGCCGACCGGGTCGGTGATCGGCTCGCGCTCCTCGGGATCGTCTTTGAGATCGAAGGCCAGTACCTCGCCGTCGGCGTGGATGAGCTTTCGCTCGGGCGTGCGCACCGCGACCTGGAGTTCGTCGGGCGCGAGCCGGCCGGGTTCGGTCGCCGAAGAAGCGACCTCCGAGATAGCCGTTTTTTCGTCGATCCCCTCGCCCTCGACGGCCGGCCGAAGCGAGCGCCCGCGGTAGGAATCGGGCCGTTCGGCGTCGGCGTAATCCAGGATCGTCGGCGCGATGTCGATGTGGCGCACCTGCGTCTCGACCTGTTCGGTCGTCGCACCGCCCGGCGGACGAACGAGAAGCGGTACGTGTGTGAGCTCGTCGTACAGCGCCGGCTCGTGGCCGACCTGTCCGTGCTCGAACAGCGCCTCGCCGTGATCGGCGGAGACGATCACGAGGGTATCGTCGTCCACCGCATCGAGGAGCTTGCCGACCTTCTCGTCGGCGTGGCGAACCGACGCGGCGTAGAGCCCACGGATGACCTCGCGCTCGCGTTCGGAGAACTCCTCGGGACTGTGCTGGGCGCGCGTGACGAGCTGGGAGGGCGTCGCGTCGGTTTCGGGCACGCCGACGGCCTCGCGGTGGCGCTTCGGCGGCGTGTATGGCGCGTGGGGTTCGAGCAGATGCGTCCAGACGAACGTCTCGTCGCTCGACTTTTCGAGCGCCTCGCGCGCCACCTCGATCTCGGCCGCGTCGCCACCACCGAGCATCCGCAGCGGGCCCTGGACCGTTCGATAGAGCGACTGCGCCGCCCGATAGACGGGGCTATCGAGCGAGAAGTTGTCAAGCAGGAACTGCCGCCCACGCTCCAGTCCGGGGAGGCCGAACTCGCCGACGTCGCGGTAGATGTCGTAGCCACGGCCGTAGCCGTATTTCTCGCCGAGCCACGGGTTCGCGTGGACGCCCGCGGCGCTCCAACCCGCCTCCTGCAGCGCCTCGCTCACCAGCGTCCGCTCGTCGCTCAACTGCTCGTAGCCACCGTAATCGAGCGGCAGCGTCGAGGTGAACACGGACGGGAAGGCGTAGGGCGTCGCCGGGCCGTGACTCACGGCCTGTGAGAAAACGGTCCCCTCCTCGGCGAGCGCTGCGAGGTTCGGCGTGTGATCGCCCACCGCATCGGGCGCGAACGAGGCATGCGAGGCGCGCCACGCATCGATGGTCAACAGCAGCGTCTTCATTGGTCGTCACCACTACGCGCCCGGCCATTTGTTTTGCCATTCGTCTCGACAGTACCCGTTCGCCGAACGTTCGATCCCGTACCACTCGGCCAACGTTTATGTCGTTGCTATCGGTAGTTCCGATATGGCGTCACTCTTCGAACGCGATACGTCGACGATCGGCACCGTCGTCGGACTGCTCGCGGTGGGAATCGCGCTGTTCGGCTCGACGGCCCTGGGCTGGGAGTGGGGCGCATCCGGCCAACCCGTCGCGTTCGTCGTCGGAGCGATCTTCGCACTCGCCGCCGGCTGGGTCGCGCTGCGAAACTATCGCAACTGACATCGTCCGACGGGTTCGGTCAGGGATCGCCAACAGTGGGCCGTCGATCGAGGGATTCGTTCGCAGTTCTGGTCGAGAACCACAATCCGTGATCCGCCGCGAGGGCCACTCATCAAATTGTTTTCACGGGGTACGGGCGAGGAGAATTCGTATAGTACATACGCCGAGGGGACAAGGCACCCACGTAATGAGCGATGCCCACGCAGCCGACGAGTACGGGGTGACGGGAACACCGAGACGAGGGCTGGTACTGTCGACGTTCGTCTTCTTCGCCGGCCTCACGACGATCGTCTTCTATGGCGCTGCAGGACCCATCCTGGAGGACCAGTTGGCCCTCACCGGCATCCTCCACGGACTACTGCTGTCCTCCCCGCACCTCAGCAAAGCGGTCCTCAGAATTCCCTTCGGCGCATGGGTGGACGACGTGGGTGGCAAAAAGCCGTTTCTCATCCTCATGGCGTCGACGCTCGTCGGGACCGGTGGACTGGTCGTGACGCTGTTTTTCACCTATCCCGAGAACTTCGACATGAGTCTCTATCCACTGCTGGTCTTCTTCGGACTGCTCGCGGGTGCCGGCGGCGCGACCTTCTCTGTCGGAACCTCACAGACCTCCTACTGGTATCCGAGCGACAAACAGGGGTTCGCGCTCGGTGCGTTCGCCGGGATCGGGAACATCGGCCCGGGGATGATCACCTTCGCACTCCCGGTGCTCATCGGGCTCGTCGGACTGACCGGAAGCTACGCGATCTGGCTGGTCTTCATGCTCGTCGCCACCGTCATCTACGCGCTGTACGCCGTCGACCCCTACTACTTCCAGCTCCGCAAACAGGGCACCGATCCGGAGGAATCGAAACGGATCGCCGACGATCTCGGACAAGACATCTTCCCGTCGGGTGGCGCGTGGGAATCGCTGAAGACGTCCGCGAGAAATCGTCGCACGTGGGTTCTCGTCTTCCTCTACACGGTTTCCTTCGGCGGCGGGTTCACCTCCCTGTCGGCCTGGTTCCCCACCTACTGGGAGCAGTTCCACGAGCTGTCGCTCGCGACGGCGGGGCTTCTGGCCGGACTCTTCATCGCCTACGGATCGCTCATTCGGGTTCCGGCTGGAAGCATCAGCGACAGGTTCGGTGGCGAGATCGTCGCCATCATCAGTTTCGCGATCATGGCGCTCGGCAGCGCGATCATGACCGTCGTCACCGGGTTCTGGCCGGCAATCGTCGGCATGATGGTGCTGGGAACCGGCATGGGGATCGCCAACGCCGCGGTGTTCGAACTGGTGCCGAAGTTCGTTCCGGAGGCCGTCGGCGGAGCATCGGGCTGGATCAGCGGCATCGGCGGCGGGGGCACGCTCGTCATCCTGCCACTGATGGGCTACTTCGCGGACGCGTACGGCGAGATCGGCTACGCACGCGGGTTCGGCGTCTTCGTCGTCCTTAGCCTGCTCTGTGTCGGAGTCGCGATCGCACTAAAATACATCATCTCCGAGCCCGACGAATCGACGGACGAAGCAGCGGTCCACTGAGCTCCTGAGACCGATCGAGGAATATCGTTCAATATCGCTGAATCGATCGAGAGCGAGCTATTCGTCGGGATCGCGATGCACGGTGAGAACAGGGATCGAGGAATGACGGACGACGTCCTCGGTCACGCTTCCCAACAGCGCCCGTTTGACACCCGTTCGACCGTGCGTTCCCATGACGATCACGTCGACAGCGGCTTCGTCCGCGTACGAGAGGATGTCGTCGTGGGGGTTCCCCCGACGGACGGCCGCCGTCGTCTCGATGTCGCGCTCGCTCGCCTGTGTGGCGATCTCGTCGGTCGTACTGTGACCCTCCTCTTCGAGCGCATCGAGGAGGTTGTCCAGCCCCGAGAACCCGTCCCCGACGCCGGTGACCGACGTGGGTGGATCGACGACGAAGAGCACGTGGAGCGTCGCATCGTGTGTTTCAGCGAGTCCGAGCGCCATCGTCACCGCTGACTCGGTCGGATCACTACCGTCGGTCGGGAGGAGTATTCGATCGAACATCGTGATTCGTACCTGGGGAAAATATCTGGCGGCACGGTATAACGTTGGTCACAGCAACGTCGTCCAACTGACGTCGGTTCGAGTGGTTGCAGCGGTCCTGGACCGTGGTATCAGTCATCCATCGACGACGTCTCCGTTCCCGCGACGTCCGCGCCGACGTTCGACTCGGTGAGGTCCTGTTCGCGCCAGGTTCCCCGCTTGAACCAGAGATACGCCACGATCCCACCCGCGAGGTTCGAGATCGGGAACGCGATCCAGAGGCCGACGGTGCCCAGTGCTGCCGCCCCGAGCCACGCGATCGGCAGTCGGACGAGCCCGAGCGAGATGAGCGAGATCGCCGCCGCGACCATCGTCTTCCCCGCACCCCGGAACCCGCCGGTGTACGCCCGCATGACGCCGATAAATCCGAACGAGAGGGCGGAATAGCGGAGGAAGGTCGCGCTCTGGGCGACGACCGCTGGGTCGTCGGTGAAGATGCCGGCGATCGGTTCCGGAGCGATCAGAACGAGCGCTCCGAGGAGGGTCAGGCCGACGAGCATGGCCCGAGCACCGAAGTTGTTCGTCTCCGCGGCGCGATCGAGTTTGCCAGCGCCGATGTTCTGACCGGTCATCGTTTCGATGCCCTGCGAGACCGCGAGCGCCGGCAGGAAGATCACCGAGAAGATCCGCGTCCCGATCCCGTAGGCGGCGACGACCGATTCGGGAAACGCGGCGATGACGACCAACAGCAGGTTGATCGACAGCGAGCGCGCCGTCCCCTCGACCGAGGCGGGAACACCGATGTCGACGACCTTGCGTGCGAACGAGAGACTGGGCACCATCTGTCGCAACCGTATCTTGACACCACGATTGCCACGGAACATGACGACGAGACCGACCCCGAACGCCAGCGCCCGGGCAAACACCGTCGCGATCGCGGCCCCGGCGATCCCGGAGCCGGTGTAGCCCGTGAGGCCGAACAGCCACGTTTCGAGGCCACGAGCGCCGAGCAGCCCGAACAGCGGGTTGTCCTGAAAACCGAAGATGAGGATCGGGTCGAGAACGATGTTGATGACGACCGAGCCCGCCATCACGTACATCGGCGTGAGCGTATCGCCGTAGCCACGCATCAGCGACATGAAGACGGCGAAGCCGAAGACGGCCACGAGCCCGATCGTGTACACCTGCAGATACTGTTTCACCAGCGGCGCGATGTTGGGCCCGGCACCGAGCAACGCGAGCAACTCGTCGACGAAGAAGTAGCCGACCGCGCCGAGAACGAGCGAGGCCACCACCGCGTAGATGACCGTCTGGGAGGCGGCGTACTCGGCTCTTCGTTCCTCACCGGCCCCCGTGTACTGGGCGACGAGCACGCTGCCCGCGACCGAGAGCCCGAGCGCGAGCGAGATCAGCAGGAACACCATCGGGAACGCGAAACTGATCGCGGCCAGCGCGGTCGTATCGTACTGCCCGAGCCAGAACGTATCACCCAGATTGTAGGCGGTCTGGAAGAGGTTCTGCACGATGATCGGCAGGGAGAGATAGAACAGCGGTTTGCCGATGCTGCCCGACGTGAGATCGAACTCGTCGCGGGACTTGAACAGTCCGCCGAGACGGCTTCGGAGGCTCACTCGGCGACAACTCCTCGATCGACGGACACGCGACCGGCAGAGCTGGGAGCTCCGCGTGTCGCGGCTTCGTGACCGACGCGGTGGACTGTCTCCGGTCGAACCGTCGTGATGATCGTGTCGGTCGTACTGTTCGTGGAAGTCGCGATTTGCGTCCGCAACGCACCAGTACCGCACTCATACAGCGTGCGAGAGGTGGCATCCGTGATATCGGTGATCGTCTCGTCAGTCATAGTCGTCC
Source organism: Halococcus morrhuae DSM 1307 (assembly GCF_000336695.1). Classification (GTDB taxonomy): domain Archaea; phylum Halobacteriota; class Halobacteria; order Halobacteriales; family Halococcaceae; genus Halococcus; species Halococcus morrhuae. The sequence goes on from NZ_AOMC01000096.1 coordinate 82,566, forward strand.
AGTGCTGACCGTACAGTCAGCCGTTATCGATACAACTAACCATTCGGTTAAAAAGGTTCTGTCTCGCTCCAACCACGGGCAGACCGTCGCGTTGTCGGGGCTTGATCGACTCTGTCCGACAGTATCGAATCACGATCGCAAGGACGATCCCGTGGCGTCCGGACTGTGGACGCGACACATGCATCGAGTCCGATAGGTAATACTTAATTGGTCGGGGTCGGTTCGTTTCCCTAATGAATCGTCCCTCGCGCGAACGGTCCCCGCGCGGTCGCTCGCCTCGAACCGACCCGGCGACCCCGCTGCGATCCTGAGATGACGGGGACGCGAATCGCTCTCTGTCCGCACCTCTCGGTCGAACACTACCGCGGGGGCGAGAAGTGGGTCTGCGCGCTCGCCAACCGGCTCGCGGCCGACGGCGTCGATGTGTCGGTGCGCGCGCTCCCCTACGCCCCCGGCGGCGAGCGCCGCGTCGACGTCCGCGAGGTGCTCGACTCCCAGGTACCCTACCGCGAGGCCTGGCATCACGACCTCTCCGGGTTCGACACGGCCTACGTCTTCTACAACCCCTTCTCCGAACTGTTCTTCTCGGGTGGCGACACGCGCATCGCGGGCATTCACTCGTGGGTCTACGTCTCCGAGAAACTCTACGAGGCCCACTACGGCATCGTGCCGACGGCCACGAAACTGCTCTACCGCCTGCTCGGCGACCGCGACCTCTCGCGCTTCGACGTCGTCCACTCGGTCACGCCGGCCTACGACTCGCCCCACGCGAACACGGTACATATCCCGAACTTCGTCGACATCGAGCAGTTCAACCCCGATCGCGACGAACGTGCCGACGAGTTCACCGTGCTCACGACTGCCGCCCACATCCGCGAGAAGGGCTGGGACACGATTCAGGCCGTGGCCGAGCGCCTCCCCGACGACGTCCGCGTCGTGACGACCGGTGACGGTGCGGGCGACGTGGACGGGCTCGGCTTCCTCACCGAGGACGAACTCGCCGACGCCTACGCGCGTGCTCACGTCGTCCTCCATCCGGCACGCGTCGACACCGACAGCATGGTGATCAACGAGGCCTGCGCGTCGGGCACACCCATCGTGACGACGCCGCTCTCGACACATGTCCGTGAGAACGCGGCCGTCCTCCAGGCCGAAACCCCGCGCGGGCTGGCCCACGCGATCGCCCGCATCTACGGCGAGTGGCGACACGACGACGGCTACGAGGAGCGCTGTCGTCGCGCGCGAGAAGAGGGCGAATCCCACGGCTTCGAGGAGGTCTATCCACGACTCAAGGAGCTACTCCTCTCGCCGCCGACCAAGAGCGGGAACGGCGCGACCCGGACGGAGGTACGCGCATGAGCGTTCTCGACGAACTCAGCGAGCGATCGCTGTTCGACCCGCAGAACAAGCGCCTCGTGATGTATGTCGCGGTGGGGCTAGTCGGGCTGGTCATCAACCAGGGGTTGACCGTCGGTCTGCCCCGCTTCGGCGTACCGTACGTCATCGCCGGGCTCGCCGGGCGGATCATCAGCACGCTCGCGAACTACGTGTTGAACGATAGCTGGACGTGGCGCGGGCGCGGTGCGGCGGGGTTCGGCCAGTGGTGCTGGCGCGCGGTGAAGTACGTCGCCACCCGCCTCGTCGGCATCGCCATCGGGACCGTCGGGCTGGTCGTCATCTACGACTTCCTCGGCGTGCCGCTGTTCTGGGCGAACCTCGTCTCGATGGGGCTCGGTCTGCTCTGGGGGTTCGGCGCGAGCGAGAAGTGGGTCTGGTCGACCGAGGACTCCTCGCTATCGCTCGACTCGATCAAGCGCTACGTCGGCGAGGACAAGCGTGAGTAGGCTCACGGAATCGCTTTCGATCGGTTCGACCGATTCGCTTTCCGATCGCATGCTCGACAGCCTCCCCGAGCGCGGCAGTCCGACGTGGTACGTCCTCGCGCTCGCGCTGGCGCTGTTCGTCGGTTTCTCGATCTACACGGCGCTGATGCACGCCCGGTTCGAGACGACGGGGGCCGATCTCGGGGCCTACACCCACATGTTTTCGAGCACGCTCGACGGCGAGGGCTGGCTCCAGCACGGGAAGTATCGCGCGAGCCACCCCTCCGGCTCGTACTGGGGGGCACACTTCTCGCTCACCCTCCTGCTGTTCATGCCGCTGTTCGCGCTCGTTCCGTCGGATACGCTGCTGGTCGCCAAATCGTTCGTGCTCGCGGCGTCGGTCGTGGTGCTCTGGCTGCTCGCGCGCGACCGTCTCGACAGCGATCGCCTCGCGGGCGTCGTGACCGTCTCGTACGCGTTCAACCCGTTTCTCTGGTCGGCGTGGTCGTTCGACTTCCAGGAACAGGTGCTGATACCACCCTTCCTCTTCGCCGCCTACTACTGCTATCAGAAGGATCGTCGGTTCCTGTTTCTGGGCTTTCTCGCGCTCGTACTGTTTACCAACGAGTTCGTCGTCTTCCCCACGATCGGCTTCATCGGCGGACTGTTCGTCGCCGCGGCGATCGCCGGCCGGCTCAGGAAACGCGGCCCGATGATCCTCGGTGCGGGCGTGCTCGTCGTCGTCGCGCGCGTCGCGTCGAGCGCCGCCATCGACTACTACAGCGTCTTCGGCGGTCTGCCGACCTACGTGGTCGCCGAACCGCTCCAGCCGTTCATCCAGGGCATGGGGCGCGTCTCGATCGTCGATCTCGCGATGACTGTCCTCGCGAACCCCATGCTACTGATCGATTCGGCGACGTTCGCGGTCGCGGACAAACTGCTCTTCTTCGCCGCGTTCATGCTGCCGGTGGCCTTTCTCGCGCTGTTCGACGAGCTCTCGCTGGCGGCGCTCGCGCCGTATCTCGGCTTCGCATGGGTGTTCACCGGTGAGGCCAAGGCGGTCTATTTCGAGTTCGGCGCACACTACCCGCTCTACCTGCTCCCGTTCGTCTACATCGGTGCGATCCACGCCCTCCGCCGGCTCTCGGGTCGGTTCGATGCGCTGCGGTGGCCCTCGCGGTCGACGCTCGCCGGATTGGTTTCGGCGGTGCTCGTGCTCTGTCTCGTCAGCGGTGCCGCCTCGGGCGGCGGCCATCTCGCCGTGCCGCCGCCGGCCGACGACGACGACCACCGCCAGACGCTCGACACGGCCATCGACTCGATCCCCGAGGACGCCTCGCTCATCGCGCAGAACGACATCTACCCTCACGTGGCGACGCGGCCGAACGCCTCGTTCATCGTGAGTCCTGGAACCTTCAGCGCCTACGAACGGCGCTGGCAGAACGTCACGCCGGAGTATCTGCTGCTCGACACGCAGCTCAACCCGAACGCGCCATGGGCGCGGGCCGTCCAGCAGACCTACGCCGACCGCCTCGGCGACGAGTACGGCCTCTATCGGTATCAGGAGGGGATTCAGATCTTCAAGCGCGGTTACGACGGCCCCGTCCAGGGCGTCACCCAGTCCGAACCCGGCGCGCGACGGTACGACGCCGCGAGCATGGCGACGGGTACCGGCGAGCGCGCCGACGGAACGATCGTGAGTGACAACGGCTCCGCGGGCGACTACCTGTGGTTCGGGCCCTACGACACGCTGACGCCGGGTAGCTACACCGCGACCTTCCGGGTCAATGCCTCGGGGAGCGGCTCCGATCCCGTCGTGACGGTCGACGTCGCCGGTGGCGACGATCACGGCCGCATCGCCAGCGAATCCATCGCACCGACGGACGGCTGGCGGAACGTCACCGTCGACTTCACCATCGACGAGACGATCACCGACGTCGAGTTCCGTGGGATCCGTGAGGGGTCGGGCCGGATCGCGCTCGACGGGGTGCGCGTGAACTACGAATCGAAAAACGCTACTGCGAATGCCTCGGCGGGGAGTGCATGAGCACGACCGACCGAGTCGCTGCAACCGTCGGCGACTACCTCCCCGAGCGCTCCAGCCCGACGTGGTACGTCCTCGCGCTCGCACTGGCGCTGTTCGTGGGCTTCTCGATCTATCTCTCCCTACTCTACCGGAGCTTCTGGCTCACGGGCGCCGACTTCGGCAGCTACATCCACATGTTCGAGAGCACCCTGCACGGCCAGGGCTTCCTCGAACAGGGCAAATACACCGTCCGCGGGCCCGAGAGCTCCTACTGGGGCGGCCACTTCACGGCGACGCTGCTGGCCTTCCTGCCCATCTACGCGCTCGTCCCGTCGCCGTACACGCTGCTCGTGATCAAGTCCGGGCTGCTCGCCGCGAGCGTGCCGATGCTCTGGGTGCTCGCGCGCAGCCACATCGAGAGCGACCGGCTCGCCGGCCTGCTGACGGCCTCGTACGCGCTCAATCCCTTCCTCTGGTCGGCGTGGCTGTTCGATTTCCAGGAGCAGATCCTCCTGCCGCTGTTGATCTTCGCGGCCTACTACACCTACTCCGAGCGGCGCTACATCGCCTTCCTCGCCTTCCTCACGCTCGTACTGTTCACCAACGAGTTCACGACGATCCTCGTCGGCGGCTTCCTCGTCGGGCTCGTCGTGGTCTCGTTCCGTGGGGGCCGACTCCGGCGTGAGGCTCCGTATATCGGTGTTGCGGCCGGCATCCTCGTCGTCGCGCGCTGGGTTTCAGGGTGGGCCATTGGCCAGTACACCGACGCCTCGGGACTGCCGACGGACGTCATCGCGGCCCCGCTTCAGCCGTTCGTCGAGGGGTCGCGGGTGGGGATCGGCCAGCTGATCACGATCGTGCTCGGCAATCCCGAGCTCATCATCGACTCGGTCTCGATCGCGATCTTCGACAAGGTGGTCTATCTCGTGCTCCTCCTCCTGCCCGTGCTCTTCCTCGCGGTCGGCGACGAGCTCACGCTCGGCTCGCTGATCCCCTTCATCGGCTTCGCGTGGGTGTTCGCCGGTCGCGACGTCTACTACACGTTCGGCGCACACTACCCGCTCTACCTGCTCCCGTTCGTCTACATCGGTGCGGTGCGCGTGCTCGCACACATCGACACCAGCGAGATCGTCGACACCGAGAGCGCGCGTGCCTCGGCACGAACGGTGTTGTCGGGACTGCTCGCGCTCGTGTTGGTGGTGAACCTCGCGGTCGGCGTCGCCATCGGTGCGGAGAAAAACGCCGTGCCGGGAACGAACGACCACACCGAGATGCTGGAGGAGGGCATCGACACGGTTCCCGAGAACGCCTCGCTACTCACTCAGAATGACGTCTTCCCCCACGTCGCCGAGCGGCCGAACGCGACCTTCAGCGCCAACCGGACGCTGTTCTATCGCTATCAACGCAACAACCAGAAGCCGACACCCGAGTATATCCTCCTCGATACGAAGCTCGAAACCCAGGGTGTCGAGTGGGCACAGCCGATCCGATCGACCTACGCCAACCAGTTCGGCACGGAGTATGGCCTCGTGCGCTACGACGACGAGGTGTGGGTGTTCAAACGCGGCTACAACGGCTCTCCCGACGGAATTCGCGGGAACTACACCGTCGAGCCGCGCACGTACGAGCTGAACGACTTCATCCCGAACGACGCGCTGCGGATCGACGGCCAGCTCGTCGGCTCGGGCGGCGGTGAGGGTACCTACTACTGGTACGGCCCGGGAACGATGCTGCCGCCCGGCGAGTACACGGCGACGTTCAGGGTCAACGCGACCAGCGCCGGCGAGCAGCCGGTCGCCAACCTCGAAGTCGCCGCGGGCACCACACCACGGCCGGTCGCGACCGAGAACGTCACGAACACCGACGGCCTCGAAACTGTCACTGTCCCGTTCACGCTCGATCGGATGCACTCGAACGTCGAGTTCCGCGCTTCGCAAGCCGGCGGCGCGGGGCGGTTCGCGCTCGAAAACGTCACCGTCCAGTCGGCCCCGGGGTCGAACAGTAGTACGGGCACGAACTGACGGATCCGCCGTGTCGAATGCGGAAGCTGTTTTTCGTCCAAGCGCCGAGGAATGAGTATGCGCGAGGAAGTGCGAGCGTATTGCCGAGCCGCCGTGTCGCGCTCGCGGCGGTTCGAGCGGCGGGAGTTCCACGAGTTCCGCCGCTGGCTGGAGAGCACGCGAAACCTCGTCCATCTGTCGGTCGTGCTGTTCGTCCCCCTGCTGGTCGGGCTGGTGACGCTCGTTGCGAACGCGACGAACCTCTCCTTTCTGCTCTTTCCGCCGCTCGCCTCCGGGGCATACCTACTGTTCGCCCACCCCGAGGAGCGCTACTCGTCGCCGCTACGGTTCGTCGCAGGGCTGACCGTCGGCGCGCTGTGTGGCTGGCTCGCCATCGAGCTGACGGGCTGGCTGTTCTACGCCGGCGGTCCCGGATCGATCCACGCTCCCAGCGCTGCACTCGCGATGTTGCTCACGGGCGCGGCGACGTGGGCGTTCAGCATCGAGGAGCCCGCGGCGTTCTCGACGGCGCTGCTCGCGGTCGTCGACGACGCGCCGGGGTTCAGTTACGTGCTCAGCATCGCCGTATCGAGCCTGCTTGTTGCTGGCGTGTTCGTGCTCTGGCACCGGCGTGTCTATCGCCACCGGGCGCGCTATCTCTACCAGTCGACCAAGGGTGACGATCACGTCCTCGTCCCGATGCGTGGCGATCACGCCGACGCGACCGCGTCCTTCGGCGCACGCATCGCCGCCGCCCACGACGCCGGGAAGGTCGTCTTGCTCGATATCGTCGAGTCGCCCAAAGATGTCGCCACCGACGGCGGGACGGAGAGGGAAGTATCGACGGCAACGAAGACCCACGCCAGCCATCTCGAAGCGTGTGCCGAGCGGATCGAGGAGACGATGGACGTACCCTGCGAGGTGGTCGTCATCGAGCGCGGGGCGGAAGCACCCGCAACGACGGCGCTCGGAGCCGCCCGCGAGGCCAACTGCGATCTCATCGTGACGCCGTACGAACGCGCCGACGGCCGCACCGCCTCGTTCGTCACCTCGCTCTTCCGGACCGACATGGACGTGATCGCCCACCGCTCGGCCGACGGTCGCACCAGCTGGTCGCGGGTGCTCGTCTCGGTCCGGCGCGCGAGCGACGTCGCCCACAGCATGCTCGATTTCGCCTGCCGGCTCACCGGACGGTCGGGAAAGGTGAGCCTCTGTCACTGCATCGACAGCGAGTACGAACGCCGCGACGCCGAGAGCATGCTCGCCGAGCTCGTCGAGACGTTCGCCGAGCGGATCGAGACCCGCGTCGCCCACGGCCCGATCGAGGAGTTCCTCGCCGACGCCTCGTCGCGCCAGAACCTCCTCATGCTCGGCGCGAGCGCCGACCGCAGCGCCGTCTCGCGGCTGCTCTCGCCGGCGACCTTCCAGCGCCTCCACGATATCGAATGTGACGTCGCCATCGTCGACCGGCGCTATCGGCCGCTCGAACGGGAGTGAGAACAACCTACTTCTAAGCGGAATACACATCATATTGATTTTTGTACCCGTCCGAATATTTGTAAATGGTCGATGAATTATATACGGTGTATCTAGTGATGGAAGCAACAGTTATCTAAGGAATCTCGAAAGTAATTACCTATGTTTGCGTACCCTCAAAGCCATCTACAAGTATGAGTGCTAACGCCCGGGTCACTCGTGACTTCACAACATGGAAAGAACACGAATTATTGAGAGAACGGGTTTCCTCCTATTTCGGCGGAAGCGACTATGCGGATCGAAAAGGGATTTTGCGCGCTGTTTCAGAGCTGACTTCAAGAGGAGACATTGCCGAAGGCGATCGATCATATGAATATTGTATAGAGTACGTAACAAGAGGATGGTTCGTTAACTCGACGCTCAACGCATCAAAGGATCTCGGAGAGACAGTCAAGCATCCAAACAGTACAAACTATAGATTATGTCTGTTTTCCTGTGGTTTGACTGAGAATCTTATGGAATGGGATTTTCAAAGCCAAGAGCAAATGATAATCAAATATGAGGAAGAGTTTTCGGAGAGATCAATGTTTCAATATCTAAAATCACGCGTCTATTCTAACGGTTACAGTAGTGAACACAAAAGAAAGGCATTAACAGCGGGATATAAGGCGGCAAAGCAAATTCCCGAGAATCCAAACGTATATGCACAGTTCGCCTACGCTGTATCTCAGGGATATCCACATATAGACGGCGAATATATTGAAATCGGGGGAGATACAATTGGCATCGATGATCTTTGGGAAGAGGCAATGCAATATGTCCAACTTGCTTTGAAGATTGATGATGGAAATATAGGATATAGATTAGCGTTGTCGAATCTTCACGAAGTGGTACAAAATTATGACCAAGCAAAAAAGTCCCTCAAACAGATTCGTGAAATGTCTGGGGGTTCCCACGTAGATGAAGGATATAATGTGCCTCCACATGGGAATATAGATATAAGATCTAAATTATGGGAAATTAGTCAGAAAGATATACAGTCAGAGATTGAATCTGATGTCGATAATATTAACACATCTGTTTCAGACCTTGAACAAAGAGTGGAGGAAACTAAGCAAAGTATTGACAACGCATCTGAGCGCTATAGAGATCAAGCACTGCAGTTCATAGGTTTCTTTGCCGCAGTTGTAGCAGTGATTCTGAGCTCTATAGAAATCGCAACAAGCTTTTCATCCTTCGCTGAAGCAGGGGGTCTCTTGTTGATTCTTACAGGAGGGATTATTTTAGCATTTAGTGGTCTCAGTTTTTCTTTGCGATACTCACGGTCGGGAGGTTACAACAGAAGGTTACTCCTCCTTCCAGCAGTCGGTATTTTGTTGATAATTGTTGGCTTTGGGGTGCCGCTTATGGACCTCTACAGATAGAATACATTTGTGTTGTGGGGTAATTTATCTTTCTGCCTGTATCTCAAAACTTTTGTAAGCCGGTGGGGGGATTTGAACCCTCGGCCTAATCCTTACGAAGGATTCGCTCTAGCCAGTCTGAGCTACACCGGCCTGCTTCCAACTGCGCCCACGAACGGTATAATCGTTGCGAATCGCCGTGACCGACCGCGATCGGTCACCCGCGCAGTCGCACGTCGAGGCAGACGTTCAGCTCGTGGGGCGCGTACGAGCGCACCGACTGGCGGGTCTCGACCGTGACCTCGTACTCCTCGGCGGCCGCACGGATCGCGCGCTCGCCGGGGCCGTAGGGGTCCGACTCGTGCTGGATGTCGTAGTAGTGGAGCAGGCAGTCGTCGCTCGCGAGGCGCACCGCCGCGTCGAGGAACTCGTCGGCGCTGTGGGGCAGGTTCATGACGAGCCGATCGGCCCAGCCCTCGTACTCCTCGGCAACCGTGCGTACGTCGCCCTCGATGGCCGTGACCCGCTCCGCGACGTCGTTGCGCCGTGCGTTCTCGCGGAGGTAGTCGACGGCCACGGGGTTCAGATCGACGGCGACGACTGCCGCCCCACGCTTGGCCGCCGGGATCGCGAACGGGCCGACGCCGGCGAACATGTCGACCACTCGCTCGTCCGCCGCGATTTTCTCGGTCACGCGGTGGCGCTCGGTCGCCAGTCGGGGCGAGAAGTACACCTCGGCGATGTCGAGGGCGAACTCGCAGCCGTACTCGCGATGGACGGTTTCGGTGCTGCCGCCGGCGAGGTGGTCCCACTCGCGGGTGCGGAACTCGCCGGTGACCTTCGAGGCACGGTTCAGCACCGTCTCGACGGGGAGCGCCGACTCCATCACCGCCGCCGCGATCCGCTCGGCGCGCTCGGGATCGTCCTCGTCGACGAGCACGACGTCGCCGAGGCGCTCGTAGGTCGGCTCGAAGCCCAGGATGTCCGCGGGCATCTCCTGCGTCTCGCGTACCGGTGCGTCGTGTGTGACGACCGCGTACTCGTCGGGAACCGCCTCGCTGTCGGTGACGGGGATGAAGATCGATCCGTCGACGACGGTGATCTCGTGGTCGCGATCGACGAGTTCGTGCTCGGCGAGCGCCGCCCGCACGGTTTCGCCGTTCTCGCGCGCGGCGCGGACGCACGGCAGTTCCATGCCCGCAGTCGCCGCCGGGACGGCCTAAGCGTGGCGTTTCGATGCGGTGGTCCCCGGTGCGAATCGTTTAATCCGCCCGCCGCCCGAGGCGGGCCAATGCTCACCTTCGTCGGGCTCGGTCTCTACGACGAGCGCTCGATCACGGTCCAGGGTCAGGAAGCGCTCCGGGACGCCGATCGTGTCTTCGCCGAGTTCTACACCAGCAGGCTCGTCGGGACCACGATCGAGGAACTCGAATCCCATCACGGGATCGCCATCGAGGTCCGCGATCGAGCGGGCGTCGAACAGGAGCCGGCACCGATCCTGGATGCGGCCGAAGCGGGTTCGACAGTGTTTCTCGTCGCCGGCGATCCGATGGTCTCGACGACGCATACGGATCTCCGGCTTCGCGCCCACGAGCGTGGCATCGAGACGCGGATCGTCCACGGAACGACCGCTCAGACCGCCGCGGGCTCGCTCACCGGCCTCCAGAACTACCGCTTCGGCAAGGCGACGACGATCCCCTTCGCCTACCGGGACCGACCGATTCCCGAGAGTGTCGTCGAAACGATCGAGGGCAACCGCGATCGTGGGCTCCACACGCTCTGCTATCTCGATATCAAGGCCGCCGAGGGGCGATACATGAGCGCCGATGTCGCCGCTGCGCGGCTCGCGCCCGAACTCGATGGGCTGGGAGTCGTCGTCGCCCGTGCCGGCAGTCCCGAGCCGCTCGTGGTCGCCGATCGACTGTCGGCGCTCGCGGGGGGTGCGTTCGGCGACCCGCTCCACCTGCTCGTGCTTCCGGGCGAGCTCCACCATCTCGAACGCGAGGCGCTCGAAGCGCTCGCGGACGCACCGCCCGAGCTACTCTGAACTGTCGGTTTCGGTGACGCCGCCGTCGGCGCGAACCGTCGTCCCGAGCGCATCCTGAAGGTCGTACTCCGTGCCGGTAGCCATGAACAGCACGTCCTCGATGACGACCATGATCTCGGGGAGTTCGCGGACGACGACCCAGGTGATGGCGACGAGCGCCAGCACCGAGAGGCTCTGGGCGAGCACGCGATCGACGATGAAATACGAGACCTTGTACGGGTCGCTCGCGCCGAACAGACCCATCACGATGTCGGGGAAGACGTGGAACTTCTGGAGGCCGAAGCCGAGCCCGATGAGGACGTTGCGGACGAGGTTCAGCGCGTAGATCACCGGGATCGAGACGGCGAGCGCGCGGAGCTTGCGCGAGAGCGGGGCCGACGTCGCGGCGATCAGCCCGCCGAAGATGGCCATGCTGCCGATGCCGGTGCAGGCGATCAGAATGGTGTAGGTGATCGTGTGGCCGCCGTCGGCGAACCAGAACGTGCTCTGATAGGCGGGGTAGGTTCCGTCCGGCACCATCGCCCCCGAGACGACCGTCGGCTCCGCGCCGATGAGTTCCATCAGAAAGGCAGTCTGGCTCGTCACGCTCTCGATGAGGAACTCCTGAAGGGCGGTGATCGTCTCGAACGGGAAGAAGATGATACCCATCGCGGCGACCGCCCGCGAGAGTACGAACAGCGAGTCACGCCCACGGGCGAGCAGGAGGCCAGCGTAGACGCTCGCCGGGATCGCCACGAGCACCCCGATCCCCTCGATGAAGCTCTTCTGGACGAACGCGAAGTGATGGAACACCGAGAGCCAGAAGACGGCGAACAGCAGCCACGCGGCGACCGTCACCGGCCGGGCGAAGCGGCTGTCACGCCACGAGAGCACGCCGCCGGCGCTGAAGGCGAGCACGGACAGCCACGCCAGCGGATCGGAGAACTTGCCGAACCACGCGAGCGCGGCGAGCAGTCCGTCGATCATTCGCCGACTCTACGACGATCGGCAGTATAGCTTTTGCCGTTGGCCTCAGCGCCGCCGCCACGCCAGCCCGGCCAGCGAGAGCGCGAGCAGCGCAGCGACGATCCCGAACCCGGGACCGCTCCCGTCGGTCGTCCCGTTCGCGTCCGCCGTCGCTGCCGTGGTTCCCGACGGGGTTTCGGCGGTCGTCGTTTCGATGGTCGTCGTCTCGACGATCGCCAACTGCGCGCCCGTGGTGACGGCGCTTCCGTTGATCGTGTACGGCCCGTCCTCGCCCCCGTTGGAGCTGCTGAAGTCGTACACCTGATTGTCGTTGCTGTCGGTATGGGCCATTACGACGACGCGCGTGTCTTCGGCCAGCGGCTCGGAGAGCGAGACGGTGACGTTCTCGGTGGTGCCGTTTTCGAGATAGCTTGACGCGCCGAGGACGCTTCCCAGCGGGTCCGACGAGGCGTTCGCCGCGTGGACCACGACGAAGCCGCCATCGGGCAGCGTCGCGTTCCTGACCATCACCGTCTCGCCGGTGGTGGTCTGGTCGGGGACCGCGAGCGCTGCGGTGCCGTCGGGCGTGCCGCTCGGTCGATACGGGCCGACGGTCGTGTTCATCCGGTCACCGGTGCCGAGCGGTCCTTCGGCCCGCACGGTGACCGTGCTCCGGGGCGCGACCGACGAGAGGTTGAACGAGGTGTCGAACGAGCCGTTCGGCTTCACCCGCGTCGTGTTGGTCTTGACGATCGAACTGCTGCCGTTGCGCTGGATGCGGACCCTCACCTCGCTACCGGGCGCGACGCTCGTCGTGCCTGAGACGGTCTGGTTCGGACCGGCGGCCAGCGACGGGTCGGCGAGACCGACCTCGGTGCCGACGAACGTGACGTTCGCACTCACCGACTCGTCGGCGTCCGCGAGCGTGCTCTCGCCGTCGATGGTGAGCGTGCTCTCGAAGCGATCGCCGGCCGAGAGCGTTCCGTTGTCGAACATCGCCGCCCTCGTGTCGACGTTGACGTAGAGCACGTCGTTGCGCGGGTCGGGCACCACGCGGATCGAGTCGTTCGCGAGGCTCCGATTCAGATCGAGGCGTTTCGGCGGGCGGTTCGTCGACGGGTTCGTCTGCACCATGCTGAAATCCAGCTCACCGCTGCGGAGCAGTTCCGTGACGTTCGAAACCGCGAGCGCGCCGTAGATCCCCGAGAGCTTGATCTGGTTGACCGACACGTCGCCGACGGCGACCGAATCGGACGCGGTGATGCGGCCGTTGTCGACGGCGGCGGCGACCTCGCTCGCGTTCGTCGCGTTGTCGAAGCTCGCCGCCGGTGCGGTCCAGGTGATGAGCTCGCCGGCCGTGCGCTCGGTGAGCGCGAGCGTGGCCGTGTCGGTCCGGCGGTCGTCGACCGCCACCGAGAGGTTGTACTGACTCGTCTCCAGCGGGCTATCGAGCGGGGCGGTCGTTCGGTTCGTGCCGACGACCGCATCGCCCGCGGTGGCCCCGTACACCGAGTCATTGGTGTCCAGACCGGCGATGTACGTGTTCATCAACAGCGTCACACGCCCGTCACCGTTGCTGTCGTTGACGGTGACGTTCGCCGCGTAGTTGACCGCCTCGCCGCCGACCGAAACGGTCGCGTTCGTCGTCCCGGAGAGATCGAGTTCGATCGCGGCGATGTCGCCGCGCTGTTCGTTCACCGTCGACTGATTGAACGATGCCGTCGGGCGATCGGTCGCATTGCCGACATCCTGTGCTGCCGCTGGCATCGCACCGACGAACGCGGCGAGAACCACGACCACCACGAGGACGAGTCCGGAGCGGTCGGTCACGGTCGCCACGCACGCTGTCGGTACTCCGTACTCGTCGGCGATACGGGATGGGCTATCGAGGGATCCCGGTGCGCTGACCGGAAGCGGGCATGCTGACCTGGCATCGTTGCTCGGCGTATGGCTGAAAGGATAGACTCCCCTTATAAGTGCTTTGTGGTGGAAGGCGTGCCGTCCGGCGACATCGATCGCTCAACGTGGCGTGGCGACGACCGCGAGGTGGTCGGCGTGGAACGGGTCGAGTCGGCGGCTGTCGAGGATCTCGTACCCCTCGCGGAGATCGTCGAGCGCATCGTCGAAGACGTCGTCCGGTTCGCGCGTCGCGTCCTCGCTTCTGGCTTTGATCGCCAGACAGAGTCGGCCGTCGTCGTGGAGGAATCGCCGGTTCGCCCGCGCGACCCGTGCCTGCCCGCGCGTCGCGACGTCCTGAACGAGTAGATCGAGACCGTCCTCGACGACGTGCGCGTACGTTTCGGGTTTCCTGGCATCCTTGAGCAACGGAAACAGGTTCCCGCGCGTCTCGGCGACCGACAGGAGATCGCGCATCGGCCGGGCGGCGAACTCGACGGCGTAGGTCGGCCCGGCGACGTCAGCGACGTGGCTGGCGGTCGTACCGTTGGCCGCACCGAGGTAGAGCACGCGATCGTCGTCGTCGAGCCCCGGCTTCATCCCGAGTTCGTACATCGCGCCGAGTTTCGAGCGGTGAGCGTCCCACGCCCGCCAGCCGTCGACGACCGGCTCGCCGTAGACTGCTTCGCCCCGGGTGGCGAGGCGCTCCTCGCCGTCGAACGTGCGGTACTGCACCCCGTCAGGCAGCGCCATCGTCCTCCCCGCCGGTACGGATCCGGCGCATCCGTTCGTCGAGATCGGCTTCGAGCGACGGTCTGCGATCGCCGGCGTAGTGATCGATCCGTGCGGCGATCGTGAGCTTGCCGGCGAGTGCGCGCGCCGCCGAGCCGCGTTTTTCGGGGCGCGTGCCGCGAACGTACTCGTGGACGTAGATGACACCGTGTTTCGGTGAGGGGGCCTGCCCGCGAAGGTGGGCGAACAGTGCCTCCTCCGCGCCGAGGACCTGCACCGTGCTGCTCGACGTTTTCGCCATCGAGTCGAGCCCGCCGGCGAGCGCGAGCAGCCGTGCCGCGAGCGTCGGCCCGGCGAGCGCCGCGAGGTTCGGCGCGGCGTCCCTAACTACTCGCTCGACGTACCGTTCGAGCGCGTCGCGTTCGTCGTCAAGCTCGATCGCCCGTTCGGCAAGGGAGACCAGCCGTTCGTCGGCCGGCTCCGCGGGATCGGTGGCAGCGAGCTCACGGCAGTAGTCGATACCGGTCCCCGATTCCGCGTCGCGGCTCCCGGCCCATTCGGCGACGCGTTCGGCGAGTTCGTTCGCCATCCGTCCGGCGTCGTCCATCGCGCGCACGGCGTGGATCACCTGCTGATCGTCGGCGCGCTCGCACTCCTCCATCGCCGTGCGAGCCGCCGCAGTCGTCGCCTCGTGCAGGCGGTCGTAGTACGCCTCCTCGCTCGTGACGATGCCCGCCTCGATCGCCCGGTCGGGCCATGCATCCGGCGCATCGGCGCTCCCCTCGCGAACGCGCTCCGCACCCACCTGATCGGTCGCGAGACCGGCGAACCATCCCTCGCTCATGGCCGCCATAACCGATCGGCGGCGAAAAGGGGTCCGGTACGCGCCACGTCGAACAACGACCCACGGACCGTCGAGCGCGATGGTGGGGTACATCGACGATCATCGTACAACACGCATTGGTCGTTCGTACCGGTGAGATACGTTCTGCTGACGGAACACGAACGAATTTGGGTCCATTTCTGGCATACGTTCATAAGGGATGTCGGCGAACAATAGTCCGTGCGGCGACGCACGAGAGTACCATGACAGATGACGATACTATCCGAGAGGATTCGGACGGCGTTCTCGATTTCGTTGGACAGGTAAGCGATCAACTACGCTCGCGGCGCGGATTCATGGGCGATGCGGCGAAGGTCGGCGTCGGCACGGCCGCACTCGGCGCGGTCGGCAGCGGCGTCGCGGCCGCCAACGACGGTAACGGTGACAGCAGTGGTGGCGACGACGTCAGCGACATCGACGTCCTGAACTACGCGCTCACGCTCGAACATCTGGAGGCGGCCTACTACAACGACTTCCTCGACAACTACTCGGAGAACGACGTCGAGCGCTCGGAGGTCGCGAACTACTTCGACCGGGAGACGCTACAGTATTCGGTCTATCAGCAGATCCAGGACGTCCGTGACCACGAGGAGGCCCACGTCGACGCGCTCAGCAAGACGATCAAGGACCTCGGCGGGACGCCCGTCAAGCCCGCGAACTACGAGTTCCCGTACTCGTCGATCACGGAGTTCATCGCGGTCGCCGACCGCCTCGAAGCCGTCGGCGTCTCCGCCTACGCCGGCGCGGCACCGCTCATCTCGAATCCGGATATCATCCCGCCAGCGCTGTCGATCCACAGTGTGGAGGCCAACCACCAGACCTACTTCCAGCTGCTGAACCTCCAGCGGCCCGCGCCCAACGCGTTCAACCCCGCACGCACGATGGACGAGGTCCTGCCGATCGCCAAGCAGTTCATCGTCAGCGAGGAGGACGCTCCCGACATGGCGTCGGCGACGTTCGACGACCAGCACTCGGACGGATCGAGCGTCACGGTCGCCTCGGCAGCACTACCGGACGGCGGCTTCGTCGCCATCCACGACAGCAGCCTGCTCGACGGCAACGTCGCGGGCAGCGTCATCGGCGTCTCCGATGCCTACGACGCCGGCACGGCGATGGACATCGAGATCCCGCTCTACGCCGAGGTCCCCGGCGGCGACTACGACCAGTCGAGCCTGCAGGGAGACCAGACGCTGATCGCCATGCCGCATCTCGACACCAACGGCAACGGCACCTACGACTTCCTCACCTCGGGCGGCGAGGCGGACGGAGCCTACACGCAGGACGGCGAGGCGGTCGTCGACGACGCGTCGATCACCGTCGAGTGAGCGCGCCCCGACACCGATAGCAGGGTTACCCGCCCTGCCCGAAACGCAGCCATTCTTTGATGAGTTCGTTCACGTTGTGGAATACGATCGCAACGGTGAGCAGCGCCGTGGCGAGCGAGAGGATGAACCCCACCGGACCGCCGATCGACGCCCCGGCCAGCCCGCCAGTGATCGCGACGACGATGAGTTCGATCCACGTCACCAGGATCCGCGAGAGCAGGTTCGGCGTCGACGGGTCATCTGACGTCTCTTCCTCGGTTTGGGAACCGTCGTCGGAGATCCGGTCGTCGCGATCCATCAGTATGACTCACCCGCCTCGATCGGGCCGCTGAACACCGAGTAGAGCACGCCGAAGTAGACGAAGATCAGCGGGAGCAGGAGTCCGGCACCGATCGTCATGACGTTGAGCGGCAGCGTCGAGACGATGGCGTCCTCGACGGCGAGACCGCTCGCCCGATCGATCAGCGGATACATCGATCCGGCGACGACGCCCACGAGGCTGAAGACGAGCCCCGCCACGGCGATGAACGCGAGGTAGTAGCGGTCGCGCGCGGTCGCGAGCGCGTACCCGCCCGCCAACACGAGCGTGGCGACGACCAGCCCGACGACGAGCGGCGAGAGGAGTGCCGAGCGCAGCCCGGGCGTCGTCGCGTAGAGCGCGCCAAGCGCGATCACGACGAGCGCGAGATAGGCGGCGAGGGCGCGATAGCCATCGGTCGCGAGGCTCTCGCGCAGCTCGCCGCGCGTCTTCAGCCGCAAGAAGGCGACGCCGTCGACGACCGTCAGCGCGACGACCGCGAGCCCGACGACGATGCCCGGGAGCGTGACGATCGTCGTCGCGCCGAGCAGCCAGTTCGCCGCGAACAGGCCGATCAGGAACGGCGTCGCGAGACTGCCGACGACGAACGCCCGGCCCCACCACGTCTTCCAGGTCGCGTCGTCACGCTGTTCGTACATCTCGGGGGCGAGCCCGCGCAGTCCGAGCGCGGCGAGGATGGCGAACATCAGCAGGTAGTGCCGGCTGAACAGGTTCGCGTAGATCGACGGGAACGCCGCGAACAGCGCCCCGCCGAAGACGACCAGCCAGACCTCGTTGCCGTCCCAGAACGGTCCGATAGCGTCGAGCAGTCGCCCCTTTTCGTCCTCGCTAGATCTGGTCGCGAACAGCACACCGACGCCGAAATCGAACCCGTCGAGGAAGAGGAATGTCCCGAAGATGAAGAAGACGAGCGCGAACCACAGGTCGGCGAGCGGCAGGCCGAACAGCGGCTCGCTCGCGAGCGTAGCGAGTTCAGTCATCGACGCTCACCGCCTCCTCCGTCGTCGGCGATTCGACTGCGGCGAGTTCGTCGCGCGACGGTGGGCCGCTCCTGATGAGACGGACGACGACGTAGGTGTAGAGGAGCAGCAAGAGCGCGTAACCGCCGGCGAAGCCGGCCAGCGTGAACGTCGCCTCGGCACCCGTCAGGCCGGGCGAAACGCCGTCGGTGGTCTTCAACACGCCCTGGATCACCCACGGCTGGCGGCCGACCTCGGTGACGATCCAGCCGACCTCGACAGCGAGGAAGCCGAGCAGCGACGAGCCCATCAGCGCCTTGTGGAGGAGATCGTCCTCCAGCAGCTCGCCGCGCCACCAGCGGTAGGCCCCCCAGAGCGCGAGCAGGATGAACCAGAAGCCGAGCGCGACCATGATGCGAAACGCCCAGAAGACGATCGCGACGGGTGGCGCTTCGGTTTGGAACGACTCCAGGCCGCGTATCGTCGCCTCCGCGTCGCCGCCGCTGGCGAGCCACGACGCCATCCCGGGGATACCGATGCCGAACAGCTCCTTCGCCCGCGGGTCGAACAGGCTGTCGAGGTCGGTCGGCACGGCGATGAGATACTCCGGCACGTAGGATTCGGTCTCCCAGACCGCCTCCATCGCGGCGAACTTCTGGGGCTGGGTGTCGGCGACGTGGCGGCCGTAGGCGTCGCCCTGGATCGCCTGGATCGGGGCCGTGATGAGCAGGACGACGAGCGCCACCTTGAGCGTCTTCTCCCAGAAATCGGGATGCTGGATCGGGTTCTCCCAGACGTGATGGCGGAAGACGTAGTAGGCCGCGATGCCGGCCATCAGGAGCGCGACGGACTCGACGGCGGCGTTCTGCATGTGGACGAACATCCACGGGAATCGCGGGTTGAGATAGGCGGCGATCGGATCGACGAGGTTGACGACCGACTGGCCGTTCTCCATCACCATCTCGAACCCGCGCGGCGTCTGCATCCAGGAGTTGGCGATCAGGATCCAGGTGGCCGATAGCCAGGTTCCGAGCCCGACGGCGACGCTCGAAACGAAATAGACCAGATTCGAGACGCGCTCGCGCCCGAAGACGAAGATCCCGAGAAAGGTGGCTTCGAGCATGAACGCCATCATCCCTTCGAGCGCGAGCGGGCCGCCGAACAGCTCGCCGGCGATCGTCGAGAAAGCCGCGAAGTTGGTACCGAACTCGAATTCGAGCACCAGCCCGGTGACCGTGCCGACGGCGAAGCTCACGGCGAAGATCTTCGTCCAGAACCGCCGGAGCTGCTCGTAGATGGCTTTTCCTGTTCTGACCTCCTTCCAGGTGAAGTAGACGAGAAACGGCGCGAGCCCCATGCTCACCACCGGAAAGATGATGTGGACGATGGTGGTGAGCGCGAACTGGAGCCGGCTCGCGATGACTGGATCAACCATCGTGGCTCACCCGCGGCTGCGGCGGCGAGGCGTGTCGGCGGTCGCTGGTCGGTGATCCCCACGTGGGGGCGGTTCGAGACGCGTTCATGATCGACAGTTGGTGATACAGGGGGGTCAACTGACGGGCGATTCCCATTCCGTGGGAAACGAGACGGCCGCTGTCGTGAGTCGTGTGCACAATTGTTAGACATTAGGCCAGGGTTATCAGTTCGATGTGGACGAACCACCCATCCGGATCGGCGAATCGGGTAGCCTATTCCGACCGCGAGCCACGGATCGACAATGGGACCTGCACCGCCGGACGACGGGGATACGCCGGTGCAGGTCGTTCTCGACGCGCTCGACGATCCCGACTGCCGAGCCATTCTCCGGGAGGCCTCTCAACCCATGACCGCAAAGGAACTCAGCGATGCCTGTGACATCGCCGAATCGACGGTGTACCGAAAGCTGGATCTCGTGAGCCGGGCCACGCTCGTCCGCGAGTTCCACGATGTCCATCCCGAGCGGGGGCGCATCACGCGCTACCAGCGCGACGCGGACGGTCTGGACGTCACCATCACCGACGACGGGGTCGATGTGACGGTCGATCGGCCGGCACGCACCGTCGACGAACGGCTCGCCGACATGTGGTCCGAGATGGGTGACGAGCTGTGAGTCAAGCCCTATCGATCGCGATCGTCGTGAGCAAGACCGTGATCTTCGTTCTGGGCACCGCCATCGCCTACATCGCCTACAGGGCTCACCGTCGGACCGGTTCGCCGTCGCTCCGCGCGCTCGCGGTCGGCTTCGGCATCGTCACCGTCGGTGCCTTTCTCGCGGGGATCGCCCACCAGCTGCTCGGCGTCGGGCTCCGTACCGGGGTACTGATCAACAGCGTCCTCACGGCGTTCGGCTTCGCGGCGATCGTCTACTCGCTCTACGTCGAATGAGCCCACCGAACCCGGTTACAGAGTTCCGTTGACGATGTCGGCCACGCGCTGGCGGTCGAACAGTCGTTCGTTCGCGGGAATCTCACCGAGGCCGTGCCACGCGCCGAACTCGTCAGGGTAGAGCTGCTTGGCGAGCATCTCCGTCTGGAAGAGGTTGATGATCGGTCCTTGCGAGCCCGTTCCGCCGGGGTAGAGCCGGTCGTTTTTGACTGCGGCGAGCTGCTTGCCGACGGGATCGGTGCGGAGCAGTTCGAGCATTCCCTCGTACGCGTCGGCGTTACCGTAGACGTTGTTCCCGCCGAGCGCGTTCACCGCCTCGTCGAAGACGAGCACGTCGGGATCGACGTCGAGCAGCCCCTCCATGCCGAGCTTGAGATCGTAATGGGCGTTCTCGCTGTCGTACTCGTCAGCGAACGCGTCGACGACGCCGAGATCGCCGTACTGTTTCAGCTCGTAGGTCTTGTCGAGTTTCGGAATCGGGTCGATGACGCCGAAGTAGCCCTTGTTCTCCGGGTTCGTGAACGCGCTCAGCAGGCCGACGCTGGGACGGTCGT
The DNA here is from genome assembly GCF_000336695.1 of Halococcus morrhuae DSM 1307. Classification (GTDB taxonomy): domain Archaea; phylum Halobacteriota; class Halobacteria; order Halobacteriales; family Halococcaceae; genus Halococcus; species Halococcus morrhuae. The sequence goes on from NZ_AOMC01000096.1 coordinate 103,318, forward strand.
CCTTCGGCGGCACTCGCGAGGTGATGTCGTCCATCGTGTGCTCGTAGAGATCGATCATCGCGCTCGCCCGTTCGCGCTCGCCGACGACGCGTCCGTAGCGCTCGACGAACTCCGGGATCGAGTAGTAGCGATAGGATTTCCCATCGGGCCAGTTCGGCCAGCTCGGCGCGCGTTTCGACCGACTCAGGTTGCCGAAGAACGGCGCGACGTCCGTCGCCAGCGTCGAGACCTTCGACGGTTCGAGCTGATACGACGCGATGAACCTGTTCGGGTCGGTCGCCAGCAGGTCGGGATCGAGCTCGTAGAGCAGTTCCTGTTTGACGCTGTAGCTCTTGCTCACCGTGTTCGGGATCTCGTCCACGTTGCGGGGCTTCACCGACGGGAGGAGTTCGTAGAACCCCTGATACCAGAACCCCGGGCGTGAGAGCCCGACGATGCTGTCGGCATGGCCGAGCGCCATCAGCACGTCGGCGACGAACCCCCAGCCACCGACGATGCGTTCGGGCGGTCGCTCGAACTCGACGCTGCCGACCGGTTCGATGGCGACCGAGTACGATCCGCTCCGGGTCGTCCCTCCCTGGGCGCTCGTTCCGGTCGAGGACTGGATCCGATCGTCGGCTCCACTCCCGTTTCCGGCCTCACTTCCGTTGCTACCGCCACCCCCGCTGCTCGATGCGGTACAGCCAGCCACCAGCCCACTGGCGACCGCGATGCCGCCGCGTTTCATCCAGTCTCGCCGCGTCAGTCCATCATCCGTCGGATCGTCGTGCGCCATATCTTTAGGCCAGCCTAAAACATGTTATGCGTTTCGGTTTTTCGGTGCGCCTAAAAATTTCGCAGGGGGAAGTCGGAAAACGGCGAAGGCGACGGGAAAACGCTTTCAGTCGATAGCGGCGTCGATACCGCGGCGGGTAGAACGAGGACGGCTCAGATCGCGCCCAGACTGTCCTGTTTGCGCATCAGATAGAGGAAGTAGGGGCCACCGATCAGTCCGGTGACGATGCCGACCGGGATCTGGACCGGGCTCAACAGGAGGCGTGCGCCGACATCGGCGGCGACCATCAGCGCCGGCCCGACGAACAGACAGCCGACGACGAGCTTCTTGTAATCGCTACCGACGATGTTCCGGACCATGTGCGGGACGATCAGTCCCACGAACCCGACGATCCCCGCGGCGGCGATGCTCGCGGCGGCCGCGAGAACGGCGACACCTGAAAGGGCAAATCGGACTTTCTCGACGCTCATGCCGAGCGATCTCGCGGTGCTCTCGCCGAGCAGGAGCACGTTCAGCTGTCGAGCACTGACCAGCGCCAGCGCCATCGAGACGACGGTCCAGGGCAGTATCATCCGGACCTGTTCCCAGTCAGTACCGGTGAGCGAGCCGGTCGTCCAGGCGATCGCGCTCTGGACCACCCCGAGATCGTCGGCGAAGAAGAAAATCCCCGTCTGAAGCGAGCCGAAGACCGTGCTGACGATCACGCCCGCCAGAACGAGCCGGATCGGCGAGGTGCCGTTCTTCCAGGCGATGAGATAGACGATCAGGAAGGCGATTGCGCCACCGATGGCCGCGATCAGCGGCAGGACGGCCGACAGCCCCGAAAATACGACGAGCGTGAGCAGGATCATCAGGCCCGCACCCGAGGAGACACCGAGGATGAACGGGCTCGCCAGCTCGTTCCTGGTGACGGCCTGGAAGATCGCACCCGAGACGGCGAGGTTCATCCCGACGAACGCGCCCACGAGCACGCGCGGCAGGCGGATGTTCCAGACGATCAGGCTCCGTCGACCCATCTCGGGGATTTCGCCGCCCAGGAAGAACGCTTCGAGTGCCTGCGGGTTCAGTAGTACATCGGGATTGAACACCGCCTGCCAAGCCTGTGCGATCGACATCGAGTACGCGCCGAAGCTCACCTGGAGCAGGCCGGCCACCACGGTGATGGCGACGCTCGCGACGACGAGCGTGAGCAGCGAGCCGTCGATCCAGCCGAGCCAGCGCTCGCGCGCGGAGCGAGCGGAGTCGGTGGCGGGTTCGCTCGCCACGATCAGCTCCCCGCCGTGACGGGGATGTGCCCGACAGCGGTTCCTGGATCACGGTCGCGATCGACGAGTTCGTTCTCGGCGGAGGGAGATGGGTTCAGCCATAATGTCGCGCTCGGGTCGAAATCGTTCCCCACTGTGGCTCTCTCGCCGATTTGCGCCGAACCTCCATATGCCGCCGATTCGTGTTGCATGTGAATTAGGCCAGCCTAAAACCATATATCGGTTTCGTTCCATCGATCGATCCGGTAGTCACCGGGCGGGCTGGGAGGAAGCGATCAGGTCTCGTCAGGGCTATCCAGGACGTTCTTCAGCGGCGGTGCCTCGTAGTCGGCGAACCGATCGAGCAGTTCGTCGGTATCGTCCTCGATCAGGACGATCGAGCGGTGGTCGGCGCTCACGAACCCCTCCTCGCGCTGGTGATCGAAGAACGTCGCCAGCCCCGCGTAGTAGTCCGCGACGTCGAGGAGCCCGCAGGGGTTCGCGTGGAGCCCGAGCTGCGTCCAGGTGAGTACCTCCATGAACTCTTCGAGCGTGCCGTAGCCGCCGGGGAGGGCGACGAACCCGTCGGCCAGATCGACCATCCGCCGTTTGCGCTCGTGCATCGAATCGACGACGTCGAGTTCGGTGAGCCCCTCGTGGGCGATCTCGCGCTCGCGGAGGCCGTCGGGGATGACACCGTGGGCTTCGCCGCCCGCTTCGAGCGTCGCGTCGGCGACCGTCCCCATCAGTCCGACGTTGCCACCGCCGTAGACGAGCCCGAGATCGCGCTCGGCGAGCGTCCGCCCGAGGCTCACGGCCGCCTCCTGATAAGCCGATCGCGCGCCGCTGCTCGATCCGCAGTAGACACAGATCCGATCCATGTCTCGCCTCCTCGCCGCACGGCGAAGTAGCGTGTGATTCGGGATCGCCGTCTCCGTCCTGTGCACGCAGACACGCTTCACACTCCACACTCGGTAACTGTTTTGCGTGCGCAGCACGTACTGAGAGGCATGTCAGTGTCGTCCCGTCGCCCGCGCGGGGTCGCCGTGCTGGCGGGGGTGTGGCTGCTCGCCCTCGCCGGCATCGGGGTCCTCGTCGGCTCGGAACTGTTCGGTGCGCTGCTCGCGGACGGCGCGCTCCCCTCGGTGCTGTTCGTCGCCGTCGGGTTCGCGCTCCTCTTCGGCTATCTCGGCTATCGGACGAACTCGAAACGGCTGCTCTCGCGGCTCGACGTGGCCCCGCTCACGCAGGCACGTGCGCCGCAGGTCCACGCGAGCGTCGATCGCCTGGCCCGACGGATGGAGATCGACCGCCCGGAGATCCATCTCGGACGGCTCGGCCAGCCGAACGCATTCGCGCTCGGCAGCGACACGCTCGTCGTCGACCAGTCGCTCGTGCGACTCCTGACGCCGACCGAACTCGAAGGCGTGCTCGCCCACGAGTTCGCCCATCTCGAAGGCTACGACAGCCTGCTGCGGACGTTGGCGACGAGCCTGCTACGGACGGTGACGTCGCTCCTCCTGATCCTGCTCGTCCCGCTCGTGATCGTCGTTTCGCTGATCGGCTGGGGACTCTCGCTGATCGTCGGCCGGCCAGTGCGTGGCCCCGACAGCGTTGGCAGCGGGCTGCGGAGCGGCCTGCAACGACTGGTGAAGAGTCTGCTCGTCGCGCCGACGCTCGCCCTCCAGGCGTACGCGCGCCGTCGCGAGTACGCAGCCGACCGGCGGGCGGTGGCAATCCTCGACGACCCGCTCGCGCTCGCACGTGCGCTGCAGAAGATCCAGCGGGCGAACGAACCCGATCGGGGACTGCTCGGCTGGCTGCTGCCGTCGCGCGATCGGGAGACCGAACGCTCGCCGACCGAACGCGCGCTCGCGAGCCACCCGCCGACCGACGAACGTGTCGAACGCGTCCGCGAGGCCGCGAACGCCGCCGGGGGCGAGGGATCGACCGGATGGCATCGCGTGGATATCGACTGACACCAACGGAATGGAAATCGAGCCGAAAAGGCACGTTCGCCGTCAGTATTCGGTGCCCTTCCTGGCGCGATGGCCCGCGTCGAACGGGTGTTTCTCCTTGCGGACGTTCGTGACGAGATCGGCACGGTCGACGATGTAGGACGGTTCCTCGTGACCACCCGTGAGGACGAGTTCGAGCGCGTCGGGTTTCGATTCGACGAGCGAGACGACTTCGTCGGATTCGACGAGCCCCTGATTGGCTGCGTACAGGATCTCGTCCAGAACGAGCATGTGGACGCCGTCCGCCGCCGGCCCATCGAGCGCGAGCGGTGACGTCAGATCGGCGTCGTCCGCCCCAGCGAGCAGGTCGCGGGCGCGTTCGAGCGCACCGCGTGCCCGCGCGGCGTGTTCGTCGTCGGCCGACCCATCCAGGAAGCCGTGCCAGCCGTAGTGGCCCGAGTTCTCGTAGCTGAACCCCTCGATCGCGGCGATAGCATTGTACTCGCCGCGCGTCGCCTCGACGCTCGCGGCACCACCCTTCATGAACTGGAGCATGTGGACCCGGTAGCCGTGGCCGGCCGCCCGGAACCCCATCCCCAGCGCCGCCGTCGTCTTCCCTTTCCCGTCGCCCCACCAGACCTGGACCAGCCCGAACTCGTCGGGCGCTGCCGGCTCGATGGGTTCGGCGGCCGGCGACACTCCACGCCCCGGCGTCCGTCCGTGCTGTGCCTCACGGTCGCCGTCATCCTCGCCGTCGCTCATTGACTCTCGTCTGCGGGCCGCCTCCCTAACGGTTCTGCTCGTCTCGATTCAGAGTTCGAAGACGTCCGCACGGCGATCGGTCACGACGCCGTGGTCGGCATCGGCGACCGATCCTGGAACCCCCCGATCGGCGTATCGCGAGCGAAAACTCGCCCGGATCGCGTCGCGAACGCACGCCCGCGCTGCGGCACCGACCGGAGTCGCACTGCCCGCGAACGATGCCGGCTCGCCCGCGACGTCGCTACCGACGATCACCGCGTCGCTCGTCGTTCCCGAAAACTCAGTCGTGGGGAGCAATGTCGCCGTCTTCGCCTCCACGACGGTACCGAGGAGGCTCGCGAGCGTCGCCCGTTCCAGATCCCGGGTCGTGGCGACGACGAGGTTCACCGTGCCGACGGGCGGTGATTCGTCCGTCGGTTCGTCCGCCGATCCGTCGACCGGCTCGTCGATTACCTCGGTCGGTGTCATCGGCAGCGTCGCCGGGTTCGACAGCCCGACGGTCGCGTAGGCCACGACGGGATCGAGTCGCGCACCTCGCAGGTGTTGCAGCTCGACGCCGGTCAGTAGCGCCGGACCAGGAACCTCGAACCCGGCTCGCTCCCGACGTTCGTCGATGTAGGAATCGAGATCCGTGCGCTCCCAGCCTTCGGGCACGCTGACGTTGTAGGCGGCGTCGGCTCGCGAGAACCCGCCGTTCCAGCCCGTCGAGAGCCAGCGCGCGCCCGGCCGACGAAGGCCGAACACGCCGTCGGCCGTCATCGCCTCAAACACCGAGCGCCTCCAGCAGACGATCGTTTTCCTCGGGGAGTCGCACGGCGACGCGGACGTGCGAGTCGAGCCCGCGGAAGGTGGTGGCGTCGCGGATCGCGAGACCGTGCTCGCGCGCTCGATTCAACAACCCGTCGACCGATCTGTCGCCGACGTCGAGCAGGACGAACGGCGCATCGGAGGGGTGGACGTCGAATTTCGATCCGAGTGCCTTCGTCATCCGCTCGCGCTCGGTGGACACTCGCTCGCGGGTGTCAGCGACGAACTCGTCCCGGGTCATGCAGAACGAACCGGTCGCGAGCGCCGGCACGCTCACGTTCCAGGTTCGTCTGGCGTTCCGCAGCGCCGAGCCGAGCGCACCCGTCGCGACCGCGAAACCGGCGCGGAGGCCAGGTAGTCCGAACAGTTTGGTGAGCGAGCGCGCGACGACGACCCCCTCGCGGCCCGCGAGCGACGGCCGATCGGTGAAGCCGAGGAACGCCTCGTCGACGAGCAGCGTCGTTCCGGCGGCCCGGCAGCGCTCGGCGAACGCGTCGAGTCGGTCGGGATCGTAGGCGTTGCCGGTCGGGTTGTTCGGGTTGCAGACGACGGCCAGCGCGTGATCGGTCGGGTCGGCGTCGAGCAGTTCCGCCTGCGGGACGAGTTCAGGATCGCCGTCGTGCAGACGAATCTCGCGCCCGTATTCGGCGAAACTCGGGTACGGAACGAGCGCCGATTCGCCCGGCTCGATGGCGAGCGAGATCGTCGCCCGGATGGCCGCGAGCCCACCCGGTGTCGGGATCACCTGTGCCGGTTCGCAACCGACGTAGGCGGCCGCCGTCGCGCGATACTCCTCGGGTGGTTCGGCCGGATACGAGCGTGCATCGGCGAACGCCTCGCGATAGACGTCCTCGATCCCGTCCGGAACGTGGGGATTCGTGTTCGCGCTGAAATCAACGATGTCAGGGTCGTCGCTGCTGCCGTGTGGCTCCCGGCCGACCTCCCGCACCGTCTCAGGCCGCACGTCGTTCCTCCCGGTTACGGCCGCGACGATCACTACCGCTATCGTCCGATTCGCTCTCGATGATTACGGTTCGCTCGGCGGTTCGTCGATCGTCCGTCGTCGTGGCTGTCGTGTTCATTGCAATAGTGCCTCCGCGACCGCGGCGTCGCTCGGGTGGTTCACGTTGACCGCGAACCGCTCGTCGTCGATCACGATCGTCTCGTCCTCTCCGTCCTCCGCGACGATATTGATCCCGGACGGTGCGACCGTTTCGCCGTCGACCGCCATCGTCGTTCCGATACTGACACCCAGTCGTCGTTTGCACGCAGCGGGGACGGCGACCGTGAGCGAGCCGGTATCGTGGCGATCGAGCACGCGATCGACGGCAGCACCGTCGAGCAGCGGGAGATCGGTCGCGACGGTGAGAATGGGTGGGTCGCTCCGTTCGAGCGCGTACTGGAGGTCGGCGACGTAGCCATCGCCGGGAGCCTCGATGACGTCGTGATCGAGATGGTCGCGTGTCTGTAGCGTGTGCGACGAGACTACATGGCTGACGGCTTCGATGTGGCTGTCGGCGAGCGCCCCGCGCACGCGATCGAGCATCGGTCGACCGCCGATCTGGTAGAGCGGTTTCTCAACGTCGCTGTCGAGTCGCGTGCCGCGACCGCCACACATCACCAGTGCGTCCACGCGATCACCCCCACGTGCAGCGCGACGATTCGGGCGATCTCGTTCGTCGCACCGAGAACGTCGCCGTTCACCCCATCGAGCGCCGTCCGTGCAAGGCGAAGCGAGCCGAGCGTGACGATCACTGCGGCGAGGAGCATCGCCCCGGCGATCTCGATCCGCGGCCAGGTCAGGATCGCTGCCGGAACGGTGCTCGCGACAACGAGTGGTGCCGAACGCGACCCGGAACGTCCGGTGAGCGACGCACCGAGACCGTCGTGCGGTGCCGATCCGAAACAGACGAGCAGCGCCATCCCGCCCTTCGCCCCGACCTCGGCAATGACGACGAGCAGCGCGGCCCGCAGCGGGAGCGCCGCGAGTGCGAGTCCGGCCGCGAGAAGCCCGGCGATCACGATCGCGACCGCGAGCGCACCGCCAGCGCCGACATCGGTGTCCTTCAGCACCGCGCGGCGCTCGTCCGGCCCGCCGTGCACGACGAGCGCGTCGCCGAGGTCGATGACCCCATCCATGTGGTTGATCCCCGTGACGAGATAGACGGCGACGACGAAGGCGAACGCGATCGTCGGCGCTGGTCCCGGGAGTGCGATCGGGAGCAAGAGGAACGCACCGACGACGTAGCCCGCAAGCGGCATGCTCACCGGCGTAGCGCGGAACGCCTCCCAGGAATCGCCATCGTGGCCGACGGGGAGCCGCGAGAGGAACCCGAGGGCACCTCGGAGCGCCCTTAGCACCACGCGGCAACCCCCGTGAGCAGCACGGCCACCGCTCCCGCGACGGCGATCACTCGCAGTCCGCGGCGCGCGTCCGCCGTCGTCGGGAGTCCAGCATCCGGGTTCAACACGTAGGCGTCGGGCTTGCGGAGTTCGACGTCGAGCACCGCGGCCATCGCCGCCATCGGCCAGCCGGAGTTCGGCGAGGTGGGTTCGCCGTGCCATCGGCGCGCGCGGGCAAGCGCGATCGGCGAACCGCCGGCGAGCGCGACGAGCACAGCACTCAGTCGGGCCGGAAGCCACATGACGGCGTCGTCGAGGCGGGCGCTCGCCCAGCCGACCCGCTTCGAGCGGTAGCCGAGCATCGAATCGAGCGTGTTGACCGCCTTCACCCAGATCGCGGCCGCGACCGCCACCGGGAGGGAGAGCTGCACCCCGAGTGCGAACGCCAGGAGGGGTGCAAGAAGCCCGTCGGCGAGGTTCTCGGCGATGCTCTCGACGACCGCGCTGCGGAGTTCGCCAGCCGAAAGGGTCGCCGTGTCGCGGCCGACGAGCCCCCGTATCGTCGTCCTGGCTCTTTCGGGGTCGGTCTCGATCGTTCCGACGACGTCGGCGGCCACCGAGAGCAGCATCCGGAGGCTCGTCGTCGCGAACAACGCGAGCGCCACGACCAGCCCGCCGACGAGTGGATGCAAAGAGTCGGCGAGAGCCGTGAGCCCGCCACCGATCGCGGCCGCCCCGAGCGGCAGCGCCAGGGCGACGACCGCACCGACCGACTTCGGGTGAGACCACGACCGATCAAACTGGCCGACGAGCCGTCCGAACAGCGCAACCGGATGGATTCGACGTGGGAACTCCTCGAAAACGAGATCCAGTACGGCTGCGGTTCCGAGCGCCACCACCGCTACCGTCCCCATCGTCCTCCCGACCAACCCGGTCGATCGGCGTGTGACGGTCGAACGCGTGGGTCCGGGGCGACGCCTGACATCGTCGTCTGGTCGAACGGTGGTAGTGCGCCGGGTAAATATGTGTCTGCTGGGTCGTGTGGCGCGATCCGCCGCGGGGACGGTGGAAATTTCAAGTGCCAGCACGACGCCACCGGTTCAATGGTTGCGCAGACTGGGATGACTGTCCCGTCGCTCAGCCCTCCGGGACGGCAGCGTCCTCGCTGTCGGTCTCGTTGCCGGCGTCGGCTCGACGACTGATGACGAAACCGATGGCCGACAGTATCAGCGCGAGGGCGACGAACACCCCGAGGAAGACGAGGTCGGCGAGCGAGAGGACGAACGGCCACGGGGTGATCCCGTAGCCGTCGGCGGCGAACACGAACGCGAGATCGAGGACGATCGGCGTCAGCACGACGAGGACGGCGAGGCCGTAGAACCCACTCGCGAGCATCGCTGCCGGCGTCCGTCGGGAGTAGAAGAACACACCGGCGAGCACCGCGACGGCGAGCAGGGCGGGCCAGCGAAGCCCGAAATCCGCCAGCAGCCACGCGGCGTACGCGCCACAGAGCAGCGCGAGAACGACGGCGAGGGCGGTGGTTCGGGCCGAATGACGCTGTCCGCCGACGAGACGGCGAACCGAGCGCGAGCGCCCGCCCGCATCGTCGGCTCGGGTATCGCTCGCCATCTCAGTCCCTCCGTGGCCCGACGGCCTCGCGCGGCGGGCGTTCGGGGTTCGGCATCGGTTTTCGCGTGGGTGGGGCGGGGCCGTCGCGCCAGTCACCGTGGGGGTACTCGCCGAGTTCGGCTTGGAGATACTGCTTGCCGAGCGAAAGCGTTATCCATGGGTCGCCGATGTCGGTCATGAGATCACCGAGCATGCCGTCGTCGGTGAGACTACCCGGTCGGGACGACGACACGTCGTTGTTCGCAAAGCGGTTGCCGCCACGGGCGGGTGCGCCGAGAGCGAGATCGGCCCGACCGGAGTCCGCAACGCGATTGTCGTGGACACGGTTGCCGCCCGGTCGCCAGAGGTTCGCGTCGATCATCGGAACGGCACCGATGCCGAAGTTGATGTGGCCGGTGACGTCGTTGTCGACGATCTCGTTGTCTCGCCCGCCGGCGACGTTGATCCCGGTGCCGAAGGCCGCGTAGCCGAACGCCTTCGCCGGCGCGTCGGCGTTGTTGTTGTCGTGGACCTCGTTGTTTTCGATGCGCATGGCCGACTGCGGTGCGAGCGCCTCCGAATCGAGCGTGTTCGGGACGATGCCGCCCATGTTGTGCCGCCAGACCGAATCTCTGAGAACGAGGTTACCGCCGGCGTTGGTGCCGGAGTAGCCGATCCCGTTGCGCTCGGCGACGACGTTCTCGACACGTGCGTGCGAGGGGTTCGACTGGCCGATATAGAAGCCCGAATCGGGATGGCCGGCCGCGTACGAGTGCTCGAAGCGGCCGTTGACCGAATCGAACGCGTACAGTCCGTAATCACCGTTGTTGACCGCGGTGAGAGAGCTCCCCCGGTAGCCATCGACGCCGGTCCAGTAGAAGGCGTTGTACGCATAGCCCGTCGCGGTCAGGTTCTCCATCACCACGCCGTCGGCCAGCGCGATGATCCCGTTGTATCGCGTCCCCTCGCCGTCGAGGACGACTCGGTTCCGGTCGCGCCCGCGGATCGTGATGTCCGGCGTGTCGAGCACCCGGACTTCCTCGGTGTAGCGCCCCGGGCCGATGAGCACGAGATCGCGAGGGTTCGCCGCCGAAACCGCCGCCTGGATCGTGTCGTGATCCTCCGGAACGCGGCGTGTCCGATAGTTCTCGTACTCGCGGGGCGGGTCCCGGTCGGGAAGCGCCGCCGGGGTAGTGTGGGAATCGCCCGCGCCGACGGCCATCCGCCCGAGACCGACCGTCCCCGCCGCACCCGCTGCAGCCCCGAGTTTCAGGACCTCGCGTCGGTGTCGTTTCGTGTCCTCGGTCATCGCTACCACCGATCGTATATTTCACGAACGAACGGTAATAACAGTTCCCCCGCCACAGCTACCGAACGGCGACTGTTAGCCGGTGGGTGAGAAGAGCTTGCACCAGCCGTCGGGATGGATGCGTCCCTCGACCAGCACGCACGCACCGAGTTCGTCGTCCCCTTTCGCCGGGATGAAATGTTGGCAGCCGGAACAGCCCTGGCCATCCTTCGGGGTCGACTGGTAGGCGACGGTGTCCTTGGCGGTGAGCGACGACGGATCGCGTTGGCGATCGCTGAGACCCGTCGCCGTCTCGTAGCGTGCCGGCACGGAGCCGTTCGTCATTCCGCCGGTGCGAGCGGTGGTGGTCGAGACATCGTCGTCGGCAGTGGTCGCGTCCGCATCCCCGGACTGGCCCGCGTCGGACCCCAGACAGCCGGCAAGCACGGCGGTCGAGCCCCCACCGATCAGCCGGAGGAACGTCCGTCTATCGTCCATATCGGAGCTCACCCCTCGTGTGCCCCATCCAATCCATCCCGTGTGGATTCGACGATGGCCGTCGACGAGTGGTCGTCGGGCAATCCCTCGCTCGTTTCGCTCGATCGCGATACGAACGCCGGCTCGGAGCAGCAGTGATGTTTTTTCCGACCGTTCGATCGACGGACACTGAGCGCATCTGTGGGTGTGAATGACTGCCCATCCACGAAAACGTTTCGTACAGTCGATCGAGAGAGCAGCCCGGACGCCGCGCCGACGAGCGTCGTCGAAGTCGATCGAACCACAGTTCGGGCCCGGATCCGGGTCGGCCTGTCGCGTCTCGTCCCAACCGTTATCCCGCCGTGTGATCTACTATCATATGGAGGGACTAGTCATGCCTCTACGACAGCGCCGGGACGATTCCGGTACGGGGAGAGCGCCGGATCTCAACGAGGTGATCGACCGCATCCTGAACGGTGGCGGCGACCCGTCGCCGACACCCGGCCCGTAAGCCACCGCGGGCGTCCCGTCCCCTCACCGTGAGGGGAACGGGTTTTTCTCTCGATACAGTTACGTGCGTCGTTCAGCCACCGGCAGCCGGCAGGAGACCACGAAGACCGGTCATCATGGCGATGACGACGAGCATGAGACCGGTCATTCCCATGAGCCAGTGCAGCGCGCGGTCGTTCAGCCGCCCGACGCGCCCGCCGTCGGGATCGGCCGAGGCCAGTTCGACGAGCATCGCGGTCTGCAGCGAGTGGAGCGGGCCGAACGCGATGAGGAGCATGACGCCCGTCACGCCGAGCGCGCCCCAGAGATAGATCGACGGCGAGGACCAGTAGCCGAGGCGGTACGCGAGCGCGATTCCCGAACCGATCGTCCCGAGCGTCAGCGACTCGCCGACGACCATGATCTTCGGCGTGAGATGCGGGATGACCGCGGCGGCCGTCTCGGGGCCGGCACGGTCGAGCGCGGGAGCCATCACGTACCGGAAGAAATAGTCGAGCCCGAACCAGAACGCCCCGAGCCCGACGTGGACGTAGAACAGCAGCGTTTCGCTCCCGGAGAGAAAGGCAACGACGGGAAGTCCGAGAATCGATCCCGCGGCGGTGAACGCGTAGCGCGACCCCGCGGCCCTGACGACGAACCAGATCTCCTCGACGGACGACGTCGGTTCAGTTACTGTTGCCATACCCCTCCCGTGTCCGATATCGCCTTAATGGTATTGGCCTGAACAGTTCAGCTGTCGGACGTAGTTACGGATGTTTCACCGATCGAATCCGGCGGCGTGATCATCACGATATACTGCAGGCCGGCCGTTTAGGACGGTGGCGGCCGACCCGTGCACATGCCCTTCGAGGCGACGATCACGTCGATCCACCGGATGACCCCGCGGGTGAAACAGTTCGTCGTCGAGGCCGAGGAGCCGTTCGATTTCGAGCCTGGCCAGCACACGACGAGCTGTCGGTCGTCTACTCGCTCTCCGACGAGGACTGGGCGGGTCCGACCGGCCACATACAGGATCGCCTCGACGACCGTCTCGACGACCTCGACAGGGATTTCTACGTCTGCGGCGTTCCGGGGATGGTCGTCGACACGAAGGACGAACTCGACGAGCTGGGCGTCGACGACAATCGGGTGTTCTCCGAGGGTTGGGAGGACGGCGAGGTCGAGGACTGAGCGAGCACTCTACCGACTGGACGGATTCACGATCCCTGCTCGGCATCGACGATGCTTACCGAAACGGCGACGAGTTTTCGCAGGACAGCGGCCGTCGATCAGGACGCGCCGTCAGCACCGTCGAATCCGTCGGCAGCCGCGACGAGATCGCCGGCGAGCGCGGCGGCCTCGATCGCGTCCGCGCCGAGGAGGTAGGTCACGGGTTCGATACCGAACGCGCCCTCGTGGTAGATGACTCGCGGGACTGCCCCGCGCTCACGAAAGCGCTCGCGGAGGTGTTCGGCACGGCTCTCGTAATCCGCGTCGAATCGCAAGGGATCGATGCCGTGTTCCTCGGCCGCCGCGAGCAGCGCGTCGGAGGTGGCGAGGTTGAGCGCGCCCCGAACGGAGGGGTCGATCGCCATCGCGGCGAGCAGGGTCTCGGCGACGTGCTGTGAGGCCCCGAACTCGGGCTGTGCCGGAACGAGCACGCGCCCGCCGACCGCGTGGATGCGCCCGGGGACGGCCGCGACCGCGGTCGCATCGGGCGCTTCGGGCAGCGCCGTGGCGACGTTCGTGCCGACCTTCGGGACGTGGGCGGCGATCTCCGCCGTGTTCGTC
>NZ_AOMC01000097.1 GCF_000336695.1 Halococcus morrhuae DSM 1307
GACGACGTCCGTCCCGACCGTGCTGTCGACGTAGGCGTGCGTTCTGAGATGGAGAACGCCGTTGGCGATCGCCTGATCGGCCGCGCGGCGGGCGTTCGCCACGAGCTCGTCGTGGTCCGCCTCGGCGAAGTATGTCGCCGTGCGTTCGATCGTCTCCGCCCGATCAGCCCCGCCCTCGTTGTACCGCGGGCGGCGGTCGCCGGACGCCGAGAACGCCATGTCGAGATGGACGTGCGCGTCGACGAGCCCCGGCGAGACGAGGTTTCCCTCGGCATCGAGTTCAGTCTCGCCACGTGTTTCGATCGCCGGGCGGATCGCCGCGATCCGACCGTCGTCGACCGCGATGTCGACGGTCGTGTCGTTCCCCGGGAGGAGGGCGTTGCGGACGACGAGTGTCGGCAAGGAATCCATGTTCGTGCATGGTGGGGTATTCGCATCAATCGTCGGGATCGAGAACGTGGGTGCGATCCAGATTCAGTCAACGAAGGCTATCAGGAATCCGTATAGAGCGACGAGCGGAGACCCTCTTCGGATTGAGAAACGGTCTCCGAGCGTTTCTCCACGGCCGCCGCGATCTCCGGATCCAGCCCCTCCGTGTCGGGACGGTCGACCTCGACCAGGTTGTCGCTCGGATCACGGATGTACGTCTGGAGCGCCCCGCCAGGAAGCTCGTAGATCGCCGGCACGCCGTCGGCGGAATACTCGTCGAAGAGGTCGCGTTCCAGGGCGATGCGGTAGACGCGCTCGAAGTCGTCGACGTGGACGGCGAAGTGGTGGTACTCGGGCGCTTCGACCTGCCGCTCGAACAGGTGGAGCTGTTTGTCGCCACACTGGAGCCACTCGACCGGGACAGGCAGATCGGGAGACGGGATGCGCTCCATGCCGAACACGTCGGTGTAGAACCGGACCGACTCCGCGAGGTCGTGCGCGGAGATGCTCGCGTGGGTGAACGTTATCGAGTCCATCGTGGTATCTCTGCCAAACGGTGACTAATGGGTTGTGCTTGATCGACCCGCCCGGATCGACGATCGAGGAAGGCGATGACGGCTGCTATTCGGCTTCCCAGTCGGGTCGCTCGCGGGCGACGAACTCCCCGTAGCCGGGATCGGCGACGATCTCGCCATCGTCGGCGATCGGCTCGCCGCGGAGATAGGTCCGCTCGACGCGTCCAGTGACCTCGCGTCCTTCGTAGATCGAGTAGTCCGAAATCGAAGCGTTGTCCTCGGCGGTGATCGTGTAGCTCTCGTTCGGATCGAACAGGACGATATCGGCGTCGGTACCGGGATCGAGCGTTCCCTTCTCCGTGAATCCGAACGTTTGGGCGGGGTTCGCGCACATCATCCG
>NZ_AOMC01000098.1 GCF_000336695.1 Halococcus morrhuae DSM 1307
GTCCCACCAGTTCTCGACGGTCTTGTCCGCGCGCGTGAACGCGTTGTGATCGGTCGAGACGACGCTCAATGCGCCGTTGTGTAGATGTTCAAAGAGGGCGTCCTGATCGGCGGGCGTCCGCAGCGGCGGTGCCATGATCGGGAGGCTGTCCTGTTCCTCGTAGGCCGATTCGTCGAGCGTCGTGTACTGGGTACAGGTCTCCCCGCGAACCCTGCTGCCGTCGTCCTGATAGCGCCCGAGGACGTCGGCGGCCTTCTCGCTGGTCGTGTGGATGCCGTAGTATTTCGCGCCCTGTTCCTGAGCCATGCGGACGGCGCTCTCGGCGGCCATCGCCTCGGCGTAGTCCGGGCGCGACTGTGGATAGTGTCGTGGGTGACTCTTTCCTTCGGCCTTCAATCGGGCTTCGAGGCGGTTGCAAACTGAAGCATCCTCGGTGTGGAGCACGGCGACGATCTCCTGATCGGCGACGTGCTCGAAGACGTGGTCCATGAACCCGTTCGAGAGCCCGATCTCGTAGGCGGTGAACATCTTCACCGACGTCACACCCTCGTCGATTACGTCTTCGAGTTCGTCGAACACTGTGGGATCCTCGCGCGTGATCGCCCCGTGCAGGCTGAAGTCGATCAGCGATTCCTGGCCTTTCTCCTTCTGGCGATGAACGGCTTCGAGCAGGGTGCCCTCTTCATCCCAGATGCTCAGATCCCCGGTCCAGGCTTCCCACGCGAAGTTGATGCAGCTGGTGATCCCGCCCAGCGCGG
>NZ_AOMC01000099.1 GCF_000336695.1 Halococcus morrhuae DSM 1307
ATGCGTCGTTACATCTGGAGGGGCTACTCAGGGAGGATTACCAAGCGAAGGAAGTGCAGGATTTGGTGGGGAAGATCAGGAACGGGTTGGGGAGCTGGCTGACATTCGTGACGGAGCCGGACGTCGATTCGACGAACAATCGCGCAGAGCGCGCTCTGCGCGAACAGGTGATGCTGCGGAAGATGTTCCGGAGTCTCCGATCAGCCGAAGGAGTCCGTATCCACGAGACGATTACGACGATGTTAGCGACATGGGAGCGGCGTGGTCTTGATCCGCCCGAACAGCTACGATCAATGCTCGGTGGTCGGGATCTTGAGGCACGATCAGAGACATCTTGATCCGTGAGTGACCAGTCCCGCTATCCAACTACGTAGAACTCTTCATCAGTGTACGTAGCGATTACGCGGTTGTACGTGTTTAGCGCGGTCCTCTCGTAGATGCCTCTGCACGTGATTCTGGTTGCTCTCCTCCGAGTATCGACGTCAGTTGATCCGGT
>NZ_AOMC01000100.1 GCF_000336695.1 Halococcus morrhuae DSM 1307
GGCAGGCGCGTCTGGATCCTCCACGTGTTCTTTGGCAAGTTCTCGATATTTCTTCGCGCGTTGTCGCAAACGTTCCATACCGCAAGAAGGCGTCCAATTCCCCTGAACTCAGCGGTAGAATCGCCGGACGGAACCGGCGATCAACAGAGCATGTTTTGTTGTTTATATCCCTATGAACGTCGTTACTTCTATCATTCCAGATCAGGGTTACAGAGTTGATATTCAAGCGAGCGGTCAGTAGAATTGACGATGAAGTCTTCGCCACTGGACTCATCCAATTAGGATCACGTCCACATTCACGGCGTTTTTCGTGTCGATATTTGCTACGGGCCTAGGAATCAATCGACGAATTCCTGGTGACAGAGACGGTCGAAGATCAGGTGAGACAGGTCATCTGCCAACGGTGAATGCGTTTAGCCATCTCGTGAGCGCCGCTCCACCCGCCACCCGACGGTTCCGACGTCCTCATCGAGCCCTCCGTTTCGGTCGGTTCCGTCCCCAGTTCGATACCCACCGGTCGGAGCCGGCAGAGTAGTATATATCGCACACACAGAGACAGCATGGACACGACCCCGTTCGAGCAAACGGACGGCCAACAGCCCGCCACCGGCAAACGTCCCGCAGCCACGGCATCGCCCGGTGACACGACGGGAGCGATGCAGACGGGCAGCGATCGATGAAAGTCTACCCGAAAATTCCGCGCTACGATCATCCGGTCGTCCCTGAGGAGCTGTTCGAGGCGCCGGATCTGAGCGTCATCGAGAAGTTCGACGGCAGCGCGTTTCGTTTCACGCTGTACGACAAACGGTATGCCGAGTGGTATCCGGATCAGGTCGCCACTGCTGCCGATGGCGACGGTGCGCTCGTGTTCGGAACGCGAAAGGCGATCCGGGGCTCCCATCGTGATCCACTGGCGGAGATCGACGGTGCGCTACACCGGGCCGTTCGCTGTCTCCGTGACGGCATCGACGCCACCGCGCTCCGAACGCTACACGACGAGTACGACGGACCGCTGATCGTCTACAGAAGATACAGCGAGAGTGCCTCGGGGCTTGACCCCGAGGGTGAATCGCGTAAGCTCAACCGCCCATTGACCTGAGAACACAACGTATATACTAACAAAAATGCTAACGTGAGGTGGAACGATGGAAGAACGCCACCTGCGAGTGGATCTCACCGACGAGGACAAACAGCGTGCGAAAGAGTACGCCGAAGCGCATGGTCTGCGGATGCCACGCGCCTATGGCGACCTCATTCGCGCCGGTCTCGACAACGAGGACTAACCGATGGACTACACGCTTCGCTTCCGTGCGTATCCAGACGCCGATACAGCCAGCGAAGCGTGGCGACACATTGACATTCACCGGCAGATTTGCAATCACGCCGTCCGCGACCACTACCGCACGGACTACAACGATCGTCCGAGCGCCTACGACCAACACTCGAAACTCACCGAGTGGAAACGGCAGTGGCCGACGTTTGCAGACGTGTCGGCTCACGCAGCGCAACAGACGGTGAGCCAAATCCATCGGGATTTGACGGTCCTCAAAGAGCACCGGAAGAACGGGCGGAAAACGGGGCGGCTCAAGTGGCAGGGTGCAGGCGAGTTCCGATCGGTGGCGTACCAGTCAGAAGGCTACAACGTCAATCACACGACGGGCCACGACTTCGGTACGCTCACCCTCTCAAAAATCGGTACGGTTCGCTTTCGTGTTCATCGCACTGTTCCGGATACCGACGACATCAAACGCACAATTCTCAAGAAGGAACGAACCGGCGACTGGTTCGTTTGCTTCGTAGTCGAAGCCGAAGAGCCGGAGAAACCGAATCCAGAGAACATCGACCGAACGGATTGTGTCGGCATCGACCTCGGCATTCAGTCGTACATCCACACCAGCAATGACCTCGCGGTGGACTGTCTCGACCTCTCTGACGAGTACGAGCGATATGCCCGTGAACAGCGTTCGCTCGCCCGGAAAGAACACGAATCAAACAACTGGGAACGGCAACGACAGAAGGTTTCCAGAGCGAAGCGGCACATCAAACGGAAGGTACTCGACTTCCAGCACAAGCTTTCGACGTGGCTGGTCAAAGAGTACGATGTGGTGGCCGTCGAGGACTTAGATGTGAAGCCGATGCTAGAGGGTTCACAGAGTGCGAAGAACAAGCAAGACGCCGCGTGGCGACAGTTCATCACGCTGTTGGAATACAAAGGCGACCTTCACGGCACGTACGTCGAGACGGTCGAACCGGCAGGAACGACCAAAGAATGCAACCAGTGCGGTGTCGAGACGGCAAAGCCCATCTGGGTGCGAGAGCACTCGTGTCCGGCCTGTGGCCACACCGAGGACCGCGATCTCAACGCGGCGAAGAACGTACTTGACAGAGGATTCGACAAACTGTTTTCAGACGACGATATAGGAGCGGGACGCTCCGAATCAACGCCCGTGCAGACTGTGCTCCCTACGTTTGCCCGCATTCAGGCGAATGCAAAGCACGTCGTGGAAACGGGAAGCCCCGCGCCTTGAGCGCGGGGACAGTTCACGCCGAGAACCTCGTCTACTCGACGCTCGATTACGGCTATACCGATCGTGATCTCCCGGCACTGATCGGCTTCGACGTGCTTCCCTACGCGGCAGTCGAAACCATGACGCCACCGGGCAACCTCTACGAGGAGACCTTCGAGGGGTTTCTCGGCATCGACAGCGCCTGGGACTGTTTCGAGCGGGTTCGCGTCGACGCGACAGCCACCGACAGATCGTTCGTGCCGGCGACGATCCTCGATCGGCAGACGACCGTCGAGCCGGAGACGTACAGCTTCCCATCGTCGTCGCTGGCCGACGATATCCGAGTCGAAGGCGTCGTGTTGCGAAGCGACGAGCTGGGCAGGCGAGCGAAAATCGTCCGCGAGGCGTTTCGGGAGCTAAATCGTGAGCAGTTCGGCCAACGACCCGCGGAGGCAGAGTCAGGTGCCGAATACGTCGTCGAGACCTACTGCACGCCGGGGCGGATCCGCAAGCAGATCCGCAAGCTGGTCGTCGAAGACGGCCACGAGTTCGGGCTCCAGTTGAACGAGGAGCTCTACCCTCGTGTCGTCGAGGATATCTGGGCCGAACACTGGCCGGAGCTGATGGATCTCGACGTTGCGTTCACACCGGCCGACATCTATCCGCTGGTCGCCAAACGCTGTATCACCGAACTGCGGAAGATGCAGACCAACGCCGCATTGAACGACGCTGACCCACTCGAGATCTGGCAGCATCTATCGTCGTGATCGTCACGTCCGCCTCGGGACACACGAGCAGCCGGAGCGCCCCGACGGCGATAGCACGAGCTGCGTTCTCAGGGAAACCGCCCGGCAGACGACGACCGCACCGAGCCGTCGCTGTCCGCCGGTGACCGCACAGGCGTGCTCTGTCGCGATCGATGGCCACGGAGCCGAACCCAACCGACGCCCACACCCGAGACAAACATCGAACGGACAGCACCGAAAGCGCAGCGAACCGGGCCAACGAACCGCTCACGAACACGCGTCAGGACGCCCCGACTGATACCACCCATAGAGCCACGCCGACTCACAAACGACGGGATCAGCTCGTTCTCTCCGGTGTCCATCGTGTTGCTGGCCGAGCACGGCGCGGTAGCCGTCCCGCGACCGCCGTCCCTGATACTGTCGGACGGACGTACAGATCGGAGTACGGAAAGCCACTGCAGTGGGTGTCGTTTCGCCTCACGGATTCGATCAGTTCCGTCCAATGGGATGAAACAGCCATCGACATCGCGAGCGCGGCACAGCCTACCGACGCGACGAACGCATCGACCACAACACCCGCAGGACACCGTCGCCACAGCCGGGGTCAAAGCGTCAGGAAACAGCCGTCCTGCACAACGCAATCGGAACTCACACACGAGTGCCGGCCCGTCGAGAAAGGGCAGTACGGGACGGACTGACCGACGGCGACCGGACGAGTACGATCAGCACACCACACGAGCATCGCAACATGGAGTCGAACACCAAACAGCCGTGATCACCGTTCGACGATCACCGGATGGGAATCGTCACCGATCGACCGGCCCACGGACACCGCTCCGCCTCGAGGGCAGAACTACACGAAGAGACATCCCGTCCAACCGGCCGAGACATCGCGACTGCCAACAGAACGGACACCCAGCTGGCCATCGCAGAGCCGGAGCGAGCGCCGGCCGCCATCGATGAACGGAGCCGCCAAACGACGATCGATCGAAATCGTATCGGACCGATAACCGGACTCGTTCACAATCGAATTAATCGCCTGAAAGACCATAATAGCCCTGTTACCGACTGCTAAAGCAGTATACCGGCAATCACAATCGACCAATAGCTCCGCAGAATAAGGGTGAATGCAATGAGACGAATCGAATGTGGGCGTGCCGGTGTGCCAGCAGATGTCGGGTAATCGAGAGCCACAGATCAACGGTATCGCACACGAGGATCGATCGCCGTATCGATACGAGCACCGCGGTCACTGCTCGCTCAAACGGACCGAGCCATCGCGCCGAATCGCACCGAAAACAGAACGGGCGCTGCAGGATACGGACACCGGTCGACGACCAGTCAGTCGCTGCTCAGAGCTGGCGCTATTGAAAATGCGAGACAGCGACAGGATGCACTAATTGTACACGTGAGACGGCCTGTGTTTGGGGCCGAAAAACCGTGAGTGCCCCCGTCAGCGGTAGCCGTGATCGACGTAACCAGTACGATCGGATCGACGCGCATCAGTAGGAAGTTGTTGAGCGGATGGTCTCCCCCCAATCGAAGAAGAGCAACAATCAGGCTGTAGCACAGTTCACAGAGCGTGTTTCAGTACAGTAGTCAAAGAGCAAAATCACTGGAGGTCGCCAGCAGCAATGTGCTACAGATGAGCGTCGGAGCCATCCCGGATAATGAGATCGCCCACCTATCGTGAAGAGCGGTCGTCTTCCCGCAAATTCCTCTGCCGTCGTCCGTTTTCAGTAGAGCAGTCCGTCGGCAGTGATATACCGTTGTACAAGATGACAAAAAACGCGTCACACCTCAGTCAGTCCCTGACAAACGGTGTCTGAGAAACGGCCACCATGATCGCTATTCAACAGTGGCGATAGCAGCCGCACCATCGCTAGCCGACGATCACACCGACTGTTCGATGAACAGCCTGCGCCGTGAAACCGGGATCATCGGACGGTTGCAGCATCGATCGCGCATCCAAAGTCATCGGTCTGCAGTCGGATGGACCCGGACCCCTCGCCCACATGCTCACAGGGGTTCACAGGAACGGCTATCGGCGATCGCTCGGAATCGGCGACCCACCCACCGGACAGCTTATCTGCAGGATTTTCACGATCAGTGATCAGTAATCGGTAATCAGCGATTAGCGATCAACAATCAACAATCAGCGATCGGCCAGTCGGGACGATCACTGTCGAACCGCCAGCGGTGGACCGCTTTCGATGGGTTCCTGCCGTCGATATGGCCCCGATCACGGAGCGTCGGCCACGACAGCCGATCGTTTACAACGAAACAACAGGCCATCCATCGGGTTTCTCGAGACAAGCCACGATAGCCACCCATCCTCCGAAGGCGGCGCGATTCGTTTCGCATCGAAACCACCGTGTGTTCGACATCGCCAGCAATCACTCGCCAAGTGTGCCGGTGAGCGGTCACGCAGTGTGGAGCCGTCAACCCTGCGCTCGGGATCCACCTTCCGTCGCTCCAGACTCGCCTGGTCGTGGATCGGTTTTGGGTCCGCTCATCCTGGGATCTCGTAACACAGCAGTTTCTCAAACCAATCGTTCAGTGAATTGATCCTCGGTTCGAGGAAACCGAGGTATTTCTGAAAGTGATGGTTCGTGATACCACGGAACGGCGTTTGGTCCGTGAAAATCCATACCACTATCGGTTGCGTCGAACGGTGTCGTTGATCACACACCGCCACCGATCGGTCGGCCCCCGATCCAGCAGGAGATGCCTAACCGAACTGGCCACCAGTACGTACTGTGTCAGCTACGATTGTCCATGGTCGTTTGCTGGCGAGACGGTTTAGGTTCGGATCACAAAGAGATATACAACCGTATTCTCCGAAGAATAGTATCGTTCGTGGGATGCGTTCTATCGTCTTAGATTGGGCTAAAAGTGTTATAGATGAATTTTAGTCCGTGTATCCAGCTGTGATTTGTATGTTGGCACAACTAGGTGAAGAGCAAGCATATCCTTGGAGTCCATACATTACGGATAAGAATTTGTAGGATATATGTATAGAATTTGAAAAATATAATCTGAGGATTATTTATATCTTCGTCATTTAGGAGCAGCAATAGCAGATCCTCAGCCAATAGCCGAAAGCCATACCAACTGGTCGATTCGTGATATTCGTGTTCACACGGAGCGATTGACGATGAGTGTGCTGCCGGAACCGCTAGTAATAGCGATTGTTCTCGGAACCTTCGGACTACTGTTCGTCCGTCGCATCGGACTCTATCCGCTGTCGCGGTCGATCACCGCCGCGGTCGGTGCAGTCGTCGTGATCCTCAGTGGAGCACTCTCGCCGTCGGCGGCATTCGCGAGTATCGACACCGGAACGATCCTGCTGTTGTTCGGGATGCTCGCCCACGTCGAAGCGTTAGCCCAAAGCGGGTTCTACGATTGGGCAGCTACACAGCTCGTCAAACGAACGGGCACACCGCGACGACTCACCCTCGGTGCGCTTGGGCTTGCGGCGGTGATGAGCACGGTTGCACTCAACGATGCGACGGTCATCTTGCTGACGCCAGTGTTGATTCAAGCCGTTCGAGACACGGACCTCGATCCGGTCCCGCCGCTAGTAGCCGTCGTTCTCGGCGCGAACATCGGCAGTCTCGCAACACCGCTCGGGAACCCACAGAACGCGTATATCCTGAGCCACAGTCCGCTGACGACCGTCGAGTTCGTGCGCATCCTCGGGCCCGTCGCCGGCCTCGGGCTCGTGATTGCCGGGGTCATGCTGTTCCCGCTGACTGAGAGCCGTGCGTTCAGTATTGAACTCCCAGCTCCTGACCTCGACCGGGCGTGGGCGCTATCGAGTGGCGGCGTACTGTTGCTCACGGTCGTGTTGCTCGCAGCACTCCCCGACGTGAACCCGGGTGTGATCGCAGCCTCGATGGGCGTCCTCCACATCGCATGGCTACAGCTGTTCCGACGGGTGCCGGGCAACGAGATCCTGGGGCGTATCGACTGGGACATTATCGTGCTGTTCGTCGGGATATTCGTCCTCGTGGGCGGGCTTGAGGGGACGGTGCTGGTCCGAACGCTCGAAACGTTCACAGTACGTGTTTACCCCGAGGACGCAACAGCGGGTACAGCCTGAGATCGTGAAATCATCTCGTTGTCCCGGGCAACTCGCTTGAACTCTTCGTAGGGATTGCGTCCCTGCTGGCGCCAGGTCGCCAGCAGGGACAGCAGTGTCTCATGCACGAACATACCGCGGTCGTTCCGAAGTGTTCCAATGATCTTCCGGAGGACCACCGGCTCACGAAGCGCATTTTCAGCGGCGTTGTTCGTCGGAGAGACCGCTGGCTCACCGATGAAGGTGAGCCAGTGGTCGAGGCCTCCTTCGATCTTTCCGAGTAGTGTTGCCACTGGTCCGTCGGGAACTGACCGCTCTATCAGCGATTCAAGCTCTCTCCGCGCCACACGCTGGAGTTCTGCTCGCTCACGGACTGTCAAGTCGCTCTCCAGCCGGGTCTGGAGAGCGACGTACAGCTGTTTGAGGGCACGGTAGATCGGTTCGCCTTCTGCCTGCTTCTCGGCGGCATCTTCAGCTTCCCGTAGAATATGCGCCCAACACCGCTGGAGGTTGCTGCTGAAGGCCGGATATGCCGTCCACCCATCACAGACGATCGTTCCCGCGAAGTCCTCGCCGAGGACTTCTGCGGGAACATCACTCCCTCTACTCTCCCTGACCGCGTACAGCGTGTGGTTCTCGGTGGTGAACGTCCAGATCCATGCCTGTTCACCGTCTCGTTTGATTCCAGTCTCATCAACGTGGACAACGTCGGCTTGCTGTATCTGGTGGCGGATCTGCTCGTACTCACAGCGACCGGCGCGCGCAGCGCGCTCGGTCGCGTGCCACGCGGACGCGCCCGAGAGTTCTAGCCCGTGCAGTTGCTCGAAACGGTCACCGATCTTTCGGTAAGGAAGGCGGTGATCGTACCGAGAAAGTGCTGACTGAGCGATAACGTTCACCCCGAACTGCCCCCTATCGGGGCAGTCGGGGTGTGAGGCGACAGTCTCTGTCCCACAGGAATGACACTCGTAGTGGTGGCGGTTGTACTGGGNCCCCGAACTGCCCCCTATCGGGGCAGTCGGGGTGTGAGGCGACAGTCTCTGTCCCACAGGAATGACACTCGTAGTGGTGGCGGTTGTACTGGGTGACCTCTGGTGGCTGTGGGTCTGGGAGTTCCTCGACGAGTCGGGGGCTGACGCCCGCCGACTCGTCAAATTGTTCGCCACACTCAGGACAACAGTCACACGTGACCTCGATTTCTTGGTCAGGATCAGGAGCATCGCGCCATTCTGGCTCGTGTCCGGCTTTTCGACCAGGCGTGCCGCCGTCAGTACGCGGCTGTTCGTCGTCCTCGTCCCCATCGGACGAGGACGACTCTTCATCGCCTGGTTGTTCCTTGCTTGGCGGTGTATGCGGTCCCTCGTACCACCGGAGCTTGGCTCTGAGATGCTTGTTCTCCTTACGGAGCTCTTCAAGCTCCTCAACCTGTTCCCGAAGCTGCTGGTTCTCTTCTTCAAGCGCAGCAAGGCGGTCGAGTATCTCTTCTTTGGTTGGCTCCGACGGAGTCATAACCAGACGAGACGGGATGGTCTCCGATCCGGAGACCATCCCTCGAAGATGAACTCGTTCGCCTGTTGCATCGACCTACTGCACTGCTCGTACGGGACCTAGGAGAGACTACCGAAATCGCTCGGGGCTAAACACGTACCGTTCACAGAAGGGTGGGCGCTCGCGGGAGCGACGTTCGTACTCTCGAATCTCGTGAGCAACGTGCCGGCGGTCGTCTTGCTGTCGACGGCAATCACCGACCAGCAAGGCTGGTACATACTTGCCGCAGTGAGTACGCTCGCCGGGAACGCGACACCGATCGCCAGTGCTGCAACGTTGCTCGTCCTCGATCAGAGCTCGCGAAACGGGATCGCGATCTCGGTTCGCCGACTCGTCCGTATCGGACTGCCGGTTGCAGTGGTCACGAGCGTGGCAGCAGTCATCGTGCTCCAATACCTACTGTGAACGCTGGCATCAGCCCACCAGACAGGAACGTCGCCGTCGTCGAACTCGTCATCGCTGGAAGGCCGGACATCGACGACGATCGATCCGACTGAATCGGACGCAACCCCCACGATATCCGACACTCGCCATCAGTATGTCCCACCCAGATTAATTCGTGTACTTGAGTCTACCTCCGTATTCGTATAAAGGTTTAATAGTAACGTTACGTCAGACATTACATGGAACGTCAGATGAAAAGTGAAGGTAAGACAGGGACCACGATATCGCTGCAGATACCAGCTCCCGACGCCGGGTTATACAAAAGCAAAGCAACCGATGCTATTTTGCTACTGTTATCACGCCACCGATTCGATGCGTTCACAATCGGCGAAATAGCAACTCAAACGGCAAATACCAAGCCGACCGTTACACGAGCGGTTGATAGTCTGAAAGCGAACAGGCTGGTTGTCGAGACCATCGATGGGAACCGGCGTCTCATTCAGATCAATCGCGAGCAGCTCTCGATCCCGGATGATCCGTTTCTTCGCATCCCGCAGTCTGAGTTTCAGCTGCCAGTAAAAACAGCCGTTGACGAGCTTGAAGCGTCTCTGGAGAATCTGTTGGGAATCATGCTCTACGGGAGTGTTGCGCGTGGAACTGCTGACCGTCGAAGCGATATCGATCTGTGGATCCTTGTCAGTGAAGGTCGGGCAGCAAGCCAGCGGACGGTCAACGATATCGTCTTGGAACTCGAAGAACAGGAATTCGAACAGGACCGCTATGCCTACGACATCGATGTCGAGGATGCAGCATCCATTCCACAGTACACGGACGATATCCGCGAGATCGTTCTCTCAGGCATTCCGCTGTACAAGACATCACAGTTCGAGACGGTTGAGAAATTGCTGATGAACGAGGTAGAACAATGAGTAACGGATCCGATCCCGAGTCAGTGCTCGATGCACTCAGGCAAGCAGAGGACGCATTTGCATCCCGTAGCCGAGGACAGCCGACCCGCGAAGGTGGGATCGTGTCCGGTGGAGGTTGGAAGACACAACTCACGAAAGCATGCAAGCTCCGTGAAGTGGCTGACATCATCGAAGAACAGAACGGTCATTATACTGCAGTCATCGAACTGAGTTTCGGCGCGATTGAACGGTCAGTTGAGGCCTATGCAGTAGCCATGACCGATGATGAGGTGTCTGACTTTCGCGATCACGAGTATAGCTACGAGCGTGCCCATCAGATCGGGTTGTTCGAAGAGGAGACAGCCACGGACATGAGAGACCTCTACAGTGAAAACAGGACCGAGAGCTATTACGGCGGCGGTCAGCCCACTGATCACCAAGCAACTGCGATGACCGCACTTGCCCGGGCAGTTCACAAATTCGCCGTTAACCAGATACGCGAGGGCGGGATTTGTATCTGTGAATCCGATTGAGCGACGCGAGCCAGTGCCGTGTACTTGTTATTCTGGTAACGTCCACACGCAATGAATAGCCTCGCATCGACGATCCACACTGGGTTCTCGATGTTGGATGTGTCAAGTTACGTCATCCAAGGATGAAGCTCCGGTTAGCCGTCCTCACAAGGTGGGATGTCGCGCGCATTCCGGAGCCGGTCGAAATACGGATCGTACGCTTTCATATCGAGAACAACCGCTTGGAGGGCATGCAGGACGGCAACCCCGAATGCGGGCTGGAGATCGAGCTCGCGAGCAGCAATGCGTTCGGTCATCTCGCCGTCTGCATACGGAACAGCAGAGGTGAGTGCCGCAGCGAGTTTGCCAACACCGTGTTTTCGACGAGGAGATTGAGATCCTGATCATGGGGCAATCGCCCGATGGCATCGATGAGCGTCGGGGTGATGGTGTACTCGCCCTCGTCGAGAATCATCGTGAGCACGACGGGGTGGGCGGTGTAGGTGTGGGTTTTCTGTGTGTCGTCGCGGGTGAGCACGCCCAAGTCGACGAGCGACGCAGCGTCGGAGTAAGCCGTGGTTCGCGGGATGTCAGTCTCAGCGACGATATCGTTGATGGTCAGGTCATCGCCCCGGAGAACATGCGTGTGAACCGCTCGGGGTCAAGCCCCGAGGTATTCGCCTTGCTCACCTGTAGAGATAACGGGGAGAACCGGATGCTGACGCATGACGGTGCGCCGCGACTGCGACGTGGATCGGCCATACACTACTAAGCATCTGCCCACCTCAACAGAACCATGCCGGAGATCACGATCACGGAGGACGACGGCTGGTTCGTGATCAGCGACGAAGAAAGCGGTGTCACCACGCAGGGCGAAACCAAGCTGGAAGCGTTGTTGATGCTCGCGGACGCGTTCGCTGGCTACGAGGATACCGACGAGGATCTCCTTGCGAGTGCGCTGGACATCTTCGTTCCCGATCCGGACGCTGAAGCACTCTACGCGGAACTCGAAGACGAGGAGTACGAACCGCCAACGGTGAGCAACGAGCAAGTCGCCCGACAGCGCGAGGCGACCCTCTGGCTCGGGAAATCCCACAAACGTACCGACTACTCTGATCCGCACCGATTCGAGATGCTTCGCGCATTCATCTTCGGTGATTCATACGGGATGACGTTCGAACAGCTCGCGGATCTCGTTTCAAAGGATCCGGAGGAGCACGAAAAATGACCGACAAGCAACTCACGGAAGCCGAAGCACAAGAATTCCTGACCCTCTTGGAGAAGGTTGAATCCGATATGGACCGCGCCTTCTCGGAGGCGTCCGAACAGGTGTTCGGAGAGGAAGACGGAGATGATTCGTTCAAAGAGCAGTGGGGTGCGCCAGTGAGTACGGTGTACGTGGAGGAGACCCGTAGAAAACTCCGCGAATTCGTCGAACACACCTACCTTCGAGACACGCCTCACGGAGGGAGATCTGAAGACGAAACGACGGTTCTCGACCCACAAGACGAGTATACCGTCGAAATCGCTGACGAAATCGAGGACGATATGGCCAAAATCACGCGAGAGATGGAACTCTCGGACGACAAGGATGAAGCACCCTCGGAGCTGAAGGAACTGGTCGGTGAGAACGCCGATGCTGGCAAGCCGATACTTCGTCCGCCGCTCGATTCGGATGAGATCGAGACCATCGAAGACGAGCGCCATCGAGCGTTGGCGTGGGACCTCGACGCTATCGCCACCGCGTACAACTACGCCACCGACCCGCTGCTCCCGGATCTTGCGAGAGACGACGCTGAAGCGTGGATTGATGGCGAAGAGAAAGACCAACTTGAGGAGGCGTGCTCTCTGTTGGACAACACATACAGTCATCTCTACGACCGGATCGGCACAGAACTCGAACAGTACGAGATATCGGAAGAAGGCGAGGGAACCGATTAGCCAAAGAGATTCACGACACTGACAGTGGATGTGCTCGGGGTTCAGTATCCAGATTCGGCTCGTTGATGCTGGAAAATATTTATTTGGTATCGTCGTTGTCGACTGGTGTTTCAGAACCAGCCCGCTAGACGGAAACGTCGCCGTCGTAGAACTCGTCATCGCTGGGGAGGGCCGCTTTCAGCTGGGGTTCGGGTGGATCCCGATCGATCGATGCTCGAAGGAGTTGCAGTCGCATAGCTTCCTCCTGGCTGAGAACGGATTGCACGGTCTGAAAGTCGATTCGCTCAGCATAGTAGGCGTCTCGGAGCTGAGTACGGAACCCCTCATCATTGACGAGGGCATCGGGTTCGTCGTGGAGAGCAGCGATGAGGAGTCGAGTGCGAGAGATGTCGAGCAACTCGGCGACAGTGTCGATTCGCTCAACGACCAAAGCGAGCGCGTTGAAATCGACCCAAGCTTTCTCTTCGACCATGTTCATGTATAGAGTCGACACATGGGTAACTGTTCTCCCTCTGTTGTCGATAGAGGAGTAGTCTATCACTACGGGGAGTACGTGCGAGTTGAATTGGATCGACTATTTTCATCTCGGGGTGGGTTTATTGATGGCAGGTACCGAAGTGTGGTATGGCAGAAAACGACCCTGGTATCGAAGCGTGGAAAGAACAGACGAGTGCGTTCGATCGGGTCCGGTCAGTCGCGGAGGCGGTCGCACAGCCCCAATCGGCAGCAGCCATCGCCGACGAGGCCCGCGTTGCAGAGAACACGGCTCGGAGCCATCTCGAACGCCTCGTCGGGATGAACGTCCTCCTGAAAACCGATCGAGAGGGAACGGCGTTGTACACGCCCGATCCGCTCTACGTCCGGATACGGACGCTTCGTGAGCTCCTCGACGAGTACGACCATGATGGCCTCATCGGGCTCAAAGAAGATCTCCAAGAGCGAATCGAGACGTGGCGGGCAGAATACGACGTCGACGCTCCAGAAACGCTCCGCGAACGTGCTGGGGAAGCCGAACAGGTCGAACAGACCAGTGAAATTCGAACGACTGCAAACGAATGGGAACTCACCAGATATCGCCTCACGATCGTTGAGGATGCCATCGAGAATTACGCGACATACAGTCGTGACGACAGGGCCACAACGTGATTCGTGCATGACAGAATCGAGAAAGGGGGGACCAACTACTTATACGTCCTTGCACATAATCAGACAGCATCTGAAATCATGCAACAAGGGATAAGAACCTGTATCCGAGTACAACCAGGCAGTGACACTGACGTGTTCCGGATCGGCGCTGCCGACGACATCCTTCAATTGCTCGTCGACGCACACGACAGTGAGTTCACGATCTCTGAATTGATTGAGGTGACGGGTGCGACCCGATCGACAGTATGGCGGGCAGTCGACCTCCTCGATCAGTTGGACGTTATCGAGATCCGCAAGACACCCCAACGGAACTATGTCGCTATCGACTCGACTCATCTCGAAAAAGACGATCCAGTGCTCGCAGTCGAACAAGCGGCGTTTCACGATCCCATTCGAACGATCGTCGATCGTATCCAGAGTACGATCGCACAAGCAGACGACATCGAGCATCTCGTCGGTATCGTCGTCTTCGGGAGTGTCGCGCGCGGTGAGGCCGACCGACAGAGCGATATCGACCTATTTGTCGTTGTCAAAGGAGATCGGACGACGGCCCGACGACAGATGGCGGATATCGTGAGCGATCTTCGCGAAGAACGATTCGATGGTGACCGATTCGATATCGAACAGTACGTCGAGTCAGTCGACAGCGCACGTCGGGTCGGCGATGATCTCCGAACGATTTTCACCGAGGGAATTTGTGTGTACGGAACCGACGAACTGCAGTCACTTCGCAAAGCGGTATTCGCTGATGAGTAGCACGCGAATCGAGTCGCTGCTCAAGGAAGCCCAAGCAGCGTTCGACCAGCATCCGACGGATATCGAAGACGGACTCGAGGTGAATGATACAGCGCTCCTACAACTTCGAAAAGCGTGCCGACTTCTCACTGGAGCCGAGCAACTCCTCGACGCAGGATACTACACCATCGTGATCGAGACGTCGTTCGTCGCAATCGAGCGTACTATCGAGTTCCGATTGCTCGAACGCGGAGAGATGGAATCGCGCGACCTTCCGGGCACACATACCGGAGTCTATCGAGAAGCAGCCACAATAGGCCTCTTTGCAGAAGCCACAGCCGACGATCTCGCGGATCTGTGGACGGAACACCGTGCAAAAACGTACTACCAAGATGGACTCGCCGCCCGTGAACGTGCAACGAAGATGTATGCACTTGCTACTGAGATCCATGCATTCGTCGTGGGTCGTTCTTCACAAGGACACGAATGTGTCTGCGATCAATCACGAGAAGATCACTGATAGAATGAGCCTGTTCAGACGCTGAGCAAGAGTCTGGGGAATTGAGTGATATCGCAGGCAGTTTTCGATTTGCCGATAGTCGCATAAAATCGCAAGATGGTGCGCGATCAACAACGGATCTCGCATACACCTCACCACATAGCCGGCCTACAGTGTGGGAGGTAGGCACGCCGGTCACGGTCCGGCAATGTCACTGTTTCAGTGGCGCATCACGATCGCTAGTGTCACTCTTCAATAGCTCCCGAATGCTCGGTATAGCGGTCTTTGATATCGACGATCCAGTTTGGATCAAACGTCGTTTCGACCTGTTTCACACGGCCGTTGCTGCCCTTTGATTCGACCCATGTCTCGACGAGACTCATCGTTTCGAGATCGGTAATCGTTTCACGGAGTGCACGGGTACCGATCCGATCGGCTTCGCTGATGTACTCCGAGTATCCCTCGCGGACCTGCTCAGTCGTGACCGGTTGCACGATCTCGTCTGTTTGAGTGTCGGTCCAAGTGGCGGCTCCAAGCAACACGAAGAAGTGATGAACAGGCAAGTCGAGTAGCTTCTCGACAGTCGATGCCTTGTCCGTCGTCTCGATGTTCCTGTCGATGCAATCTTCCGTGACCTGTTCGAGGCTCTCCTCGTTTGCCGTCTCGCCGGCTTGGCGAAACAGGGTCAACGCCTTGCGAGCATCGCCCCAGCGAACAGCGGCCGTACCGATACCGTAGTCCACGGCGTGGTCGGAAATGCCATCATCGCGGAAGGCCCGCTCAAGGCGGGGCTCGATAATCGCCCGCAACTTCGCGTAGTTGTAGGGTGAGAAAAACACCTCTTCGTCACTCATCGCACTCTCGACACGGCTGTCAAATCGCAGATCGACATCGATCAGTTCGTTGCTCAACAACCACGCCGAGAGCTTAATGTTGCGTTTGAGCTTGCCCTCACCGCGCAACAGCCGATAGAAGAAATCGTTCGGATCATAGTTCGAGTCGTGTTTGATATGGTCGATCTCATCGAGAATCAACACTGTCCAGTCTGGATACTCTGCAAGCGCCTCCCAGATGCCCTCGAAAACGCCGTCGAGGCCCTCGTAGGCTTTTTTCTTTGTGCCGGTGAGTTCAAAATGGATCTCGTTTGCAGCACTGAACAGCGAGCGACACTCCTTGAGATTGACGTACTCGACGGCCAGCCGGTCGGTACGATCGGCGTATTCCGCACAGAGACGCCGGGTCGTGAGTGTCTTACCGGTGCCGGGTGGCCCGTAAATCGAGACCGTCGTCGGGAGATAGCCTTCCTCGATCCCAGTGAGGAGCGTCGCTAGCTCGCGTTCTTGATGGTCGCGGGCGACGACTTCGTCGGGGTCGCCCAACGGATCGAGTGCACCCTTGTCCGTGAACACGCTGTCGTCGGGAGCGGTGTCGTCGAAGAGTGTATCATATTTATCCATGATGTTTAAGCGAACGTTGTTGATCCAGCAGAACTACGAGTGTGTCTGTGTGCTCGAACGGATTAAATCTCCACAACTGCCGTCGTGAGAACCCCCTGCGTTCGAATCATACAGCTACACACGTCGCCCGCCCAACCACTGAGCCACTGACGGACAGAAGACTGACCTTTTTTCCCGCTGAATCTCGTAGCGCCGCCCGTAGCACCGATGCAACCACCCGAAATACTTCTGCGACTAGCCGTCGGTGCAGTCCTCATACTGGCCAATGGCTTTTTCGTCGCCATCGAGTTCGCGCTAACGCGCGCTCGCCAGTACCCCGAATCGGAGTTCGTGGAACCCGGGGTCACCGGTCTCGAACGCGCCTGGGCGATGACCGAAGAGCTCGAGATCTATCTCACGGGCTGTCAGGTCGGGATCACCGCCGCCAGCATCTCGCTTGGGATCGTCGCCGAGCCGGCCCTCGCCGCGATCTTCGAGCCCCTCTTCGGGGGGACCATTCTCGCCACGATCGGGGCCGGCACGCTGCTTGCGTTCGTGATCGTCAACCTCGTCCACGTCGTCTACGGCGAGCAGACCCCGACCTATCTCGGGGTCGAACGCTCCAGACAGATCTGTCGGTACGGCGCGACACCGCTGTACTGGTTCACGCGCGTGATCCGACCGATCCTCGATCTCGGTGACGCGGTGGCAAAGTGGACGCTGCGGCTGTTCGGCGTCGAGATGACCGGCGCATGGCTCGACTCCGAAGCCGACGTGATCGAGGGGCGTGCAGACCTGCATCGACATCTCGGCTCGGTTCTCGATGCGGGCGATCTCCCGACCGAACGCACCGCCGAAGTGATGAACGCACTCGCCGTCACCGAACTGCCGGTGCGCAACATCATGGTTCCCCGCGAGGAGATCGCTGCCCTCTCGACCGAGAACACGCCCGCCGAGAACCTCGCCATCATCGAGGCCAACCCCCATCTCCGCTTCCCGCTCGTTGGCGCGACCGATGGGGACGTGCGCGGCATCGTCTATCTTGCCGAACTCACGGCCGATTTCGCAGCCTTCGAAAGCGGGCGTCGCTCGATCGAGGCGATCGCCGCGCCACCGATGACGCTGCCGGCCGACGAGGAGGTCAGCGACGCGATCGATCGCTTCCAGGCCAACGCCCAGGAGCTCGCACTCATCGAAGACGACGGGGCAATCGTCGGACTCCTCACCGCGACCGACGCCTTCGAGGAAGTCATGGGCGAACTCGAAGATCCCATCGACATCGACGGGCGCTCGCAAGGGCACGACAGTACGGTCAACACCGACACGGCAGGTGAGTCCACATGAACACGTCCGAGATCACCATCCGGCTGCTCGCGGGGCTCGTGTTGATCCTCGCGAACGGCTTTTTCGTCACCGTCGAGTTCGCACTGACGCGTGCCCAACAGTACACCGAAGCCGAGTTCGTCGGGCCCGGGCTCGAACGCGCCTGGGCGATGACCCAGAACCTCGAGATCTACCTCACGGGCTGTCAGATCGGCATTACGGCCTCCTCGATCGCGGTGGGGATCGTCGCCGAGCCGGCCCTCGCCGCGCTCTTCGAGCCACTGTTTGGCGGTACGGTGCTCGCATCGGTCGGGGCGGGGGCGATCCTCGGCTTTCTCATCATCAACCTCCTACATCTCACTCACGGCGAACAGGCACCGACCTATCTCGGGGTCGAACGTTCCAGGCAGGTCTGTCGGTACGGCGCGACGCCGCTGTACTGGTTCACGTGGCTCATCTGGCCGTTGCTCCGCATCGGCGATCTGTTCGCCAAAGGGACGCTCAAGCTGGTCGGCGTCGAGATGACCGGTGCGTGGCTCGATTCCGGCGACGAGGACGTCGACAGTCGGGCCGATCTGTACAAACGGCTCGAAACGGTGCTCGACGGCAGCGATATCGACGCCGAGCAACGCAGCGAAGTGATGGGCGCACTCGTCGCCGGCGACGTGCCGGTCCAGGGGATCATGGTGCCCCGCGAGGAGATCGCCGCCCTCTCGACAGAGGATACGCCCGCCGAGAACCTCGCCACCATCGAGGCGACTGCGTACTCACGTTATCCGCTTGTCGGCGACACGCTCGACGAGTTCCGTGGGATGGTCTATCTCCCGGCCATCACGACACGGTTCAGTGAACTCAGGGACGGCGAGCTCGCCATCGAAGAGCTCGCCGCGCCACCGATGACGCTGCCGGCCGACGAGGAAGTCAGCGACGCGATCGATCGGTTCCAAGAGGAAAATCAGGAACTCGCACTGGTCGAGGACGACGGAGAGATCGTCGGCTTGCTCACCGCGACCGACGCCTTCGAGGAAGTGATGGGCGAACTCGAAGATCCCACCGACGTGGCAGGTGCACAAGCCGCCGGGAGCGGGTGAACCGAACAGCGAGACGAGCGTCGCGATCCAACCGCTGACACCTGGGTCAGTCGTACATCGTCGACGGATCGTCCGGGAAGTCCAGCTGCTGGTTCTCCATCGATCGCATCTGCCAGTGTTGGACACGCGTCTGATACAGCTGCATCGCCATCTCGTCGACCGCGTCGCTTTCGTAGTCGCGGGCGATCTCCTGTGCGTCCTCGAGACTCATCTTCATCAGCTTCTTGTAAAAATCTCTCATGGGAATGTCGCTGCAGTAGTGGCTCTATCGATCGCACGTCCCCGACCGGTGAATACGTGTCGTTATCGCCGGGGGAACGCGGTCGGAGATTGATCCATGGCCACCACGTCGGGCTCCCGGCGGACGATTCCACTTTCACTCTCCATGGCACAGTTCTTTAGTGACAACGACGGAACGGCGTGTATGGACGAACTAGTCTTCCTCGCCGGTCTCGCAGCGGGCATCGCGATCGGCGTGCCTGCACTGGCACGGCTGTGGCGAGTCGATCTCCGCGGTGCCTTCAAGCGGGTGTCGCGCTCGCAACGCTCGCGGTAACGAACTCGCCTCTACTGGTCGGTCACTCGTTCGATTGCTCGATCGTCTCTCCGGGTTCGGCGGTCGCCCAGAGTTCGCCGTCCTGGTAGATCTTCAGCGTTGCCGAGCCCTCGTTGCTGACGCTCGAAAGGCCACCGTTCGTCGAGTACGAGTCGACGCCGCCATCGCCGACGAACCCGTACGCCCCCGACACGTAGCCCGTGTAATCGGGGTTGTCAGCCGTGGTGCCGGGGTTGGCCTTGGCCTCGTAGTAGAACCGCTCCGTACCGGCAGCCCCCGCCGCGAGGGTGTACTCGGATTGTCCACCGCCGACCGCCTCGACTCTGATGAGATGCTCGCCCTCCGGCGGTGCGTCGGGATCGACGCGTTCCTCGCCCCCTACACCCGGTTCAACGGTCTTGTACAGCTCGCCATCGAGATACACCTTCAGCGTCACGTCGCCGTCGTTGACGAAGTCAAGCGACGGACTGCCCTCGACGGTCGGCCAGTACCGGTAGCTATCGACGCCACCATCGCCGACGAACCCTTCCGCGTAGTACGGATCGTCGAGAATCACGCGGTCTTCATACTCGACCGACGCTTCGGTATCAGCTTCACCGCCCAGTTCGATACCGGGACCACTGCCGGCGTACATCCGGTAGTAGGATTCGCCCGAACCGGCCGCGACGATCGTCACGTTACGCCAGTTCTCACCTGACGACCCCGACTCCGTCGGTGTCGGCGTCTCGGTTGGAGTCGCCGTGGGCGTCGGCGTTGGTGTCGCCGTTTCGGTCGGCGTTGGAGTTGCCGTTTCGGTCGGGGTCGGTGTCGCCGTTGGCGTTGCCGTCGCAGTTGGCGTCGGTGTTGGGGTAGCTGTTGCCGTCGGTGTCGGGGTAGCTGTTGGCGTCGGCGTTGAGGTGGCTGTCGGCGTCGGGGAGGCCGTCGCGGTCTCAGTCGCCGTTGCCGCTGCTGAGGCGGTCGGTGACGCCGTCCCGTCAGTGATCGTCGTGGTCTCCGTAGCCGCCGTAGTCGCGGCCGTCGTGGTGTCCGTCGGTGTGGCCGTGCCGTTCATCGTCGATACCGTGGTCGTGGATTCGCCCGGCCCTTGCGAGAGGAAACTACAGCCGGCGAACAGCATCGAGACGACCACCAGGCCGACGAGCAGGGAGCGGTAGTGCATGCGTAAATCGGGCTTCGATGTAGGGGGATGAATGCTTTGTCCCTCGATCGGTGTGATCGAGCAAGATTTGCGAACGGCTCGATCGATTCTCAAGGGAGCGAACGACGCGAGACGGCACCGCCGACGCCGTGGCGAACGCCGTTCGACTCGATCGCTGCTCCGGCACAGCGGATCGACGGTCGTCGCGCTACTGGCTCGTCGTGCTGCCGAGACCGGGGATCGCGACCCGCCGCTCGACGCCGGCCATCAGCTTCGATGCCGAGATCACGAGCCCGAGATACAGCACGGCGACCAGGGCGAAGATCCCGGTGTACGCGAAGTTGTCGGCGGCGATCGAGCGGGCGACGTTGAACAGTTCGGGGACGGTGATGAACGCCGCCAGCGAGGAGTATTTGATGAGATAGACCAGTTCGTTCGACCAGCCCGGAATGGCGAATCGCAGCGCCTGTGGCAAGACGACGTGGCGGATGCCCTGGCGCTGCGAGAGTCCGATCGCGCGGGCCGCGGTCAGCTGCTCGCGATCGACCGACAGCAGCGCCGACCGGATATACTCGGCCTGATAGGCGACGCTGTTGATCGTAAAACCGATGATCGCGACGTACACCACCGCCGAGGGGAGCACGCCACCGTCGGGGAGACCGCGAAACAGCGTCGAGAGGTTCAACGCGTAGTAGAGCACGAACAGCTGGGCGAGCAGCGGCGTCCCCCGGATGAGCTCGGTGAACGCGAGCGAGACGGTGCTCGAATAGGTGCCGTAGACGCGCGCGACGCTGACCGGCACCGCGAGCACGAACCCGAGCGCGATGCTCACAACGGTCAACACCACGGTCAGCCACGCGGCGTCGGCGAGCTGCGGGAGATACTCCACCGCGAACGCGAGCGAATCGGAGATCGGGGCGACCGCTGCGGGATCGAGAAACGACTCGCCCGGCGGGACGCCGACGCCGGCCGGGAGGAGCCAGTTGTTCAGCCAGCGAGCGAGGAGCCAGCCCCAGAACAGCACGCCGCCGGCGATCGTGAGCCAGCGGCCGAGCGAGCCCGAGACGACCCTGCCGGTGTCGGCCGTCGTCCGCGTGGCTCCGGTCTCGCTCATGGTTCACCCGAGACCGTGCTGACGCGATCGAGGAATTCGGCAGTACGTTCGTTTTCGGGGTTCTCGAACAGCTGTGCGGGCGGGCCGCGTTCGGCGATCGATCCCGCATCGAGAAAGAGGGCGTCGGTCGCGGCCTCGCGGGCGAACCCCTTCTCGTGGGTGACGACGAGCATCGTCATCCCGCCGGCAGCGAGGTCAGCCATCACGGCCGTGACCTCGCCGACGAGTTCGGGATCGAGCGCGCTCGTCGGCTCGTCGAACAGCAGGAGGTCGGGCTCCATCGCGAGCGCGCGGGCGATCCCGACGCGCTGTTTCTGCCCGCCCGAGAGCTCGCCCGGATAGGAGTCGAGCTGGTCGCCGAGTCCGACGCGTTCGAGCTGTTCGGTCGCCGCCTCGCGGGCATCGTCCTTCGAGAACCCACGCACCTCCCGCAGTCCCAGCGTGACGTTTTTCAGCGCCGTGAGATGGGTGAAGAGGTTGATGTCCTGAAACACCATCCCGACGTCCCGCCGGAGCGCGTCGACGTCGATGCCGGGATCGGTCACGCGGTGATCGCCGAGCCTGATCTCGCCGCTGTCGACGTCGGTGAGTCGGTTGACACACCGCAACAGCGTGGATTTCCCGCTGCCGCTCGGCCCCATCATCACCGTGACGTCGCCACGGTCCATCGTGAAGCTCACGTCGTTGAGGACTCGTTCGTCGCCGTAGCGTTTCGAGACCGATTCGACTGCCAACAGGGGGTCGTGGTCACTCATGGATGCTCTGGTCAACTACCCATGACTAAAGTCATGGGCTTGTCGGTGGACTCCCGCTCTGGCCGACACAGTGTCGGCGGGGGGAAACTCCCCACTCGTGTTCAGCGTCCCCGACTTCAGGGCGAGTTGACGGTTCGCCCGTCCCGACCGAGACTTTTGCCCGGCCCGGACGTGCTTCAGACCGACGTTCTTCGCCGCGTTGTAGTCGGCGTGAAGCGTGTAGCCGCACTTCGCGCAAGAAAAGTCCGCTTGCGACGTGCGATTGTTGCGGGCTGTGTGGCCGCACATCGAGCATCGTTGGCTGGTGTACGCTGGATTCACCTGAACGGTGTCAATACCGAACGGCTCGGTCTTGTACGAAACGTACTCGAAAAGGCGGTGAAACGCCCACGTATGGAACTTCTTGGCCTTCGGCATCCGCGAACGGATGCCGTTCAATCGCTCGAAAACGATGGTCGAACAGCCGTGTTCGACGGCTTCTTGAACCAACTCTTTCGAGACATTGTGCAACAGGTCGTCGGCCCATCGGCTCTCGCGGTCGCCGATGGACTGCATTGTTCGGTGCGCCGATTCCGTTCCGGTCTGCTGAAGGCCGCCACGGACGCGCTCGTAGGCGTCTCGTCGGTGATTGATCAAGCCACCGGACCAGAATCTTCCGGTCGAAGTGACCGCCAGATTCTCGATCCCGAGGTCCACGCCAAGGACCGAAGGGTGCTCGGCGGGTTCGGGGTCGTCCATCTCCGCCTTTGCGCGGAGGTGGAGGTAGAACGCACCGTCACGATGGTGGAGTGTCGCACCGGCAACGTCGAAGGCGTCGTTTTCAACGTATTCGGCGAACGGCGTCCCGTCGGTTTCGGGTGGCAGAACGTACTCGGCCTCGACCCTGCCGTCCACCGTCGAAAGCGACACACGGTCGTCGTGAAACGTCGCGCTCCGCTTGTCGTACTCGGCGAAGTCGGCGGTGAACGTCGGGAGTTCGGCGTACTCGCCGTCGGACCACCGTGCGACGACGCCTTTGATGGCGTCCGCCGCCCGCGAACGGGCGGCTTGCACGAGGTTCGCGGTGAGTCCGTCGGTTCGGTCGCGGACTTCGGCGTAGGTACGTTCGTGGAGGCGTTGCTTGCTCGTCTCGACGTAGCCGTCGTCGTTGCGAGCGCGTTGAACGACGAGGTTCGCGGCGAAGCGAAACTCGGCGAACGTCGCAAACAGGGATTCGGCGGCACTGTCGCTCACGTCGAGCTTGACCGGAACAGTGCGCCGAATCTCCATATTTCATATAGAACATTGGGATACTTAAAGACATCGTTGCTCCCCGGTGGGGGGAGTCAGACGGTCGGAACGGCATAGCACACAGAACGCGAAAATTGGGTCGGGTTTCCTCCCACGACTGAAGTCGTGGGTTTCCACCCTCGGGGCTGTCGTATGAAGCGATCGCGACGATCGATCGGGCCGCACGGTCACGTCGACTCACCGGGGATCGCGTAGTAGTCGTTGAGATATTCGAGGGCGCGATTCGTTCCGAACGTCATGACGAAGTAGACGGCGCTGATGAGGAGGATGACCTCCGTCACCGCGGTCGTCCGCTGGACGAACAGATCCTGACTCCGGGTGAACAGTTCGGCGAGGCCGATCGCGATCGCGACGCTCGTGTCCTTCAACACGATCGTGAACTCGTTTTGGAACCCGGGTACCGACCGCCGGAGCGCCTGTGGGACGATCACGTGGCGGATCGCACCGAGTTTCGAGAGCCCAACGGCGCGTGCGGCCTCCATCTGGCCCTCGTCGACGCTCTGGAGAGTGCCGCGAAACAGCTGTGACTGGTAGGCAGCGCTTCGCAGCCCGAGGCCGACGACCGCGGCGACGAACGCGCCGCCGACGGGCAGCACTCGCTGGATCGGGAACCAGTCGGTGATCGGGACGACGAAATACGCGAAGATCAGGATCACCACGATCGGCGTCCCGCGGAACACCGTGCCGACGATCTCGACGGCGAGTGACGCATAGCGGCCGCCGTACACCTCGATCGCGCCCGCCGGAAACCCCGCCACCAGCCCGACCAGCAGGCTCGCGATCGTGAGGGCGATCGTCAACACCAGTCCGCCGGCGAGATAGCCCACGTTCTCACAGACGAACGCCACGTCCGGCGGGAGGCTCCCACAGGTGTCGCTACCGAGCTGTGCGAGTATCTGCATCGAGAGTTCGAGACTGCCGACTGTGACAGCGCCGACGACACCGGTTCCGGGGAGCATCTCAGCTGGAGGACGTCGTGGATTCGTTGCTCGTGGCCCCAGCGCTCGCGTTGCCGCCAGTTCCGTTGCCGGCGCTCGCGTTGCCGCCCGTGCCGCCGCCAGCGAACCACTCGTCACGGATCTCCTCGTACTTGCCGCCGTTTCTGACCTGTTCGAGCCCGTCGTTCAGCGCCTTCGTGAGGTCGTCGGCGTCGGTCCGCACGCCGAAGCCGTATTTCTCGCCGGTTTCGTAGGTCGCCGCGATCGTCACCGCTCGCCGGTCGACGAACGTACGGGCGACCGGGGTGTCGAGCACCACGGCGTCGAGGTTGCGGTTGACCAGATCCTCGACGGCGAGCACGTAGTTGCCGTAGGTGTTGAACTTCGACTGGGCGATCTTCCCCGGTTTGACGAGCTGTTTCTCGACGACGCTCGCCCCCGTCGTCCCCTCCTGAACGCCGACGGTCCGTCCCGCAAGCCCGGCGAAGTTCGACGGCGGCGAGCTGGCTCCCTGCCGAACGAGAACCGCCTGATCCGCGCTGTAGTAGGGGTTGGTGAAGTCGATCGACTCGTCGCGCTTCTCGTTGATCGTCATCGCGGCCGCGATCACGTCGATCTTGTCGTTTTTGAGCGCGGGGGTGAGCGAGCTGAACTCGAAGTCCTTCCAGCTTTCGAGCTCGTAGTCGGTGTTCGAGACCACCGCCGAGAGGAGATCGATATCGAAGCCGACGATCTCGCCGCCCTGTTTCGTCTCGAACGGTGGGAACCCGGGAGCCGTTCCCGGAACGATCGTCATGGAACCGGAGCCACCGCCACCGAGCCCGCCGACACAGCCAGCAGTACTGGCGACCGCAGTGACGGCACCGAGCCGCTTCAGATATGTTCGCCGTGAGGTCCGGCGACCGGTCTCGTGCATACCTCTCCTTACCAGAAAGCGCCTTGAGGGTTTCGTTGAATCGAGCTGTGGCTCGTTCGAGGTCCGATCGGATGGATGACGGACGTCTTTGAGGCGACGATACGCTACGAATCCGACCGCGACGAGACGTTCACCCACAGATGCGTCTCCCGGTAGGCGTTCCCGGTAGTTGGACTATCCGGCGGCGAGCCGCGATAGAGCAGATAGGTGAGCCGGAGGCGATCGCCGGTCAGCGTCGGCGTCACGTCGTGGGTCCAGTTGGCCGACCCGTTCGCGGGGATCGACCGGCTGAACCGATCCAACTCCCGGCGCTCGCGAACGGTCGTCGAGTTGTTCTGCACGGAGACGCGCTGGAGCTGGGCGACGACCGAGTAGTCGACCTGTTCGTGTTCGTGGTTGCCGATCCCGACGGTGAGCGGCTGGCTCCCCCCGACCGTGAAGTTCTGTGGGTAGTCGTCGGCGACGAGCGCGCCGGACTCGTTCTCGGTGAGGAGGTAGAACTCGCTGAAGCTCTCGCCGGATTTGGGGACCAGCACGGCGTAACCGACGCTGCTGATCGCGAGCAGCAGGCTCACGACCAACACGACGTTCAACACGGCATCGAGGCGCGTCTCGGGATCGAACAGCTCCGCCCGCGCCGATCCTATCCAGGAACGGTACGGAACACGAAATCGTTCGTTGGCGGGGAGCGCCTGGCGACGCAGCGCGGCAATCACAGTGGCAGCCAGCGTGAACCCGCCGATCGAGAGCACGATCGGGACGAGCCGGATGCCGAAGGGCGTGAAGTTCAACAGAAGCCCGATCAGCGGCGTGATCGCGATGCTGAGCCCAAAGGACAGCGCCACCCGCTCGATCCCGTCGATGCTGCCCGCACGGCGGGGATCGGCACGCTCGGTCAGCCCGGAACGGTCGTCGGCCTCTTGGACGGACTCGTCGAGGGTCGCCGCCGAGCGCTCGCTCTCCTCGCCGTCGGTCGCCGCTGTGCCCTCGACACGGGGACCGCGTTCGGGGAACAGCGCGGCGATGAACGCGTAGCCGGGCGCGAACAGCGCGAACACCAGCCCGAGCACGACCCGGAGCGGCGTCTCGCTGACGACCGGCGCGAGCGTGGCGACCCCCGTCGCGAGCACGAGCAGAACGATCGCCGCGAGATCGGCGGGGAACCGACGGAGGGGGCGCGGCAGCAGCAACCGAAGCGTCCCGTCAGACATACGCCCGGATTTCACCAAGGCTACCTAAAGGACTTGCTTTCGTCGTCCGCTCGTCCGAACGGCGATCGCTGCGACGGCAAGCGACCGCGCGTAGTTCCTATCAGCTATCGTCAACAGGTCAAGGTGGGTTCTCGTATTTGGTCATCATCTCGGGCACCGCGCAGCAGGGCGACTGGGTGCATGGAGAGTGTAGAATTAAGAGCCTCGGTGGTTTGTAGTCCGCCAATGAGGCTGGTGGAACGTGTACGAACTATCTGACGTCCATCTTGACGACTACACCGACGAGAGCACCAATCAAAGGATCACCTGCACCGACCAAGAGATTCGCCACATCAACGCTGAGCATGAGGAGACATCAGTTGAGACGATCTCAATCGATGAAATCTCGGAAATCAGGAGAGACACCGATAAGTCTCAAACCGGATTCAAACGGATCGGCTACGCGTTCGCCGGATTTGGACTCGTGTTCGTGTTTATGTCCGTTCCATACCTGCTGGCAGGTGCATTCAACCCTATTGCTGGTGGAGCGTACCTCTCAGCCGTCCTCTGCTGGTTCGGGTTTTGGATGTTCTACCGAATGGAACGAGGGACTCTCGATGTCCTCGAAATCCGCGTCGATGACGAGTGGTATCGCTTCTTCACCAAGAAGGAGGGTACTGCTTTCGATGAGATCGTGTCTCGTCTCCCTCACAATGTCGTGATCAGATCAGCTGGTCCTGATCAGCCCTCTCCATAGACACTCTCCTTTCGACAAGACAGATTCACGTGTATCCTCCCAACCCGGCCCAAAGGGATCATGAAAGGCCGCAGTGCAGCACAGTAGTCGTAGAGCAACCCAAGAGATTTGATTAAGAGGTGTATCGATCCAGCTGTGAACTACCAGCGTATCTATCTCCTTTCGCTATTGGGTGTTGGGCTTATTTTTGTAGTCGTATCGGTCTCAGCACTACGGGGAGGCTCGTCACTGCTGATGGTTTTGTTCGCAGTTGCTGGCATTGGAATGGTCCTTAGCTCAGCATACGATTTAACATTCGCAGATAATCCCGCTGGGCCGACTAGTCCCAACTGGCAATTTTTCAGTGCCGTCGGAGGGTTTATCCTCTCCCTTACTGGTCTAACTATCTCCCTACTG
This sequence comes from Halococcus morrhuae DSM 1307, assembly GCF_000336695.1. Taxonomy (GTDB): domain Archaea; phylum Halobacteriota; class Halobacteria; order Halobacteriales; family Halococcaceae; genus Halococcus; species Halococcus morrhuae. Next base: position 27,911 of record NZ_AOMC01000100.1, read on the forward strand.
CTGTAATTTGGGACAGATCGACAATGTCAGCCCAGTCACAATCATTGTCCACCACAAGGAAACGGGACACGCAGGGGTGTCATAGAACGGTTGTCACACCATCGGAACCAAGAAAACTAACAGAGAACGGCACTCAGTTACCCTTCGGTCGCCTGGAGGAGCCCAAACGCGCACTCCAGACTGAATATGACGAGACCCACCGTAAGCGCCGAAATGATGGGAAAATTGGCATTCAATGATAACTCGACGATAAGAACCCCAATACCGGCTGACGTTCCTACGAAGGCCGCATACCGTCTACGAGAGAGGTCCCGCAGCCACTCATCAATACAGTTGTAGAGACGTTTCATACTATATCCATTTCAATCAGTCAATCCCTCTCGCAAAAATCCTTCTGGGCCCAGAGCTACCCATCATACGATTCGTTGGAAATTGATGTTGGAACCCGCTTTCAGTACCTGATTCCGATCCCATGAGTTGTTTTGCGGAATCGGCGTGATTCAGACGTCTATTTCATGCGAATCAGGTAAGCGATTATCTAATATATTACGACACAACTATCGATCAGTGATTGAACCGAACCAACTACCGAAACGAACGCGCGAGCCAGAGAGGTCTGCCTCTCTGGCCGCGTTCAAACCTCTGGTTCGATTCCATACGCAGCAACACTCAGATCGAGCAAGTCAAGCACCCGTCTCGGGAGATTGTCATTGGCTGGGAGCTCTCGTTCGCCGTCAGTTTGCATCACAAGCACGTTTTCG
>NZ_AOMC01000101.1 GCF_000336695.1 Halococcus morrhuae DSM 1307
GAGGACACGCCGATGAGCGAACGACTGCGCGTCGGCGTGCTGGCGAACCCGATGCTTACGCGGTTCGAGGAGGAGGCGCTCGAAAACGTCGCCGCGCTCGACGGGGTGACGATCGACGAGGTGGTCGTCGACGGATCGGTGACGGAGGGATCGGCGCTCGCGGCGGGGGCCGACGCCGTCAATCAGGGCACCAGCATCTCGCTTGCCGATCTCGGGTTGTTCGTCGAGGTAGTCCGTGAAAGCGGTCTGAAGGCGTTCATCCACGGCGACGAGAAGCTCGGCTGGCTGCTCGGCGAGACCGAGCAGATGGACTGGCTCCAGTCCCGACCCGTTACCGAGACCGACTGTCTGCGAGAGGCGTCGATCCGTGAGTGCGAGCCGGTGTCGGCCGGCGGAGCCTGGAACACGCTGCCCGACGACGTGACCGCCGATCTCGGCGACGCCTGCGACGTGGTGATCCGCTTCGGCTTCGGTCTGCTCAAGGGTCCGATCCTCGATGCACCCGAACACGGCGTTCTCAGCGTTCACACGAGCGATATCCGGGAGTATCGCGGTATGGGTCACAAGATCTCGTACATGAACGACGATCCGAGCGCTGCGATCACGCTCCAGCAGCTCTCCGAGGAGATCGACGGCGGGCGCATCGTCGCCGTCATGTCGCGCGAACTGCCTCCCACACCCACGCTCGACGACGTGTGGGACGCGGTCTACGCGCTCCAGACGGAGATCTTTGCCGCCGGCATCGAGCAGCTCCAGGCGGGGGATGGTCCATCGCAGCCCGACGAACTGGGGACGTACTACCCACACAGCCTCCAGCAGCGCAACCCGCGGTTCGTCGCGCGACTGCTCGCGAAGAACAACTGGCGTCGACTGCAAAAGCGTCTGTCGTGAGGTTGCAACCGGTGCGTTAATCCCCCGACCGTTTTTCAGGGAGTAGTATCGACGGCCCATCGACTGTTCGACCCCGCGGTCGAGAGCCTGGATGGTATGCGGAGACGGTGGTTACTGACAGATGACGAGCAACGAGGACATGGCCGACGACCGGACCGGTCTCACGGGTGTGGTGTCGAGCGCCAGCCTCGTACTCGTCGGCAGTCTGCTCGGCTCCTCCTCGAAACTCGTCGAGCGGGTCATCATCGCACGATTGCTCCCGCCCGGCTCCTACGGACAGGTCAGCCTCGGCATCGCCGTGATGAGCCTCGGGCTCACTCTCGGCATCGCCGGTTTCGATCAGGGGGTCCCGCGATTCATGTCGCGATTCGATGACGAGCGCGACAGGCGCGGCACGTGGCTCACCGGATTGGCCCTCTCGGCGGTCGTCACGCTGATCGTCACGGCACTGCTCCTCTTTCGTCTCGAATGGATCATCGACACGATCTTCGACGGTACGGCCCCGCTGGAGCTGGTCGCGCTGTTCGTCCTCGCCATCCCGGTGCTGGTCGGCCAGAAGATCGGCGTCGGCGGGGTTCGTGGCTTCGAGAACACCATCTATCGAACGTACGCGCGGGACCTGCTCTACAACGGGCTGCGCCTCGGTCTGCTCGTCGCCCTTCTCTTCGCGGGCTTTGGGGTGTTCGCCGCGGGCTACGCCTACGTCATCGCCGGCGCGGCGGGGTTCATCGCCATCCATTACTTCTTGAACCGACTGCTGACGCTGCGCGGCCCGGTGCGAACGCATGGCCGGCAACTGCTCTGGTTCTCGCTCCCGCTGCTGTTCTCGGCGGCGGTGACGAAACTGCTCTCGCAGATCGACACGATCATGCTCGGTGCCTATCTCTCCAACGCGAGCGTCGGCATCTACGACGTCGCCTACCCGCTCGCGCTCGGTCTCGGCGTCATCTTCTCCTCGTTCGGCTTCATCTATCTCCCGCTGACCTCGCGGTTCGACGCGAGCGGCCGCCGCGGCGAACTCGATCGCGTCCACAAACTCACCGCCAAATGGACCGTCCTCATCNGGTGCCACGCTTGCCATCCTGTCGAGCGGCTTCTTCGTCAGCGGGATGGCCGGCTACTGTCAGAACGCGCTCTCGGGGCTCGGCTACACGCGCTCGATCCTCGCGGTGAACGTCATCTCGGCGGTCGCCAACATCGTTCTCAACGTACTCTTGATCCCGCGCTACGGCATCGTCGGTGCGGCGGCGGCCTCGGCGCTCTCGTTCGCGACGCTCAACTGGGTCGCGTTCGCCTTCCTCTACCGCGTCGCCGGAATTTCGCCGTTCTCGCGCTACACCGTCAAGATGTACGTCTTCCTCCCCCTGCTCCTGTTCCCGCCGGCGTTCGCGCTCTCGTCGACCGTCTCGCTGAGCCTGCTGACGATCCCGCTCTTCGGCGTCGTCGCGGGACTGGCGACGCTCGTGATCTGTGCGGTGACGGGCTGTTTCCAGCCCGAGGACGAGATCCCGCTCGAACTCATCGAGGGGCGGCTCGGAGTTCGGATCCCGTACATCCGACGCTACATCCCCGACGAGAACTGAGTGCCACAACCCCGGTCTTCCGATGGATCCGTCAGTCGACCAGATAGCCGAGATCGGAGAGCTGTTGCTTCATCGCGTCGGTGAACTCCCCGTCGCGTTCCTCCGTCGAGACCGGTTGGCCATCCGTTTCGAGGATCGTTTCGAGTTCGTCGTCCAGACGCTCGACGACCGAGGGTTCGTCGTCGGAGACGTCGCTGGTCTCGTCGGGGAGGGCGAACAGTTCGGCGCGCTCGTCGCTTTTCAGATATTTGAACTCGTCGGTGCGAAGCGCGTGCAACGTCGCTTCGTGGTAGCGCTCCCGGTCGAATTCGGGATTCAGCTCCTCGAATCGGTCGAGGTTTTTCAGCGTGCGCTTCGCGCCGCGCTGGGTGAGGGTGTGCTCGCGCGTTTCCTCGCGCAGATCGACACCCTGCATCCCCGTCGTGTTCGCGTCGGCGGATTCGAGCAGCGTCGTCATCAGATCGGCGTGCTGGACGGTCTCGCCGTCGTGATCGACGAGCGCGTCGGCACCGTGGACGATGCAGGGGACGTGAGTCACGGCGTCGTCGGCGACGACGAGATGGGCGAGCATCCCCTGTTCGCCGAACAGCTCGCCGTGGTCGGCGGTGACGACGAAGACGGTGTTGTCGAGATCGATCCCTCTGATGTGGGCGAAGAGGTCGCCGACCAACTCGTCCGTGTGGGCGATCTCGGCGTCGTAGAGCGCGTGGAGGACGTTCCACTCGTCGTCGCTGAGCTCGCAGCCGTCGGCGATGAGCTGGTGGAAGTTGTCGTGGTGATACTGGCCGAACGCCAGCGCCTCGTCGATGGTCATGTCGAAATCGTCGGCGTAGGGCTCCAGAAAGCGTCGCGGCGGGTGGTAGGGGTGGTGGGGGTCGCCGTAGTGGGCGTAGAGGAAGAACGGTTCGTCGTCGCCGGCGTACGAGCCGATGCGGCGCTTGGCGATCTCGTTCATCACGAACCCCGTCCCGTGTTTCCTGGTGTCGGTCGTCAGCCCCGGGCCGTGGCGACGGCAGTTGCGCAGATATTTGAGTAGGATGCGCGGGCCGGCCTCCTGGACCAGCGTGTCGGCGCTCAGCCACGTGAACTCGTCGAAGCCACGATCGAGATCGGTGCCGCCGCTCAGATGGGAGTTCGGCGAGAGACAGGTGGTTCGGTAGCCGGCGCGTTGGAGGCGCTCGGGCACCGTGTCGAGCTCCTCGGGAATGGCGTCGTTCTGCATGCCCGCACCGTGGTGGGTGGGTGTCGTGCCGGTGAGGATCGACGCGCTCGACGCGAGTGTCCAGATTCCGTGCGTGTGGCAGTTGTCGAACGAGCGTCCGCGCGTGGCCCCGGCGATGCGGTCGAGGTTGGGCGTCGTATCGCGCGCGTAGCCACCCATCGTGGTGTGGTCGGCACGGGTGCTTTCGAGGGTTATCCAGACGACGTTTGGCTGTCGCATTCTTCCGGAAGGGTTTCACGCTCGGTGGCTTATGCACCTCGGTATGGCGCGTCGATCGCCGGCAGCGATCGCGTGTGGACACACCACGCGGCGGTCGAGAGCGGTAAACGTTTATAACGCCGCTTCGAGAGTGCGAGTACGTTTGGACGTGCCGCGCAAGCGGCATGGATTGATACGATGAGTACGCTCACGACCTCACAACCGAACAACCGCGCACAGAAACTCGCGCTCGTCGTCGGCTATCTCGCGCTCGCCGGCGGCGTGTTGTTCGCCTACGGAAAGCCCGCCACGGGCTACGAGATCGACATCTACGGCTCGACGCCGATCGGCTTCTGGCTCGGCGTCGCGATCGCGCTGCTGGTCGCGGTGTTCGTCACGCTGTACGCGCCGGAGGGCTACGTCAGTCTGGCCGGACTGAGTCTCGGTGGCGGCGGAATCGTCGCGATCGCGGGTCTCCCCCTGCTGCGGAGCTACTTCTACTACGGCTCCGGTGACGGACTGACACATCTCGGCTGGACGCGCGACCTCCTGGACGGGTCGCTGAGCGCGTTCGGATTGTTCTATCCGGGCGTCCACACCTCGTCGCTGTTCATCCGCGGCGTCGCGAACACGACGGTCCCGCGCTCGCTGCTGCTGATCGTGCTCGCGTACGTCGTCGCCTATCTCGTCTTCATCCCGCTGTGTGTGCGCTCGATGACCTCCCATCGCGGCGCGATGTTGCTGAGCGGACTCGCCGGTCTCCTGGTGCTCCCGATCAACCACATGGGGGTGAACTACATGACACCGCATCCGATCTCGGATTCGATCCTCATCACGCCGATTATCGTCTATCTGTTGATCAACTATCTCACCAGTCCGACCGACGTCTTCGAGTCGCGCCTGCCGGTATCGGCAGTGAGTGCGGCCTTCGCAGTCGCGCTCGGCGGCCTCGTGCTCTTTCACTCACAGCAGGCCGCGAACCTCATCATTCTGTTCATCACGCTTTCGGGCGTACAGCTTCTCTATCGGTCAATACGACCGGATAGTGCCATCGCCTCCCACCGAACGATGTATGGGCCGACGGTGTTCCTCATCGGCTCGTTCATGCTCTGGTCGATCGGCCGGGGTCGGTACGAAAGCTCCGTCAACGCGGTGCTTCGTGAACTGTTGAGCTTCCTCACGGGCGGGGCCGAGCTCGGTGCCTCGACGGCCAGTCAGGCGTCATCGCTGACCGCCATCGGCGGCTCGATCGTCGAGCTGTTCCTCAAACTGTTCGGCGTGAGCCTCGTGGTCGCGGCGCTCGCCGGGCTCCTGATGGTGACGAGCCTCTTCGGCCGGCTGCGCGACGCGCCCGACACGACGGCGCTGATCAAGTACTTCACCATCGGGTTGGTGGTGTTGATCCCGTACTCGCTGCTGTTCTACATCGGCACCGTCTCCGAGCTGTTCTTCCGCAACGCCGGACTCATCATGCTGTTCGCGACGATCCTCGGCTCAATCGCGCTCTATCGCTACGTCTCCGGGCTCTCCGAGATCGCCCCGATCGGCAGCGTTCGCGCGGTGCTGTCGGTGATCATCGTCGCGATGCTCGCGCTCTCGGTCGTGGTCGTCTTCCCGTCGCCGTACATCTTCCAGCCGAACGATCAGGTGAGCGAGACCCAGATGTCCGGCTATGGGTTCGCCTTCGAGCACAGTACGGAGGAGACGCCGATCTACGGGCTGCGGAGCGGGCCGTGGCGGTACAAACACGGTGCTCTCGGCGTCGAAGGCACGCCCGTCTCACAGCATGGTCGCGGGATCCCGGGTGAGAATCTCAGTGCGCTCGCGGGTCGGACGTCGAACGATCGGTACGTGGCCGTGACAGAGGCTGCCCGCGAGCGCGAGGTGGAGGTCTACCGGAGCCTGCGCTACAGCCGCGAGAACGTCAGTGCGCTCGATCACCAGTCGGGCGTCAGTCTCGTCCAGACGAACGGCGAGTTCGACCTGTATCACGTCGCCGGCAGTTCGCCCGCCGACGGAGCGAGCGCCACCGTTGCGAACGAAAGCCGCACCGCCGGTGCGAACGGGACGACGCCGCGGGCACCGCCGACGAACCGCTCGGTGTTCGGCAACGCATCGACGCCGTCGCGTACGCCGACAGCGACCGCGACTGCGACGCCGACCACTACCGCAACCGCCACGGCGACCGCCACCGCGACACCGACCGCAACGCCGACGACAACCGATTCCGAGTCGATATTCGGTATCATCGATGGATCGTCGAACGGCACGCCGACGCCGACGAGCGGACCGACTGTCGGCGGCTAGACGGGCGTTGCGGACGGTGTGTGGGCGACGGCGCGAATGGAAACGGTAATGGGCGTCACGAGAGGAAATCCAGCCAGTATGTACCAACTATGAACGAGGGTGATGCCAGACGCCGAGCGCTCGTTCTCGGTCTCGACGGCGTGCCCTGGGAGCGCCTGCGTGCGTGGGCGGCGGCGGGCGAGCTGCCGAACTTCGCCGCCCTCATCGAGGAGGGCGCGGCGGGACCGCTCGCGAGCACGCAGCCCGCGAACACCGCGCTCGCGTGGCCCTCGATCGCCACCGGCGTCCGGCCGGACAAACACGGGATCTACGCGTTCTACAAACTCGGGACGAACTACCGCCACCGCGTCAACACCGGTGAGGACGTCTCACAGCCCGCACTCTGGGAACTCGTCTCGCCGTCGACGGTCGTCAACATGCCGATGACCTATCCCGCATCGCCCATCGACGGTCGGATGGTCACCGGGATGATGACGCCGAGCAGGGACGAGGGGTTCACTCACCCGCCCGAGCTCGCCGCGACGATCGCCGATCGCGTGCCCGACTACGAGATCGGGCTCGACTGGAACGAGTATCGCGACCGACCCGGGGAGTTCCCCGACGCGCTCGCGTCGCTGGTCGCCGCCCGCCGCGAACTGATGAACGACTTTCTCGCCGACGACTGGCGACTGTTCTTCTTCGTCTACACCGCACCCGACCGCCTCCAGCATCTCCTCTGGGACGAGGAGATCTTACTCGACCACTACAAACAGCTCGACGCCGTGCTCGGCGATGCCCGTGAGGCGGCGGCCGACGACGACGCGAACCTCTTCGTCGTCTCCGATCACGGGTTCGGTCCCATCGAGAAGAACGTCCACGTCAACCGGGTGCTCGCCGATGCGGGCTATCTCACGCCGAAATCGGACACCGGCACGCGCAGCACGCTCTCGCGGATCGGCCTCACCAAGGAGCGCGTACTCGGCACGCTCGACAGATTCGAGATCGACGTCGACGAGCTCGCCAAACGGCTGCCGGACGCGCTCGTCGATCGCCTCGCCGCCGGCATCCCCGGCGAGAACGTGCGCTACGACGTCGCTTACGACGAGACGACCGCGTTCGTCCACGCCCAGGGCACCCTCTACGTCAACGACACCGAACGCTTCGAGCAGGGGATCGTCCCGCCGGGCCGGATCGACGCGCTCAAAACCGAACTGACCGATGCTCTCACGCGAGTCCGCGATCCCGACACCGACGAGCGTGTTCTCGACGTTCACGACGGTGACGAACTGTTCCCGACCGACGACGCCGCGCCGGACCTCGTCGTCGAACCACGCGAGGGCTACTACGTCAAACCCTCGCTCTCCGAGACGGTGTTCTCCGATCCCGGCAGTCACGCCGCCGATCACCGTCCCGAAGGGATCTTCCTCGCCGAAGGACCGGACATCGCCGCTGACGCGACGCCGACGGACGCGAGCGTTTTCGATGTCGCGCCGACGGTGCTCCACAGTATGGGTGCGGCGGTGCCCACGACCGTCGACGGGCGCGTGCTCGACGAGCTGTTCGCGCCCGATTCATCGGCCGCCGAACGATCGATCGAGACCGTCGATATCACGGGTTCCGACAGCGGGTCGCGTAGCGACGAACGCACCGACGGCGAGGACTTCAGCGACGTCGAGGAACGCCTGCGAGGGCTGGGGTACGTCGAATAATGCGCGACACCGAACTCCTCATCGTCGGACGGCAGGGACCGGGCGGGATCGGCCAGTACATCAGCGAGCAGCGCCGCCATCTCGCCGGCCGACTCCACGTGTCGGCGCACAAGAGCGGCGCGTTCGACACCGAGGGTGTCGGCGCGTTCGTCCGCTCGCTGCTGGTCATCCTCTGGAACATGCTCTCCTATACGGTGCGCTCGCGGCCGGACATCGTCCACGTCCACTCCTCGCACCGGTTCTCGTTCTACCGGGCGGGCTACTACGTACTCTTCAGCAAGTACGTCTGGCGGTGTCCCGTCGTCTTCCACGTCCACGGCTCCTCGTTCGACGTGTTCGTCTCGACGGAATCGCGACTCGTCCGCTGGTTCCAGTCGATCGTCTTCGGTGCCGCCGACGAGATCGTCGTCCTCTCGGAATACTGGAAGGAGACGCTCTCGAAACACACCGATCCCGAGAAGCTCACGGTGATCCCGAACGCGGTCGACGCCGCCGACTACACACCGTCATTCGACGGCGACGTCCCGCACATCGTGACGGTCTCGAACCAGCTCCCGCGCAAGGGCGTCGTCGAGTTCGCCGAAGCGGTCGACGAACTCACCGATCGGAATCTCGATTTTCGGGTGACGATCGCGGGCAAGGGGCCGCTCTCGAACCACTCCGAGCGGCTGGCCACGACCTACGACAACGTGGAGTATCTCGGCTATATCTCCGAGGAGAAAAAACACGAGCTGCTCGGCGCGGGCTCGATCTTCGTCCTGCCCTCCCACGCCGAGGGGCTGCCGATAGCGATGCTCGAAGCGATGGCCGCGGGCAACGCCATCGTCTCGACGACGGTGGGCGCGATCCCGGAAGTGATCGACGACGAGCGCGGGCTGCTCGTCGAACCGGGCGATGCCGACGGGCTCGCCGACGCGCTCGCGGAACTCGTCGCCGACCCCGAACGCGTGGCCGCGATGGGCGAGGCGAACCGGCAGGCGGCGAGCGACGAGTACGCCTGGGAGACCGTCACCGAGGAGCTACTCGCGACCTACGACCGCAACCTCGCCGCCAAGGCGCTCCGCTGAGGACTGTTATTCCGTCACGGACGACGAATTCGCCAGCACGACCACAAGAGCGAAACCCGGCCCGTGAGAGAGGGATGATATGATCGACAGCCGAGGGTCCGGGGGGCCGCGATAGATGCACGTCTGTATGCTCACCGCGGGAGCGTTTCCGCCGGACGAACGCCTCGCGCGGGCGGGTGCGGCGCTGCGGGCGGGCGGCCACGCGGTGACGGTCTGTGCGCGCGGAACGGGTGGGCCGACCGAGGCGATCGTCGACGGCATCGACGTTCGGCGATTGCCCGACGACGAGCTGTATTCGGGACCTAAGGGAATCCTCGACGGCGCACGCTACGCGCTGAGCTACGTCCAGCCCGCTTGGCTGCGTGCCGCAAGCGAGGTCGACGACGAACGGGCGATCGACGTCTGCTGTGTGGCCGACCTCGATCTGCTGAAAACGGGGCTGAAGATCGGTACGAAACTCGACGTTCCCGTCGTCGCCGATCTGCCGAGTGCGCCGGCTGCCACAGCGGCGGCCGAGAGTGAACGTGGTGGTCGATTCCGCCAGTATACCCGCCGCGTGTTCCACTCCTCGTGGCGGCGGGGCCGGCTGCTCGGAAAACGAGTTCCCGACGTGGATCGATTGGTGACGACGTGTGAAGAAGCGCGTGCCGAGTACGTCCGCGAGAAGGGCATCGATCCCGAGCGCGTCGCGGTCGTCCGCGAGACCGTCGACTCCGATCTCGCCGCGGATACCGAGCCGGCCGACGGGTTCGGGTTCGATCCCGAGACGGCGTTCGTCGTCACCGTCGTCACCGATGGCGTTTCCCAGGAGTCGCTCGAAACGGTCGTCGCGGCTGCAGCGCGGGCGGCCGACCGTGCCGCCGATCTCCGCGTGCTGATCGTCGGCGACATCGGGGAGGCAGTGCTCGACGATCTCGAACGACTCGCGCGGCGACGCCTGGCCGCCGGCCGGGTCAGCTTTCGCACCGAGGACCGGGAGCTGGCCGGCTATCTCGCCGCGAGCGACGTCTGCGTGCTGCCCGAGCGTTCGCACGCGACGGAGACCACGGTTCCGCGGGCGTTCTTCACGGCGCTGGCGCTCGGGGTTCCGATGGTCGCCAGCGGGACGCCGCCGCTGAAGCGACTACTCGAACGGACCGGAGCGGGGCTGTGCGTGCGACACGGAACAGGTGCGTTGGCTGGAGCGCTGGTGAAGCTTGCTGATCCTAACCGACAGGCCTCGCTCGCCGCGAACGCCCGCGTGGCGGCCGAGGGTGCGTTCGACAGCGAGCGTGATGCCGAGAAGCTGCGTGAACTGTACGAATCGCTGCTCGCGACGCCGGAGCCCGACGTTACGGTTCCGCGAGCAGATTCGTGAGCGCCATCAGATACGAGCCGATCTCGTAGGAGCCCTTGTACATCTGATCGTCGACGTCGAGACCGTCGTCGACGGTGAGAAAGCGCATCGGGACGCCGAGTTCGCTCAGCTCGACGAGATCCCCACGACTGCTATCGCCGTAGATCCAGGCCATCGCGCGGCTCACCTCGCGATCGAAGTCGCGCTCGCCGCCCGCCGCCTCGTAGTGGGCGACCGCGTTGACGAAGAACGTCTGGTGACACTCGTAGAGGAAATTCCAGTAGGGCGGCCGAAAGCCGAGGCGTTTCGTCGCGCTGCGGCGCGCGCGCCGGATCGACGAGATCTCGTCCTCCCAGACGAACGCGCCGTCGTCGCGCATGCGCTCGTCGACGGTCCGTTCGAGAACGCGCTCGACGTTTTCGAGATAGCCCGTCTGTCCGGTCACCTCGATCGCGCGGGCGAACCCCCAGCAGGCGTACATCTGGTTCTGATGGCGGCGGGTGGTGTGGTTGTCGAAGACGAACAGCCCCCCTGGAGTGAGCCGGTCGTTCATCAGCGCCAACGCCTCCGAGAGCGCCTCTCGCACCACGGATCCGGACTCGCGCTCGGCGAGATACGACCAGCCGTAGGCGAGCAGGCTGTCTTCGGCGTGGGTGAAGTCGAAGCGCTCGCGCGAGTGCTCGAACAGTTCCCACGCGACGCGCTCGTGGGTGGCGTCGAACACCTCGGCCGCGAGCGAGAACGCACAGACGAGGGGGCCGATGCCGTAACTCGGCATCGCGGAGAGCGTTCCGCTCTCGATCTCGTCGGCGAAGTAGTCGAGCGCGCTCCGGAGTTCGTCGTCGTAGCGATCGGTGCCGAGTGCGGAGACGCGCCACTGGAGCGCGCCCATCAACCCGAAGGGTGCGTAGCGCCACAGCTCGCGGTCGTCGGGCGTCCATTCGAACTCGGGATTCTCGTCATCGCTGGCAATTTCGTAATCGAGCCCGCGGAGGATTTTTTCGTCCTCCATGTCCCAGAAGCCGTTCTCGTCGACCGGTCGGAACAGGCAGTCGAGCGCGTCGTCGAGATAGCCCCGATAGTTGAGCGGTTCGGCCGCGAGCACGAGATACGAGGCGTCGTTCCAGCGCCCGCGGGCGGTGAGTTCGTCGCTCGCACGCTCGGCGGCGCCGACGAACGGCTCCTGGAGGTTCGCCGGGAGCGTGTTGAGCGCCATGTGGACGTAGTAGGGGTACTGAAAGACGAGATCGGCGTCGAGTAGTCGCCAGTCGGGTGCGAGCAGCGAGAGCGCCTCGCGCGGCTCGTAGTAGTGATTGTCGGGCCAGCCGTTCGCGGCGTAGGGCGAGCGGGGCGTCGGCACCGAGAAGACGAACTTTCCATCGCTATCGTCGAGCACGCGCCCCACCTCGGCGGTGAGCGATTCGACGTCGAGGAACTTCCAGTCGTAGGGGCCGATCGAGACGGCGGCGTCGAACGCGTCGTCGGCGAAGGGGAGGGTTGGCCGTTCGGGATCGGCACTTTGGTACTCGTCGACGGCGTCGCCGATGGTTTCGCTCGCGTAGGAACTCGCGTCGTCCGAAAAATCGACGCGCGTGAGCGAGTCGGCCGAGACGCCACGGGTGACGTTCGCTTCGGAGGCGAGATCGAGCACGCGCCCGCCGTCGAGTTCGGCGAGCGCGCGCTGGCGTTCCTCGTCGCGGAGCTGCTGGATGAGCGGGGTGGTCGGGGGCTGGCGCACCCACTTCCGGAGGATCGCGTCGCGGGTCACTGTCGGCAACGCGCTCTCGGCACACATTTAGCTATTCCTTCGCTCGTCTCGACCATGTCCGACGATCCACTCGTTTCGGTCGTGATCCCGACCTACTACCGCAACGATCGCCTCCGCGAGGCCATCGAGAGCGTCGTCTCACAGACGCAGCCGACGGAGACCATCGTCGTTGACGACTCCGGCGAAGGCCACGCGATGCCCGTCGTCGACGAGTACGATCTCACGTACGTCGAGCTCGATCACAATATCGGATCGAACCCCGCCCGCAGCGTGGGTGCCGAGCGCGCCACGGGCGAATACGTCCAGTTCCTCGACGATGACGATCGCCTCCACCCGGAGAAACTCGCCGACCAGATCGCGCTGCTCGAACGCACGGGCGCGAGCGTCGCCTACTGCGGGATGACCTACGAGGACGGCACGACGATTCTCCCGGACTCGACTGCTCGTGGCGACGTGCTCGCGCGCGCGCTCGAATTTTCCCTCTCGCCGTGCGTCACCTCGACGATGCTCGTCGCGCGCGATGCGCTTTCGAGAACCCTGCCGCTACCCGACCGCCCCGGCGGCGACGATCTCGGATTGATGATCGATCTCGCGCGCGAGCACGAGTTCGAGTTCGTCGACGAGGCGCTGGTCGATCGTGCCGTCATCGAAGATTCGCGGGGCAAATCGCCGGGGCTCATCCACGGGCGCAGGGAGATCATCCAGGAATACGATGATCTCTACGACGACTTCCCGGCCTCCGTACGGGCGAACGCGCAGGCGAACACCGACAAGCTAGAGGCCCGGATGGAACTGCGTGATCGGCGATGGTCGCTCTCGACGGTGCGCTCGTTCGCGCTCGCGTGCTATCACGCGCCCTCGCTCCGGACGGCGATCCCCCTTCTCGCCTCGCTGTTCGGACAGGTGGGGATGGACGCGATGCAGCGCGGCTATTCGCTCGTCCGCTGACGGGGAACGGTACCGAACCCACTCAAAAACACACTCTTTGAGAAAATATGATCATGTAAACAATTATTTCAGTAGATGAAGTCTGGCGTACATCCTGCCGAGTAGTACTGTTCGGACGAAAGCGAGCGTGTTGCGTGATCGCTGGTGAATGACGAACGAAGGATCACTCACCCGTGATCGTTCGCGAGATCGGAAAGTGTACGGACGGAAACACCGGCATCCTGCGCCGCGTTTCGCTGCGGGCCGTCCTCGCTCACGAGCGTGAGATCCTCGCGGTCCGCGACCATGAGGTAGCTCGCATCGTAGAACGTACAGCCCGTTTTCCGCGCCATCGCCATCGTGGGCCGGAGTTCGGACCCGGCGGCGTCCTCGAACGAGACTTCGCGGTCGAGCCGTTCGAGGACATCGAGTGCGTCATCGAGGTCCCGGTCGGTGATAGCGTCGTTCGCGAACCGTATCTTCCACAGTGCGTTTCCGGCCTCGTAGGGCGTCAGATCGAGGAGATAGCCATCGAACACGACATCGATCCCCACGGATGGCGGCCCGAGACCCAACACGAGATCGACGAGCGCGCTGGCGTCGAACAGATACGCTTCGGCCACGAGCGTCAGTGTTCCTCGCGGGTTTCGCGGACGGCGGTGGCGACCTCCTCTTCGCTCACCTGGTCCGCGACCCGTTCACCGAGAGCGCTCGCGTCCTCCCGTAGGTCTGACCGCCGTCGTCGCGTCAGTTCGTCGTCGAGGGCCGCACGAACGACCGCACTGACGTTGATCTCCGTGCGATCGATCTCCGCTTTCATCTCGTCGGGAACCTTCGCACAGACGGTTCGTGCCATAGCCGTTTTACTGGACAGTATTACTTAACTGTTTCAGCCGTCGGTGTTCGATCCCGTCGCCCGCCAGTTCATCACGGCGTCGCGCGCGCGGCGTGCAGCGCCGAGCGCGCGCTGACCGAGCAGCGCGAACAGCATGATGAATGCGCTCTCGGCGGAGCGCTCGTAGCCCATCGCGCGGCGGGCGTAGGCGAACGCACGCCGACGCTGACCGCGTTCGAGCGCGACCCGCGCGTGCGCTCGACACTGCTTTTCGCGGAGGCGGCGCTCGATGTCGGGGTGACTCTCGATTTCCTCGCGATATTTCTCCCAGATCATCCGATTGACCTCGACCCCGTGAGTGAGCTGCTGTGAGATATTGTCCGTGTGGAAGATGCGCTCGACGAGGCGCTCGTCGACGTACTCGAACTCGTATTCCTGGGCGAGGCGGATGCAGTGATCCCAGTCGACGCCACGGGGAAAGTCGGAATCGAATCCTCCCAGTTCGAAACACTCGGCGCGCAGCATGTGGCTCGAATGGGGATGGAGGCCGAACCGGGCGATGACGTCGGGGTAGATGTCGCCGCGACGCTCGGGACGATAGACTCTGACCACTCGTTCGCCCTGTTTGACAACCCCGCCGGTGTAGACGACCCCGACCTCGTCGTTCGCACGCTCGAAGGCCGCAAGCTGTTTTTCGACCTTCTCCTCGTGCCAGCGGTCGTCGTCGTTGAGCACGCAGACGAACTCGCCGTCGGCGAGCTCCGCCGCCCGATTCATGCTCGCCGAAATGCCGCGATTTTCCTCGTTGTGGCGGACGCGCACGCGGTCGTCGTCCTCGTAGGCCGCGAGTCGCTCCGTCGTGTCGTCGGTCGAACCGTCGTCGACGACCACGACCTCGATCTCGTCGTGGCTCTGTTTCAAGACGGTGTCGATGGCCCCGGAAACGTAGTCGGCGCGGTTGTACGTCGGGAGAATGGCGCTGACGAGGGTCATGCGCCGGGTTCGGACCATCGCGGTGAAAACCCCTCGTGTCGCGGTCGCGGCGTGAACCCAGCCTTAAGTCCCTGAGCGTGTTCCGGACGGTATGCACGTCTGTATGCTCCTCCCCGAGCGCTTCCCGCCGGACATCCGCGTCCGGAAGGAGGCGTCGGCGCTGCGTGCGGCCGGCCACTCCATCACGCTGCTCTGTCGCGGCGGGCCGACCGAGCAGAGTTTCGCGCGCCTCGACGGGATCGACGTCGAGCGCCTGCCCGCCGACCGGCTGTTCGCAGGTCTCTCGGGAGTGGTCGACGGGCTCCGCTACGTCGCGAGCGCCGTCCATCCGCCCTGGCAGCGCGCCGTTCGGGAACTCGACCGGCAGAACCCGATCGACGCCCTTCACATCCACGATCTCCCGCTCGTACAGACGGGGCTGGCGCTCGGCGAGGAGCTCGGCGTGCCGGTTGTCGCCGACCTCCACGAGAACTACCCGGAGGCGGCCCGGCAGATACAGCAGATGCGTGGCTGGGGAGAGATCGCCCGCGATGCCGAGGCGCTCGTCCAGCGCGTCGCCTTCGCACCCTGGCGGCTCAAGCGTCTCGAACGGGAGTGCGTCCGGCGCGCCGATCGTACCGTCACCGTCTGCGAGGAGGCCCGCGCACACTACATCCGCGACTGCGGCGCGGAATCCACCGACATGACGGTCGTCTCGAACACCGTCGATCTCGACGCCTTCGCCGGCGACGTCGAGCCGCCCGCGACGCTCGATCTCGATCCCGACTCGTTCGTCGTCTCCTACGTCGGCAACTTCACGCGTCACCGCGGGCTCGACACGCTCGTCGAGGGGTTCGCGCGACTCGTCGAGAAAAGCCCCGACGCCGAACTCCTGCTCGTCGGGACGGGCAACGACAACTACGTCGCGGGGCTGAAGGCGCTCGCGCGCTCGCTCGGCATTCGCGAGCAGATCACGTTCACCGGCTGGGTCGATTTCGCCGACGTTCCCCGCTATCTGGCCGCGAGCGACGTCTCGGCCGTCCCTCACGCCGCGACGGCACACACCGAGACGACCGTCCCGCACAAGCTCTTCCAGGCGATGGCGATGGGCGTGCCAATCGTGGCCAGCGACGTCGCGCCGCTCGCGCGCATCGTAAGTCGTACCGGCTGCGGGCTCGTCACGCCGGCCGGCGACGGCGACGCACTCGGCACCGCCCTCACCGAGCTCACCGACGAGGGGCGGGCGGACGACTGCGGGGAGAACGGCAGAGCGGCGGTCGAGAACGAGTACAACTGGGCGCGCGACGGCCAGCGGCTGTGTGATCTCTACGACGGACTGCGCGCCGAGGGGTAGCACCGACACACTCACCCCGCCGGCCCGACAACCGCCGGCGATGAGTACCCCCGACCTCCCCGAGTTCTTCGACGAGTTCACCGAGCGCGACTGGCGGAGCGACGCGGACGGCACGGTCAGGATCGCGATGATCGGTCTCGGCTGGTGGACACTCGAAAAGGCGCTGCCGGCCGTCGAGCGCTCGGAGCTGTGCGAGACGACGGTGCTCGTCAGCAGCGATGCGGAGCGCGCGACGGCCGCTGCCGACGCCAATGACACCGTCGTCCGTGGCCTGACCTACGAGGAGTTCCACGACGGGGCGGCCAGCGAGAAGTACGACGCCGTCTACATCGCCACGCCGAACGCCGTCCATCTGCAGTATGCCGAGACGGCCGCCGAGCTCGACAAGGCGATCCTCTGCGAGAAACCGATGGAGGCGAGCGTCGAGCGCGCCGCGGAGCTTGTCGCGGCGTGCGAGTCGGTCCCCCTGATGATCGCCTACCGGATGCAGACCGAACCGGCCGTCCGGCGGGCGCGCGAACTCGTTCGGGAGGGATTCATCGGCGAGCCCGTCGCGGTCCACGGTGCGATGACCCAGCGCCTGCTCGACATCAACTCCGACACCGACCAGTGGCGGCTCGATCCGGATCTCGCGGGCTACGGCGCGAGCGTGATGGATCTCGGTATCTACCCGCTCAACACCGCTCGGTTCGTCCTGGATTCGGATCCCGTCTCGGTCCAGGCATCGATGAGTGCCTCCCACGACGCCTTTTCCGACGTGTCCGACGAGCGCGCGAGCTTCCGTGTCGACTTCCCCGACGACGTCTCGACTGTGTGCACGGCGAGTCAGAACGCCGCCCAATCGAGCCATCTCCGAATCACGGGCACGGAGGGCGAACTCGAACTCGATCCCGTCTTCTTCCCCGACGAACCGCGGAAACTTCGGGTCCGACGGGGCGATCTCGACGCCACGCTCGATTTCGACCAGCGCAGCCAGATGACCGAGGAGTTCGACTACTTCGCCGACCGCGTGCTCTCCGAAACCGAACCACACCCGAACGGCGAGCACGGACTGGTCGACATGCGCGCGCTCGAAGCCATCTACGAGGCCGGGGAGGGCGATTCGCCGGTTTCGCTCTGAGCCGGTTCGTTCACGATACCGGCACCGCTACCACTCGGCAATGGAACCGTCGTCGTGACGCCAGATCGGGTTGTGCCAGTCGATCTCGCCCGCTTGCTCGCGGACGTGCTCCTCGTCGATTTCGATGCCGAGGCCCGGCCCGTCGGGGATCTCGACGAAGCCATCCTCGTAGTCGAACACCGATGGGTCGGCGAGATAGTCAAGCACGTCGCTCCCCTTGTTGTAGTGGATCCCGAGGCTCTGTTCCTGGATGATCGCGTTGTGCGCGCAGGCGTCGACCTGGAGGCACGAGGCGAGCGCGATCGGGCCGAGCGGGCAGTGTGGCGCGAGCGCGACGTCGTGGGCTTCGGCCATGCTCGCGATCTTGTGGACCTCGGTGATGCCGCCGGCGTGTGAGAGGTCGGGCTGGATCACGTCCACGCCGCCGCTTTGGAGCAGCGGTGCGAAATCCGTCCGCGAGTAGTGGCGCTCGCCGGCCGCGATCGACGTCGTCGTGTGGGCGGCGATTTCGGGAAGGAGCTCGTCGTGCTCGGGCAGTACGGGCTCCTCGATGAACATCGGATCGTGTGGTTCGAGCACCGCCGCGAGCCGTTTGGCCATCGGTTTCGCGACCCGGCCGTGGAAGTCGACGCCGATCCCGACCTCGGGACCGACCGCCTCCCGGACCGTCGCGAGTCGTTCGCCGACGGCCTCGATCGCAGCCGGCGATTCGATGCGCTGGAACTCCGCGGTCGCGTTCATCTTGAGCGCATCGAAGCCCGCCCCGACGCGCTCGCTGGCTGCCTCGGCGACGTCGCTCGGGCGGTCGCCGCCGACCCAACTGTACACCTGCATCCGATCTCTGACTGGGCCACCCAGGAGTTCGTGGACGGGCGCGTCGAACTGCTGGCCTTTGAGATCCCAGAGCGCCTGATCGACGCCCGCGATGGCGCTCATCAGCACCGGTCCGCCGCGGTAGAAGCCGCCGCGGTACATCGCCTGCCAGTGGTCCTCGATCGGGTCCGGGTCGGCACCGAGCAGATGGCTCTCGAACAGCTCCTCGACGGCCGCTCTGACCGTGTGTGCCCGCCCTTCGACGACGGGTTCGCCCCAGCCGACGCGGCCGTCGCTCGTTTCGACGCGGAGGAACAGCCAGCGTGGCGGGACGGCGAACAGTTCGTAGTCGGTGATCTCGCTCATGTCTCCGGTCGGTGCGAACGGCTGAAAAACACACCGAGTCGATCAGAGCTGTGGTTCGACCTGTTCGGCGTCGTCGAGGTTCCGGTTGTGCAGCGCCTCGCCCGTCTCGCCGTCGAACAGGTGGATCGCGTCCTCGGGAAGCCGCGCGATCGCCGGCTGGCCCGCTTCGATGCGTCGCAGCCCGCCGATCGTCGCCACGAACGTCCGTGATTCGTCCATGTCGAGCTCCGATGCGCTCTCGTCGCCCTCGAAGGCGAGATAGACGTTGTTGCCGCTGCCGACCGGCTCGACCACGTCGACAACCGTACGGAAATCGTGCTCCCCATCGCCCTCGACTGCATCGACCAGTTCGATGTCCTCGGGACGCACGCCGAGGGTCACGTCGGCCGTATCGCCGATGTCTGCGCGCGTGTCCTCCGAGAGCGGATAGTCGAAGTTCTCGCCGACGAGACGTCCGTTTTCCACCGTGGTCTCGAAGAAGTTCATCGACGGCTCGCCGATGAAGCCCGCGACGAACCGGTTTGCGGGTTCGTGGTAGGCTTCGAGCGGCGTGGCGACCTGCTGGAGTCGGCCGTCGTCGAGGATGGCGATCCGATCGCCCATCGTCATCGCCTCGGTCTGGTCGTGGGTCACGTAGACCGTGGTGACCCCGAGATCCTCCTGCATCCGCTGGAGTTCGGTCCGCATCTGCGAGCGCAGTTTCGCATCGAGGTTCGACAGTGGCTCGTCCATCAGGAACACCGCCGGACTGCGGACGATCGCACGGCCGAGCGCGACGCGCTGCTGTTGGCCACCGGAGAGCTCGCTGGGCGTTCGATCGAGCAGCTGTTCGATGCCCATCATCTCCGCGGCGGATTCGACCTGGTCGCGGATCTCGTCGTCGGGCATCTCCGTGCTCTCTTCGAGCCCGAAACTCATGTTCTCGCGCACGGTCATGTGGGGGTAGAGCGCGTAGCTCTGAAACACCATCGCGATATCGCGGTCGGCGGGCTGGCGGTCGTCGATCACGGTCCCGTCGAGACTGATCGTTCCCGACGAGACGGATTCGAGCCCCGCGATCATCCGCAGCGTCGTGCTCTTCCCACAGCCCGACGGCCCGACGAGGACGAGGAACTCGCCGTCGTCGATGTCGAGCGAAGCGTCGTCGACGGCGATGATGTCGTCCCCGCCGTCGCCGAACCGTTTGGTGACGCCATCGAGACTCAGTTCGGCCATTCGATACCTCCGTTCGCTGGTTGAGATTGTATTTCGATCATCGTTGTCTGTCTACGTTCGGCCGGCAACACCCTGTGCGAACTGATCGCCGAAGATGATGAAGACGAGCAGCGTCGGTAGTGCGGTCAGGAACGCGCC
>NZ_AOMC01000102.1 GCF_000336695.1 Halococcus morrhuae DSM 1307
AACCCGTCCGGTCCGGGCGGGAGATACGGCGCGGTGTTGATGACTGCCTCGTTGGTCTTGAACGACGTGACGAGCCCTGCTTCGAGAGGCACGAGGAAGTAGACGGCGATGAGCGCGAGCACTGCGTACAGGAGGATTCGTTTCCCGCCGATCGCATCGCGCAGGTCACTCGTCGACGATTCGCCGTCGGTCGCGTCGGCTGTAACGGTTTCCTGACTCATAGTGCACCCCTGCGGTACTGGCTGTAGAGATACGGGATGACGACGAGCAACGCGAGGACGTAG
>NZ_AOMC01000103.1 GCF_000336695.1 Halococcus morrhuae DSM 1307
GGACGGTACTGGCCGAACAGCGCGTACAGGAAGTCGAACGCTTTGAGCGCACCGATCATCAGCACGACGAGCGCGCTGATGACCGAGCCTCTGAGCTGGGGGATGATGACCCGCCAGTACATCGTGATCGTGCTCGCGCCATCGATGCGCGCCGCCTCGAAGTGTTCGTCCGGGATCGCCTGCAATCCGGCGAGAAAGACCACCATCGCGTAGCCGCTGAACTGCCAGACCAGCGCGAAGANGACCGCACCGAGCACGAGCTGTGGGTTGCCGATCCAGTCCGGCTGGAGTCCGCCGATGCTCAGTACCGAGTTGATGATGCCGTTGTCGATATCGTACATCCACGCCCAGAGCTGGGCCGTCACGACGAACGAGAGGCTGAACGGCAGCAGATACACCAGCCGGAACGTGTTCTGCAATCGGAGCGTGCGATCGAGCAGGATCGCGAGCACCAGCCCGAGTACGAGACAGAGGACCGTGAATGCGACCAGCAGGACGAACGTGTTGCGCGCGGCGTTGATGAACGCCTGGCTCCCGAACAGTTCGGCGTACTGCTGGAAATCGAGCGCGGAGTAGTCCGGATTCCCAAAGCCCTCCATGTCCGTCAGCGAGATGAGGAAGTTCCAGCCGATCGCACCGTAGACGAACAGCCCCATCAACAGGAACGGCGGGAGCCAGAATGGCAGCGAGCCGACGAATCGGCTGTTGCGCAGCGATCGCAGTCGATCCGACAGGCCTGTGCCGGCCGAGCCACGGCTCACGGTCGCNTTGCGCAGCGATCGCAGTCGATCCGACAGGCCTGTGCCGGCCGAGCCACGGCTCACGGTCGCCCCGCCGTCGGTGCGAACCGGGGTCTCGTCGTCACCGGTATCGCCCACGAGTCGAGTGCGGAGGTCGCTCAGCCGTGATCGGATCGACCGTCGCACGTCAGTTCGATCCGGAGACGGCATTGAGCATCCCCTTGGTTGCGGAGTCGAGGTTCTCCGAGCCGAGGAACTCGTTGGTGATCACACCGTCGATGTCAGAGTGGACGTCGGGCAGCACGGCCAGCCCGTGGGCGATCGTCGGCGGCTTGTGCGAGACCTCGCCGTACTCCTTGATCGTCTTGGTGAGATACGGACCGAATTTGTCGGTTGGGGCGTCGGTCCGCGGGGGAATCGACCCCTTGTACTGGTTGAACGCGACCTGTGCCTCGGTCGTGCCCAGATAGGAGAGCCACGTCTTTGCGGCCTCGGGAGCGGGCCCNCCTGTGCCTCGGTCGTGCCCAGATAGGAGAGCCACGTCTTTGCGGCCTCGGGAGCGGGCCCGTCGGCGGGGAACGGGAACGAATCGAGATGCATTCCGTACATATCGTCGGTACCCGGGAAGGTGACGTTGTTCCAGTCGTCTTCGTACTCGAAGTCGTCCTGGTTGCGGTAGGAGCCGGCGACCCAGTTGCCGTTGTGGACGAAGGCCGCGTTCCCGCTCATGAACTTCTGGTTGGCCTGCGTGAAGCCGATGCTCGACGCGTCGTCGTTGATATGGTCGTAGTAGTTCTGGACCGTTTTGAACGCCTTCCGCACGGCCTTCTCGTCGCCCTCGCCGTTGACGTAGTCCATGAATCCTTGGTAGCCAGCCTGTCCCTGCATGACGACTTCCCAGAGCTGGAGCGTCGTGAACGGTGCTTCGAGCCCCTGTGCGAGACCGACGGCGTCGGTGTTCTGTTCGACCTTCTTGAGCGCGGCCGTCAGATCGCTCGGCTTCGAGAAGCTCGTCGGGTCGACACCGGCTTCCTCGACGACCGAGACGTTGTAGAANGACCTTCTTGAGCGCGGCCGTCAGATCGCTCGGCTTCGAGAAGCTCGTCGGGTCGACACCGGCTTCCTCGACGACCGAGACGTTGTAGAAGAGGTCGTTCATCCGGTGGGAGCCGATCGGCACCGCCACGTATGGCCCCGAGCCGACGGATTTCGAGCTTTCACCGACCTGCGAGTACTGTTTGGCCTCCTTCGAATAATTCTGCTTGAGGTCCTTGGTCCAGACGTCGTCGCTGATGTCGCCGAGGAGTCCGGCGCTAGTGAACTGGACGAGGTTGTTGCCGGGCCAGTCGGCCCACGAACTGGGGAGGTTGCCGTTCTGTGCACGGTTCGAGATGGTCGTGTCGAGATTGGTGTTGCCGCCGCCGCCGATGGCCTGGAAATTGGTGTTGACGTCGGAATGGGCTTCTTCGAACTTCTTGATCAGATTGTTGATGGCTTTCTTGCCGTCGCCGCCGGTCCAGCCGTGGAGGACCTGCAGCTTGCCGCCGCCACCGGACGAGCCACCACCGCTGCTGTTGTTCCCGCCGCTGCCGTTCCCGCTGCTGTTTCCGCCAGTGGAACCGCCAAGGCAACCTGCTAGACCAGCTGTGCCGGCAGCACCAGTAAGTGCGAGATATTTTCGCCGTGTAAATCGATGCTTAGTCTCTTTGGTTGCGGATTGTTGACGTTCTTTCGACATAGGCTGTTGCTACCTAATCGCCAGGTTGAGTTTATGAGTTAAAGATGTTTGGGTGCACATAAAGCGCGGTGTCTGCAACGGAAGTGAAGTACTGGTTGCTCCTACTCGCTGTTCATGCACGAGAGCGGCAATTGGCGGTTTGAAGTACAATCTCAGTGTTTCTGTACGTGCGTATGTCGTTGTTGGCGCTGCGGAATTCGATGTCGACGTTTGCGGATAGCGAACTATTTGAGAGCTTCGCTCACCGCTACGATTCATTCAGTTTCTCAGCTTTGCACGTTAAGTAGCGCCGCGTTGTAGGCGAGGGTAGCGGACGATGCTGCCAATCACAGATCTTCTGTCGTGTACGGAGCCAA
>NZ_AOMC01000104.1 GCF_000336695.1 Halococcus morrhuae DSM 1307
GGATTCGAAGCAGGATCTGGGCTTTGGAGACTGCGAGGTACGGGATGAAGGAGGTGCCAGTCGGCACTGGCACCTCCAGATGCTGGCCTACAGTCTGCTGCGGCTTGGTCCTGAATCGAGCGCCTCGGGAACGCAGTGCTCGAAAGCGTCGTCGATCCAAGTCCAGCTGGAATACGCTCTGAAGGAAGCCGTGTACAACCTGTTTTCGTGGGTGCGAGACCATCCAAAACAGGCTCTTGACGAATTGATGGAAGAGATCGAGCATCTCTTCCTTCACTCGGACGNCAACCTGTTTTCGTGGGTGCGAGACCATCCAAAACAGGCTCTTGACGAATTGATGGAAGAGATCGAGCATCTCTTCCTTCACTCGGACGCTCAGACGGTTCAAAAGGGTGGTATCTCTGAACGTGCAAAGCTGAGTTGGTGACAAAGAAAAACAGATCCTCGAGGTCGCCCACGAGCGCGACTGTGATCATATCTTCATCAGCGGGCGAAAACGCTCGCCGACGGGCAAAGCGCTCTTCGGCGATCTCGCCCAGTCGGTCCTCCTCAAGTTCGATGGGACCGTGACGATCCGTACCAGCTGAAGCGGGGGTTGGAACCTACCCCCTGAAATCGGTACAGCTCATCTGGGATTTCCAGTCGTCGGCTCAACGGGCGGCGAAACTGCGCCAAATGGGGAAGCCGTAGCTCAAACGACCTGATTGGTGAGTGATTCGTTGGCGTCGAGTCGGCGCAGGTTCTCACGAACGAGCACGGCCACCCGCCGGTAGTATTCGCGGTTCGCTGCGGCCGCATGTGAGGTCACGATCACGTTGTCCATCCCCCACAGCGGTGATTCGTCCGGGAGCGGTTCGGTCTCGAACACGTCGAGTGCCGCCCCGGCGAGTGACGCCGATTCCAATGCGTCGACGAGTGCCGACTGCTCGATGACGCCCCCGCGGGCGACGTTGATGAGGTAGGCATCGTCGCGCAGCATCCGAAGCTCGGACTCGCCGATGAGGCCGGTGGTCCGGTCGGTCAGCGGCACGGCAAGTGCGACGAACCGTGCCTCGGCGACGGCCTCATGGAGATCGTCGGGTGGATAGACGGTCTCGACATGATCGATGGGCATCGGCGTACGTTTGATGCCGGTAACGTCCATGCCGAGTGCGTCCGCTCGCATGGCGATGGCCCGCCCGAGCGTCCCCAACCCGATCACACAGAGCGATTCACCGTCGAGTGTGAACGCGGCGTCCCACGGTGGATACGCCCACTCCTGGTGGAGCTGGTTCGTGCGCTGGGTGTGCAGGCCGCGGGCGAACATCAGCATGTAGCCGGCGACCGTCTCGCCGACGCTATCACCATGGATGCCGGCGCTGTTCGTGAGCAGTGTCCCCTGTTCGGCGAGTGCATCGAACGGGAAGTGATCGACGCCGGCTAAGATCGAGTGGATCCACGCGAGATCGGCCTGCAGAAACGACTCCTCGTAGTCGAACGTGACGAGGGCATCGCAGGCGGCGAGCTCGTCGTCGGTCTCGACGATCCGAACTGTGGGCCCGGCATCGGTAAGTGCGTCCCGCAACACGGCCGGTGGAAAGAGTTCCTCGACCGAGGTATGAACACCGAGTCGTGAGATCGTCATTGGCGGACGACTCCGGGGTATGAACGCCACCCTACCGTGATAGCGTCATTACTGATGGTATCTGTGGGTGGCCGTCCGATCTCGACCGTCGAAACTCCATACGAATTCCGTGCCATACCGTATCTTCGCGGAGTGGGGTCTAATGGCCGTGTTTAATCGCTAGACAACGTCGGATCAGGTCGCCAGAGTGACGGAGTTGAAGCGGAAGACGGCGAAGTATGTCAACGCAAAT
>NZ_AOMC01000105.1 GCF_000336695.1 Halococcus morrhuae DSM 1307
TCTGCAACTCTTCGAGGCGTTCGTGGTTTACCTGATCCTCGTCCCAATCGTACTCGGTGAGGAACTTGTTGACTGCTCGTTTGCCCTGTGAGGGAATGACCTCGCGTGCGATCCCAGCCACGGTCTTGTTGCTGGCGGCAACAAGACCTGTGGTGTAGGTTTTCGCGTGGTGCTGTTGCTCGGGCGACAGTGACTCGAACTCGTTGATTGGCTCCGTACACGACAGAAGATCTGTGATTGGCAGCATCGTCCGCTACCCTCGCCTACAACGCGGCGCTACTTAACGTGCAAAGCNTTGGCTCCGTACACGACAGAAGATCTGTGATTGGCAGCATCGTCCGCTACCCTCGCCTACAACGCGGCGCTACTTAACGTGCAAAGCTGAGTCACCAAGAGCACCGATGGCCTCGTACTCGACGTCGAGCCCATCGAACATCTCGATACCGATATCCTCGGCGAACAGCCGTGCGCCCTCACGGGCCCGCTTGCCGCCGTAGCCGACGTTTCGTTCGGGGATGTCGGCCATCGAGGTGGCGTACTCGCTGAACTGTTCCTCGGTCGTGACGTGGAGCAAGAACAGTTCGGCTCCAACGCCTTCGGCGAGCTCGCCGGCTTCTCGCACGAGTTCCTTCGTCGATTCGGTACCTTCGACGACCACGAGCGCTCGTTGCACGCTTTTCTTTGTGAAAGGCACGCTAATAAAGATGCTGACAGTCGCAATTTTTCAAAATCGATATTACACCACGTATGGACCTCTAATCGACGTTCTATGGTGACAGCGGCTATCTCACGACACTTAAAAAGAGGAATCGATTCGACTGTGTCACACTAGGGTGACAGCTGTGGGTCAGTGCATTCGAGAGCGCGAACAACGATGGCCAATCAGTCGTTGACCTCCGTGGCAGCGATGTCCTTTTCGGGCGACCCCTCGACGGAACTCAACTGCGGGAGGAGGACGTTGAGGATGAGCGCGGCGAACCCGCCCATGACGACGCCCGAGCCCATCAGCGGCTGGACCACTTCGGGGAGGTTCTGGACGAGTTCGGGGCGGAAGGTGACGCCCAGCCCAAGCGAAGCAGCGGCGGCGATGATCGTCGTGTTGCGCTGGGTGAGCGAGACCTCACGATGGATGATGTTGAGGCCGCTGGTGAAGATCTGTGCGAAGAGGATGAGCGTCCCGCCACCGAGGACGGGATCGGGTACCGTCGTGATGATCGCACCGATCTTCGGGATGAACCCACCGACGAGGAGGATCACACCGCCGATACCGACGATGAACCGGCTGGCGACGCCGGTGAAACTGATCAGACCGACGTTCTGTGCGAACGACGTGTTCGGGAACGCGCCGAAGATGGCCGCGACACCGCTCATGATGCCGTCACCGAGCAGCCCGCCACGGATCTGGCTGTTCGAAGCGTTCCGTCCCGTCTCGGAGACGATCGCCGAGATGTTGCCGATCGTCTCCATGGCAACGATGACGTACACGGCCGAGATGGCGATGATCGCCCCCGGATCGAACGCGATGCCGAACTTCAGCGGGACCGGGACCGCGAACCAGCCCGCATCCGCAACCGGTGCGAAATCGACCATGCCGAGGAACACCGCGACGACATAACCCAAGAGGATGCCGAAGAACACGCTCGCGATGCGGAGGATGCCACTGAAGAACTGGTTCAGTGCCAAGATTACCAGGAAGACGAGCGAGGCGACGCCGAGGTTCATCAGCGAGGCGTAGCCCGCCGCACCCGGGCCGGAGGACGCACCGGCGGCGTAGTCGATCCCCGTGGGGATGAGCGTCAGGCCGATGAGCATCACGACGACACCGTTGACCAGCGGTGGAAACAGTGGCTTGAACCGCTCGTAGTTCGCTCCGATGAAGGTCTGAAGGAGCGAGCCGACGAGTGCGGCACCGAATATCGTCGCCAGTCCGGCGTTGTCGGCGATGAGCTGCAGCGTGCCGAGGAACGCGAAGCTCGTCCCCATCATGATCGGGAGTTTCGCGCCGACGGGGCCGGCGGGATAAGCCTGGATCACGCTCGCGACGCCCGCGACGATGAGTGCCATCTGGACGAGGAACGTCGTCTCCCCGGTTGCGAGCCCGATCGCCGATGCCATGATGAGCGGCACCGCGATGTTCCCGAGCACCATCGCAAGCACGTGCTGGAACGCTAGTGGGATCGCCTCCCCGAGTGGAGGCTTTTCTTCGATGTCGTAGATGACGTTCGATTGGTCACCATCACCGTGGGCCATGATAAGTTACAACTCACCTGGCGATCGAATACACTTAATGATGTCGATCGAATTACATTACCTGATTAAATAATGAACTATATGAAATTTGCATGTTGTATTGGCTGTCTTCGATCTCTCCGAGTGGATTCCAGCCGCCAATCGTGGTGAAGAAAACACAGCGGTACGGAACCGCTTGGAGCCAATTTCCGGGACATGCCTAGCTCATCCGTTGATCACCAACCCGTCTCTGGTATCCAGGTCAATCGCTTTCGGAACGGATGTTCGCGCCGACCAGTGGATCCGCATGGCTGGCAAAGATGGAGTTTTACCTCTGGATTCCTGAGCATCCCTGTGGAACCGGATGATAACCATCGTGGCTGGGCCGAACGCTCAGGAGAATTTTCGCCGGCATACTACGCCCAGCTCGGCGCGAACAACGTCAGTGAGACTCTCGCTGCGACGTGTGACTACTACCTGTCTGAGGACGCCGCGATTCTCGAAATCGGCTGTAGCTCCGGTCGCCATCTCACCCGCCTTCGTGAGAACGGGTTCACCAACCTCACGGGTATCGACATCAACGACGAGTCGTTTGCCGTGATGGCCGATCAGTATCCCGAACTCGCTGCAACAGGCACGTTTCAAACAGGGCTGATCGAGGAGCTCGTTCCTGAGTACCCCGACGACGCCTTCGACCTCGTCTACTCGGTCGAAACTCTGCAGCATATTCAACCACAGAACACGTGGGTGTTCGAGGAGCTGGCTCGCATCACCGGCGGTCTGCTGATAACCGCTGAAAACGAGGGTAACGGCCCACAGCGTGGTCGAGCGGATGCAACCGTGAGCTACGTCAACGACGAGTTCCCACTTTATTTCCGGAACTGGAAGCGAATATTCTCTGATCTCGGGTGTGTCCAACTCTCGTGTGAACCGAGCGAGCGCGATACGATCCGTACGTTTCGGGCGTTGTGAGACGGTGTCTGCTTGGATTTCGAGGTCGATACTATCCCAACGACGGCAGGGAAATCCATTGCTCACTACTGGAGATTTCATCAAAAACGTCGATTCAGGCGACTACACCTCGCCGAGGAACTGCTCCGCCGCACCACGAAAGAGCGCTTCAAATGCCGTTTCCGAGAGATTCCGTTGAATCAATCCCTCGAACTCCCGCTCGTAGGCGTGTGGCATGTTCGGGAAGTCAGAACCATACATGATCCGGCCGGCGAGCTCCTCGAAGACGCCGTCATCGATGACGGCCGGATCGAACTCGACGTGACGATCGACGACCGTCGCCATCGCAAAGCTGGTATCGAGATAGACGTTCTCGTCGGCCCGGGCGATATCGAGGAACGCCTCGTGTTCGAAGGTTCCCATGTGTGCACAGCAGGCTCGCACCTCCGGAAACTGCTCGCGGAACTGTCGGAACCGTTCGATTCCGACGTGTGGACTGTCCCCGAACATCGGCGCGGTGCCAGCATGGTGGAGCACAGGTCGGTCGTACTCGACACAGAGTTCGTAGGCGGGATCCAAGCGCGGATCGTCCGGCGCCACCTCCTGGACGGGACACTGGAATTTTAGCCCCCGAGCACCGTTCTTGAAGGCTGCTTCGACGACCGCGTGGACATCGTCGGCGGGATGGACCGTCGCGAACGGAAGACACATCCTGGAACTTTTCGCTTCCTTGAGCAGCCAGTCGTTGAGCTCGGCGGCCATACCCGACTTATGGGCGTACGGTAGCGCGACGTACTGATCGATACCGGCCTCACGGAGAGCAGCCTCAAGCGCCGTTCTGTCCGTCGGATGATCGAACTCCCATCCTGCAGCATCGGTCAGTGCTTCGCGAATAGCAGCCATCAGCCGATCGGGCATCAGGTGTGCGTGTACGTCGATAGCGTCATCAACGGGAATAGTTATGTCTGACATTACCTCTCACTTCTTTACTGGTCGAGAAAAAGACTCCGTCAGTTCTCAGCCGATTTTCAGATCAGTATTAAATAGTTGATGCTAATATATGGCTGAGATCGTGGAATTTTCACGCTCGCATCGCATCATGCTGGCTCGCTCGCTTGCCAACCGACCATAAATTATTTACCATCACGATCTTTCAACTGAAACGCGGTTGCGTCCCGGAGTCAGACAGCAAACGTGGGGAATGGTCGTCATGTCTCTCCGTTCGCACGTATCCCCACGTTTTCGCGTTGATCGTACCTTAAGGAAGAGTTCAAGAACAGATCATTGAGGATCATATATTCGGTTGCCAATTATTCGACACCGAGCGGAACGAGGCTGAAGGGCGGGCGGGAATCGCGTAAATTTTGTCGTGCTACTGCCGGTTTCTCGATAGCAGCTGGCCGACTCCTGACCAATGCGTTTCGACGATCTGATGCGTGATCCGCTATCGCCGCTTTCGAACCGTAGTGACCGTGGTTGCTCCCCAGATATCGTTTCTCGGAGGCGTTCGGACGTGGCTCTCCCATCTGCTTGGCCACACGACTTCCCCAATACCTTACCCGCTTGGCGAACGAACCCTGCCTGTGCCTCCAGCAGACGCTTCCCAGCAATCACACGACGACTTTCAAAGCCATCCGTCGATCCCCTGTGATGCATGCGAGTCCGCCCTCAGCTCACAGCACGATCACTCGATTTCCTTTCTCCTTCTGGATCAGCTCACACTCCCCCTCGTTGGCTGTGACGACCATCTCGAGCAGTTCACCTCCATCTGTGGACTCACCACAGAGGATACCGCTGAACTCCTCTCGCACCGCCCGGCCGGCGGTATCAACTGCCCCAGCTGTCATTTCGTCCCGTACAATCCACAGCACCCTCTCATTCCGGTACAGAACGGCGCCGTTGCCGTCCTCGCGTGTCCGGACCACCAAGACGAGATCATCGAGCGATTTCGGACCGGCCTCGAGACACGACAGAAACTGACGGCGTCGACTGATACGCTCCAATAGATCCCAATTGCCCTGTCTACACGCTCTCGCCCCTTGATCTCACACGGCTTCTACGAACGCAATCAATGGATTCTCTCTACTGCAGGCTGATACTCGCTAGTTGTCCACTCTACCAGTCACGGTACGAGCAAGTGCGTAGAAATCGGCCAGACGTGAGGCGGAGTCCCAGTGTAGCATGTGCGAGAGGCACTCCACTGAAGAGAATCTGTCGAGCTACGGATCTCTCGTTGGTGATTCCGGGACAACTGTGCCCGTAGGAGATAGCTGTCGCTCCTCGCCAGCCTCGCTTCGATCGAAGCGAGGCGGCTCAGGCGAGTCCGTGATCGCATCCCGCCGGCAATCCCACCCCGTTCGTTCGATACTTCTCCTTCCACCCGAGTTCATCGTCTAACACTCGTTCGACTCCGTGGAGAAACCCATCACTGAACGTGAATTCCACCGGAAGTGCTCGCCCGCCACGTCGTGGCTGGGCGAGCACCGCCCACTGGAGCACGACCCACAACTGCTCTAACAGAAAGCCAACACCCACGTAGAACAACCGAATCGTCGTCGATGGCGTTGTTGTGAGGGCACGCGCTTCACGGAACTTCTCGTAGCTCTTCTCGATCCGTGACCGGTTGTCGTAGACTGTCGCGACCTGCGCTGGCGTGCGGTCTTCCAGACCGTACGCCGCGTATCCCGTCCGTTTCACACCGGACTTTCCTCGATCACCGTTCTGATAGGTCACGTTTACCGCCAGCGGGTACGTTTGTTCGTACTCCTTGCCTTCACAGATCGTCTCTTCGGTCATGTATGACGCGTTGACCGAAAGCTTCTCCCGGAGCGAGTCTTTCCCGGTCTTGACCGGAAAGACTGGCGGAGCCGTCTCACGAAGCACACCGATCAGTTCCCCGTTGAAGGCAGCTCTATCGATGAGAATCCGCTCGATCTCG
Organism: Halococcus morrhuae DSM 1307; assembly: GCF_000336695.1. Classification (GTDB taxonomy): domain Archaea; phylum Halobacteriota; class Halobacteria; order Halobacteriales; family Halococcaceae; genus Halococcus; species Halococcus morrhuae. The sequence continues at coordinate 6,119 of NZ_AOMC01000105.1, forward strand.
AAGGGATAGGTCTCGACGCGGGCGAGCACGCGCTCGACCGCGTCGGCCTTGCTGTCCTCGCCAGCTACTGGCTCTACGGCGAGGGTCAGCGGCTTTCCCCGGGCGATGACGAACGCTGTACAATAGCGGTGGCACTTCGTTGTTCCGTCACGGGCTTGCATCCTCCTGAACTCGTCTTCGTCCTCCGGATGGCCGTGGAACGGGTTGTCCATGAAGTCGATACAGACGGTTCTCGACCCGCCACGGTCGAGAACCGTCATTGCGACCAACGCAAGAATATCGTTCACAGCGTCCAGTATGGCGGGTTTCTGGAGGGTATGGAGCCAGTCCATCACGGTCTCCCGGTTTGGCGTATCGCTGGTCTTCGTCGTGACCCCGTTGACCGATGTGGTTCCAACAGCGGCCCGAAGCACGACTTCCATGATTTCCTCGGGATCGAGGCCGGAGCCCTCGATCCCTTCCATCGGAATCAACTCCAGCATCTCCAGAGCAAGAGACTTCAACTGGGCGTTCGAAATGAACTCGTCCGGATCTGTGAGAACTTCCTTGAGTAAGGGTAGGTTCATCACTCACAAATCCGGATAGCGGGTGAATCAGGTCACTGATTCATCCGCTTCGTTCCTACAACGTATCAGCTACTGGGCTGTTGAGCCAGAGTGGACAACTAGCGATACTCGCTGGCGATTCAATCGTCACTTTGCTCGACCAGATCACCGTCGGATACAAGCTGGTAGCTGTTCTGTCGAGCGTCGTCGATGCAGATTCCCTTCTCAACCATATCGATACGTTCGAGCTGGTTGAGCGCGTTTCGCACCGTCCGACTCGAGAGATGCGACTGGCGGATGAGCTCTTTTTGCGTCAGTGGACCCTCGTATTCGAGCACTTTTACGACGAGTTTGGCGCTCGGCGCGAGACTGTCGATCTTCGCCGTCTCGGAGCTACCCATTGGTGATTCTACGATCAGCGGCGTGGTAAATCTATCGAAAATCCAATAACTTGGAAGCTGTATTATAAAATCATTTGACTAGTCGATCGCCCCTCGATATCGCTCTTCAGTTCGTTTTGGAAGCAAACTCATACTGCCATCCAAATCAATCGGTGACAGTACCAGATACCACTCTGCACGCCTGTCCGTTCCAGTACCGTGGTCGACCCAATCGTCATAACCGGTGCGACCGGAAGTACTGATCAACGACGACCGTCATCGTACAACAAACTCATGAACACGTTTAGCACACGAAGTGGGGATCACGTCGTTCTCAGGACCATCGATAGACCGGACGGTGACACGCAATCAAGCGGAAGCCCACGAGTTTACTCGTGGGTCTGAGCGGACGAATCGGAAGAAAACAACCGGCTATTGCTATGCCGGGTCTCAATCGTCCTCAAGCTCATCAGCCGCGAGAATCAACATCCCGCGCCATGTCAACCCGTGGTCGTCCTTCGCGCGAGAGAGTCGTTCGTACTCTGATTCGTCCGGTACTTCGATATTGATGTACTTCGACACACGTACTACGAGAATCCATAGGTTTATGTTAGTTCCGGTCGTAGAAGAATCCGGTGAGGCGGACCAACACGTTTGAGGTGGTTCCTATGTCCGAGACGGACGAGGAGCTACTTCGCCGCGTGATGGATGCGACCGCTTCGCTGTGGAACGAACTCACCTACGAACGCCGCCAACAGTTCTTCGACGGCGAAACGGTGTGGGAGACCGAGGACTACCGGAAGCGGTACATCGGAGTCCTCGGTTCCGCATCGGCCCAGCAAGCCATTCGGAAGAACGACCAAGCATGGAAAGGGTTCTTCAATTCAGACGAACCCGACAAAGGCTTGCCCGGCTACTGGGGCAACGAAGAAGACGGACGCGACCTCCGCTGGTACGGTCGGAACGACCAATACACGATTCAGTGGGGCGAACGTTCACGTCTCGAAATCCCCATCGGCAAAGGCCTCAAGGACGAGTACGATCTGACCGGGCGACTTCGTTTGGAAGTGCGCGGCGACCCACGGTGGGGCGGCGAACAGGGCCAGCTGGAGATACAGTACGACGAGCAACGCGACCAGTTCAGAGCCTATCAGCCGGTCGAGGTAGCGGATTCTCACCCCCGACTCGGAGCACCATTAGCCGACGAATCGGCTGCTCTGGATATCGGCGCAAACAACCTCGTCGCCTGTACGACCACGACTGGCAAACAATTCCTGTACGCCGGACGCGACCAATTCGAGCGGTTCCGGGCAACCACGCGAGAAATCGCCCGGTTACAATCAAAACTCCGCGAAGGCCGATACACGTCGAAGCGGATTCGTCGGTTGTATCGAAAGCGGATCAAGAGACGCGACCATATGCAGGATGCGCTTGCCCGCGACCTCATGGAACGCCTGTGCGACGAGGGTGTTTCAACGGTGTACGTGGGCGCGCTCACGGACGTTCTCGAAACGCACTGGTCGGTGCGAGCGAACGAAAAGACGCACAACTTCTGGGCGTTTCGTGCGTTCATCGACCGTCTCGAAACCACCGCCGAGGAGTTCGGTATCGAAGTAATCGAACGCACCGAAGCGTGGACCTCGCAGGAATGTCCTCGGTGTGGTTCGACGGAACGAACCACCCGACATCAGGACACGCTCACCTGCGAATGTGGGTTCGAGGGACACGCGGATTTGGTAGCGTCCAAAACGTTCCTTCAGCGACACGCGATGGTAGCAAGGCCGATGGCACGGCCCGTGCGATTCGAGTGGGACGCCCACGAATGGGCGGAGTCGTCACACTCTCACGAAAGTCCCAAAGAAGCGCGCACAAACCCGCAAGTTGCTTCCGGGGGGTGGGGCGCTAATGCCCGACGAGACCCCACCGGAGGAATCCCACGGCTTTAGCCGTGTGGAGGATGTCAAGTCTATCTCGGTGCGGGTATGACTGTCCATGTGGATTCTGGGGTAGTGAGAGTTGGAGCAGATACCACCGGTGAACTCGTTGCCGAATCGGATCGAGCGACGACGCTTGCTGCAGAGATACTTCAGAACGATCTACAGTTCCGGATCCACATCGAACCATCGAGTGGCATGAAGCGACGATCAGTCCTTGCGTGCTACGCTACCGGTGGCAACGCCGAGCGACTGCAGTGGGGTGGATTCTGGTGACGAGATCTGATGTCAATTATGTGATATGATACACTTGACTAGCTATCGACTCACCGAGGATGCTTGCCTGGCGCAACGATCAAACCCATTGCCGTAGACCTGTTTCCCGGGATTGGGGTACGGTCTCCTTAGTGGAAGGCAGCCGTGCCCCCTGAGTGGGATGGGCACCACTCCCAATCCGCTTGCTGTCCCCATCCCATCTAGCGATTCAACGCAGTCAGGGAGTCGTCGACGTATCGTCGGAGCGAGGTTTGAAACTGTTCCCGGGCGAACCGATCGGGCTGCAGCTCGGGTGGATCGTTGGCCGCCATCGCATTGGTAATGAGCGAGACGGCTTCATCGACCGAATCGAAGAGTCGGCCTTGACGATTCCCAAGTACGTCCTGTTGACCGCCACTTGCCGGGGCGAATGCGACCATTCCAGCAGCGACGTACTCGGCCACAACCATCCCGAAATGCTCGCCTTGCTTCATGTTCAGCCCGTACTTGTGAGTACATAGCAGCTGTTCGAGCCGATTGCGTGGGACGTCACGCTCCAGACTGACGTATGGTCGTTCGTTGGCCGCGGCGGCAACCCGTTCGGCGTAGCGTCGGTACGCTCGTGGTGCAGCCCCAACCACGTGGAGATGGAGATCGTATCCGTGATCACGGACCGCGTCGACCACTGCGATCACGTCGAGCAGCTGTTTGTCCGGCGCGAGCCGGCCGACCGCGACGAGTCCGTCTTCGCGCTGTTCCCACGCCAGCTCGCATGGGATCGGGTCGACAGGGGGATGGAGGACCGCTGGTCGGGTATTGTAAATATCGGCGACGACGTCCGCCGTCCACGAGGAGTTCGCGAGGAGCATGGTCTCCTCACGGGCGAGTTCGGAACTGCTGGGGCCCGCACGTCGGCTCCACAGTCGGTTCAGGCGACCGGAATCACCATCGGCGAGTCGATGGAGGTGAAACTGTGGGTAGTGGATATACTGCACCGATGGTATCGAAAGCGACAGTTCGTTGGCCGTACTCACCGCGAGATCGAATGCTGTGGCCGACGACCGGAAGAATCGCTCCAGGAGTACGCTCCGCAACGCGAGCTGTGGTCCGATCCACGGTGCGGCACCCGAGAGCGCGCCCGCAACTGCCGCTGCGCCCGGCGGCATTCGCACCCGAATATCAGAGAGCGCGACGTCGAACCGGTCGGCGAGCGTTGCGGGTGCCGTCTCCGAGACGGTGAACAGGGTGATATCGTGGTCTCGCTGGAGCGCCTCGCAGACGGTGAGACAGACGGCATCGGCTCCGCCATGGAAATCGAGCGTGTTGTGGAGGACGGCGATCCGAGCCATAGCGTGAATCGGTGGCGATCGATGATAGCTCCACGGCCTCCACGTTTTTGTCTCACCGTTCTGAAATCAGGGCATGCAGATCGTGTTCGTCGGCGCGGGAGCGGTTGCCGAGAAATACGCGACCGATCTCTCCGCGTCGCCGCTCGAACTGACTGCAGTGTGCGATCTCGACGAGCGACGGGCCGATCGGTTCGCGACGACCCACGGGCTCACCGCGTACACCGATCTCGATGAGCTTCTCGCGAACGAATCCGCACCGCTCGTCGTCAATCTCACGGGCCACGGGGCCCACGCGACGGTCACGGAGCGCTGTCTCGCGGCCGATCGCCACGTCTTCAGCGAGAAACCGCTCGCGCTCGATGCCGACGTGGCGATGGCCCTCGTCTCGACTGCCGAGCAGCGAGGGCTCGCGCTCGACTGTGCGCCGATCAACCATCGGTGTGATGCCCAGCGACACGCCCGATCGTTTCTCGGCGACGGCCGTCTCGGTCCGGTGCGACTGGGCTACGTCCACGCCCACGTCGGCCGCGTCCGGGAATGGCACGACGATCCCGACTCGTTTCTCGCCGTCGGCCCGTTGTACGACGGTGCCGTCTATCCACTCAATCTTCTCGTCGACTGGTTCGGGCCGGTCGAGCGCGTTCGCACCGCCGACGCGCTCGACGTGTGGTCCGATCGAGAATCGGAGTCCGTCGGCCGCCCCGCTCATATGGAGGCGACCATCGAGTTCGCGGGCGGGCCAGTGATCCGACTGTCGGCGAGTCGCTACGTGCCCCACTGGAGTCGTGAGTTCAACGGGCTCGAACTGCACGGCGATGATGGCTCGCTCTATCTCGCTGACAGCGGAGCGCTTGCAGCCGACGCGGAGAGTGTTTCAGTCGGTGCCGTCGGACGCGAGTACGTTACGGCCCCGCAGCCGCAACCGCGGCGCGAGCGCTCGTATCTCGACGGGCCCGAACGGCTCGCTGCCGCAGTCGAGCGCGGGGCACGGCCGACCGCCGGAAGTCGCCGCGCCGCACACGTCGTCGCGATCTGTAACGCAGTCGAGACGGCGGCCTCGTCGGGTGATCCGGCGTCGGTGGCCGATCATGGCGTCGAACATCACACGCCGGATGGTCCAGCGATCCGTCCTGCAGCCACCGACGGACGATCGACGTCAGCCGACAAGACTAGTCGCGACACGGCGATTCGGCTCCCTCCCATCGGTTTCGGCTGTTCACGCTACCGGGATGGCGAGTACGTCGACCGCATGGAGTCCATTGCAACCGCATACGATGCCGGCTATCGGCTGTTCGACTCCGCGGAGCTCTACGGCAACGAGGAACGGATCGGCGACCTCCTCGACGCTCCGGGGACACCCGACCGTGATGGGTTCTTCCTCGTGAGCAAGGCTTGGAACACCAACCACGAACATCTCGTCGAAGCGTGCGAGGGGAGTCTGGACGCACTCGGCGTGGATACGCTCGACTGCTACATGCTCCACTGGCCCGACGCGTGGACCTATCAGGGACCGCTCCGGAACCTCGCCGCGAAATCGCCAGCCGAACAGGAGGCACTGACGTTCCCGACCGATGACGACGGCACCCGAGCGACGGCGACTGTCCCTTTGTCCGAGACGTGGCGACGACTGGAGACCCTCGTGGACCGCGGCCACACGCGAACGCTCGGCCTCTGTAACGTCTCGCTCGACCAGCTGACGACGGTTATCGACGTGGCCCGCGTTCTGCCGGCGATCGTCCAGATCGAATCCCATCCCTACCAGCCACGAACTGCCCTCGTCAACGAATGTCACGAGCGCGGCATCAGGGTGATGGCCCACTCGCCGCTGTCCGCACCCGGCCTGCTCAGCGAACCGGAGCTTCTCGAGATCGCCGATGCGAACGGGGTCTCGCCGGCAGCGGTCGTGCTGGCGTGGCACGTCGAACGGGGCGTCGTCCCGATCCCGTCCAGCATCGACCCCCAGCACATCGTCGACAACCTCGCGGCTGCCCGATGCCGACTCACCGACGAGGAGATGGCGCGGATCGAGACGCTCGCGGATCCAGCGTTCGAGCGATAGCTATCGCAGCCACGAAACGATCCCACAGCCGACGACAATCACCGTTCGCACACCGTCTCCGTCCAAATATCCCCTTGCGGAAGAATGATTATCAATCCACCATTCAATAGGGCGTGAACAGTTCAGCGAACGAAGTGGTCCAGCTCTCGCTCGTCCAGATCGACGAGTACGGACCGTGGACGGTGACGCCCGAACCGCGGCGAGAAACCGATCTCCAGTCGCTCCAGGCCACACTGTACGCTGACTTCGCCGATTTCGTCGGCGAACGGGACGGCTATGCGTTCTACGGCCGGTTCGACAACATGTTCGCCGTGACGAACGGTATCGATACGGAGACGCATACGCGCTACCAACGCCGCGTCAGGAACCGCTCGCCCGTGACGGTGAGCATCGGCGTCGGCCGCGCATCGACACCCGCCGAAGCGCTCGGTCTCGCCAGCGAGCAGCTGCAGGCGGTCGGGAGCGCACAGGACGCCACCAGGCGCGAAGTGCTCGCCGCGGCATCGAACGATGTCGGCGACGCACCGACCGAGCGTGTCACGGTCGCTCATTTCGATATCGTCGACGCAACGGGCTCGCTCACCGATCGTCGGAACGCCGTCGATGCGGATCTGGCAGTCAAACGGGCGACGCTCGAACTCGCGACGTACCTCCGCGAGCACCACGACAGCGTCGCCCACTTCGTCGGTGGCGACAACGTCATCGCCGTCTGTCCCTCGCTCGACCCAACGGCCTTCGATGCGACCGTCGAGCACGTTCGGGAGACGACCGGCATCGACCTACAGGTCGGCATCGGCCGCGCAGCGACGGCTCACGAAGCCGGTGACGAGGCCAAACACGCACTGGAGGTGTGCAGAGAGACCGGGACGCGAATACAGGGCGTCGACGGGCTCGCGGCCGACGACTGATGGACCGATACTCGCTTCGTTTCACTGGCCCCCACGAAACCGAACGCAGGCAAACGACGTTCACGCCTGCCGACGACGAGGTCGTCGTCGAGACACGAGTTTCGGCCATCAACGCGGGCACCGAACTCCTCATCTACCGTGGGGACGTCCCGACCGACCGCCCGGCCGACGAGACGATCGATGCCTTGGACGGCGATCTCTCCTTTCCGCTTCGGTACGGCTACGCCGCGGTCGGCGAGGTGATCGAGGTCGGTATCGATGTCCCGAGCGACTGGACAGGTCGGACCGTCTTCGCGTTCAACCCCCACGAATCACGTTTCGCCGCGTCGCCCGACGACCTCGTACCGGTTCCCGAGGACGTGACACCGGAAGCGATGGCGATGCTCCCGGCGGTCGAGACCGCAACCTCGCTCGTTCTGGACGGCCGTCCCCGCATCGGCGAACGGGTGATCGTCTTCGGTGCGGGCGTTATCGGGCTCTGCACTATCGGCGTGCTCGCTTCGTTCCCCCTCGACCGACTCGTCGTGGTCGACCCACTCGCCGAGCGCCGCGAACACGCCCGACGGCTGGGTGCCGACGAAACCCTCTCGCCGGCGGATCTGTCGACCGCAGTCGGCATCGACGACGATGGCGCGGATCTCGTCTACGAACTCTCAGGGCAGCCGGACGCACTCGACGACGCCACCGACGTCACGGGATACGACAGTCGTGTCATCGTCGGCTCGTGGTACGGGACCAAGCCGACGACGCTCGATCTCGGCACCGATTTCCACCGCAACCACGTCACCATCGAGTCGAGTCAAGTGAGCACGCTGTCGCCCGCCACTCGCGGTCGCTGGACGAAAGCACGCCGGCTGGACACCGCACTCGATCGCCTTCGAGTGCTCGATGTCGCATCGCTCGTGAGCCATCGGATCCCGTTCATCGACGCCCCATCGGCGTACCGGCTGCTCGATGAGCGCACCGAACCGACGTTGCAGGTCCTCCTGACATACTCATGACCACAGCAATCGATCGGCCGTACGAACTTACGGTCACGCGCGAGTTCATCGCACAGCATTTCCTGACGGTACCGGATCCCGGACCCGAAGGCGAAATCCACAGCCACCAGTTCGTCGTCGAAGCGCGGTTTGCCGGTCCGTCGCTCGACGAGTACGGCTACCTCCTCGATATCGACGACGTGAATGCCGTTCTCGACGATCTCGAGGAGCGCTACCGGGATACGCTACTCAACGAGCTTCCGGAGTTCGAGGGGAGCAATCCAAGCGTCGAGCGGTTCGCCCGTCTGTTCGGCGACCGCGTCGAGACCGCTCTCGACGACCCGGCCTCGATGGAGCTCACCGTGCGCATCTGGGAGGACGAGTCGGCCTGGGCGAGCCATCGACGACTGCTCGACGATTGATGTCCTCGCACGCCCTAAAGGACGTGGAATCCCACACAGTGGGAACCCGACGAGCCGGGGAGGTTCCGGGACTCCGGGACCGACCC
>NZ_AOMC01000106.1 GCF_000336695.1 Halococcus morrhuae DSM 1307
GGCCGATACGGGCACAGCCCGCATCGCCCGAAACAAGGGGCCTGAGCGGCTTAACGCTTGGGTTCTGGGACAGCCGTGGCGCTGAAACGAGCGGTTGCGGAAGACTACGCGCTCCTCCACGCCCTGAAGGGCGTGGTATCCGCGCTGAATGGAGCTTGCTATGAACCACGCCGCAACCCGGTATCTGGAGTCGAAACGATCGATCGACGATCGTGCGCTTGCGCCGCGGGTGCGCGATCGACTGCTGGCTCACCTTCCGGCCGAGCCGCGGATCCGTGAGGCCGGCTGTGGAACCGGTGCTACGGTTCCCCGACTCCATGCGTGGGGTGTCGATTCGGGGTCGTACCGCGGTGTCGATCGAGACCAGGGGGCCATTGCCTTCGCCCGGCATGTCCGACCGGCCGCGCTTCGTCACGCCGGTCACGACATCGTCGACGTCGATCGTGGATTCCAGGTCGACGACCTCTCAGTCATGTTTGAAACGGCTGACGCCCTCACCGCCTTCGACGAGAACAGTGCGGATCTGTTCGTCGCGCAGGCGTTCGCGGATCTCGTCCCGCTCGCGGCGCTCGTTGCCACGCTTGAATCGGTGCTCGGCCCCGATGGCGTCGCCTATCTCCCGATCACGTTCGATGGCGGGACCGTCTTCCAGCCCGACCATCCCAGAGACGATGCCATCGAGCGTGCCTATCACCGTGCTATCGACCGTCTCCCGGGACGCGACGTCACCGCCGGCCGGCATCTCGCCGATCTGCTTCGCGAGCGGTCCGGCGACCTCCTCGCGATGGCGTCGTCGGACTGGATCGTTCGTCCCCGTGGGTCGGGCTATCCGGCCGATGAGCGATATTTCGTGGCTTGCATTCTCGGATTCATCGACGAACTGCTCTCGGACGCCGACGAGCACGTCGATGGGCTCGAGGAATGGCTCACGACGCGTCGGCGACAGCTCTCTGACGACGAACTGACGTACGTGGCCCATCAGTACGACCTGCTCTATCGCCCAGCAACACCGTGACTGCCGTGCCACACCGAATGCTCCGCTCTTTCCGTCCTCGTACTGTCGTTTCCGTTCAGTACCGAACGCGAGACAGTACCGCTCGCTATCCGCGGCGATACAGTCCGATCAAAACCACAATGAGCAGGGCCTGAACGACCTTGTCACCGATACCGAGCGCCGAGAACTCGGGCGCGTTCACCAGATACCAGATGACGATCTGGCCGGCCGTGAAGGGAATCCCGAGGAGGACGACCAGCCGTCGGCGGGTGTTCGTCAGCATAGCGGCCACGCCACCGAGAAATCCGACACCGGCGATGAGGAAGCTCCATCCGAGGGGTGTCGTGATGAACGAGACTCCCAGGAACAGATGAATCACACCGGAGATGGCAGCGAGAGCGATCCCTACCCAGTGCAGCGTCCCCACGGACGCGGTGTCGATCCGATTGCTTTGTGCAGCTGTTGCCATGGAGGAAATACTCCGCATCACCACTTATATTTGTAGGCCAATATTCACGACAGTGATGACTTCCGGCCTTTCGAGCCACGAGAGAGCAACCGAATCGCGATCCCCGATGTCGATCCGGTCGCATGGCGTGATAGCCACAGGGACTGCCAGCTGAAGCAAACGGCTTTTGCCGGCCGATTGCGGACGAAGATCGGACAGTCGTTTCCACAAGTACGGTCCCGACAGCGACGAACCCACGAATCATGATGGCACCGACACACGTCACGATCGGACTCTCGATCGCCGCCGTGATGAGTAGTGTCGCCCCGTTCGGGTTGGCCCCCGTGGTCGGCGGTCTCGTCGGCAGCATCGTTCCCGATCTCGATCTGTTCGTCGGCAATCACCGTCGAACGCTCCATTTTCCGGTGTTGGGATGGCTGCCGGCGCTTGTCGCGTCGGTCGTTGCATGGATCGTGCCGTCGCTGATCACGGTCTGTCTGGCGGTCGGAGCCGTCGCCTTTGCTCTCCACGCGGTTGTCGATATCGCCGGCGCGGGCGAGGAGCTCCGGCCGTGGGAGCGAACGAACCCGTTGGCGGTCTACTGTCATGCCTGTGGACGATGGTTTCGTGCGCGATACTGGGTTCGTTACGACGGGGCACCCGAAGATCTCGGCCTCACGCTCGCGTTCGCGCTGCCGGTGCTATGGGTGTACGACGGCTGGATCGTGCTCGTCGCGATCGCGGCAGTAGTCGTTGGAGCGGTGTACGCCGTCGTTCGTCGGCGGGTTCCGGAATACATCGCCTCGGCCTCCGAGTGAGTTCGAGCGCATCGATCGGACTCACGCTCCCTGTACGACCGAATGGAAATCCCGAACGAACACGCACACGAACGGGATCATGGCGACCGTTGCGAGTGCTATCGATACCGTCGACGGAACGATCGGCACGAGGGCGACGCTGCAGACGAACATCTGTACGCCGGTCAACGGCCGTCGAACGGTGCTGGGCGGGATCGACCCGACGGCTCCCCCTCGTCGACGATGGAGCGATCTGCCGATGACGAACGCGGGCCGTGCCAGTCCGACCGCCAGATACCATAGCGGGAGTGTGCCGTAGACGATGCCGAGCAGTCCGGCCACGAGCAGACTGAGTCCATCGAACTCCAGATCGAGCTTTGCCCCCAGCATGGTCGTGTCACCGTACTGCCGTGCCAGTCGGCCATCGACCCGATCGAGAGCGACCGCGACGACGTACAGCACTGCCGGGAGCCACGCGGTTTGACCCGTCGGTTCGGGAAGCACGATGAACCCGGCGACGGCCGCGGTTAGCAGACCCCTCGCGAGCGTCGCAGCGGTCGCGATGCCGAGCGAATCGAGCAACAGTCCGGCCGATTCACAACGGTTCTGATCGAGATAGCGCCACAGAAGCCACAGTTCGTACGTCAACACGACGCCTGCCGTCACCGTCCACTGGATCCCGTGTCGCCTCGTCCACCAATCGCTGAGGAACATGTATCCCACGATCGCGACACTGACTGCGGTGAGTACGGTGAGGCCCCACTGACGACGGAGTCGTTCCCATGCTACGGGATCATACCCCTCGCTCATGATGGTTGAGTTACCTCCTTTCCCCATCGCCTTCAGTGGTTCGACAACATCTATCAGGGTGGCAAAATCGATCGGCGGTGGGCGGGCCGAACGCGGTCTTCGAGGATTTCAGCCCCCTGATTCACGAGCCAACTCCGGCCCGAAACGAGAACACCTCTAGCGTTAAGAAACCGGGGCGATCATGGGGTATATGGACGTCTTCAGTACCGAAACACCGATCATCGGTATGGTTCATCTGCCACCTCTGCCTGGAGCACCCGGATACGACGGGGATCGAAACGCGATCCGCGACCGGCTTTCTCAGGACGCTCACGCGCTCGAAGCGGGCGGCGTCGATGGCATCATGCTCGAGAACTTCGGCGACACGCCGTTCTATCCCGACCGCGTACCCCGACACGTCGTCGCCGATATCGCCGCTCTCACCGAGACGCTCAGCGACCAGATGTCGATCCCCTTCGGCGTGAACATCCTCCGAAACGACGTGCAGAGTGCGCTCGGTATCGCCGCCGCGACGGGTGGTGCGTTCGTCCGCGTGAACGTTCACACCGGTGCTCGGCTCACCGATCAGGGTATCGTCGAGGGGATGGCCCACGAGACGCTGCGGCTTCGCGACCGACTCGATGCGAACGTGGCCGTTCTCGCCGACATCGACGTGAAACACTCCGCACCGCTGGCCGAACGGACGCTCGAAGAGACCTTCGGCGATCTCGTCGAACGCGGCGGTGCCGACGGCGTCGTCGTGAGCGGGACCGGCACCGGCGCGGCCGTCGATACGACTGTGCTCGATCGCGTGGTGGCGTGCCGTGACGACCACGGGTTCGATGTACCGGTCCTGCTCGGAAGCGGTGTCACGGCCGAAACGGCACCCGGCCTCCTTTCGGTCGCCGACGGCGCGATCGTCGGAACGGCGCTGAAACGCAACGGTGAGACGACCGCCCCCGTCGACGAAGCGGCGGTCGAACGCCTCGTCGCGTCCGTCCCCTAGTCGTCGGCGAGAAACGCACGGACGCTGGCCTCGTCGGGAAGACGGCCACAGGCACCCTCGGCAGTACAGTTGAGGGCGGCGACGCCCGCGGCGAACCGTCCCGCATCCGCCGGTGGGGCTTCACCGAGCAGCCAGGCGTGGACGAGCCCCGCGGTGAACGCATCGCCCGCACCCGTCGTGTCCTCGATCGGCACCGACAGCGCCGGAACGTCGATCGCCCGCTCGTCAGTGATGAGCACCGCCCCCTCGTCGCCACGCGTGACGGCTGCACGTGGGACGGCGCGGTGTTCGAGAGCGCTGACGGCATCCGCAACCGCCCCACCGAAATACGAGCGCGCAGCCACCTCGCCGACCACGAACAGATCGGCGACCGAGAGCACTCGGTCGATCGTTGCCGGCGTCGTGCCGCGCCCTTCGAGCTCCGAAAGCGGGCCGGCGAGATCGAAGACGAGCCGTTCGATCTCCCCTCGTTCACGAGCCGCCACGAGCTCGGCGACGGCCGTATCGGGGGCGTACGCACTGGCGAAGACGACGTCCGCGTCGGCGAGATACTCCCGATCGGTGTCGTCGAGCCGGAGTCGTGGCACGCTCTGCCCGCCGGCAACGACCATCCGCTCCCCGCCGGGCCCTCGCAAGATGAGCGTGTAGGATGATTCTTCCGCCCCGGAACGCACCCGTGTGACATCGAGACCGCGCGTTCGTAACGTCGTCTCGACCTCCTCGGTGGCGTTCTCACCGAGACGAGTGATGATGCCGACGTCGTGATCGAGTGCAACGAGCCCGGTACCGACGTTCGCCGCAACGCCACCGACGGTCGTCGTGTGGTCGTGGACGAACGCCCCACCATCGGGTTCCGGCAGATTCGACAGCGTGTAAACGTGATCGATGAGGGCACTGCCGACCGTGACGACGTCCAGCGAAGCCATCACGCTCACTCGCAACCGCGCCCGCTTGAACGTGTGGCTCCGAGCTTCGAGGAGGGAGAGGTGATCAGCCTGGATGAAACGGCCGGTGAACACAGCCACAGCTGCCTGTCTTTGAGAACACAGTACGACGAGTCGATCTAGCGAGCGTCGGCTTCGACGGTGAACCCGCGGTCTGCGAGCAGTTCGGGCAGCCGATCGCTGTGGTCGCCCTGCAGTTCGATGCGCCCCTCGTCGACCGTCCCGCCAGTGGCGAGCTGGCTCTTCAGTTCGGACGCGAGCTCCGAAACGTCGTCGTCCGCGAGGTCGAGACCGTCAACGATGGTCATGGCCTTGCCGTAGCGCCGCTCGTCGACGCGAATCGAGACCTGCTGCTGTGAGCGTTCGAGATCGTCCTCGATGTTGAGCTCTTCGGGCAGGCCCGTGACCGAACTGAAATCGTTTCCTGACACACCAACAGGTAGGGACTTGTCGTATAAAACACTGCTGCCGATAGATATCATCACTTATCTGGTGATATAGACAGTCCGAAACTACACTCCGAAATAGAGCGCGACACCGAGCGTCGTGACGACCGTGAGGATGACTTGTAGAGGCGCACCGACACGCGCGTAATCCGTGAACTCGTAGCCACCCGGACCGTAGACGAACAGGTTGGTCTGATAGCCCACCGGGCTCAGGAAGGCTGCACTCCCCGCGAACATCACGATGAGCACGAACGCGAGCGGGTTCGCGCCGATAGAGCGTGCGGCGCTGATTCCCACAGGAACCATGAGCGCGACGCTCGCATTGTTGCTGATGATGTTCGTCAGGATGACCGTCAGGACGTAGAACAGCCCCAACACGACGATGACGGGGAGGAAGTCCGCACTCTGTGCGACGAGCGCGCCGATGAAGTTCGCCGCGCCCGTGTTCGACATCGCGATCCCCAACGGGATGACGCCGGCCAGCAGGAAGATGACGTCCCACTCGACGCCCTCGTAGAGTTCGCTCGGTCTGAGCACGCCGGTGAGCACCATCGCCACGACGCCCGCGAGCGCGGCGATCTCGATCGCGAGGAGCCCGAGCCCCGCAAGCCCGACGACACCGACGAGAATCCCGAGTGCGACAGGGATCTTCTCCTCACGATAGGACTCCTCACCACCTTCCGAGACGAACACGAGCTCACGGCTGTTCGACAGCCGTTCGACGTTCTCTTCCGGTGTTCTGAGCACCAGCACGTCGCCGACGGCGAGTTCGACGTCGCGCAGCCGTTTTCGAATCACGCTGTTGCCGCGTCGAACCGCGAGCAACGCCGTATCGTAGCGCTGGGCCAACCGCGCGCTCGTCGGCGTCTCCCCGGCGAACGCCGATCCCGACGGAACGACCACCTCGACGACCGATTGGTCATCGTCAGCGTCTACTTCGTCGATTTCGTCGGCGCTCTTCCCCGAGAGGAGGCCAAATCGGTCGTCCACCGCGGCCACCGTGTCGCTGTCGGCACGGATGATGAGCGCGTCGCCGGCTTGTATTCGCTCGATCATCTCCGGGGTCTGGGACTGTCGATTCCGGACGATCCCAAGAACCTCGACATCGCCCTCAACGTCATCGAACGCATCGGTGGGCGTCCGGTCGACGAGCGGTGAGGCGTCGTCGACGTCGACTTCGGTGATGAGCCCCTCGATTCGGTTGGCCTCGGCCGCGTTCTCGTCGGGGTCGATACGTTCGGGGAGCAATCGCGGGGCGACGAAATAGAGATAGAGCGCGCCCGTAACCAACACGACGAGTCCGACTGGTGTGAACTGAAACATCGTGAGCGACTGGCCGAGGAGGTTCTCCGCGAGGCCGCTCGCAAGCAGGTTGGTCGAGGTCCCGATGAGCGTGAGCGTCCCGCCCATCATCGCGGCGTACGACAGCGGAATCAGGAGTTTCGACGGCGAGGTGTTGCCCCGACGGGCCAGATCGGTCACGAGCGGCACGAGCAGCGCGACCACGGGCGTGTCGTTGACAAAGCCCGCCGACGAGCCGGCGATGGCAACGATCGCGCCGCGCTGTTTCGATTCGCTGGTGCCGACGCGGTCGCTCACCCACGCCGCGAGGCGGCGGATCACGCCGGTTCGACGGACGCCATCGCTCAGGATCAACATTGCGAGCACGGTGATCGTCGCTTCGTTCGAAAAGCCCGCGAGCGCTTGTGCCGGTGAGACGTTCGTCCACGGGTTGAGGACGACGAGTGCGACCAGCACGAGCAATGCGGTGACGTCAGGCCGGACGTAGCCCGTGATGAACAGCACGAACGCTGCGAACACGACGGCGAAAACGACCAGCATACCGGTCGTCACGGGTGGAACGGTCGTCGATTGTGCCAGTACAGATGGTCGCATGACGACGGTCCCGATCGGGGATACAGGCATGACAGCTAATACACAATGAGGGTTGTTTGCATGGGCATCTCTAAAACGTACCGGCTATCGGAAGCCAACTGACCGCGATATGTTTTGAGATAGACCTAGTCGTTCCGCTCGCCCGGTGGTTTAGATACCTCGACGAGGGTTTTCCCGATGCCGTCGCCCTCGAACAGTCCGATGAACGCATCGGGCGTGTTCTCCAGCCCTTCGACGATGGTTTCTCGATGCTGTAGCTGATCGTTCGTATACCACTCTTCGAGCATCGATTCCGCCTCCGGATACAGCTCCTCGTGATCGTCGACGACGAACCCCTCCCTCCGCAGCCGCTTTTTGATGTACAGCCCTTCGTGTCGGGGGCCGGTCGGTCGATCGCCGCCCTCGGCGTTGATCAAGGCGATCCGACCACACTGGACGATCCGGCCGTGAGTGTTCATCTCGTTCATCACCGCATCGCTGATCTCGCCGCCGACGTTGTCGTAGTAGACATCGACACTATCGGGACAGATCTCCGCCAGATCGCCCTGGATATCGTCCGTCGTTTTGTAGTTGATTCCCTCGTCGATACCGAGTTCGTTCACGAGGTAGTCGATCTTGTCGTCCGTGCCCGCGATCCCGATCACGCGGCAGTCGTATATCGTCGCGATCTGCGAGGCGATCGAGCCGACCGATCCGGCAGCGGAGGACACGACAACTGTTTCGCCCTCCTGGAGATCGGCGATTTCGGTCATGCCTACGTATGCCACCCGGCCGGTATGGCCCAGTACGTGCAGTTTCGCGCGAATCGGGGCGGAGTCGAGATCCACCTCCTCCAGATCGTCGTCCGTCAGGACGTCGTAGTCGGCCCATCTGAGTCGTCCCACGACGATATCGCCGACCGAAAAGTCGGCATGGGTCGTCTCTCTGACCTCGCCGATGCCACCGGAACCGACGGATTCGTCCCCTGCCCAACTGTCCTCGTACGGCGTGTCTTCTGGCGGCACCATTTTGCTACGCGAGCCGGGATCCATCCGTAGGTAGAGCGTCCGCACCAACACCTGGTCGTCGTCAGTCAGTTCGGGAACGGGCTCTTCTTGCAATTCGAAACACTCTCGATCCGGTGTCTCCCCTTCCGGATACTCCACGATCTCGAAAACACGGTTCGTCTCTTCGGTCATGTTGACTCTTTGATTGTCTATTTCACACATAGATAAGTATCCGGCCGGGCGCGATCGATGATGCCACCGCAATCGTCACCCGTCGATCAGCCTCTGTCACGCATCTACACTACCCGGTCTCGTCGAACCGTCCGCCGACGAAGCGACCCTCGGGATCGACCGTCTCCTTGATATCGTGGAGGTGTTCGTAATGCTCGCCGTAGAGATCGTTTGTCGTCGCGGCGTCGGTCTCGCCTTCGAAATTGGGGATCGGCCCGCCAGCGCCGGCGTCCCGGAGTGTCTCGGCCGTTTCGCGTACCCACTCGACGTTCTCGTGGTTGGTCCTCGGGTCGTCCCAATTCGCCTCGATGCTGCAGACGAACGCGGTGTCGCGACGACGGAACGCGGTTTCCCCTGCCTCAACACGATTCACCGCACCGCCCATCGGCCATACGATGATACTGAACTCCTCGTTTGGCGCGCTTGCAGCACGACGGCGCAGACTCGTTCGGATCTCCGTGGTCAACTCATCGACATAGACCGATTTCCAGTAGTAGCGGCGGCCGTGTGGAAAGCCCGAGTCGGAGTCGGACTGCAGCTCCGTGTAGCTCGTGCGCGTGCTCTCATCGATGAGGGCATCCTCGCCCTGCCGGAACCGTTCGAATTCTCGCTCACCGACGTCGGGATCCCCGACGTACGTGCCGGAGAAACAGAGACCGACCTCGCCACCATGATCGGGACACGCCGGGTCATCCGGTATCTGTCCGAAGTACGGCGACAGCAAGCTCTCGTCCGGTGCATCGGTCTGGTACGCGGCGAACTCCGAAAGGAGCTCCTCGGCACGCTCGGCAGGATACCAGACGCTACACACGGCCAGTTCGTCGGGTATTGGATGGAGCTCGAACTCGAAGGCCGTGACGACTCCGAATCCGCCATCACCACCGCGAAGCGCCCAGAACAGATCGGTGTTTTCGGTGGCACTTGCATGAACGAGCTCACCATCGGCGGTCACGACGTCCGCGCCGAGCAAGTTGTCCGCTGCAAGACCGTGTTTTCGCGAGAGATAGCCCGTCCCGCCGCCCAACGTGAGCCCGGCAACGCCTGTATCCGACACGACGCCGCCCGAGGTTGCGAGTCCGAACTCCGTCGTCTCGCGATCGAACTCGCCCCACGTCGTTCCCGGTCCGACGGTCGCCGTTCGATCCCGCGGATCCACTCGCACCCACCCCATCCGCGAGCAGTCGATCACGAGACCGGCCGCCGCGATACAGGACCCGGCAACGTGATGACCGCCGCTGCGGACACTCGCCGGCAGGGCTGCCTCATTGGCTGTTCGGACGGCACTTCGAACGTCACTCACCGATTTACAGTAGGCGATGGCGGCTGGATACCGGTTCACCATCCCGTTCCACACGCGACGAGCATCGTCGTAGTCGTCTGCAGCGGGTCGTACGAGCTCTCCACGCAACGCGCTCGCCAGTTCATCGATATCGTCGCCTGCAGCGTCGGCTGCCCGGGCAGCCGCTGTCCGATCGTCCATGACCAGAGTCCATCCCCGGTTGGTAAATCGTCTCTCTTTCGGCGACATAGCAAACCGTTCCCCCATGACCGATTCGTGAGATATATCACACGGTGGTTGGTAGTCCGGGTGATGACAGTTACCGCCAGTCTCTCGATCTCACCGGTTGATGACTCGGATGTCGATTTCGATGCGGAAGTTGCCGCTGCTATCGAGGCGCTTGAGGACTGCGACGTACGCTATGAAACCCATCCGATGGAGACGACGCTCGAGGCGAATGGTCTCGATGCGGTATTCAACGCCGCACAGGTCGCGACCGAGGCCGTCGATGCTCGCCGTGTCGCCACCACGCTCAAAATCGACCACTATCGCGAGGAATCACTCGCCGTCGAAGAGAAAGTCGATCGCGTCGAAGAGCATCTCGATGGCGAAGCGCGGTCGCAATGAAACAGGGGACTGTTACGCGCCGTGGCTATCTCGCTGGGGCGAGCGCAGGTACCCTCGGCGTACTCGCAGGTTGTGTTTCGTCGGCCGGATCGAGTCCTGATACCCTTCGCGTCGGAGCGCGTGAAGCCTACGTCAACGCTGTCAGCACCAGTGCTGGTGAATGGGTCAAAAAGCAGTTCGAAAAACGTCATGGAACGACGATCGAGTGGGTAATCAAAGAGCAGGGGATGAACGATTTCATCCAACGACGCAAGGAAGACGCACCGCTGGATGCCGACGCCTACGTCGGCGTCACACCCTCTGATCTCGTTCGTGCAGATCGCGTCCTGACCAACGACATCGATCTGTTCTCCCCGTTGGATACGATCGATACGGGATCGGTTGTCGATGAGTACTGGTTCGATCCGCAGCGACGAATCGTTCCCACCGGAGCGTCACACGTCTGCATCGTCTACAACGATCGGAAGGTATCCGAACCTGCCTCGTTCGATGCGTTGCTTGACCCGGAATATTCCGACGGCTTGTTGATGGCGAACCCGCAAACAACGGTCACAGGCCTCGATTTTCTTCTCTGGACGATCCATGCAAAAGGGCGCGACGATTATCTCGACTACTGGGAGCAACTGATGAAGAACAACGTGCGCGCCCTCAAATCCTGGAACAGCGCGTACAGTGCCTACGAGAGCGGTGAGGCTCCAATGGTTGTGTCATACTCAACCGATCAGATCTACGCGACGAACGAGGGGAAACCGCTTGCCAAACATCGTATCGGATTCCCGAACGATACAGGCTACGCCTACATCAGTGGTGTTGGAAAGTTTGCCGATACCGATCGCGGTGATCTGGTCGATACGTTTGCACAGTTCCTGATTGAATCGAAGGTACAGCGCCGAACGGCGGTTCTGAACGTTGGTTTCCCGGCCGTCGAGGACGCGTCGCTGCCGAAAAAGTATCAACCACACGTGAAAAAGCCCGAGACCGTCATTCAGTACAGTGTAGACGAACTTCGCAAGCATGCAGATCGGTGGCGATCGAAGTGGGCTCGGCAGGTCGCGTCGAAGTAAGGCTGTTCTCCAACCGACCTTGTTTCAGGATCACTTCGGTAGGGTGCGTTGGTCGATACAAGGATCTTCCACAACTACGCAACGCAAACGAGGCATCAGGTGCCCCTTTCGAACCAGCATCTCAGAAGTTTATATTATGACAGCATACAATAACAATAAAATCCTATAGACGAGCAAAAACGATTCAAATTTCGATGTCACTTGCTTTCGAAAATCGGTTATTCGGAGCCCTGTTCGTGTTCGCGGAGTTTTCGACGCTGAATCTTGCCGGTCGTCGTCTGTGGAAGTTGCTCGACGAATTCGATCTCGCGGGGATACTCGTACTTCGCCAGTTGGTCACGCACGAGATCACGGATCTCTTCTTTGAGTTCGCTGGATCCCGATCCAGAAATCGGCTGGACGAACGCCTTGATTATCTCACCTCTGGTTTCGTCGGCGATTCCGATAACTCCGACCTGTTCGACACCGGCGTGCTCGAGGACTGTGCGTTCGACTTCACCGGGCCCCACACGATATCCGCTAGTAAGGATCAGGTCGTCGTCACGGGATTTGAACCAGACGTATCCCGATTCGTCGACCGTCCCGAGATCACCGGTCAGATGCCACTCACCGATCGTCGCGTTAGCGGTTTTCTCGGGCTGATTCCAGTACTCCTGAAAGATCACTGGATCGTCTCCATGTCGGACTGCTATCTCCCCGGTTTCACCTGCCGGCCGTTCCTCACCGGTTTCGGGATCGATTACGGCTACGTCGTGTCCCGGCACTGCTTTCCCCATGCTCCCCGGATGAGCTGAAAACCACTCTTGGCAGTTCGTGACGAGGAGGTTGGCTTCCGTCTGACCGTAGAGTTCGTTTACCACGACACCGGAAAGTTCCTCGTCGGCCCAGTCGAGGATCTCGGGTGTGAGTGGCTCACCACCCGAACACACTGCACGAAGCGAGAGGTCGTATTTCACTCTCGGATCCTCGATGCCCATCAGCATCCGGATCGCGGTCGGTGGAACGAACGCGTTCGTCACTTCGAATTCCTCCATCAGCGAAAACGCGGTCTCGGGATCGAACTTCCCCATCGGATAGCCCACAACGGGTCGCCCGTAATGCCATGCTGGAAACAGCAGGTCGCCGAGCGCGCCGATCCATGCCCAATCAGCGGGCGTCCAGTACACTCCTTCGTGAACCCGTCGCTCGAAGTACATCGAGAAGGCGGGACAATGACCGACCCATACCCCATGACCGTGGAGTGCTCCCTTTGGCGGGCCGGTCGAACCGCTCGTATACATTATGATGGCCGGCGTTTCAGCTGTCGTCTCTGCGATTTCGTATTCCTCCGACTCACCCTCAACCAACGCTGAAAATGACGTAGTCGCCTCGCTTGCGAGATCGTCATCGGTGACTTCGACGATGGTTTCGAGCGCGGGACAATTGGTGGCTGCACTCACGACGGTTTCAACGACGGTTGTATCGGCCACCACGGCTTTCGCGCCACTGTCGTCGAGCCGATGCCGGAGGGACTCGTCACCGAACAACACTGAGAGCGGTAGCGACACTGCGCCTATCTTCCAACATGCGAGGTGGGTGATCGGGTTCGACGGTTTCTGCGGGACGACGACGCCGACACGATCCCCGCGTTCGATCCCTCGCTTCTCGAGTGCATTCGCCAACTGACTCGAGTATCGATCGAGCTCCTCGAACGTGTAGGTCTCACGACGACCGTCGGGATAGGCTTGATACAGCGCTATCCGATCACTGGACTGGTCGTGTTTCCGGAGAAGGTCGTGTGCGAGATTGTAATCGTCAGGGAGATCCCAGGCAAACGATGCCCGAGCTTCCTCGTAGGTCCCGCCATCGAGTGACACAGTCCATGCCATACCACACGAGTTCGAAACGACTTCACAAATACTCTTGGTCGCCGTTAGAAGAGCGACCGATCGACGAAGACATCGACGTGTTCGAATCCGTCACGAGCGCTAAGAGTGCTCACAAGCTTTTCCTGTGGATCGCTTCCGTTGGTGCTTTCGAGCGAGAACTTTCCATCGTTCCACTCCACGGTAAGTGACGACCGTCGAAACCACGACCCGGGTCTGAGGCGTATCGTTCGGAGGCTCCCGACAGGAACGACCGCGTTCCGGTCGTCGAACTCTGCAATGGCATCCGGCGGGAGTTCGTCGATCTCTTCCCGGCCATACGTTCCCATATCGGCGCGCAACAGCAGCGATTTGAACGATTCCCCGACGAAGCACCAGATCAGACGTTCATCAGTGAGAACACCCTCCCAAAACTCGAGCGAAACCGGCGTCTGACGGTACCATCCGGTAAACCGGCCGATCGCATTTTCGTTTGTGGCCACTGCCTATCGCTCCAAGAGAGTGACGAGATCGGCCGGAACGGTACGACCACGCTGTGTGGCAATCGAGACACCGATGGTGAGCGCGATCGAGACGAGCAGTGCGATCGTCCCCACAGGGAATCCTTCGGTAAACGGATACAACGAAAGCACTGTCTCACTCACGCCACCTGCCCCCGCTGCGTCGGCGATCCGCGGCACCGCACTGTAAAACAGGTTCACGACGAGACCGCCCACGATACCGGCGATCGCACCCTCCTTGGTCGCACCCTTCCAGTTCAGTCCAAACGCCGCGAGCGGGAAGAAGGCCGCCGCGAAGAACCCCCAGCCGATGGTCCCGAGAATCCCGACGAGGGCATCCGAATAGAACACGACCAGTGTCGACAGAACTGTCAGACCTGCAAGCGCAGCCTGGGTCACCCGAAGCTCGGTCATCTCGTCGTCGATCGATCGACCGAATGCACGGGGAATGTCGCGTGAAATCGCTGCAGCACCGATATTGAGGAACGAATCGCTCGTCGACATGATCGCCGCAAGCAGCGCCGCGAGCACCAACCCGGCGATCACGCCCGGTGTCTGATTTAACACGAATACTGGAGCGGCGATCGAGGCACTCTGGAGTTCTGGGATCGTACCGCCTTCGACTGCTGCACGCATCGAAAGTCCCGCCGAGAAGGCAATCATGCTCGAAATCGCATACGAAATGGCCGCGATCGGCGCACCCCACCGAAGGATCTTGAGGTCACGGCTCATGTAGAATTTCGTAATCAAGTGTGGCTGGCCAGCCGATCCGATCGAGAACAAAATCCACCATGCTAGTGCGGTGAACACACTCGCAGCGGGCACACCCATTGCACCGAATGGCGAAATGAGTCCCGGATCGACACTCGCGAGATTTTGCATGATGGTCCCCATGCCACCGCCGAATTCCAGCGCGAAGAAAAACACGAAGACGGCACCGGTGATCATTGTAACTGACTGGACGAAATCGGTCCAGACACCTGCGATCATGCCACCGAGTGCGCTGTAGGCAAGAAGAATCGCCGCACCGCCAAACAGTCCCCAGACGACGGGAATCCCGAATATCGCACGCATCACGAACTGGAGTGCAGCGAGGTTCGTTGCGAGATAGGCGATCACGCCGACCACTACAGCAAGCGCGGTGAGTCCGCGAACCCATGCACTCTCGTAGCGAACGTACATCCCATCGGCGAGGGTGAGAACGTTCCTGATGTCCGCCAGGATCCGCATCCGACGTGCAAGTAGGACCCACGCGATCAGAAAGCCAAGCGGTGCAGTAAAGAAGATCCACATTCCCGTCATTCCGAAGGAGTAGACAAGTTCGGGCCCACCAACGAAGCCGAAACCTGACTGGATCACGGAGAAGGCAGTGAGCGCAAGCACCCACGTCCCGACGGATTTCCCCGTAATGAGGAAATCGCTCGTGCTCTCCGTATTGAGGTAGCCCCAAACGCCGATCCCGAGCACGATCAGGAGATATAGCCCGCCGAACGCGAGAACGAACGGGTCGTCGGCGATCGGAATCGCCTGTAGAGGAATCATCGCTCGGACCCCCCATCGGATTCGACACCCGACGAGCCCGACGGCGCAAGTGGGAGATCAGTATCGCGCTGTGCTTGTCGTGCGTCGTCCATCACTTCAGAGACCAGCTCATCGTTGGCTGTGTCGCCGAAAACGGACATCGCGTAGTACACCGGAGCGAGAAGTGGCAGAAACCATATGAAAAATATATAGATGAACGTCGATTGTGGGATCCCGAGGATATAGGAGTAGTTCGTCACATCGGGGTTCCACAGCACCCAGATCCCGGTGAGTCCGATAGCAAAGAGCACTGCGAGACCGGCTACGATTCCGGTGTATGGTGCGAGATCGAACTCTTGGCTACCACGCTCGATGGCTGCAATCGGAAGGACCCCGATGATGAGCGCTGCGGCAAGATAGGAAAATACTCGATAGAATCCGAGTGCGGCTACGACCAGTGCAGCGGTTGCGAGGATGCCAACTACGGAAACAATCTTGTTCCTCATCGTTCTATGTGCGCATCTCGGAACATCATAAACATTCTCCCAAAATATTTATGTCCCGCGATAACCACATTTCATGCTTACAATCACCACGAAAATCAAATACAATCGATATTCCAAGTCATATGATCATCGGACTGTGCGGTGGCAGACCGTTTCTTCTCCCGTTTTCGTCGTACAAATTGTCGTTCCAACTCCTGTCTATGACAGGAAAAATAATGCACGGTTACAGATCGAAGTCAACAGGCTTAACGCCGATACGACCCTTCGGATAGACATGCCATGGTCAAACGACGAGTGGTGGCCGGATCAACTCCGGCTGGACATCCTCGATGATAACTCTGCGGATACCAATCCGTATGGTGAGGACTTTGACTACGCCGAGGAGTTCGAGAAGCTCGACTTCGAGGAAGTAAAGTCGGACATCGAAGACGTGATGACGGACTCACAGGACTGGTGGCCGGCCGACTACGGTCATTACGGGCCGTTTTTCCTCCGCATGGCGTGGCACAGCGCCGGGACGTACCGAACTGCCGACGGCCGTGCCGGTGGGGCCGGTGGCCGTCAGCGCCTTCCGCCGGAGAGCAGCTGGCCGGACAACGTGAGCCTCGACAAGGCCCGCCGCCTGCTCCAGCCGGTCAAAAAGAAACACGGCAAGAAGCTCTCGTGGGGTGATCTCATCTTGCTCGCGGGGAACGTCGCCCTCGAATCGATGGGTTTCGAGACGTTCGGCTTCGCTGGTGGCCGTAAGGACGCATTCATCTCCAACGAGGCAGTCGAGTGGGGTCCCGAAACGGAGTGGGGGGAAACCTCACCCGAGCGCTTCGAGGACGGCGAGGTCGGCAATCTCAAAAACCCGCTCGGGAACACCGTGATGGGTCTCATCTACGTGGACCCAGAGGGACCGTACGGCGAACCGGACGTCGATGGATCTGCGAAGAACATTCGCGAAGAGTTCCACAAGATGGCGATGAACGACGAGGAAACCGTCGCGCTCATCGCTGGCGGCCACACCTTCGGGAAGGTCCACGGCGCGGACGACCCTGACGAGCACCAGGGCCCCGAACCCGAGGCAGCACCGATCGAGGAGCAGGGCCTCGGCTGGAGTCACGACTTCGACAAGGCCGGGATGATCAGCAGCGGCATCGAAGGTCCTTGGAACGGTACGCCGACTGTATGGAACATGGATTATCTCGACAACTTGTTGGACTACGATTGGACCTCCGTCAAGGGGCCCGGCGGTGCCTGGCAGTGGCGGCCGGTCGGCGACGACATCGCTGACGCACCTGGTGGACAGGACCAGTCGGAGACAGAAGAGCCGATGATGCTGACGACGGACGTCGCTCTGAAACACGACGACGACTTCCGGGAGATCCTCGAGCGCTTCCAAGACAACCCCGAGGAGTTCCAGGAGTCGTTCTCGCGGGCATGGTACAAACTGCTCCACCGCGACATGGGTCCGCCCACGCGATTCCTCGGTCCGGAAGTCCCTGACGAAACGCTCATCTGGCAGGATCCCGTTCCGGACGTCGACCACGAACTCGTCGGCGACGAGGAGATCGGCGAACTCAAAGAGACACTCCTCGCCACGGATCTCTCACGCTCCCAGCTGGTCAAAACCGCATGGGCGTCAGCGTCGACGTACCGCGACAGCGACAAGCGCGGCGGTGCGAACGGCGCACACCTCCGTCTCGAACCCCAGCGGAGCTGGGAGGTCAACGAGCCTGATGAGCTGGAGTCGGTGCTCGAAACCCTCGAATCCGTCCAGACGGAGTTCAACGACTCCCGCTCCGACGAGGTGCGCGTCTCGCTGGCCGACCTCATCGTTCTCGGCGGAAATGCGGCCATCGAGGAAGCCGCGTCGGATGCCGGCTACGACGTCGACGTGCCGTTCGAGCCCGGTCGCACGGACGCGACCCAGGCCCAGACCGACGTCGAGTCCTTCGAGGTGCTCGAACCGAGGGCCGACGCGTTCCGGAACTACCTCGGCGGCGAGTACGACGACCTCTACGACTCCCCCGAAGAGCGGATGGTCGACACGGCAGAGCTACTGAACCTGTCCGTTCCGGAGATGACGGTGCTCGTCGGCGGGATGCGTGCACTCGGCGTGACCTACCAGGACACCGGTCGCGGCGTCTTCACGGATCAGCCGGGCACGCTCAGCAACGACTTCTTCGTGAACCTGCTCGACATGGACTACGAGTGGGAGCCGGTCGACGAAGACAACGAACTCTTCGAGGTCCGCGACCGTGACACCGGCGAGGTCGAGTGGGAGGCCACCCGTCTCGACCTGATCTTCGGCTCGAACGCTCGCCTCCGCGCCACCGCGGACGCCTACTTCGCCGACGACGACGAAGAGCAGTTCGTCGAGGACTTCGTGGACGCCTGGAGCCACGTGATGCAGCTCGACCGCTTCGATCTCGAGTAGGCACCCTCCCGATCGGGTTTCCCCGTCGGTTACTGTTTTTTTTAAGGAAGACTCCCCGAGACGACCGAATCGGTGCCGAACATCCACCGCGATCCGGCCGACGCAGTCGCGAACTCCCGATCGTTCCGATGGAATGACGATGGTCACTTGTTCACCGAGTCGTCGATCTAGTGCATGTCGTCATCGTACAGTCACGAACCCACCGAGA
This sequence comes from Halococcus morrhuae DSM 1307, assembly GCF_000336695.1. Taxonomy (GTDB): domain Archaea; phylum Halobacteriota; class Halobacteria; order Halobacteriales; family Halococcaceae; genus Halococcus; species Halococcus morrhuae. Next base: position 18,533 of record NZ_AOMC01000106.1, read on the forward strand.
CCGACCGTTTGCTCGCGCTCAGTGACGGAGTCATCGCCATCGCGATCACCTGTGCGGTAGCGCGGAGGCCCCGTCCTCAACCGCGAGCGAAGCGAACGGTAGGGCAGGGAGGAGCGCGTTCGTATAGCTGAGCACGTACACCAAGCGTTCGGTCATCGGATACCGACAAACCGGGAGACAGTACAATGAAACCCACCGAACTCCCCACCCGTGGATATAAGTACCGTTGTCGTGTAATGTGTGTCAATGGAGGTCCGTCGAACTGGGATCGTCAAGCTCGATGTTCTCGACGAGCGGCGCGACGACCTCCACACCACCAAGGAGCAGTTCCTTCGATGTGCAAATCGTGCGAGTGAGTTCTGTTGGAGCGACCGCCACTACGACGAGTGCGTTACGTCGAAGGCGAAGGCCGAACGCGCGCTCTACGATGACCTCAAGGCCGACACCGATCTGACGGCGAACCTCGTCCAGAAGGCGATTCGCCGCGCCGTCGAAGCCGTCAAATCCGGCGTGGACCGTTGGAAGAAGGGCCGCCGCACGAATCAACCACAGTTCGACTCGTGGAGCGTCGTGTACGACAAACGCTCCGCGACGTTCTCTCGAAGCGACGCTCTTGCCGAGTCTGGTGAAACAGTCGCGGAGGAACTACAGCATCCCGCCGTATGCTAGTGGATGTGCACCAACAGACAGCTTTCGGCGGGATGCTCCAGGAAGTTGTTGAGCGCCAAGCAATAGTGTTCCGCCCCGATCCGCTCGACGCCATCGTCGAGCGGCGCTGCAAGCGTGCGTGGGAGCAGGCTCCCTGTCCCAAGTGTGGAGAAACAGCTCTCCAGACTCGGGACAGCAGTCCCCGAGTCTGGTGTCGTAACTGCCGCTATAGCTTCACATACACCCGAAACACNGGGACAGCAGTCCCCGAGTCTGGTGTCGTAACTGCCGCTATAGCTTCACATACACCCGAAACACGCCGTTCGCAAACACCGGTCTTACACCCGGTGAACTCCTTCTCATCTTCATTCTCTACGCTGATACCTTGCTCAGCATCAACCAGATCGCCCAGCTATTCGATTCCTGCTACGACACAATCCATGCGCAACTCCGTGATGGGGAAGCCGCGTTCGAACGCGGCTTTCCCCTCGTCTGGGAGCGCATCCGGCACACCGTTGAGGGACCAACACAGATCGATGAAACCGGCTCGAAGTGTTCGGGCTACAAAGGTCAATCGCCGCCGCGGGATGGTCTCTCCCGCGGCGGTTCTGGGGAACCGGGCCGATCACGCTGGGAGGGAGCACCGGGCGACAAACTCACGCTCGTCGCGGCGAGCCGCGACGTGCTTCGGGTGATCTCAGCCGAAGAAGGATCAAAATACGACGAGAATCTCGGGCCAGTGATCGAGGAAGCAGGCGATCTCTCCCAGCCGCTGGGAGAGATCTGGACCGACGAACTTCCCGCGTATCAGCAGATGAACCACGAGCATCGAACCGTTGTTCACGACGATAAGTACGTCTCAGACGAAGGCGTCCACACAAATCAAGTCGAATGCCTCTGGTCGTTGATCCAGCCGTGGCTGGAGAAGTTCCGTGGTCTCTCCAAACCAGGATTGGAACAGTCCGTCCGAACCTACGGGTTCGTACGGACGTTGAACCTCGTCGGAGCACCGCTACACGGCCTCGTTGACTGCTTCGCCCTCAACGTGTTTCACNTCGTACGGACGTTGAACCTCGTCGGAGCACCGCTACACGGCCTCGTTGACTGCTTCGCCCTCAACGTGTTTCACTAGATTCGGCAAGAGCGCGAAGCGAAGTGTCGCTCTCGACGGTGAACGGGCGCGCTGAGTGTGAGTTCGTCTTTCCGGCAGACAGTCCGACACCCTACGAACGGTACATCGTGGACGACGACTACGAGTTTCGCATGGCGACCCTCCAATACGACGATGTGACCGACGGGTTCTACCTCCACCTTTCGACGCGGAAGTACGACGGGGTTGACGAAGCAGACTCCGAGGCTTCGACGGATACCGAGCACCAAACAGTCCTCGGTATCGACCTCGGTGTCAACAGTCTCGCCGTCGCCTCCACAGGAACGTTCTGGCAGGGTGATGACTATGACCACTGGGTACGGGAGTTCGAGAAACGCCGCGCAAAGATGCAACAGCGCGAAACCCAGCATGGCCACAACGCGCTCCGACGCCTCGGTAAGCGAGAGCGGGCATGGCGCAAGCAGTACGTCCACACGGTCGCCAACGAGATCGTGACCGAAGCCACAGAAACCGGGTGCGACGTGATCGTGTTCGAGAAACTCGATGACATCCGCGACCGGCTACCGTTCGCGGAGTGGCACCACATCTGGGCGTTTCGACGCCTCTACGAGTACGTCTCGTACAAGGCACCGGAGCACGGTGTCGAAGCGAAGCGGGTCCCACCGAATCACACCAGCCAGCGGTGTTCGCGCCTCGGTTGTGGGTTTACCCACGAGGACAACCGCAACGGCACCGAGTTCTGTTGCCAGAACTGTGGCTACACGGTGAACGCCGACTACAATGCAGCGAAGAACATCGGGCTACGGTACGCTCGCAAACGACGACACAGACTCCGTTCGTCGCCCAAGTCGCCGAACGGAGACGCACCAGTAGATGTGCGTATAAATGGTGGGACGCTGAACGGCACCTCTCGGCAGCACGTTGCCGCCGAGTGAGTGCCGGGAGTCCACATCAAAGCCCCTCCCTCAACGAAGCGAGGTCCGTATGGGCCGAGCGAAGTAGGGAGGGGTCATTTACACTGCTGTGGGGATACGCCTCTCGGAAGGAACTCATCGAAGAGGGACTCACTTCGTTGACTGTTGGAATTCAGGCGGCACGATTCCTCGCGTCGCCGATCGTGTTCGTCCTGTCGATGATCATCGCGATGGTTGATCCATCGATGGCCATCCTCTCGTGGCTTCTGTTGCTCCCGATCAACTCCATTCTGGAATCACGGCTCGTCGCGAGTCTTGAGAACTCTCTGGGTGAGTCGGCGACCCCACCTCCGTAAACTCGCCACTACTCGACGGCACCCACCGCACGGACTGGAGCGCCATCACCTCCGAGCGCCATCGGATACGCACGCAGCTCGAAGCGTTCCGGTGTCCGTTCGAGATTGCAGAGGTTTTCGATGATGAGGTTGTCAGCGCCCAATAGGGCCCGATGAGCCTGCAGACCACTCGATTCACCCTCAGCAGTGTCGTCGGTCGGAGTTGGGTCCGGACTCAGGGTGTCGACACCGACTGCGTAGCCCCGCTCGGCACAGGCCGCAGCCCCGTCGACCGTCAGATGCGGATGCTCGAGATATCGATCCGTTCCCCAGTGGGAATCCCATCCTGTCCAAAAGATCGCGATATCGGCGGTCTCGTCAGGAACGTCTGCTGCCGTGATTGGGTCGCGATCGCCCAGGTCTGTGCAATCCACACGAACTGCATCGAACGTGAACCGGTCAACCGAATAGGTGTCCAGTGTTCGCCCCTCCGCCATGACGTGGGCAGGTGCGTCGATATGAGTCCCAGTATGGCTGCCCAACTGTGCGGCCCTGACTCGACAGCCATCCTGGACATGTGTTGCATGTGGCTCAATCGAAACCGATGGATCGCCCGGATAGACAGTCATCCCGGTCTCGATTCGGTGACTCAGGTCGATCTGCATGCTCGTGATCGTGTCCGAACGGACAAATAGTGGCACGCTCGATCGCTCGCTCTGAACTCGTTCGTCGGATGACAGCGATGTCGCCGTGTTCACCAGCGTTACCGCACCAGATCGACAATCAACGCCCCCAGAAGCTGCGTGCTGTGGGACACTGTGTGCCAGAAAATGTAGCCAGGCGAATTAGGTAATGTTTGGACACAGAGACAAATTATGGATATTAAAGTAAGAAATTATACTACTGGCGTCAATCACGTTTATGTGAGCGTAGTGCGATGTCTGCACGGAGGATGCCATGATAAGCGATACCGAATTGCAAGAAATGTACGGCTGGATGGTGACGGCTCGATACTACGAAGAGCGTCTCCAAGAGGAGTATCTGGAAGGGAAACAACCCGCGTTCGATATCTCGGCCGGCCCGATCCCGGGCGAACTGCATCTCGCCGCTGGGCAGGAAGCTGCCGCTGCCGGCGTCTGCTCCCATCTTGATGATGCTGATACTGTAACCGCTCCGCATCGCCCTCACCACGTGGCTATCGCCAAAGGCGTGGATCTCGAACGAATGACCGCCGAGATCTTCGGTCGCCGCACCGGGCTGTGCAAGGGGAAGGGTGGCCACATGCATCTCTTCGATTCCGCGGTGAACTTTGCGGGCAGTGGCATCATCGCCGAAGGATGCCCGCCGGCAGTCGGGGCGGCACTCGCGGCCAAAAAGCGCGGCGAGGACAGCGTTGCAGTTGCGTATCTCGGCGAAGGCGCGATCAGCCAGGGTGGGTTCCTCGAATCACTCAACCTCGCAAGCGTCCAGAACTTGCCAGTGTTGTTCGTCATCGAGGACAACGACTGGGCAATCAGTATGCCCAAAGAGCGAGTCACCGATATCAGAAACGGATCCCAGCGTGCCGATGGATTCGATATGCCCGGCAAACGTGTCGATTACGACGACGCATGCGCGGTCTACGAGGCCGCAGGCGAAGCGATCGGACGCGCACGTGATGGCAACGGACCAACGCTCCTCGAAGTACAGGTCCATCGACGGATGGGTCACTTCATGGGCGACGCAGAAGGGTACCGTCCGGAGGGCGATAGCGAGCGTGCAAAACGGCGTGATTCCATCGAACGGATGGAGACCACCCTGCAGAAGGCGGGAATCGACGACGACACGATCGGCGACATCCGCGATCGAAGCCACCAACGAGTCGACGACGCCATCGAATGGGCCAAAGACCAACCGGAACCCGAGCCTGACGAGGCTTACGACGACGTGTTCACGAACCCGCCGGCAGGTTGGACACCCAACACGAAACCGGAACAGGCCGAATCCACGGGAGGTGACGACTGATGGCAGAAGCAGACGAACCCGAAACGGCCGAAACGACCGATGAGCGCGAGACGACGATGAGCCGAGCGATGGTGAGCGCCATCGCCTCGGAAATGCGTGACAGCGACGACGTGTTCGTGATGGGCGAGGACGTCGCTGATTACGGCGGGATCTTCGATAGCACTGACGGCCTGCTTGATGAGTTCGGACGGGAGAAGATCATGGACGTCCCGATCAGCGAGACGGGGTTCATCGGTGCCGCCGTCGGGGCCGCACAGGCCGGAATGCGTCCCATTGCGGAGCTGATGTTCGCCGACTTCTTCGGCGTTGGAATGGATCAGATCTACAACCAGATGGCGAAAAACACCTACATGAGCGGCAGCACGGTGAACGTCCCGATGGTGCTCATGACCGCTGTCGGTGGCACGTACAACGATGCCGCCCAGCACTCACAGACACTCTACGGGACATTCGCTCATCTGCCGGGCATGAAAGTCGTGGTCCCGAGCACCGCTGCCGACGCCAAGGGGCTGATGCACACGGCGATTCGTGACGACGATCCCGTGGTCTACATGTTCCACAAACGCCTGATGGGAATCGGCTGGATGCCCGCGCCGGACGGGCCAAAGACTTCGGTACCTGAAGACGACTACACCATCGACTTCGGCGAGGCGGACGTGAAACGCGAAGGTGATGACGTGACCGTGGTGACGCTCGGTCTCCACGTCCACCGGGCGCTCGAAGCCGCTGCTGATCTCACAGGGGAGATCGACGTCGAAGTGATCGATCTCAGGACGTTGGTGCCGCTTGACACCGAGACGGTGCTCGAATCGGTCCGGAAAACCGGCCGACTCGTCGTTATCGACGAGGACTACCACTCGTTCGGCCTCTCCGGTGAAATCATTGCCCGGGCAACGGAAGGAGCGCTCGCCGACCTTTCGGCCGTGCGCCGCGTGACGATGCCGGACGCGCCCATTCCGTATGCTCGACCGCTTGAGCAGGCGGTCAATCCGGGACGCGAGGACATCATCGAGGCCGTTCAGGCAGTCACGGAGTAACCCCGAGCAAATGAGCGATGAGATCGTTGCCGTGGAATCCGAAACGGTATGGCCTGCCGATTCCGACGACGTCGAGGAAGCGATCGTGTCGAGCTGGTTCGTCCGTGAAGGGACGGCAGTAACAGAAGGCGACCCGATCGCCGAGATCCAGATCGAAAAGGTGAGTCTCGATGTTCCGGCACCGGCGACCGGTGAAATACACGAGCTATTGGTCGACGAACAGGGCGAATTCGAACGAGGGGACACACTGGCCCGGATCTCCACGGACCAGTGAACATACGACGCTGATAGGGCACACAACAGCTGCCGAAATCAGGACAAACGTCAGCCGCATTCGCTATGAGGTGATCTTGGTAGAAACGACAGCGGGCCCCCGCGACGGTGGCCGGAGCCGGCGATTCATGAGCATGCCTATCAGTGTCCTGAGAACGGTGTGGCTTAGAGCGCGCTTTCGAGCATATCCGCGACCTCACGAGCCGTCTCAGCGAGCGCCTCGGACACGTGACCGTCCGCGACGGCAGCATCGAGCTCGGCATCGTCCACCCGTTCGATTCGCCCGTCGGCGTGTTTCACGACGTCGACGTGGAGATCGATATACCGAGCGGCGTCGGGAAAGATCTCGACTGGCGTACAGATATTGACGTACGTGCCCCGTCGCTCCCCGTCCGCATCTCGATAGACCGTTGGATACCACCACTTTCCCTCGGTCAACTTCGTGGTGGCGGTGTCGCCGGCGCGGCGTTCGATGCCCAACGCATCGTAGGTTCCGCCGGGCGTCATCTCCCGTCGGATCGTGATACTCGACTCGTCACGATCGGTCACGATCCCCTCACCCAGCGTGATTCGGCTGCCGTCCGGCTTGCCGTGGATGATCCTCACGCCATCGTTTTCGGCCGGCCCGAACTGTCGGACGACAGTCGTGAACGGGAATTCGGTCTGCAGCGCTCCGTCCGAGTCACAGACGGCCTCCACGAAATCGACGGCAGCACTCGCGTCCGTACTGCCGGCCTTGATACGGTGGTGGCCAGCCATCGTCGGACAGACGGTACGGCGAGCCTCGTCGAGTCTAAAGCGTGACGCGCGGCCGAACCATAGCCACGTCGTCGCGGGGTCGTCCCAGAGAGCGCCGGATTCCTCCTCTTTTTCGGGTGCAGCGGAGAGCGCCGCATCGATTGCCGTGGCTCGGTCGCTCGCGGTTGCGAGCGCATCCGACAGCGTGGCGAACTCTGCCTGCTCGCTCGCGTCCGTCCAGCGTGCCCGCCATCCGTCGGGTGGGTCGTTCGGGAGCAGCTCAGTCACGTCGGTCGCCATGCCCGGCCCTGTCGACGTCTTCACGGAGCCATCGCGCACGAGCCGAACCAGACCACCGCCCACTTCGACGTTCGTATCGAGCACCGGGCGGTCGTCGCTCCACGGTGGGACCGGATCGCTGACCTGCACCCTGAGCCGATCGCCGTCGTCGACTCGCTGCTCCGTGTTCGAGTAGGGAAGAAAACCCGAGCCAGTGCCACAGTCCACGACGGCACCGCTCCCGAGCGTTTCCGTGACCTCCCCGGCGAACACCGCTTCACGCGGCAGCTCCCCAGTCCAACTGAACGTATCCGTTTCGAGATCGGCGAGATGGCCAACTGCAGTATCGACAGCCCCTGACTCGCCGTGGATGCCGATGCCCTGTCGGTCATCGGTCGTCTCGATCGCGATATCGGACTCCTCGACGGCGAACTCTCCATCGAAGCGCTCGCGGATGGACGGGGATGCCTGCACCACTGTATGGTCGGCCTCGCGGAAGAGCCGCGTCAGCGCAGTCGCGTAGATGCCACGGATCCGGACTCTCATGGCACGGCGTGCTCGACAGTGCTCTGGCGAGAGGATGGCTCGCGGCACTTGCTCTCGGAAATTTCGGATGTTTCGTATTCGAATGCGTCCAGGAAGGAGCAACTTCCATCCTCGACGACCGTTCTATGGATGTGTGCGAACGCCATCGATGGAACATCGAACTCGGGGTGAAGTTGAGAGTTTGCCGATTCGTTTGTGCTCTTGTGAGCAGCCGCCGATGGGAAATCGCCCACCGATCCCGTTGAGGATGGCCTCGTCGCTACGGCCACCTCACCGTACCCAAAACGTCGCCGTTGGTCCTAAACCGGCAACATGAATTCATTCGCTTTCGCCCGGAGGACGCTTGACGATGGCTGCCAGCATCCACTTACGCATATAGATTAAAAATAAATAAATTGGTAAAAAGAGATTTGTACCCTCCTCCGGACTACGGTATGGTATGCATCGACGAACCGTTCTGACCGCGCTCGGGTCCACGGGTGTTGTGGCGCTTGCCGGAACACCACTAACAAGCGCCCAATCGTCCGCGACTTCCGAGACGATCCGACCGCTGGTGTTCGATTCGACGGCCAGCCTGCTTGACGCGACTGGAGCGCCGCTCACCGACGATTCGCTGGTCGCGGTTCGGGCCGAACCCACCGCGTACAACAGCGACGAGGACGGAAACGGTGATGCCGTTTCCTACCCCGATGAAACGCCGATTCCGCTGGTAGCAAGCGACGACGGGGCGGTGGGTATCGGTGCTCCCATCGGTCAGGACGATAGCGACTTCAACTACGGCAACGAGGAATTTCTGCTCAATATCCTCGATGCCGAAGCCGGTGGTCCGGCTGTCGTTTTCGATGAGGGTCATGGCCAATTCTACGATACCGATTCGTTCTCGGCGTTCATCGGCTATGCCGAGAACAACGGCTACGAGATCACTGCAACCACCGACATCACCGGCAGTCTCGCAGAAACCGACGCGGCAATCATCACCTCGCCTGCGGACGCTTTCTCGACGGCCGAACGCGACGCGCTTGCGGGATTCGTCGAAAGCGGCGGGGCGTTACTGCTGTTCGATCAGTCGGATTTCAGCAACCACGACGCCACTAGCAATCTCAACGCGATCGCCGAAGCCATCGGAGTGAAATTTCGGTTCAACGACGATCAAGTGTACGACCCGGAAAACAATCTCTATGCGGACTTCGTCCCGGTGACGTCGGCGTTCAACACGGCGTTCGACTATTTCGCGGATCGCGACGGACTGGGTCTCGAACTCGATCCTCAGAAGACATATACCGTCGAGGTGGTCAAGGTCACTGACGGCGATACTGTGGATGTCCGGTTCGAGGGTGGGCAGGAAGTGGCCATCCGAGTGCTCGGTATCGACACGCCGGAAACGGGTAGTGCGACCGATACTGAGCGTGCCGAAGAATGGGAAGGCATCGGATCCTACGATTATCTCGAAAAAGCGGGCAACGCGGCCACCGAATTCGCCAGCACTGAACTCTCGCCCGGGGACAGTGTGGATCTCAGTTTCGATACAAACGAGCCGGTTCGCGACGAATTCGGACGTCTCCTCGGCTATCTCACCTATGATGCCGACGGTTCGGGGACTCGCGAGACGCTGTACAACCGTCACGTGATCGAAGCGGGCCACGCCCGCGTGTACGACTCCGGACTGGCTCGCCACGATGATTTCCTCGCCACTGAACTCGACGCTCGTGAAGATGGTCGAAACGTATGGGATGAGAGTGACCCTGGAGACTCCGAGCCGATTCGCAACGATCCCGTCGAGGAACTGTTCGTCCCGCGGGCAGCTATCGTCGAGAGCACACGTGGCGATCTCGACGAACGCGTCCCTGTTCGAGCCGAAGACACTGCCGCAACGCCGAACGCATCGCTCATTGCAGTCGATGACGATGCCGGCGTCGCGTTGGTCGGCTCGCCGCTCGTTGACGAAGCGTACGAGACTGCTGAGGGCTATCCGGTCGACACGAGCGGATACGGCAACTACGTGTTCCTGACGCAGTTGCTCTCGCGAACCGCAGCCATCGGTGCCGAAGGGCCGCCGTCACACGCCGGTCCTCCCGATCACGCCGGCCCTCCCGACCATGCTGGACCTCCCGACCATGCTGGACCGCCAGATAATCATAGTCGTGGTGGTCCACCACCTCATGCCGGACCACCCGATCATGCAGGACCACCGGAGCGCGATGAGCCCGAGGAGTATGGTGACGCACCGATCCTCATCGATGGTGGACATGGCCAGTTCGAGGCAAGCTACGCGCTCTCGGCGGAGGATGCTGCCTACTACCAGCGCTATCTCGAAGGGGTCGGGATCGCCTTCGAGGGTATCAACGAACCCGGGTCGGACGTCGGCACAGAGCTGCTCGATGAGGCTCGAGCATTGTTGATCACTGCACCTTCTGAGGCCTATACCGACGCCGAACTCGCTGCCGTACGTACGTTCCGTGAGAACGGCGGTGCCGTCGTTCTGTTGGGTGGTGCCGTCCCCGAAACCGCACGGGCGAACCTGAACGCGATCGCCGATGCTCTCGGCTCGGACCTCCGTCTCGGTGAGGCAGTAACCGACGAAACGAACAACGTGAACGACGACCCATCGATTTTAGTCACATCGAACTTCACCGAGCGGTTCATGCTGTTCGACACGTACACAGGTGAGACGGAGTACGAAAACGAGTGACGTGCCCTTGGATGGATTCTCGGCTGTTCGTGGACGGCACGGACTCCACGAGGGATCGCCTTCACTGTCGCTCGATGAGACCAGTGACACTCTATGTGTTAGAGATCATCCGCGGCTGATGACACGGATGTGGTGCTTACCGACGGCGATCCTCTGTGACGATCACTTCTGGATAGAGCGTGTTTCGTCTTGGCAAACCATTGCGACTAAACGAATGTCGCTCCGATGGGGCGTATGTTGATGACACCGGGGCCCACCGCGGTCCCAGAACCCGTCCGTGACGCGATGAGCCACGAACTGATCAACCCCGACGTCGAGTCGGAGTTCGACGAACTCTACGATCGAGTCTGCGAGAAGCTGTCCGACGTCTACGGGACGGACGATCAGGTGATCGTCACCGGTGGCGAAGGCATTCTCGGACTGGAGTCGGCTGTCGCGTGTCTCGTCGACGAGGACACGGACGTACTCTGCCTCTCGAACGGGCTCTACGGCGATGGGTTCGCCGATTTCGTCGAGAGCTACGGGGGCAACGCGACGGTCGTCGGCACCGACTACGACACGGAACTCGCGCTGTCGGAGCTTGATGACGAACTCGCTGCGGGCGACTACGATGTTGCCACACTCGTCCACTGTGAAACGCCAACAGGCGTGCTCAACGACATCGAACCCGTACTGGAGCGCCTCCACGACCACGGGGCCGTGACGATCCTCGACGCCGTCTCATCACTGGGCGGGGTGCCCGTGCCGACCGAGAACGTCGATGTCTGCCTCGGTGCCTCACAGAAGTGCTTCAGTGCGCCACCGGGACTGGCGACCGCGAGCGTGAGCGAACGTGCCTGGGAGCGCATGGAAGCGATCGATCCGGAGAGCCTGTACACCAACTTCCTTCCGTGGCGAGATACCAGCGCAGAGTTCCCCTATACCCATCTCTCGACGAACGTCGTCGCGCTCGACGTTGCCCTCGATCGAATCCTGGACGAGGGTCTCGACACGGTGTACGAACGTCACCGTTCGGCAGCGAGTCGCTGTCGCGAGCGTGGCTCCGATATCGGGCTCGAACTGTTCGCCGGTCCGGAGCGGTCCTCACCGACCGTGTCGGCGTTCCACGTTCCCGGCCGGGCAGCCGACCTCCAGGCGGCGCTTGACGAGCAGTACGACATCACTCTGGCAACCGGACTCGGACCGCTCGCCGACGACGTCATCCGTGTCGGGCATATGGGCCACCAAGCCGATACCGAACTGGTCGAACGGACGATGGACGCACTGGCTGAAACCGTTTGACGACCTCTCGCCGCCTAGTTGGGGCGAATGCGAACAGCAGCGTGGATTTCCTCCGCTTCCTGAGCCGTCCGATAGAGAGAAAGAAGGCATGGTGTTGCAGCTATCTGTCGCCTGATCTACTACTCTCCGGAACACATTGCTCTGTTGATCGCCGGTTCCGTCTGGCGATTCTACCGCTGAGTTCAGGGGAATTGGACGCCTTCTTGCGGTATGGAACGTTTGCGAC
>NZ_AOMC01000107.1 GCF_000336695.1 Halococcus morrhuae DSM 1307
ACGCCGCCGCCCGCTCTTTCTCTGTCAGATGGTCTGAGAGGCATCACCAGCGATACGCCGATCCATCCGCCGATCTTTATCAAATCTGTTAATTCTAACCCAACCGCAAATCTATGTTTTTGCATCGTGTGTCACGTCGAATCATTGGTTAGAGCCGCTAAGAGTTGTATTCAGCTACCCCACCCCTTCGCTGTCTGTCGATCAACAGAGCANATCGTGTGTCACGTCGAATCATTGGTTAGAGCCGCTAAGAGTTGTATTCAGCTACCCCACCCCTTCGCTGTCTGTCGATCAACAGAGCAGAACACATCGCTTGAGAGATCCGCTACGGGATTCCGCGTGGAAGTCAGTACGTTTTACCAGCCCACGGGGCTACCGGACACGGTGAAGCGAGTCTGGGACTATCGAGTGACACTCGTCGCCCTCTGTACGCTGGCGTTTTTCGCGACGATGGTCGCACGATTGGTCATCAGTCCGGTTGTCCCCGAAATCGTCGAGACGTTCGGCTCGTCGACCGGTGTTCTCGGACTTGCTCTGACCGGTCTCTGGATGGCGTACGCCTTCGCACAGTTCCCCAGCGGCGTGCTCGCCGACCGATACGGCGAGCGAATCATCATCCTCGTGGCAGTTGGGCTGACCACGGTTGCGAGCGCTCTGCTTGCGCTCTCGCCGTCGATGCCGGTCTTTCTCGTTCTGACGTTGATCCTGGGTGGCGTTGCAGGACTGCATTACAGCGTTGCGACGACGCTACTGACTCGCGAACTGAACAACATCGGCACCGCGATCGGTCTGCACAACTCCGGGGCACCCTTGGCCGGATTGCTCGCGCCGATCGCGGCGGCCGCCGTCAGCCAGCGGTTCGGCTGGCGAGCGGCGATCGCACTCGGAGCCGTGGCCGCGTTGCCCGTGTTCGTCCTCTTCCGATGGAAGGTACGTCCAACGGAACCGGCACGCCCCGAGCAGCCGATGGGGGATCGATTCGCGCTCAAACCGGTTGTGGAACTGCTCTCCCGGCGGAAGATCGCGTTCACTGCTGTGCTGGCGTTTCTGTTCGAATTCGTCTGGCAGGCGACGGCATCCTTTCTCCCGACGTTTCTGATCGCGTATCACGGCTACTCGGTGACGTTCGCCAGCACGCTGTTCTCGGCGTATTTCGTCATCCAGGGGCTGACACAGCCCGGCGTGGGTTCGCTATCGGATCGGTACGGCCGCGAGGAGACGGCGGGGCTCTGTGCAGTGCTCGGGATCGGCGGATTCTCGCTGCTTCTCGTTGGATCGCGATTGGCGGTGCTTCTCGTCGGCATCGTTCTCGTCGGCGTTTCGATGGGCTGGGGCGCAGCACTCCTCCCACGCTTTGTGGACAATCTCTCGAACGAAGAACGCGGCGCTGGGTTCGGTCTCGTCCGGACGACGTATATGATGCTGAGTGCGACCGGCAGCGTCGTCGTGGGCACGATCGCGGAGACTGCAGGCTGGGGGATCGCGTTCGGCACTTTCGTCGTGTTTCTCTCTGTGATCTGTCTGTCGCTCGTCGGCAACCGAGTGCTCGATCTCGGTTTCTGAAACGACGATCCAAACATGACGATCCAGACACGACGATCGATACCGAGAACCACCACCGTGTAGTGGACTAACCGATCTGGGCTTCCATCGACGCCTGGAGCGCGCTACCGAATTCCAGAAACGCCACCAACGGGGGTTTGCTGGTGGCGGAATCCGTCACCAGAACGGTGCTAGGGCGCGCGACGGCGTGGGGACGTGTTCCGAGACGATCCACACTGTCCGGTCCGGTTCAAGATCAGCGTGTACTGTTCGGTCCGGAAATCCTGATCGTCGCCGTAGGTGATCGTCCACGGATCGACGCCGGTCTTCAGGAGGTCCAACAGCGACGTCTGGGTCCGTGGCTGTGGCCACATCGGGGGTTGCGGGCCGAACTCGGCTGCCACAGTGTAGTTGTACTGTCCGGTGAGCAGACTCCGAACGTGTTCAGCCCGTTTCGGTGTCGGTGATCTGGGCGGCAGTCCGCGTCTGTACCCATCGGTGGCCGAGTTCTGACTCCCCGATTCCGCCCGGATCGGACTCGCGGTACCGAGGTGGACGAGATCCCAGTAGGTGAGCTGGATGAACTCCGGGCACCGGGTCGAGAGGTTGTTCATCCATTGGACGCGCGTCGGTGGGTCGGAACCCGCCGTCATCCGCGCTTTGCGATAGCTGCTGATCTGCATATCGCGGGGGAACGTCGCATCCCTGAACCGTGACCGATACACCTCCATCGTCGCGTTGTCGGGCGCGTTCGCGTTCAGCCATTCCCCCGCTTCGTCACGCGGTGTGGTGGCGTAGTGAAGGTCGCCGACGCCGGCATACGCGCTGCTCGTCACGAACAGCACTGCGACGAGCGCCCACATGATGCGCTGGCTGTGACCGCGAAGCCGCGAGAGTGCGGCTGCGAGCAAGAGTGCGAGCAGCGGAAACGTGAGGAGGAGGTGATGCAGCCGAACGTAGCCCCAGCGGGAGTACACGAGGAGATACATCCCGAGCCCGACGAGCAACAGTACTGTCGCGTCCGCCTCGATCGAACGCTCGCGCAGGCGAGTGATTGCCGCCGCTATACCACCGAGCGCGCCGACGAACAACGGAATTCCGAGGCCGTTGAGATAGCCGCGCACCAGCCACCACCAGCTCGGCGCGACCGGTGCAGCCACACCGACCGATCGCGAACCGCCGCCGGAAACCCGCTCGATGAGCACCTCGGGACCGGCAGCGAGTACCTCGGGAAATCCGACGACGATCGCCCCTGCGCCGCATGCGACCGCCATGACGAGAAGCCCTGGTTGCAAGAGTGCGTCGCGCGGGTTCACGCCCGGCCTCCGCGCTCGGAGGACGTACGCGAGGCCAAGGAGTATCACGCTCGTTCCGGCAGTGAGTTTGAACGCGATGGCGATCCCTCCCGCTATACAGCCGGCAAGAAAGACTGCCCTGTCGCCCGTCTCGATGTATCGGAGCGCGAGATAGAGCACCAGCAGGAGGAAAAACAACGCCGGGATGTCCTCGCTCACCTCGTGGGCCATGATGAGAAAACCCCACGTCAGCGAGAGCAACACGGCTGCCAGCCGTCCGGTCGTCCGATCGCGCATCGCCCTTCCGAGACGGTAGGTAAGGTAGACACAGCCGACCGCAAGCACGACGGTGAGCAGTCGCGCAAAAAGCAGACTCCATGTCCAGATCCATTCGGGGGTACCGGTACGAAATTGCCAGAGACCGGCCGTTCGAAGCTGCGGATTGAACTCGACGAACGCGTCGAGCTGTCCCGTCGCGAGCGCGACGATCGCGACCGGGAGCACGGCGAGCAGATTCACGTAGAGCGTCGCCCCAGCAGGCTGCTGTGCCAGGATCGCCGGCCGAATCGCACCGAGTCCGGGATCGTCGACGACGGTGCCGATCGCCGCGAGCGCGTCGATCAGCCGCCAGCGTTCGTCGATCGTCGCGAACTCGGGAATCCCGTGCCAGAACCAGAATCCGGCGAGGACCGTCGCCAAGAGGAGCACGTAGCGAAGATACGGGTCGGTCGTGAGATCGTCGCCGACTCGCTTTTTCGCGCGACCCAGCAGTCCACTGCCGATTCCTCGCATTGACTCGGCTTATGAGCAACCCGTATTAAAAGCGGGTCATCCTGTCACGGCGACAGCTGGCAACTCGATCGCTCTGCACACCGATCGGCAGCCCTCAATCGGATGGACAGTTGTCGTCGTGAATCGTTGTGGCTGCAAGGAACCGCCGCTCCTATTAGCTCGCTCACCGTGTCGCCGGCAATGAAAGGCGTACTTCTCGCCGGAGGCAAGGGCACCCGCCTCCGCCCGATCACGCATACCGGCCCGAAACAGCTGGTGCCGGTGGCGAACAAGCCCGTCATCCAGTACGCCATCGAAGACCTCAAAGCGGCTGGCATCACCGATATCGGCGTCGTCCTCGGGAACAAGGGACGCGAGGCGATCCGGAACTATCTCGGTGACGGTGCCGACTTCGGGGTCGATATCACGTATATCGTGCAGGGCGACCCGCTCGGGCTCGCCCATGCGGTCGGCTGTGCGCGCGAGTTCGTCGATGGCGACGATTTCGTCGTCTATCTCGGCGACAACATGCTCAAACAGGGCATCTCCGCTCTCGTCGAGAGCTTCGAGCGCGGCCAGTACGATGCGGGTATCGCCCTCCAGTCGGTCGCGGAGCCGGAACAGTTCGGCGTTGCCGACGTCGATGGGAACGGCGACGTCACGCGACTCGTCGAAAAGCCCGACGAACCGCCGAGCGATCTCGCACTCATCGGCGTCTACGTGTTCTCACCGGTCGTCTTCGACGCCATCGAACGACTCGAACCGTCGTGGCGTGGCGAGTATGAGATCACCGAGGCCATCGGTACGCTGCTCGACGAGGGTCGTGCGATCGACTCGCTCGTCATCGAGGGTTGGTGGAAGGATACCGGCAAGCCGGCCGACGTGCTCGAAGCGAACCGGTTGGTCCTCGACGATCGGCGGGACGAGACGCCGCCGATCGATATCGAGAGCGACGCGGAGACCACCGGCTATCTCGACGTTCACGACGCGGCGACCATCGAAGAGGGGGCAGTCGTTCGTGGCCCGGTGTCCATCGGCGCGGACACGACGATCGAGGCCGGTGCCTACGTCGGGCCGTACACCTCGATCGGCCCGAACTCGACCCTTCGGAACGTCCATATCGAAAACAGCGTGATCGTGGGTGACTCGTCCATCGCGACCGATGGCAAGATCGTCGACAGTCTCATCGGCCGTGGTACGTCGATCGGCAGTGCCGACGGACTGCTTCCCGAGGGTCGCCGGCTGGTCGTCGGCGAGAACTCGAATCTCGATCTCTGAGACCGCGTCCCGTCACGCTCGCGGCCCGTCTCGCATCGAGCCATCGATATCGCACGGAGCGCTAGGGGTCATAGCGCATCGGCGATCGCGTCGAGATCGTCGGCGAGCGCTGGCTGGTCACGGTCGAGTACGTGTTCGACCTTCTCAACGTCGAGACAGGTGTGCAGCGGTCGCGTTGCGGCACGGTCAACGGCCGACTGTGACCCTTCGGCCAACAGTTCCACGGGCACGTCCATGGAGCGTGACGCATCGAGTCGCTCCCTGATTCGCTCGCCGAATTCGTACGGCGTGATACACGATCGACTGGCGATATGAACCGTCCCCGTGACGTCTGCTGCAAGGAGATCGATCAGCATTGTGGCCGCCTGCCCGGCCCTGCTCGGCGTCACGGTCTGGTCCGTGAACAGCGGGATCGACTCCGCTTTGCGGAGACGATCGCTGACCCACGCTGGAAAGCCGGTGAGTGTGCCCGTAGCGCCGTGGGTTCCGTAGACGAACGAAAGCCGGGCGAGAAGGGCTCCGTCGTGGGCCTTCCTGACGGTCCGCTCGCCGGTGAGTTTCGACTCGCCATACACCTGTTGTGGATTCGTCGGTGCGGATTCGGTGTAGCTCCGTTCGGCATCCCCGTCGAACACGTAATCGGTCGAAACGTGACAGAACGCGAGATCTCGGTCGGCACAGACACGCGCCAGTTCACCGGGTGCTGCCCCGTTGATGGCGTGGGCGTGCTCCGGATTCTCTTCACAGCCGTCCACATCGGTCATGGCCGCACAGTTGAGAACGGTATCGAACTCGTTCGCATCGAGTATCGTGGTGAACCGATCGGTGTCCCGGACATCCAACTCGTGCAGCGGGATGTCGAACGTGGGATCGGTCGAGTGATACGTTCCGGTACACTCCCAATCGCGTGCAAGCGCTTTCGCGATCACATTGCTTCCGAGAAGTCCGTTCGCCCCAACGACGAGCAGCTGCATACGCGGTACAGCCGATGAAAACCTAAATACATACTGTCACCGACGTGCCTCCATGAGCGTGCTCGTCACCGGTGGTGCAGGGTTCATCGGCTCGAACTTCGTTCGCCATCTCCTCGACGCAACGAACCGATCGGTCATCACTCTCGATGCGCTCACGTATGCCGGTTCGATGCGTCATCTCGATGCCGTCCTCGACCATCCGCGCCACGATTTCGTCGACGGCGATATTCGGGATCAGTCGTTGGTTGCGGAACTCTTCGAAGAGGTCGATAGCGTCGTGAACTTCGCCGCCGAATCACACGTCGACCGCTCGATCGACTCGGCCGAACCGTTCGTTGCGACGAACGTTCAGGGAACGCGGACGCTTCTCGACGCCGCACGGGACGCCGATATCGATCGATTCGTCCAGATATCGACCGACGAGGTCTACGGTGAGATCCGCGACGGGAAGTTCACCGAGACGGACCCACTCGATCCCAGAAATCCCTACGCCGCCACGAAGGCGGGTGCGGATCTGCTCGCGTTGAGCTACCACTCCACGTATGACCTGCCGGTGCTCGTCACCCGTTCGTCGAACAATTTCGGGCCGCACCAGCACTCGGAGAAACTCATCCCCAAACTCATCGACCGCGCGGCACGCGAGGAGTCGCTCCCGATCTATGGCGACGGGTCGAACATTCGCGAGTGGACCTACGTGCAGGACAACTGTCGCGCGATCCGGACGGTTCTCGACGAGGGAACGACCGGTGAGATATACAACGTCGGCAGCGGTGACGAACGGACGAACCTCGACGTCGCTCGGACGGTGCTCGATGCCGTGGGAGCACCCGAAACCCTCATCGAGTTCGTCGAGGATCGCCCCGGTCACGACGAGCGGTACGCACTCGATGCGAGCAAGATGGCGACGCTCGGCTGGGAACCGGAGTGGTCGTTCGAAGAGGGTCTCGAACGAACGGTCGAACAGACTGTCGGACGGAACTGATTGGAACCCGCGAGGTGTAACGTCGCTCGTTGCAGTGGCGTTTCGCGATCCGGTCTTCACGTACTTTCGTCCGACAGTACACTCCGAGTCGCCCATCGAGACGACCCGTCTATCCCTGCAGCGTCTCGTCCCAATCGTACGGGATTTCGTCGGTATCGGGCGGTAGCCGCTCCTCGTCGGGGTCGTCGTAGTCGTAGAGGTTCGTCGGGAAGTTGATCAGCAACGCGGGTTCGTCCCCGATCGTCTTGAACCCGTGCCAGCAATCGCCGGGGATACGGACGACTCGCTGGTTGTGTTCACCGATGACGAACGTGTCGAGCTCTCCCTGCGTCGGTGACGGTTCACGATCGTCGTAGATGGCGACCTTGATGCGTCCCGTCGGACAGACGAAGTGGTCTATCTGGCCCCGCTCGTGGCGGTGCCACGCGCGGACGACGCCCGGATAGCTCATCGAGTAGTAACTCATCGCCGGATCGGGGTCGTACAGCTCCCAGTCCTCGCGGAAGATCTCGACGAGATGGCCGCGCTCGTCCGCGTTGACCTGCAGATCGCGCGCTGTAACTCCCTCTATCATGGCTGTCCAGACGTCCAATGCTGTGCGTATAAATACTCCGGAGCGATGTCGATGGACATCGAAGATCGTCGGACAGGTAGTTTATTCTCCTTGCCCGTTCGCGATAGGCGTATGCCGGACGAAGGCCTGCTTCGCCGCTCGCTTCGCCGAAGTGGGGTTCTCGATTGGGTTCGAACGGCGATCGACCGATACAACCGGCTCTACCGATCCGCACCGTACGACCCCCCAACCGACCACCACGAGTTTCGTGCGGTACGACGTCACTCGCAGGAACCGACCGACATCAGTGACCACCTCGAACGACTGTTCGTCGAGGCGATGCAGGTCTCTCCCGACACCATCGTCGAATGCGGCGTCCGTAGTGGCGAATCGACGTTCGTCTTCGAGCGCGTTGCACGCCTCACTGACGCCGACGTGGTGAGCGTCGACATCGAGGAAACGTCCTACACCACCGACTACGACGACTGGCAGTTCGTCAACGCCGATGATATCGATTTCGCAGCGGAGTTCGAGGGCTGGTGTGACGAGAACGACGTCGATCCCGCCATCGACGTCCTGTTCGTGGACACGAGCCATCGCTACGAGCACACGCTCGCCGAGATCGAGGCGTGGTTTCCCCATCTCAGCGAGAACGCAGTCGTCCTCTTTCACGACACCAATATGCAGCGGTTCTATCGGCGAAACGACCGGACGAGAGGGTTGAGCCCGATCGCGAATCGCGGCGTCATTCGAGCGATCGAGGGCCACTTCGACTGCGACCTCGACGAAACCGAATCGTTCGTCACTGTCCTGGATGACTTTGTCTTCGAACAGTATCCTGAGTGTAGTGGCCTCGCAGTCCTCCGAAAACTCGGTTCGACGGCGGCTCCGTGAACCTGCCTCGGGGTCAAGCCCCGAGGCTTCCTGCTTCGGCGTCGGAACTTCCATCGTCCAGCCGAGGACGACAGAGCGGTTCCGGACTCTACGGGCGTTGTCCCTTGCTGGGAGATTCGGACCGTCCCGGCCCTATCTTGCTGGATGGGCGTTCTGGAACGCGCCACACCGAACGCCGGGGGTTTGTTCAACCTCCCGTACTTACGTTCTGGCGGGCCACGTGGCCCATCACGTCCGAACAAAGGTCCAGACAAATAATAAAGCTTACTGTAGCTTCAACCGTGAACTAGCCAGTTTACCGTAAGTTATACCGTAAACTGGCCCGTAGATCGTTCATGCCTCCAGAGGGCTACACGACAATCACGGTTAGTGACAGATTAGCTGCCAAACTCACTCGGATCATGGTGCGTCATGATTGCTCCAGCTACGCTGAAGCAATCAAGTATGCTGCCGATACAACACTTATTCAAGAAGATGAAATCACTATACGAGAGCTTGTTCAACTCCTCGCCGAACGTGTGGACGAGGTAGACGAAAGCGTTTTACAGTAAAATTTACGGTAAGCCCTCAAATCGAGGGTTGAAGCTACACTTACGCGATTCACCCTCGCGGTCAAGCCGCGAGGCACTCTCGCTGTATTTCCTGTAGACCGACTTTCGTCCGATTTTCGAGATCGAAATCGGTGGTCGGATTGTTTCCATCTAGAAAGAACCATCACGGGAGGCGGTAGTGATGTTCGTATGGCTCTCAGATCGTATCTAACCGGTGCAAGCCGACTCTACCGTCGCGACGGGTTCGATTCGGTCTTTCACCGCGGTCTCGAAAAGGTCGAGCGGGACGTGGGCAATGCACTCCCCGCCATCGGCGATACCCTCTGTCGAGCGCTGTCCGTCCGAGAGCTGCGTGGCTACCAATCGTCCGAGGACGACCTCACCGATGTCATCGACACGGCGTACGACTATCGGGGCTACGGTGCGTATCGATCCATCGAGCCGATGCAGATCCGTTCGGAGCTCCGGGACTTCGTCGAAGCGGTCGCTGCAAGCGATCCCGAGACGGTGTGTGAAATCGGCACCGCTCGCGGCGGGAGCTACTACGTTTGGGCGCAGTATCTCGCTGCCTCGAACTACCTCAGCATCGACCTTCCCGGCGGCCGTTTCGGCGGCGGGCACTCGCTCAGACGAGCCGAGTTCCTTCGTGACGTCTGTGACCGTCCGGACGTCGACCAGGCATTTCTCCGCGGCGATTCCCACTCACCGGCGACCGCTCGCCACGTCGAGGAGATTCTCGATGGTGATGCCATCGACTTCCTGTTTATCGACGGCGATCACACCTACGACGGTGTCAAAGACGACTTCGAGCGGTATTCACCGTTCGTCGCCGACGGCGGACTCATCGCGTTCCACGATATCGTCACTATCGACCACGACCCCGACTGCGAGGTCGACCGATTTTGGCACGAACTCCGTGAGGAGTACGAGACGACCGAGATCGTTGCCGATCCACAGCAGGATCGCGGGGGAGTCGGTCTCGTTCACTGGTAACGAGTCCATCGCTGTCGACGACTCGTCACGATACGGACGTCACATTGAGGAACGCGTCGGCCGAACGAGGGTAGGCAGTGCAGTAAATCACCAGCGGATTGAGAACGATACTGCTGGCTGCAATGACGATTGGCAGCAGTGAATCGGTGTTTTTCCGATGCACGACGACGCGCGCCCGGATCATCTTCGCCAAGGTGACGAAATTTCGAACGCTCGGGGCGTACATATCGTCGTTGTCCGGGTGGATCGACTGTGTGTCCAGTATCGCTCGCATCGGGACGCCGGCATCGGCAAGCCGCAACGATAGATCGACGTCCTCGACGCGCAGCGGCATCGCCGGATCGAACACCTGCCCCGAAAGCACGTCCCGATATATCCCTCGGGGAACGATCACGCCATCACCGGGAACGTAGTTCACCTCGGCAACCCCGGACAGCGAATCGACGCGATACGGGAGCGTAAACCGATACTGTGAGAGGAGGCGTACGCACGTCCGTTCCGACGACACGCGGTAGTTGCGCCGGGCCGTCGTCCATACCGCGTCCGGCGTGACTCGCTCGGAAAGCGTCCGCAAGTATCCGTCGGGGAACAGCGTATCGTGATTGTAACAGCAGATGTACTGCCCATCGCTTTCGCGGATGCCTCGGTTGATGCCCCGGCTGAAGCCTCGATTTTGCTCGTTTTCGACTATCCGTACCGAATCGTCCCCTGAGTGGGCGTTCCGAAGCAACTGCAGCGTGTCGTCCTGGCTGTTGTTGTCCACGACGACGATCTCGTAGTCGGTAAACGACTGTTGCTCGACCGATTCGAGCGTCCGGAGGATCGCCTCTCCCGCGTTCCACGTGAGAAATACGAGCGAGAACAGCGGTCGTGAGTCCGTCTCCATCACTGGTTTGCTGGTCGACAGTGCATTGGTGAAACGGTCATGGATCGTGGTTTCGTTCCATCGACGTTGCTATCAGACTGACGACCGAGTCGTCTCGATCACGTTCGGCTATCGGATCCACGTGGTGAAGATGGTGCGAGCGAGGCCGAGTGCGTAGCCGAGTTTCGGCTTTTTCGTCGTTCCGGTTTCACGCTGTGCAATGGAGACCGGGATCTCTCGGATCCGCAGCCCGTTCTTGCGGGCTTCGATGATCAGTTCGGGCGCACTGAACCGCTCTTCGGTGAGTGTGAGGTCGCCGAGCTTTGACCCACGAATCGCGCGAAATCCGTTCGTGCAGTCGGTCATGTCCGACTTGGTGATCACGTTGATCACTTTCGTGAACAGTCTAATTCCCGCTCGGCGAGCGACACCGTTCCCTGATTCATCGACGCCTGCATACCGTGATCCGACCACGTAATCCGCTTCATCAGCGGCGATCGGCGCGACGAGCGCGTCGAGCTGTTCGATCGGATGTTGGCCATCGGCGTCGATCGTGACGACGATGTTCGCACCGCGTTGCTGGGCGAGTTCGAAGCCCGTCTTGAGTGCGCCGCCCTGTCCCTGATTGAGCGGATGCTCGACGGCAGTCGCCGCGGTCGTCGCAACCCGATCGACCGTTCCATCGGTCGATCCATCGGAGACGACGAGCGTTTCGACCGCGTAGTCGTGGACCGATTTCGGTAGCGAACTGACGACGTTTCGGATGCTTTCGGCCTCGTTGTAGGCGGGAATCACCACACAGACCGTTCGTTCCGTGCTGGTGTCGCTACTGGCTGTCTCGGTGGCTCGCTCCACTGCGAGATCCCGCGTGAGTTCGGTGATCGACAGTTGGTTGCTCCGCACCTGTGCCAACAGATACAGGACGAGCAGCACCAGCGCGCTGTTGGCGAGCAACGACACGATGAGCGACCGGCGTTCGACGTGAAACGCCGCCGCGAGGGCACTGTACACGGCTGGAAACGCCCCGGCGGCGAACACGCCGAGCGAGAGGGTGATCGCGATCAGGAACTCCTGCCGCGAGAACGTGGTTCGGTAGCGCTCGAACCCCCAGAGGAAAATCACGACGGCGAGGCCGATGAGGAACGCGGTGAGCGTGCCACTGTCGAGACCGAAGGCTTGCAACACGGGTCCGTTTGCAGTCTGTAGGCCTGCTTCCCACACCGGCATTGTTGCCTGTTCGGTCTCTCGACGACATGACTATTAGCGCTTGTGGCTGCAGTCCCGTTCTGCCCGGTGGTGGCTGCTGCCAGACCCGCTGGTGTCGACACTGACAAAGCACATGAGTTATGCCGACCGCTAAACCAGTATCGACTGATCGATGACTGACTCGCCGGCCGTTCTCTCGGTCGATCTCGAATTCTTCACCCATCTTCCAGCCTACCGGAACGCACGCGGGCGGACCGAGCGAGACGATATCGGTCTCGCTGCTGTCGACGATCTCCTTGCCGTCTTCGACGACTACGACGTATCGACGACGTTCTTCGTGGTTAGCGACATCGCCGAGCGCCATCCCGACTGTGTCGAACGGGTCGCCGCTGCCGGTCACGAGATCGCCTCCCACACTCACCGCCATCGCCATCTCACGACGCTGGACGAGCGCGAGCGTCGCGAGGAAATCGATCGCTCTCGGGCGCTCCTCGAAGACGTGACGGGAACGTCGGTCACGGGATTTCGCGCGCCGTCGTTCGACACTGCTGGGGATCACTTCTCGATGCTCGCGGCAGCCGGCTACGAGTACGATTCCAGCATCGTTCCGTGTCGGTCGATTCCGGGCTGGTACGGCGGCGAACACGATATCGACAGCCCCGTGCCGGCGACGCAGGTGCAGTCGGCTGCTCCCCCCACGATCACCGAACTGCCGGTGAGTACCTTCCCCGGGATACGCCTCCCACTCACGGGTACCTGGCTCCGATTTTTCGGCCCCCGGTATACGACCGTCGGCATGCGACTGCTCGCCCGTCGTGGGATCTGTCCGGTGCTCTACGTCCATCCGTGGGAGTTCGCCGACCTTCCGGACGTGGCAGGCGTTCCGAACCGGGTCTACTGGCACACCGGCAGCTGGATGCGCCGCTCACTGCTCAGGATACTCGACGGTCCGTTCGAGTTCGTCACCGCACGGTCGGCCGTCGAGAGCGCGACCGATAGCGACGGCGCGGCCAGCAGTACCGCCCGCGACACGGCCGTTGGAGGACGGTAGCGTGGTGGACGCAAAACACCGAAAACGGCTGTTCAGAGTGGCCCAGTATCTCCTTGGGGCGCTCACGCTCGCATGGGTGCTTGGACAGGTCGAATGGGAGCGCACGGTATCGCTGTTCGCTTCCGTCTCCATCGAAACGAGCGTGGCGCTCGTCGCCGTGAGCGGAGTTGGACTTCTCGTTGCGCTTGCCATGTGGCACGTGCTGCTCGACAGGATCGAGGACACGCGCTTTCGGGCCGCCATCGACACCGGTCTCATCGTCCTCTTCGTCAACCATCTCCTGCCATCACGGCTGTCGGGGCGGGCCGTTGCACCGTTCGTCGTCCACCATCGGACCGGCATGGCGTATTCGGGTGCTGTCGGGGTTTCGGGCGTTCACACCGGCCTGTATGCGCTTCTGTATGGTTTCGTTGCATTCCTCGGTCTCGTCCTCAGTGTGGGCCAACTGCCGCTGGGACTTGCGCTCGTTCTCGTGCTCTCGACCGCACTGTATGCCGCTGCCGGAACGGTTGTGTTGCTCGCCGGTATCAATCTCAGCGCCGTCGAGCGCATCGCCGGCGGGATCGAGATCATTGCTCGCCGGGTTCCGATCGTGGGCGATCGGCTTGCAGCACTTGCCAAAAAACTCCCCGAGTTCTCGGCGGCATCCGCGGATACCTTCCGCACGCTGCTGCGCGACCCCGTTGCGATCGTCTCCTACACGGCCGGGTTCGTGGTTGCACAGTTGATCGTCCCCGGCCTGCGAGTGTGGCTGATCTTCGAGAGTCTCGGCGTCAGTCTGGAGCCAGCACTCTTCCTTCCGTTCTATCTCGTCATGGCATACAGCGTCACGCTGTTACCACTCACGCCGGGCGGCGTCGGCGTCACCGAGGCGACGGCGACGGCGGTGTTTATCGCCCTCGGCGTGCCGAGTACGGCGATCGTCACGGCGATTTTCGTCGATCGACTGCTCGGCTCCTATCTCCCGGCGCTCGTCGGGTGGTATCCCTCCCTCAAGATGGATCTCTCGAAACTCGTCGAGTCACCGAGTCAGGAGTGAAACGAGAACCTATATCCTCGTTGCAGTATCATGGCTGGCATGACACGGACGTTCGTCGTCGGTCTCGACGGTGCGGGCTGGCGATTGCTCGAACCGTGGATCGAGGCCGGTGAGCTCCCGAATCTCGCTTCACTTCGGTCCGGCGGCGTGTGGGCCGAGAGCCGGAGCTGCCTCCCGCCCGTGACGTTCCCGAACTGGAAGTGTTATTCTTCCGGTAAGGATCCCGGCGGCTTCGGCGTGTTCTGGTTCGAAAACGTCGATCTCGCGAACGAACGCATCGAAACGACCGACAGCCGGGATTTCCACACTGCGGAGCTGTGGGACTATCTCAACGACGCCGGCCGTTCGACGGGCGTCGTCAATATGCCGACGATGTATCCGCCGCGTGAACTCGACGGTGTCGTCGTCTCCGGCGGACCGAGCACCGTCGAGGGGGAGTATCGCTCGATCAGCTCGGGCTACACGTACCCCGAGGGACTCGATCAGCAGCTCACCGAGGAGTTCGATTACCGAGTCCATCCCGAACCGCTCCTCTCCTCGAACGAGGAACGTGGTGCGGAAGTCGACGCCATTCTCTCGGTGCTCGAAAGCCGCTTCGAAGTCGCACTGCGGCTGTTCGAGGAGCAGGAGCTCGATTTCATGCACGTGACGCTGTTTTATCTCAACGTCCTGCATCACTTCTTCTGGGACGACGAGCCAACGCTGCGGGCGTGGAAACTCGTCGACGAGTGGCTTGGACGACTGAACGATCTCGACGACACCAACCTCGTCGTTCTCTCGGATCACGGGAGCGCGCCGACGACGACGGAGTTCTACATCAACGAGTGGCTTGCCGAGAACGACTACCAGTCCCGCGAACGGACCATCGAGGACGTCCTCCGAACGGTCGGTCTCGATCGGGAGAACGTTCTGCGTGTCGCAAAACGTGTTGGTGCCGTCGACGTCCTGAAACGAGCCGTTCCCGAACGGCTTCAACAGCTGGTCCCACAGCGAGCGGGTGTCAAGCGCGGACGGAAACTCGAAGCGATCGATCTCGATCGGACGAGCGCCGTCGCGAGTTCACAAGGCCCGGTCTATCTCAACCCCTCGTTCGAGACCGACGCACTCCGCGACGAACTCATCGGGACTCTCCGATCGGTATCGGACGAGGAGGGGGAACTGTTTACTGCAGTCCATCGCGGTGAGGACGTTTACTCCGGTCCATATCTCGACCAAGCACCGGAAATCGTCGTCGACCAGCGTCCAGGCGTCCACGTCAACGATGGAGTCGGCGGTGGCTCGATCCATACCGATCCCGACCGCTGGGCAGCGGAGAACACACCACACGGCATCTTCGTCGCCAATGGCCCCGATTTCGACACTCGCGGTGAGATCGACCGGATCAGTATCCTCGATATCGCACCGACGCTACTGGTCACGAACGGAACTGACGTTCCAGGGGACATGAACGGTGACGTGCTGCCGATCTTCACTGAGAACCCCTCGTGGGAATCACGCGATCCAATACAGCTGGACCGAAACGACACGAAGCAACACTCCGAACAGGTCTCGGACCGACTCAAGCAGCTTGGATATATGGAGTAATCCCACCAACGATCGGTTGATAGGTGTGTTCAGGGGAACGATCATCGCCGATCTTCGGACGAATGTCCCTTGCTTCTCCCGCTATCGGAGGACTGACCGAACAGGACCCAAGAGAGCCGGTCAACGAAACACATCGGTCGTTTCGGCGATGACACGAACGATCCGATTCGTCGTGCGCCGAGAGATCGTGACCGCGGCGGGCGTCTCGTGACATCCTCCCACCCTACCGCTCGCCTGACGGCTCGCGCTTGAGGGTGGGGCTTCCTGTTTCCGCGACGTGGTTTGCAGCGACCGGCTGAAAGGCGGTCGCCGTAGGGACCACAGTCTCCGCAGGCATTGATTCGGCATTGCCCATGCCTATTTTCGTGAGGCCGCGCTGAAGGACGTTCCACGCGGCGTTCTCGTCTCTGTCGGCGGTGAAGCCACACGCCGGACACGAGTGTTCGCGCACCCACAACGGCTTGTCCGTCTTCGCGCCACATCGGGCGCACTCTTTCGTGGTTCCGTGGGGCCGGACCTCTGCGAAGTATGTGCCTTCGCGTTCGCACTTGTACGCCAGCATCCGCCGGAACGTTCCCCACGCTGCCGATGCCCGGTTCCGACTGTTGCCGTCGAGTTCCATCAGTCCCTTCGCGTTGAGGTCTTCGACCGCCACGAGGTCGTACTCACGAGCGTAGTAGTTCGACAACTTGTGGAGGAAATCCCGGCGCTTTCGCTTGAGGTCGGCGTGACGGCGAGCGACCTTTCGCCGCTGTTTCTCCCAGTTGTTCGACCCGTGGTCGCGGCGCGAAAGGACACGTTGTTCGTGTTCCAGCCGCTCGCGTTCGTGCGAGAGGTCGAGCGACCCGACCGCCGTACCGTCCGTGTCGTGGGCGAACTTCAGGATGCCCATATCGATACCGACGATGTTCTCGGGTTTCTCTGGTTTTGCGGGTGGTTCGTTGGGTGTTTCGACCGACAGAACGGCGTACCACTTCCCAGTGGGTTCGCGTTTGACCGTGACGGTTTTCACGGTTGCGTCGGTCGGGAGGTCGCGGTGTGCGACCACGGGGATGCTGCCAATCTTCGAGAGGTACAGTTCGTCGCGGTCGCTCTTTTTGTCGAGCTTGAAACCGGACTGGCTGTACGTGAACGAGTGGTAGTATCCCGCACCCTTCCACCGAAGGTGGCCGACGCGGTGGCCGTTCTCTTTGAGGCCTTTCAGCGTTGAGAGGTTGTCGTACAGACGTTGGACGACCTTCTGAAGCACTTTGGAGTGGACCGATTTGAGGTCGGTCCACCATTCTTTGAGCTTCGGCAGGCGCTTTTGCTCTTTGTACGACGACGTGCTCTCGACCCGATTCAGTCGGTGGAGAAAGTGGTTGTAGACCTGTCGGCAGGTGTCCAGCGTCCACGCTAACTGCTCGCGTTGGTTGGACGTGGGATTGAGCCGGAACCTGTAGTTGAGCATCTGTATGGTCTACTCGTCAGAATCGGTGTCGAGTTCGGAGGTGCGGACGACCTTGACGGTCGCTCCTATCCACGACTTCGGGAGGTAGACGTGAGCGCCGTTGCCGGTGGGCTTCACGGTTTTCTCCACGACTTCGTGACCTTCTATCTCGTGCCGGTCCATCGCCTGTATCTACGTAGTAGATACAAATAAGACTATCGCTCGTGGTCCGGCCAGCCGACGCGCCGAAACCACGGACGGTCAGATGATGACGGCGTTGACGAGACGCGAAGCGTCTCGTTCGCGCACAAGAGCGAAGCTCTTGTCAACGCTGTATCCCCTCCCTACTCGCAGGCCTCTCCGCACCGCCCGGCGTGCTCCTTGAGGGAGGAGCCTTAGCGCCTGAATTTAGGTAAGCAACCGCGCACAAAGCAGACTCCATGTCCAGATCCGTTCTGGGGTACCGGTACGAAACTGCCAGAGACCGGCCGTTCGAAGCTGCAGAGTGACGGACTGCCAGCCCGAAAAGAACGTATCGTTGATCATCGGCAGATGCTGGGCCGAGGCCGATTCTGGCCTCCGAGTCCGAAACGGATCGATTCGATCGAAACAGTACCGTCTTATAGAGTGTAATCGTACCACGAGAGGAACGCTCTGAAGGCCCTTGATACGCACAACAGATAGGTCACACAACTCTCGTGGACGGACGGTGAACCGTGGATGGGTTCGATGAGCTCCGTCGACCCGCGCTGTCCGGAATGCGGCGAGCCCATCGGTATGACATCGGCCTTCTGTATGTACTGTTCGGCCGATCTGACCGATTACTCCGAGGACACGATCCTTGGCACTGACGAGCAGCGCGGCGACACGCAGCGATCGTCACCGTCGCACGCATCCACACCGGTCGAAAACACCACCACTGGTGAAAAACCACTACTCGATCCCGACGGAGCAGGGAGCACGTTCCTGACCGCCGTAGTGGGCCTCGTCGGTGGGTTCGTTGTTGGCGTCCTGCTGTTGCTCTTCGTCACCGGAATGCTGTCGGCCGCGCTCGGCGTTGCCACCGGCTTCCTCGTGTGGCTCGGCACGACGATCTACTTTGCCCGACGGCGGACCGTCCAGGAGGCCGTCTCGAAAGCCGCCTATGGGATCGCGCTTGCCCTCCTGCTGTATGCGCTGATCCCGTTCAGTTCGACGTGGGAAGCGAACAGTCTGAGCACTCGTCTGACCGACTTCGTCGGTTTGCTCGTCATCCTGGCCATCCCCGTCGCCATCGTCGCTGGTGTTGGACGCCTCGCCGGCCGTTACGTGCCGGCAGACGACACCCAATCGTAGCGACCACACCTATCTACACGACTCATCTACCGACGATTGCCGGCAAAAATCCTGCGAGCCTGGGACAGTTCGTCGATCACCGTTGCATATCCTTTCGAGAACACCAAGAACCGATCTGATGAGGGCGAGACTCGCGAAAACTGTACTGTGTGTATGATACACATACACAAGACTTATTGCAAACCCTTCTGACTGCTTACTAGTGACGCAATTCACTGCATCCCGTCACGAGGTGGGGAGGGCACAGGCTTCCGATCCATCGCCCGCCGTGGATACGACACGGCGTCGGTTCCTCGCGGCGGGAGCAGCGGGGATCGCCGGACTCGGCACGCTCGGCAGCGCAAGCGCGGCCCCCGACACGCACACGCTCACCGTCGACGGCTTCGGCCCGCCGACCACCTACTCGTTCACCGTCGGTGGCGACCTCGAAAAGAGCACGGCCGACGGCGCAACGATCGATCGTAGCGACCGGATCGTCGGTCGGAGCGCCCACGGAGCGGTCGGCGATGGGAAAGACGCCTACACGTTCACCGGGGAGCTCTCCTCGTTCGATTTCGATGGTTTGGGCGAGATCAACGTCCTGCTCGATGGCGAGCCAGCACACGTCGGGAACCGCCCCGATCACACGCTCGTCATCGAGGGGTTCGGCACGACCACTCCCTACTCGTTCGTCATCGGGAAGGGGACCGCCAGCCAGAGTGACGCCTGCGATGCAAGCGTCAACGACAGCGACCAGACCACCGACTTCGGCACTGGCGGTGCGGTCCGGTCCGGAACGGACGCATACGTCTACGACGGCTTCCTCCAGTCGTTCGACTTCGATCGACCCGGCGAGATCAACGTCACCATCGATGGGGAGGCCGCCCACGTCGGCCGGCGTCCCGATCGAACGCTGACGATCGCCGGCGATGGCGAGTACACTCCCTACGAGTTCTCGGTCAGCGGTTCGATCCGGGGAATAATCGAAATCGACGAGGAACGGGCCATCGTCGACAGCCCCACCGTCTCCGGTGCCGTGAGCGGCGACGGACGCGACACGTACACCTACGACGGCGACCTGACCGAGCTCACGTACCCCGACGACTGCTCGCCCGTGATACACAGCAATGACGAGGTCGTCACCAGCACCGACTACTGAGAACGATACCGATCGTCCTCGACTGCCCGAATGCTACGTTCGTACTCTTTTCTGTGGTTTCCAGGTGAATCGGTTGGATGGCTGCGACCACCGTTCAGTCCGTCGCGGGGTCGGCTCGTTCGGTACTCGCATTACTCTCACTCTCCCCGCGTGGCAGCTTGAAGACGACCACGAGCGCGACGAGCCCGATGACAGCCGAAACGACGAACGCCGACGAGAGCCCGCTTGCCAGCGCAGCGGCCGCCCCCGCCGGCGGCGTGTTCGTCTCGAAGAGCACGCGTTGGAGATCGCCGAGCGTCGACACGCCGGGGACGGCCGCGAGCTGTCCGCGTGCGAGCGTCGTGATCACGAACCCGAGCACGGACACGCCCATCGCGCCGCCGAGTTGGCGGAAGAACTGCTGGGAGGAGGTCGCGAGCCCCATCTGCTCGGCTCCGAGATGGTTCTGGATCACGGTGAGCAACGGCGGCGTCACCGTCCCCATGCCGACGCCCATGACGAACGCGACGGCGACGATCACGACGAGCGACGTTGCGGGCGTCCAGAACGCGCCTGCGGCGAAACTCACCGCGATACAGGCCGTGCCGACGATCGAGAGCCGACGCTCGCCGATGCGTTCGGTCATACGGCCCGCGAGTACGCTCATGCCCGACCAGCCGATCGAAATCGGCACGACCGCGATCGCCGAGCTGTTCGCACCGCCGTGAACACTCTGGACGAACAGCGGGATATACGTCAGCCCGGCGAAGACGACGAAGCTCGTGAGGAAGCCGGCCGTGATGGTGGCGAGGAAGGTCCGATCGCCGAACAGCGCCAGCGGAATGATCGGTTCGCTGGCCCGTCGTTCGGCGAAATAGAAGCCCCCAAGCGAGGCGAGGCCGATTACGACGGCGATGCCGGCGGCGAGCGGCCGGGTCGTGAGCAGTTCGAGGCCGATCAGGATCGTGCCGACGCCCACCGCGATGGCGAGTGCCCCTGCGTAGTCGATATCGCCCGTGGCCGTACCCGTCGATTCCTCAAGCGTCGTCGCGATGAACGCGACGGCGATGATTCCGACGGGGACGTTCACGTAGAAGACCCATCGCCAGCCGAGCGTCGAGACGATCGCGTAGCCGAGCGGCGGGCCGAGCACGCTCGCAACGCCCCAGACCGAACCGCCGAGCCCGATGGCCCAGCCACGGCGCTCGGGCGGGTAGATCACGCCGAGGATCGTGTAGGGAAGCGCGAGCATCGCCCCACCGCCGATACCCTGGATCGCACGGAAGGCGACGAGTTCGGCCATGCTGCCGGCCGCCCCCGAGAGCACGCTGCCGGCGACGAAGGCGGCGATGCCGACGTAGAAGAGTTTCTTCCGACCGTAGGCGTCGGCCAGCCGGCCGAACAGCGGCATCGTCACCGCGGTGAACAGCATATACGAGGTGAACACCCACGGGTAGAGTTCGAGCCCGCCGAGCGCGGCAACGACCGTCGGCATCGCGGTCGTCACGACGGTGCCGTCGATCGCGGCGAGGAAGATCCCGACCAGCACGCCGATAGTCACGAACCGCCGTTCTCGCTCCTCCACGGACTAGGCCTCCCGGGAGCTGTGGGGTCCATCCGATCGAACGCTGCGTGTTCCGTGCATGGGGATGCTACTCGATTTGCGCCCTTAAACTCGGGCCTAGCTTCTATCTCTCCGTTGACACCGACGTCGGCCCTTGAGCGGAAGGGGTAGAGATTTTACCCGTTGGCGATCAGACAGTGGATATGGAGTTCACCGTGATCCAGGGTGACATCGCCGCCCGGGAGGCCGATGCGCTCGTGAACGCCGCCGGCACGAGTCTGGAGATGGGATCGGGCGTCGCGGGCGCGCTCAGACGCGGTGCGGGCGGGGAGATCAACGAGGAGGCCGTCTCACAGGGGCCGATCGATCTCGGGACTGTGGCCGTCACCGACGCCTACGACCTCGACGCCGAGTGGGTGCTCCACGCCGCCGCGATGCCACATTACGGGGATGGACAAGCCACCGCCAAGAGCATCCGTGCGGCGACGCGAAACAGCCTCGCACGTGCCGACGATCTGGGCTGTGAGTCGCTCGTGCTGCCGGCACTGGGCTGTGGCGTCGCCGGATTCGATCTCGGGGAAGGTGTCCGACTCATCTGTGAGGAACTCGCAGCGTACGATCCGGTATCACTGACCGACGTGCGACTCATCGGCTACAGCGACAGCGAGGTCGAAACCATCCGCGAAGTGGCGACCGATGTTCGAGACGATGAATAAATGCAGGAGTTGTACAGTTCGACACGGATCTGACCGTCGCTGATGTGGGCATCGCCATCGCTTCGTAGCGTCGCTGGCGAAAAAATCGCGTCACGGCAGGACTATCATGGACGATCGTCTCCGGTAGATTAATGCCGGCGGAGCCGACTCGATAGTGTATGGCAAAAAATGACTCTAGTGGGGACCTGAAGGGAGACACGACGGGCTCCTCCCGACGGACGTTCCTGCGAACGGCCGGTGCGCTCGGCGTCGTCGGCGCGACCGGGCTCGCGGGCTGTGCCGGTGGCGGCGGTGGCAACGGCTCCGGCGGCAACGGGACGAGCGGCGGAAGCGGTGGTGGTAACGGTTCCGGGGGCAACGGCTCCGGCGGTGGTGGGGGCGGCTCCAACAACCTCGTCTGGGACGCCGGTGGCACCGGCGGGACCTACTACCCGCTCTCGAACGAGATCAAACAGGTCGTCCAGTCGAACACCGACTTCAGCCTGCAGGTACGTTCGACGGGTGCCTCCGTCGAGAACGTCGGCAGCCTCGCCGACGGGTCGGCCGACTTCGCGCTGATCCAAAACGACATCGCCTCGTTCGCGAAAAACGGCACGGGTATCGATGCCTTCCAGGACAACGCGATCAAGAACCTGCGCGGCGTCGCCACGCTCTACCCGGAGACGATCACCGTCGTCACGCCCGGCAGCAGCGACGTCGAAAAGATCTCCGACTTGAGCGGCAAGACGATCAACACCGGCGATCTCGGCAGCGGGACGCAGGTCGACGCGAAGACGATCCTCGAAGCAGTTGGTGTGTCCGATTTCACCGAGCAGAACACCGACTTCTCGCAGGCCGCCGAACAGATCCAGAACGGCGACATCGACGCCTCGTTCGTCGTCGGCGGCTGGCCGGTCGGCGCGATCTCGGAGCTCGCCGAGACGAGTTCGATCGGCATCGTCGCCATCGACGGCGACGAGCGCAAGCAGGTCAAACAGGCCGCGGACTTCTTCGCCAACGACGAGATCCCCGGCGGCACCTACCAGGGTGTCAGCGACGCCAAACCCACCGTCGCCGTCCAGGCGATGATCGCCACGACGACGCAGGTGCCCGAGGAGACGGTCCAGAACGTGACGGCCGCGATCTTCGACAACGTCTCCGATCTCACGATCAAGACGGACTCCATCAGCGCCGACTCCGCTCAGGACGGGATGTCGATCGATCTCCACCCCGGCGCGGCGGCGTACTTCGACTCGGCGGGCGGTGGCTCCGGCAACGCGAGCGGTGGGACGACGATGGGTGGCGGCACGACGATGGATGGCGGTACCGACGACGGGATGGGAACCGAGGCCGGAACCGCGATGGACAACGACACCACCTCGTCCTAACGCGGTGGCCGACCACGCGTTTCGAACCGTCCGTCGAACACCGACGACCGAACAGCATTACCGATGACCGACCGACAGCGACGGACCGTTCGTCTGTTACTCGTGGTGGCAGCCATCGGGCTGGCGGTCACCGCCGTCGCCGCGGCGACGCCGGCCGGCCGCGCACTCGTCGTCGAGGACGCAAACAGCGGCGAGCAGCTGCTCACCACACCCGTCTCGAACGGGACGCCGGTCGTCCTCAGCTACAATCACAGCGTCGAGAAGACGCCCGTCCACGACATCTACGTGGTGGACAACGACTCACTCGTGATGACGGGCATGGAGTTCCAGTCCTATGGCTGGGGGCTGCCGGCGCGCGCGAACGTCACCCGCGAGAACGGTTCGTTCACCTTCGATCCGCAGGGACGCTACGAGGAACTGTACGTGAAGCCGGGTCGGACCGCCGACCACCGGCTTCGGGTGGGCAACAACAGCTATGATCTCGTTGCACGGTCGGATGCCGAGGGCGTCCGTCTCCACCTCACCGAACGATCGGTCCTGCAGAACACACTCGACACTCTTGATTCATGAGCACTGATACAGCAACCGACGAGACAGGCGTCACAGGTGACGCTGCCGAAGACGCCGACGAACTGATCGACGAACTCGAACGCCGGCGTTCGCTGCGCGGGCTGGCGGGGATGGCCGTCATCGTCATCGCGGTCGCGTTCTCGGCGTTCCAGCTCTGGCTCGCCGCCCGCGGGTTCACGTTCTCGTTCTCGCTCCCGCTGTACGGCGAGATCAGCCTCGGCTCGCTCCAGTCGCTGCAGGTCAACAGCATCCACGTCACGTTCGGGCTGTTGCTCACCTTCCTGCTCTTTCCGGCGACGCAGGGCGATGGCTTTCTCTCGCGGCGACTGGCACGGATCGTCCCGGCGCTCGAAACCCGGCTGGGCGAGACGAACCCGGTTACCCGCGGTGCGCGCGGCGTTCGTGGCGTGATTCGCTGGCTCCTGCTCGATCCCGAGCGCGAACGCGTCACGCCCGTCGATATTCTCTTGATGATCGTTTCGATCCTCAGCACGCTCTACATCCTGCTCGATTTCGACGAGGTCCAGCTGCTCCGCTCGCTCGGGCTCGATTCCGGACAGACGATCGCCGAACTGATGCCGGTGCTGTCGGCACCCGTCGACGCGCTCTCCGCGATCGGAATCCCGCTCGACGAGACCTCGGCCGCGTTCGTCCTCGGGGCGCTCGGCGTGTTGCTCGTGCTCGAAGCGACCCGGCGGACGCTCGGCTTCTACCTCATGTCGATCGTCACCCTGTTCATCGTCTACGCGCGCTTTGGTTACCTGATCCCGGGTGACGCACCGATCGTCGGCGTGCTCGGACAGATCCCGCCGAGTCCGTGGTCGACCGTCATCCAGAACCTCTGGTACAACACCGCCAACGGCGTCTTCGGCGTGCCGGTTCGGGTGAGCGTCCAGTTCATCTACATCTTCATCCTCTTCGGGGCCTTCCTCGAAATGAGCGGCGCGGGCAAGTGGTTCATCGACCTCGCTTACTCGGTCACGGGGCGACGCAAGGGCGGGCCGGCGAAGGCGTCGATCCTCGCCTCGGGGTTCATGGGGATGATCTCTGGCTCCTCGATCGCGAACACCGTCACCACCGGTGCGTTCACGATCCCGCTGATGAAGAAGACGGGCTATCGCGCCGAGTTCTCCGGTGCGGTCGAAGCCTCCGCGTCGTCGGGCGGGCAGATCCTCCCGCCCGTGATGGGTGCGGCGGCGTTCCTCATCGTCGAGTACACCCAGACACCGTTCGCGAACGTCATCGTCGCGGCGGCGATCCCCGCGATCGTCTTCTTCTTCGGCGTCTGGGTGATGGTCCATCTCGAAGCCTCGCGAGCGGGGATCGGTGGCGTCGATGCGTCCGATCTCGTCGGGCTGCGTTCGCATCTGCGACAGGGCTGGTTCTATCTCGTGCCGCTCGTCCTCCTGCTGTACTACCTCCTCGTCGCACGGCTGACGGTCGCACGCTCGGCATGGTATACGATTCTGGCGATCACCGCGCTCATCGCGCTCGTCGCGGCCTACAACGAGCGTACGCGCTGGCCGCTGGTCGGCGTCATCGGCGGGCTCGCGATCGCGGAGTTCCTCGCTCATCTCGTTGCCGGTGTCGGTGTCATCGCCGCGCTCACCGGCGCGGGTGGTGCGGGGATGGCTCCCGGCGCGGCCGCGTCGGCCGTCGCTGGCAAGATGGGCTGGCTCGTCATCGCCGTGAGTTTCCTCACGCTGCTCGCGCGTTCACACGGCGACGCGCCGCTGATCGACTACGACGACCAGGTCGACGATGCCATCGACACCGTGACGAGCTCGGTTGGACGCCCACAGTTCGGCACCAACCGGGCGGTCGGGTTCCTCACGTTCCTCGAAAAGGCGATGGAAGCCGGTGCGCGCACCGCCACGCCCGTGGTGATCGCCGTCGCCGCCGCCGGCATCATCCCCGGCGTGATCAGTACCACGGGGCTGGGGCCGAACCTGACGACGCTGATCCTCAGCGTTGCGGGCGACTCGCTCGTCCTCCTGCTGGTGATCACTGCGATCTCCTCGATCATCCTCGGGATGGGGATGCCGACGACCGTCACCTACATCATTCTCGTCTCGCTGCTCGGCCCGGCCATCTCCAATTTCGAGGTGCCGTTGCTGGCCGCCCACCTGTTCATCCTCTATTTCGGCGTGATCGCCGATATCACGCCACCGGTGGCAGTCGCAGCGTATGCGGCCTCCGGCGTGGCGAAGTCCGACCCGTTCCAGACGGGCATCGAGGCGTTCTCGCTGTCGCTCAACAAGGCGATCGTCCCGTTCGCGTTCGTGCTGGTTCCGGGCGTCGTGTTGCTACGGCGGATCCCGGGCGTGCCGGCCGACGCCGATCAGGTCTACCGCGTCATCGGGGTCAGTGACGTCCTCGACGTCGGCTACTTCGTCCCCGAGGTGCTGATCCCGATCGTGGGCGTGTTCCTCGGCGTGGTCGCGCTCGGGGCGACGGTCATCGGTTTCCTCTACAGCGAGGTGTCGTGGGCCGAGCGGGCTGCGTTCGCGCTCACGGCGCTCCTGTTGATGGCACCCGGACTGCTGTTCAACAGCGCCGAGAGCATTCTCGCGGCGCTCGGCATGGCCGTCTCGTTCGACGCACTCACCTTCGATCTCGCGTTGCGCGCCATCGGCGGCGTGCTGTTCGCCGCGCTCGCGCTCACCAATCGCCGTCAGATGGAGCCGGAGGCCGAGCGCGCGGAGCAAGGCGACGACACGGCGGCCGAGGCCTAATCGACCGCGAACGGGCTCTCACTCCGTTTCCACTCCCAACCGGGGAGTCGCGTCTGAAACCCCGCCGCAAGCGCCGCGAGCGCGTCGTCGGCACCCGCCGGCCCCTCGATGTGAGTGTGGATATCCGCGTAGTGGAAGGTCGCCTCGCCGAGCAGTCTGAGCGGTTGCTGACCGGCGATCGTGCCGGCGAGTTCGCGGCCGAGCAGTTCGTCGACGACGAACCCCGGGTAGTCGCCCTCGACGTCGAGATCCTCGAGCAGCGCGAGCAGCGCGGCGACGTTGACCGCGCGATCGCCATCGGCGAAGACGGTGTCCACTTCGTCGCGGTAGGTCTCGACGGTGACGCTCGCGACGTCGGTGTCGAAGGCGTCACCGAGGTCGGCGCGCACGTCGTTGATGAGTGCGACGACCGTTGGGGCGCGGTCGGCGGTGCGCTCGTGGGCGGCGGCCACGGTGTCGGCGGTGACTCGCATGTGTGGGCAAAGGGGCGAGGGGATGTCACGGTTTTGCGAAAGGTTTTATAATCGTCGTCCTATACCTCCGAGTACACGCGGGTTTTCCGGACTCTCAGCACCGAACGCGGGGTCCGAACCCGAACCCGCCCGCTGGGTCGAAGACCTCCAGAGCGTACCGCATAGGCTACGCGTCGTGTTCGCGACGGCGAGCGACGAGATCCGATCGCCGGTGGCGATCGGGGGTGACCCGGACGGGTGAAATCTCATGGACTGAGTTCCAGTATGAGCACGGTAGACAAGCAACTCGACGAGATAACGTCGACGATAACGGACGAACTGCCAAACGACATCTCGGTTTCGGACGTCACCTACGAAGGGCCGGAGCTGGTCATCTACACGCGTGACCCGAAGAAGTTCGCGCGCAACGGCGACCTGATCCGGACCCTCGCGGGCAAGCTCAGAAAGCGCATCACGGTGCGCCCCGAACCCGACGCACTCACGCCGCCCGAGAGCGCCCGCGAGACGGTACGGTCGGTGATCCCCGACGATGCCGACGTCTCGAACGTCGACTTCCACGAGGACACCGGCGAAGTCGTCATCGAGGCCGCGAAGCCGGGCATGGTGATCGGCCGCCACGGCTCGACTCTCCGGGAGATCACTCAGGAGGTCGGCTGGACGCCAGAAGTCGTCAGAACGCCGCCGATCGAGTCCTCGACGGTCTCCAATGTCAGAAACTTCCTCAAACAGGAGCGCGAGGAGCGCCGCGATATCCTCGAACGGGTCGGCCGACAGATCCACCGCGAGGAGATGTCCGACGGCGAGTGGGTGCGCATCACGACGCTCGGCTGCTGTCGCGAAGTGGGGCGAGCGAGCTTCATCCTCTCGACACCGGAAACCAGAATTCTCATCGACTGTGGCGACAAGCCCGGCTCCGACGACGCGCCCTATCTCCAGGTGCCCGAGGCGAACCCACTCAACTCGATCGACGCCGTCGTCCTGACACACGCCCACCTCGATCACTCGGCGCTGATCCCGCTGCTGTTCAAATACGGCTATGACGGCCCGATCTACACGACCGAGCCGACGCGCGATCTGATGGGGCTGCTCCAGCTGGACTATCTCGACGTCGCGGCCAAGGAAGGCCGGAGCCCGCCCTACGACAGCGCGATGGTGCGCGAGGCGGTCAAACACACGATCCCCATCGAGTACGGCGACGTGACCGACATCGCGCCCGACGTCAAACTGACGATGCACAACGCGGGCCACATCCTCGGGAGCGCGGTCTCGCACTTCCACATCGGCGAGGGCCACTACAACGTCGCCTTCTCCGGCGACATCCACTACGACGACACCCGGCTGTTCAACGGTGCGGTCAACGACTTCCCGCGCGTCGAGACGCTCGTGATGGAGTCGACCTACGGCGGGCGCAACGACTACAAGACCGATCAGGCGGACTCCGAGGAACGGCTCGTCGAGATCATCAACGAGACCGCTGACCGCGGCGGCAAGGTCCTGGTCCCCTCCTTCGCGGTCGGGCGCTCACAGGAGATCATGCTCGTGCTCGAAGAGGCGATGCGCAACGGGAAGATCCCGGAGATGCCGGTCCATCTCGACGGGATGATCTGGGAAGCGACGGCGATCCACTCGACCTACCCCGAATATCTCCGCGACGACCTCCGCGATCGCATCTTCCACGACGACGAGAACCCCTTCCTCGCGCCGCAGTTCAACCACATCGACGAGGGTGAGGACGAACGCGAGGAGGTCGCCGCCGGCGATCCCGCGATCATCCTCTCGACGTCAGGGATGGTCACCGGTGGCCCGATCATGTCCTGGCTCGAGCATTTGGGGGCCGATCCCGACAGCACGATGACCTTCGTCGGCTATCAGGCACAGGGCACGCTCGGGCGGCGCATCCAGAACGGTTGGGACGAGATCCCGATGAACGGTGGGCGCGGACGCTCGGGCACGCTGAACCTCGAACTCGAAGTCGAGACCGTCGACGGGTTCTCGGGTCACGCCGACCGACAGGGACTGGAAAACTTCGTGAAGACGATGAACCCCCGCCCCGAGAAGGTGCTCTGCGTTCACGGCGACGAACAGAGCGTCCAGGACTTCTCCTCGGCGCTCTATCACAACTACAACATGCGGACGTTCGCGCCGAAGAACCTCGAAACGTTCCGGTTCAAGTAGCGAGCATAGCGACCCCTGCACGGGGCGGTGTGCTGACTGTTCTAACTGTCGTTTGGCGCGACACAGCGTTCCTTCCAGACTCGATTCCGTCGGCGAAACGACTAACACGGAGCGACAGCGTATCTTCACATGGGTGTCGAGAGTGTACACACCACACGGATCGGCTGGCAACGGCCGGCCGACCGTCTCCGACAGTGACGGGGCAAAACGTATCGGATCGTTCGAGCATCATCTCTGTGGCGCTGGCGGCTTGCTGTTGGCCATCATGCTCACGGTACTGTTCTATCCGCTGTTGGTCTCGCTCGCACTCGGACTCGAGATGCTTGCCACGACGGCGCTCGTTTCGGTAGTCGTTCTCGTCTGGTGTATCGCGTGGATCGGTCTCGAACTGCTCTGGGAGTGGCAGGCGGGGCGAAATTCCACATAACTGCTGCTCGATTCTGTTGCTCGCGTGCCACGAACGAGGCAGCGAATCGCCTTGCACGCGAGTGAACGCGTTCCGGTGGAATGCGCCGCTCGCTGCGTCACGACCGCGGATTAACATTATTATCGATCGTAGATCGATCACAAAAGCTATCCAGAGACCGATACAGTCTCTGCCATGGATACTGTTGTTGTGGGGCTTGCTCTTCTGACTGCGACGAGTTGGGGCATCTCGGATCCGCTCTCGAAAGCAGGCATGGAGCGGGGTGGAACGCCACTGTTGGCATCGATCGTCGTCGTCTCGGTGAGCGTGATCGGCTACTGGCTCTCGCTCGTCCTCAGAGGGTTCGATCTCTTCGCGCTGCCGTTCTGGGTGGTGGGTGCGTTTTTCGGGATCGGGCTCGTCTCGACCGGGCTCGCGCGCCTGCTGAACTACGTCGGCGTCGAGCGCGCCGGGGCCAGCGTCAACAGCGCGACGGTCAACACGCGTCCGCTGTGGGCGACGATCCTCGCGATCGTCTTTCTCGGCGAATCGATCACGGCCCAAGGAATAGTGGGCATTCTCTGTGTCGTGAGCGGGCTGGGGCTCGTCGCGTTCTCGGGTGGGGGTGACATCACCGGCTGGAACAAACGTGATCTGCTCTTCCCGCTCGGGGCGGCACTCACGTTCGCGTTCGGGAACGTCGCCCGCCGATTTCTGTTCACCAACACGGGCGCGACACCGCTCGATGCGGTCGCGCTCAACGAACTCGCCGGGCTCGTCGGACTGCTATCCTTTATCCTCTACTCGCAACGCGGGCAGCTGCGCTCGTTTTTCCAGGTTCCGCGGCAAGCGTACGCGTATTTCGTCGGCTGTGGCGTCTTCAGCGCACTCGCGCTGTTCGGGCTGTTCGCTGCCCTGGAACGGGGCCAGGTGACCGTCGTCGACCCGCTTTCGAGTCCGACCTCCCTGTTCGCGATCCTCGTGACGGCCCTGTTCTTCCGCCAGGTCGAATCGATCACGCGACGGCTGCTCGTCGGTGCAGTTCTGGTGATCTCCGGTGTCGTACTCATCACCGGACCACAGTTTCTGACGCTGTGATCCGAGCGAATACGCGGCGTAGCGATCGAGTCCGATAAACGACAGTTTCATGCGACGCGATCGTGAGTCGTTCGACGATGGATCACAGCAGATCACGCGCGGAGCGATGCCCGATACAGGCCGTCGACTCACAGTCACGATGGCTCACCCGCCTCGATGTCGGAGCAACGAGACGATGACCACCACTTCGACCCGGCTGACGGTTGCGATGGTTCTCCCGGGGAACGTGGACGACGACGGGTTCGTTCAGGCGGGCGACGAGGCACTCTCCACCATCGAGGACGAACTCGCTGTCGAGACCCGCTCCGTCGATGGCGTGGCGTCGGAGACGGAATCGCTGTCGGCAGCCATCAGCGATCTCGCGGCCGACGAGCCCGATCTGCTTATCGTCCACGGCGGGCAGGGCTCTGCGGCCGCGGCCGACGTGGCCCCGGAGTATCCGGACGTTGCGTTCGCGGTGACACAGGGTTCGGTCACCGGCCCGAATCTCGCGAGCTACGTGGTCCTTCAGGAGCAGTCGGTCTTTCTCGCCGGGGCCGCCGCCGGCCTGCTCACCGAGAGCGACGTCGTGGGCCATATCTCCGGAATTCGCGTCCCGCCCGGTCTCAAGGGACGGGCCGCCTACGCCGCCGGCGTCGCACACACCAACCCGGACGCGACGCTGCTCACCACCTTCGCCGGCGATCAGGACGACG
Source organism: Halococcus morrhuae DSM 1307 (assembly GCF_000336695.1). Taxonomy (GTDB): domain Archaea; phylum Halobacteriota; class Halobacteria; order Halobacteriales; family Halococcaceae; genus Halococcus; species Halococcus morrhuae. The sequence goes on from NZ_AOMC01000107.1 coordinate 31,259, forward strand.
CGGATCTCGCTCGACGCGTCGCCGAAGCCCAGACCGAACAGGGTGCGGACCTGATCTTCACCATGCTCAATGCGGGCCGTTCGGGCGCGATCACGGCCGCCGACGAGCACGGGATCGAGCTGTTCGGCAACGTCGGCACCTGGTATCCCGAGCATCCCGAAACCTTCGCCGGATCGGCGGTCGCGGACGTCGGTATCGGCGCGATCGAGGCCGCCAGAGATCTCGAAAACGGCGACTGGCAGGCTGGACAGGTTGTCAAGATCGGACTGGAGGAGCCGGAGGCCGCCCGACTGTCGCTCGCACCGGACGTGCCGGACGACGTTCGCGAGCGCGTCGATTCGCTAGCCGAGCGCATCGTCGCGGGCGAGCTCGCGGTCGAGACCGACTACGACGGTCCGGAGTTCGATCCGCTCGATGCGGAGTGAGCGACCGGGACGAAAATCAGTGAGCGCGGTCGGTACCGTCGACCTCAGTCCGCTTCGGCCGGATCGACGACCTCGTCGGTTGCGGGATAGACGCCCACCTGTTCACAGAGATCGCCCATCGGGCAGGCGTCGGGATCGTCGAGACAGGCGGGGCTGCGTGCGGTGCAATATTCGCGACCGAACTGGATCGTCGCCGTGTGGCCGAACCCACATTTCTCGGCAGGAACCTGCGCTTCGAGCACCTCCCGGACTTTTTCGTGATCGGCATCGGCCGGGGCGATCCCGAGTCGGCGATAGATCCGGTGGACGTGTGTATCGACCGGGAAGACGCCCGCGCGCCCGCCGGAAAACAGGAGCACGCAGTCGGCGGTTTTCGGTCCGACACCCGAGAAGTCGAGCAGCGTCTCGCGCACCGTCGCGGGTTCCTCGTCGGTGACGAACTCGTCGAACGCTGCGGCGCTGCCGTACTCGTCGACGACGCGCTCGGCGATGGCGATCATCGTCTCGGATTTCTGGTTGTAGAGCCCTGCCGGTTCGATCGTCTCGGCAAGCGTCGACTGCTCGGCATCGGCGAGTGCCTTCGCGAGATCGGCTCTCTCGCCGTAGCGCTCCATCAGCGCGTCGTGGGCGGGCTGGCTCGCCTTGTCGCTCGTGTTCTGACTCAGGATCGTGCGCACGAGACACTCGAAGGCGTCCTGGCCGCCGTACGTCTTCTGCCAGTAGAGCTCACCGAGCCGATCGACGACCGCCTCGGCACGGGTTTCGGCGTCGTGCTCGTCGAATGCCGCGGCGAGACCGCCGCCATCGGACCCGCCGCTGATGTTCTCCGTCGGTTCGTCCTCGCTCATGTCTTCCCCTCGTGGGCCGGCCACAAAACGCTATTCGACGCGGAACACAGCCGTGATCTCAGCTCCCTCGGCGAGCGCGTCGACGAAAGCTCGGTCGAGATCGGCGGCCGCTTTGTCCGCCCCGACCATCACGGTTCGATCGTCGACGTAGTCGCTCGTCCGGCAGACGAAGCTTCGGTCGTTCGTGCATTCGAGCGCCGGATGACCGCGACCGGTGACGGTTTCGGTGTGATCGCCGGCGTCGAGCGTCAGCGTGATCGTCGCCTCGCTGTCGCGGCAGGCTTCGACGAACGCGCGGTCGAAATCAGCGGGCGTGCGGTCGGCCTCGATGCCGAGAATGCAGTCACCCGCCGGCGTCAGATAGTCGTCTCGCGTCAGTTCGAGCGTGCTCGCGTGGCGCGCGGTGACGTTCTCGTGGCCGTGCGCACGGACGCGTTCTTCCATAGCATCCATCGCCGGAATCGACAGTTATAGCTTCGTATTCAACAGGCGCTAATACCACGACCGTTAGGTCGTGGATACCGCGCCGTAAGATTACTTCGGCAACCGGCGAAATCGGAAGATTTAGGCGGTTTACCGTCCAATGTACTACTATCGGAGGCGGTCCATCCGCCACCCAATGAGACAGTATCCGACAACCCGCAACGCTCAGCGAACGACCTTCGCCGGAGGTTGTGGGCCGGTGCGGAAAGGTACCTCCAAGTCGAGTCGGGATGAATGACGACCGCCCGGACGCGCCGCCGAAAGGCGGCACGTCCGTGTATGGCGTCCCGAACGATAGGAGTAACCGGGGGCTTGGCACTCCCAGCGGTCAACGTGGCCGCGAACCTGAAACTCCCAACCCAGCGCGTTGCGGTGCGGGCGTGGGATTCCCCGGCCTTCAGGCCGGTGGAGGATGTCAAAGCTTCGCGTTTCGGGCGCTGACCCACGACACAAGGGCTATGGCTGCGGCGAACGCCCAACTGCTATGAATCTGCACGAGTGGACGGCCGCTGCGGTCGAGCCCGGCGACGGCCCGCCCGAGGCCGACGAGTGGCACGCCGTCGATCCGGCGGCCCCCGATGCGTTCGCCGGCGAGCACGCCGTCGCCTACCGAACGGAGTTCGCCGATCCGCGCGAGGGCGACGAGCGGGCGTTGCTCACCCTCCGCGGACTCTACGCCCACGCTCGTGTCTGGCTGAACGGCGAGTTCGTCGGCCGCCACGACACCTATTTCACGCCGTTCCGGACGGTGTTCGACCCCGAAGCGGAAAACGAGCTGCTCGTCGAGTGTCGCGCGCCCGAGGACCGTTTTGGCGGCGTCTTCGAGACGGCACTCGTCTCCGAACGCGAACGTGTGCCCGGGATACGCTGGGGTGCCAGCGTCGAGGGCGTGCCAGCGGCCGTCATCACCGATCTCACGGTTCGCACCGCCGAAACAGACGAAGAAGTGGGCGTCAACGCCATCGTCACGATCGATGCGGGCAGCGATCTCGACGGTCGCGTGCGACTCTCGCTGCAGCCCGAGGGGGCTGACGGCGCGAGCGCGCTGACACAGGTCGGCGTCCAGGCGAGCGCGGGCGAGCGCGTCGTCGTCCAGGGACAGCTGTCGGTGCGCGATCCCGACCGGTGGTGGCCTCGCGGCACCGGCCCACAGAACCGCTACACCGTCCGGGCACAGCTCGGTGGGCACGATCGGACGGCGACGACCGGCTTTCGAACCATCGAATACGGTCCGGAGGGGTTGTCGATCAACGGGACGCACGTTCCGGTGCGCGGGCTCGTCTCGCTGCCCGACGAGAGCGCGACCGACGTCATCGACCGCGCGATCGCGGCGAACGCGACGCTTGTCCGCCCGTACAGTCACGTCCCGCCGGAATCGTTCTATGAGGCCGCCGACGCGGCCGGCGTGCTCGTCTGCCAGGACGTGCCGATGAGTGCGGGTGCGCTCGACGCCGAGCGCGCGCGGCTGGTCGCGCGTACGCTCGCCGGTGCGGTCGGCCATCGACCGAGCCTCGCCGTCTTCGGCGTTCGCGACGACGCTCACGGGTTCGACGTCACGACCGAGGAAGAAGACCGGCGCGTGCTCCGCTCGACGGGCAACGGTGACGGCGGTGCGGCGACGGCGACGGCAGCCAAAACGTCGCTGCCCGACGACGCGATCGTGCTCTCGATGCCGGGTCTCGATATCGGGACCGATGCCGACGACGGAATCAAAGAATCGTGGGTGCTCGACGGCTACGCAAGTGACGGGACCCGAACGCGCTATGTAGTACCAGGAGCCGATGGCGGGGCGACGCGGGCACGACGAGCGATCGAGGCGCTTCGGCTGTCGGCGAAACCGTTCGTGACGGCCTTCGATCCGTCGGGGGAGGGCACCGATGCCGTCGAGGCCGCTTTCGAGCCACTTGCGGCAATGCTCGACGACACGGCGGCGGAGCCACGGGCTGTCGTCGTCAACGACACACCCGAAACGATCTCCGGCGAGGTCGACTGGCGGGCCGGAAGCGAGAGCGGGAGCCTGCCGGTCACCGTCGGTCCGTTCTCGCAGGCGGTGGCTGGCGAACTCGACGCATCGATCGACAGCGAGCAGATCGCGTTGACGCTCGTGACCGACGATCGACGGGTGGAAAACGGGGGCGAGCGATGAACGGGTTGAGAGAGAACGACCCACACGATCACAACGCTTAAACCGTTTCTGGCAGTATTGGTACATGCCAGAACGCTGCCGGCGTCACAGTGGTATCGCACAGAGAATGATACGGACCACTCCTCAGAGACGACGAGCGCCCGTGAGTGGCAACCGTACGCTGGCGCGGCTGGGATAGTAACAGAACCATGGCAAGCACGATCGATCAATCCGAAAACGTCGAACTGACCGACGACGACCTCGAAAGCGACTCGAAAGGACAGCTCATCAAACTCGCCGGCAAGCTCCGCGACCGGCGCAACGACCTGAATCAGGCAGCCTCCGAGCGCGCCGACAAGCGCGACGAGCTCAACGCGAAGACACGAGAGCAGGTCGACCTCGCACAGGAACACCGCGAGAAACGCGACGAGCTCAACGAGGAGGTACAGGAGCACAAACAGAAGCGCAACGAGCTCAACGCCGAGGCCAACGAACTGTTCGACGAGGTCGACGAGCTGAAAGGCGACCTCGAACTCGACGAGGGGAAGGATCTCGACGAGCTCGAAGAGGAAATCGAGAAACTCGAATTCCGCCAGCAGACCGAGGTACTCTCGACGGAGGACGAGCGCGAACTCATCGAGAAAATCGAGAACAAACGCGAGCAGTATCGCGAGCGAAAGGAAGCGCTCGACGACACCGATGGGCTCGAAGAGGTCAAAGCCGAGGCCGAGGAGATCCGTGCCGAGGCCTCCGAGCACCACGAGAAGGTGACGGAGCTCGCCGACGAGGCCCAGGAGCACCACAACCAGATGATCGAGGCCTACCGCGAGGCCGACGACGTCCGCGACGAGGCCGACGAGTGGCACGAGAAGTTCGTCGATGCCCAGGAAGCCGCCGACCGCCACCACGAGGACTTCGTCGAGGTGCAAAAGCGCCTGCGCGAGATGGACAAAGAGGAGGAAGAGGAGCGCAAATCCGAGCGCGACAAGAAGCGCGAGGAGGCCGAAGCCGAGGCCGAGGAGATCTACGAGCAGTTCAAGCAGGGCGAGACCCTCGACACCGAGGACCTGATGAAACTGCAGAAAGCCGGCAAGCTCTAGATACTACGATCGTCGCCACGAGCGAACGATTCATCCGCCGCGCGCCCGACGAGTGGGTATGCCGACCGATTCACGAGCGACATTCATGAGAGCAGCCATCGGCGCGAGCGCGGGCGCTGGCATCTGGGGGACGGTCAAACGGCTCCGCGCGCAGGCGAAAAACGGATATAATACGGTCGAAGTCGCCGTCGAGGGGCCCATCTCCCGCGAGGGAAGCCGTCTTCCGAGCAGCAGCCAGCGTTCGATCCCGGCGGACAAGATCGTCGAGCAGATCGAGCGCGCCGACGAGGACCCGAACGTCGAGGCGCTGGTCGTCAAGCTCAACACGCCCGGCGGCGAGGTCCTGCCGAGCGAGGACATCCGGCTTGCGGCCGAGCGTTTCGACGGTCCGACGATCGGCTACGCGACCGACACCTGTGCGAGCGGTGGCTACTGGATCGCCGCCGGCTGTGACGAGCTCTGGGCGCGCGAGGCGAGCGTCGTCGGGAGCATCGGCGTGCGCGGCTCGTCGGTCAACGCGAAGGGGCTGGGCGACAAGCTCGGGCTCGACTACCGCCCGAAGACCGCCGGCGAGTACAAGGACGCTGGCTACCCGCTCAAAGAACCCGAAGAGCAGGACGACGAATATCTCCAGGGGCTCGTCGACGACTACTACGAGACGTTCGTCGAGCACGTCGCCGAGGGCCGCGGGCTCGATGAGGAGACGATCCGCGAGACCGAAGCCCGGGTCTATCTCGGCACCGACGCCATCGACAACGGGCTCGTCGACGAGCTCGGCACCCGCGAGGACGTCGAGGAGCGCATCGAAGAGCGCCTCGGCCACGACATCGAAATCGAGGAGTTCACGCCCGAGCAGAGCCTGATGGAGCGCATCAGAAGCCAGTCGCAGGGTGTGGCCTACGCGTTCGGTGCGGGCGTGGCCGATTCGATCGGTGTCGACGACGAGTTCAGTCTGGAACTCAGATAGCGAGCTACTCGATTATTCGTTCAGCTCCTGCCAGTGCTCGTAGACCGAGAGAGCCTCGTCGTCGGCCTCGTCGGCGTGGATCAATGGAAGGTTCCGGTCCTCCCAATCTTTCTCGTACTCGTCGTGAACGGACCCTGCGGTCAAGCCGCGGGGCTTCCCGCTTCGACGACGCGCTTTGCATCCACTCGAACTCGAGTGAACGCAGGGAGCGCAGTCTGCACGGGCGTTGATTCGGAGCATCCCGCCCCTATCTGTTCGAGACCTCTGTCGAGAATATTCTTNAGTGAACGCAGGGAGCGCAGTCTGCACGGGCGTTGATTCGGAGCATCCCGCCCCTATCTGTTCGAGACCTCTGTCGAGAATATTCTTCGCCGCGTTCAGGTCACGGTCTTCCTCGTGACCGCAGGCCGGACACGAGTGTTCGCGCACCCACAGCGGCTTGTCGGTCTTCACACCGCATCGGTTGCACTCCTTCGTCGTATTCCGAGGATCGACCGACACGATGTGTGTTCCGTGCAGATCGGCCTTGTATTCAAGGAGCGAGAGGAACTGCGACCATGCCGCATCCTGTTTGTTCTTCGCCGACTGTGAAGTTTCGAGCATCGGCTTCACATCGAGGTCTTCGACGCACACCACCTCGTACTCGGTCACGAGCCACGAGGTCAGCTTGTGCTGAAAGTCGAGGACTTTCCGTTTGATGTGGCGTCTCGCTGTCGCCACCGCCCGCCGCTGTTTCTCCCAGTTGGCCGACCCGTGTTCTTTTCGGTCGAGCGACCGCTGTTCGCGCGCATAGCGGTCGTATTCGTCGGAGAGGGCGAGTGATTCGACCGAGCAGTCATCGGACGTATGGATGTACGAGAGGATGCCGAGATCCACGCCCACGCAGTCGTTACGGTCGATCTCCTTCGGGTCGGGCTTCTCGGGTTCGTCGGCCTCGATGACGAACGTGGCGAACCACTCGCCGGTGGTCTCCTTCTTGAGAGCGACCCNCAGTCGTTACGGTCGATCTCCTTCGGGTCGGGCTTCTCGGGTTCGTCGGCCTCGATGACGAACGTGGCGAACCACTCGCCGGTGGTCTCCTTCTTGAGAGCGACCCGTTTGATATCATCCGTTTCCGGCAGGCTCCGGTGGGTGCGAATGGGCATATCGCCGATCTTCGAGAGGTGAAGGGTTGCATATCCGTCCCGGCCCGTGTTGTGATCCACGTCGTAGCCCTCGGACTGATACGCAACCGAACGAAAGTCACCCGCNAGGTGAAGGGTTGCATATCCGTCCCGGCCCGTGTTGTGATCCACGTCGTAGCCCTCGGACTGATACGCAACCGAACGAAAGTCACCCGCGCCCTGCCATTTGAGCCGTCCGACCTTCCGCCCGTTCTGCCGATGTTCCTTGAGGACGGTCAGGTCGCGGTGGATCTGCGAGACGGTCTGTTGGGCGGCGTGCGCCGAAACTTCCGCGAAAATCGGCCACTCACGCTTCCAATCGGTAAGTTTCGAGTGCTGGTCGTAGGCACTCGGTCGGTCGTTCCACTCGGCGTGATAGTAGTCACGCACCGCGTGATTCCGTATCTGGCGGTGGATGTCGATGTGCCGCCACGCCTCGCTCACCGTGGGATCGTCGGGATACGCACGGAAACGAAGCGTGAGATCCATCGACTAGTCCAGGCCTTCTCGGATGAGGTCGCCGTAGGCACGCGGCATCCGAAGCCCGTGTTCCTCGGCGTACTCGGTCGCTCGCTCGATGTCTTCGTCGGTGAGGTCNGGTCGCCGTAGGCACGCGGCATCCGAAGCCCGTGTTCCTCGGCGTACTCGGTCGCTCGCTCGATGTCTTCGTCGGTGAGGTCGACGCGAAGGTGTCGATGTTCCATATCCGTTACAGATTCAGTTAGCATTTTCGCACACATAAATGCGTCGGACATCCGTTGAGCTTACGCGATTCACCCGCGGGATCAAGCCCCGCGGCACTCTCGCTGCACTACCTGTAGGCGTCACAGCCTGAGAGGTCCTCGCTGCCGACACGTTTACAGGCCTGCTCGATGGCCACCGTTTCGGCGTGGGCCACGGGGTTGTTGGTCTGGGCGACGAGGTTGGGGCTCTCGGCGAGGATCTCGCCGTCGCGCACGATGAGGCAGGAGAAGGGTCGTCCGCCGTCCTCGACGTTCTCGCGGGCGATCTCCAGCGTTCGGTCGACGAACTCGGGGTCTGCAGTGGTGGACACGGACAAACGACGTCGGCCGGAGCCATGGATGTTCGCCAACCGGCACCATCGCGGGTGTTTTCATGGCGGGGTCGTGAACAGTGAGCCGTGAGTACGCTCGTCGTCTGTATCGACCGCGGCGAGACCGTCGCCGACATCGCGGGCGAGCTGCCGGTGGTCGGCGAGCAGGCGGTCCGCTCGCTCGTCACCGACGTGGGGCTCGCCGACCCCGAAAGCAGCCGCGTGAACTGCCTGCTCGAAGGGCTGCGCCTCGCCGGCGAGCTTCGCGACTCGGGCGCGGAGCCGGTGGTCGCGGTCGTCTCGGGCGTCGACGACTCGGTCGATGCGGACCGAGATCTCGCCCGGCAGATTGAACGATTGCTCGCCGACCGGTCGATCGAGTCGGCGGTCGTCGTCACCGACAGCACGGCCGAGGAGCGCGTCGTCCACGTCGTCGAGAGTCGGGTGCGCGTCGATGCCGTCTCGCGGGTCGTCGTCCGACAGGCCCGCGATCTCGAATCGGCCTACTATCTCCTGAAGCAGTTCCTCGCCAACGAGGAGCTCCGACAAACGGTGTTGGTACCGATCGGTGTCGCGCTGCTCGCGGTGCCCGTGTTGGTGGTGTTCGCACAGAGCCTGCGGGCCGCCGTCGCCGCTGTCGCCGCTCTCACCGGTCTGTTCGTCCTCTACAAGGGGTTGGGTGTCGACGACGCGCTCGCGGCGCTTACCGGTGGGGTGCGCGATGGGCTCTACACCGGGCGGCTCTCGGTCGTCACGGGTGTGATCGCCGGCGGGTTCGCGCTCGTGGGCCTGGTCGTGGGAGTCATCAGCGCTTCGCCGCTCGCGGGTGAGGCGAGCGCGCTCGTGACGGTCATGGCGTTCCTGTTCGACAGCGTGCCGTGGCTGACGGCGGCGGGGCTGACCGCGAGCACCGGTCGGGCGATCGACGAGTGGCTGCACAGTAGTCGTGTCGGCAACGCCACGCTCAACCTCCCGTTCGTGCTGGCGGCGGTCGGGCTCGTCGTCCGAGGGTTCGGGGCCTACTTCTTGGAACGCGCCGGCATCATCGACCCGTTGCGGATGCCGGCGACGAGTCTCGGCGTCGTCTCGATCCGTGGGTTCACGATCGGCGGTGATGCCCGACTCGTGGCGTTCGTGATCGCCGGCGTGTTCGTGAGCCTGCTTGGTGTCGTCGTTGCGATGCGGATGGGCGAGAGTAGTGCCGACGAACGCACGGAGAGCGTCGACTAGTCGAGGGTGTCGAGCAGTCCGGCGAGCGTCGCGAGGTCGTACTGGCCGGGTGCGGTCGCTCGGTCGGGATCGACCGGTGCGTAGGCGATGCGCGAGCCGTAGAGGGGGGCGATAGCCCGCGAGTGGCCGCCGACCGCGTCCATCGCCATCGTCGCCACGCGGTCGCCGCGCTCCGTGCGGGCGTGTGTGGCCGCGAGCAGATCGAGCACGTCGCCCGGGTCGGTGGCCGTGACGGCGAGTTTCGCGACCGTACCGTACTCGCTTGCGCGCGTTAGGGTGTTTTCCATCGCCGATCGTGATGGCGTCGCGTCGAAATCGTGTGTCGAGACGATGCAGTCCGCGTCGTGGTCGCGGGCCTCGTCGGCGAGCCATTCCTCGTCTGTGATCGTCGCCAGTTCGACGTCGATCGCCGCGACGGTCGGGAACTCGGCAGCGCGCGAGAGTGTGTCGAGTCGATCGGAATTTTCGGGAGCTTCTCCACCCTCTTCGATCGTTCGATTGGTCGCGATCAGTGGGAGTTCGCCGTCGTAGGTCGCGAGTGCGTCGAGTGGGTCGTTGGCGAGGTCCATGCGGAACTCGACGGCGTCGGCGTGGGCGCGGGCGGCGGGTTCGTCGCTCAAATCGGCGGTGGCCGCCGCGAGCACGAGCGAGTCGAAGTCCATGCCCGCCCTCGGCCCGAGCGGGCGAAAACTTGTTCGGCTCGTGTGGCCTACAGCTGCGGTGCGGTCGCGGCGCGGCCGCGGCGGTGGCGGCTGCGGAGCGGTTGCGGTGCGGTGCCTGGCGGATGAAGGGCGAGGGACGCGAGCGACCGTAGGGAGCGAGTAGCGAACGGAGTGAGCGCGCCCCGAGGGCTTCGGCGGTGCTGTGCGGTTGGCAGCTGCGGTGATGTGATGGTGGAGAGTCCACGCGAGCGTAGCGAGCGTGGTTCGCCGTGAGCGAACGAGCGGAGCGAGTGAGTGAGCGGTTCTTTTTAGTCCAGGTTTTTGCGAGGAGTGGTTCGCGCTCTGCGCGAACCCGACGAGTAAAAAAGTGGTTCGTAAAACACAAAGCGGGCCGTCACGCGGTGTTCGTATGGCCGATGACGAAGCCGACGAGGAAGCGGATGAGGGACCGGTCGTCGAGCTGGGCGAGGGGCCGTCCGTCGAGGGCGTGCCGCTGGCGCGCGTCGCCTCGCGGCTGACGTGGGGGATGGAGCATTCGACGGTCGAACAGCGCGTGGGTGATATCGAGATCCGGACGCCGGATGGGCCGACCAGCCTGAGCGACGTGCTCGTGGAGGTCGACGAGCCGTACTTCGAGCGCCGTCAGGAGTTCGAGGAGAGCGTGCGCGAGGTCGTCGGGGCGGGGCCCGTTCAGACCGAGGAGTAGGGTGGATCGCTCGTCGGGGCGGCGGTGGGTCGCGCTCGCATTGCTGTGGGGTGCGGTGCTCGCGATCGCGTGGATGGCGCTCGAACGCAGCACGAGCACGGCGCTGTGGGCGCGGGTCGTCCGTGACGGGCTGCTCTATCTCGTCGGGCCGGCGGCGCTCGCGCGGCTATACGGCCGACGGCTCGGCTGGCGTGTCGATCGGCGCGCGCTGCGGAACACCCTTTTGCTCGCGCTCTTTGTGTTGCCGTTCTATCTGGTCGGCTCGTCGTTGCCGACGGTGCGGGCGTACTACCCGATGTGGAGCGTCGCGCCGACCGTGTCGTCGTTCGTTCCCCATGCCGTCGGGCAGTTCGTCGTCGTGCTCGCCGCCGAGACGTACTTTCGCGGATTGCTCTGTGTCGGCGTGCGCGAGATCGGGTTCAAGAGCGTGTTCATCAGTCCCGTCGTGTATGCGCTCCAGCACGCGAGCAAGCCGCCGATCGAACTACTGTTGTCGGGGCCCACCGACGTGCTCTTCGGCGCAGTCGATTATCAGAGCCGGTCGATCCTCCCTTCGGTCGTCGCCCACGGGTTCGGGCTGACGCTGCTCGATTGGCTCGTGCTCCATCCGCCGCTGCTCGCGCCCGAACGGGTTGCGGGCTGGCTGCGATGGCTCCCGGTACCGGTGTGAGATCGATCAGAAGAGTACGTTGACCGGGAGGTCCGCTTGGAGAACGAAATAGAGCAGCGTGAACAGCGTCGCGTTGTACGCGCCGTGGATGAACGCCGGTACGACGAGGTTGTCGGAGAACTCGTAGGCCGCGCCGAAGACCAGGCTCGGCAGAAAGAGCACCGTGATGGTCGCCAGTCGCCCGCCGACGCCGCCGGTCAGGGACTGAAAGTGGATCGCGGCGAAGACGGCGCTCGCGAGCATCACACCGGGGACGGGGCCGAACGATTCCCGGAGTCGCCCCTGGACGATGCCACGGAAGAGCAGTTCCTCGCCGGGACCGATGATGACGAACGAGGCGGGAATCAACAGGAGCAGCAGCTCGGGGTTCTGGGCGGCGATCTGCCCGACCTGATTTTCCGCCGGCTGGACCCCCACGACCGTGAGCAGTATCGATCCGACGAACTGCGCGATGAGCGCCAGCGCGTAGCCGCTCAGCGCCGTAACGACGTCTCGAAGCGACGGAACGTCGATACCGAGATACGTCCGTCCGAGACCTCTGAATCGAAGATACAGCAGGGCAGCACTGCCGAAGGCGATCCCCTGCCCGGTTACCAGGGAGATGACCAGCAGCGCCAGTGCACTGAGTTCGATATCGAGGAACGCGAGCGAGCGCACGATCGCCCTGCCGAGAACGGACGCAACCCCGATACCGAGACCCCCAACGGCGAGCGCGACGACGAGGGCGCGCACGCGACCGGTCTGCTCGCCTGTGGCACTCATACGTCGTTTCGAGTGGCCGGGGGCGAAAGGATTCCGCCTTTCAGTTGCCGAACGCCGACAGACTGGACTGGACACCCGCCGCGAGCGATGACTTTCGGCGGAGGCGTGCAAGCGAGATCGGCAGTTGGGGTTCGAGCTGGCGGAGGGCATCCCCGAACGACTCGGCCGTGCCCGACTCGCCGTCGAAGGCGTTTCGTACCGACTCGCGGACCTGCCACACACCTGTGGGTCCCCAGTAGTCGGGCGTTACGTGGCGCACGACGAGCACCGACGCCTGTCGGCCACGCTCGACGAGCTGTTCGAGCACGCCCAGTCGGGCGGCGTAGTACGCGCCGGCGGTCTCGTCGACGTAGGACGTCCGGCCCTCGTGGCCCTCGCGGTCGGCGGCGAGTATCATCCCTCGCTCGGGGGCGGGGTTCCAGACGCTGCCGGGAGCCTTGCACTCCACCAGCTCGAACTCCCAGTTTCCCGGCGCGAGCAGGATCCAGAAGCGGTTGCCGAGATACTCGTTGTAGAACAGCTCGGGTTTGTCAACCGCCGTCGCGTTGCGGATCTGCCCGCGGAGGAACTGTCCAACGGTGTCGTCGACGGCGGTGATCGACCAGCGCGTGGGGACGAGCCGGCGGTTCTCACCTTCGCCGAGCGCGCCGGCCGAGAGGATCGTGTTGATGTCGTAGACGTCGAAGCCACGATTGTAGAGGTAGTTCATCGCACCCTCGGCGTGCCAGTCGTCGTCTTCGAGAGTCTTCTTGACCGGGCGCGGGACGTGTGGGTTCTCTGTCAGCGTCGCGCTCTCGGCCCGTGCACGCGGCCCGGTCGGCGAGGTGACGTCCCCGGCCGACACGGAGAAATCCACGTCGAGCGAGCTGTCGAGCCCGATCTCGACGTCGACGGGTCTGTCGGCGATGGCGACCTCGCGCTGCGTTCCCAGAAAGCCGTTCCAGGCGTCGGCGACGTTCGTCACGCTGGTCGTTTTCGCGGTGTTCACGAGCCCCGTGCGGTGCTGGAAGACGTCCTCGATCGAGAAGTCCCGATCGTACCAGTGGCCACCCGTCTCGAAGTCGGCGGCGCGTTCCTCGTGACCGACGGGCGAGAGCATGCCCGTCGAAACGTTCGGGTACGAGGAGCGACCGACGAAGATGGTGGGTGAGGTGCTGCCGAGCAGCGCGTCGTCGGAGACCCGCTGCTCGAAGTTCGTCTCGACGTCATCGAGGTAGTCGGTGATGGCGTAGGATTTCTCGGCCGCCAACTGCCGGCGCTCGGCGCGCTCGTCGCGCTCGATCTCCTCGAAGTATTCGTCGAGCCGCATCGAGTGAATCGAGGGCTCTCGGACGCATCAACCCTCGGATGGACGAAGACGACCCCTTCGTCACGTTGCCTTCGAATTCCCGGTCAGCCCGAATCCAATGGCGCTCCCGACTGCGGCACCGACGAGCGTGACGGCAGTGACCCAGATGGGTTGACTGTCGTAAAATCCGAGCCAAAAAATGAAGAGTCCACTGATGAGCGCACCGATCATACCACCACCGAAGCCCGTTAGCATCGCCCGCAACGTCGCTTTATCCATGTGTTCACGATTCGCCGCGTGCAAGTAGGTGGTTCGGTCCTAGCTGTGAATGCCCATCGCCTCGATCTGCTCTTGATACCGGTTGCGGATCGTCACTTCGGTGACCTGGGCGACGTCGGCGACCTCGCGTTGGGTCTTCTTCTCGTTGCAGAGAAGGGAAGCGGCGTAGATCGCCGCGGCGGCGTAGCCGGTGGGTGACTTTCCCGAGAGCAGACCTTCCTCGGCGGTCGTCTCGATGATGTCGTTGGCCTTCGCCTGAACCTCTTCGGAAAGGGTGAGCTCCGAACAGAAGCGGGGAACGTATTTTTTGGGGTCGACAGGGCGCATTTCGAGGGCGAGTTCCTGGGACACGTACCGATACGTCCGCCCGATCTCCTTGCGTTCGACGCGCGACACTTCCGAAATTTCCTCCAGGCTTCGGGGGATGCCCTCCTTCCGACAGGCCGCATACAGCGCCGAGGTGGCGACGCCCTCGATCGAGCGCCCGCGGATGAGGTCGTCGGCGAGCGAGCGCCGGTAGATGACCGAGGCGACCTCGCGTACCGACCGTGGAACACCCAATGCAGAGGCCATCCGGTCGATCTCCGAGAGCGCGAACTGGAGGTTGCGCTCGCCGGCGTCCTTCGTCCGAATGCGCTCTTGCCATTTGCGCAGCCGGTGCATCTGCGAGCGCTTCTTCGAGGAGATCGATCTCCCATATGCGTCCTTGTCCTTCCAGTCGATCGTGGTCGTGAGCCCCTTGTCGTGCATCGTCTGGGTGGTCGGCGCACCCACACGGGATTTCTGCTGGCGTTCGGCGTGGTTGAACGCTCGCCATTCCGGGCCGGGATCGATGTTCTCCTCCTCGACGACCAGCCCGCAGTCCTCACAGACCAGCTCGCCACGGTCGGTGCTCTTGGCGAGATTGTCCGAATCACACTCCGGACAGCGGCGTACCCCCTCGTTTTCGTCGTCCACCTGCTCCGGTTCGGCCTGACGCTCCCGCTGACGAGTGGACCGTGTCATTGCACTTTTATAGTAGTATCCTCAGAACGTATAAACTCTTGGGGGCGAACGGTTGATATTCGACCCATCGGATCGCCACCGCTCGTCCGATAGTGCTCCCGATGACCTCGTATCGCAACCGCTATGCGACCGCTACGGCGAGTGTCGGCAATGCCGGTCATCGAGTGTGACGTCGATCAGGCCCGCGAGCGTCTCGAATCCGCCGGGGTCGCGATCGAACCGGGCAACACCGATCACGAACGCTGGCGAGCCGTCGGTGAGGAGGCGACTGCCGTCGCCTACGACGGAAAGGTCGTGATACAGGGCGCAACACCGGCCCGTCTCGAAGGGTTGCTCCGGGGGGACGGCGGGCGCGCACACTGCTATTTCGACGGCGCGTCGCGTGGCAACCCCGGCCCGGCGGCCATCGGCTGGGTGATCGTCGACAGCAGTGGCATCGTCGCCGAAGGTGGCGAGCGCGTCGGTGAGACGACCAACAACCGCGCCGAGTACGACGCGCTCACCCGGGTGCTCGAACGCGCCGCCGACTACGGGTTCGACACTGTCGAACTCCGTGGTGACTCACAGCTCGTCGTCGAGCAGGTCAAGGGTGCATGGCAGACCAACGATCCCGCGCTGCGCGAGCGCCGGGTGCGGGTGCGCGAGCTGCTCGAACGGTTCGACGACTGGTCGATCGAGCACGTCCCGCGCGAGGCGAACGAGCGGGCCGACGCCCGCGCAAACGAGGCCTTCGATGAGTGAGCTTCCAGAAGCGGTCGTCGACGAGGCCGAACGACTCACGCGGCTGGCACGCACCGTCACCGACGAAGACGAACGCGAGGCCTACCGCAAGCGCCGCCGCGAACTGCTCGCCGAGCACGGCTTCCAGGTGCGCGTCCGCAAGACCGACGATACACTCGTCTGTCATCCCGACGAGTGGCTCGCCGACGGTAAGATCCGGCCCGAGCGCATCGAGGACACCGATCGGGCCGTCGAGCGCTCGCTGTCGGGGGCCGGCGATCCCGACGACTGGGAGCAGGTTGCGGCACACAACGACGCGGTCGTCGAGGCCGTCGCCGCACACGGCACGATCCACGGTGCGAACGCGCGGGCCTTCGCCGATTTCATGAGCAACCACTACGCGCGCCCAGTCGAGTCGGCGACCGAAACCGAGCGTCGGGAGTTCCGTACCGAATACTTCGTCCGGAACGCGTGGCCGACCGACGAGCAGCGCGCGGCCGTCGAGGAATCGCTGTCGCTCGCCATGGCGGAAGCCGACGCTATCGACGATTCGAACGGGTGAACTACCCCGCCCTACTCGCGCCCTGCGGGCACTCGTTGAGGGCGGGGCTTCCCTGTTCCATGACGCGACGTGCAGGAACCGGCGAAACCGTGGTTCCCACAGCGGTCGCAGTCTCCGAGGGCGTTCGTTCGGGGTGAACCACCCCTACATCATCGAAGCCGCGAGAAAGGATGTTACGGGCCGCGTTTGCGTCTCGGTCGGCCTGAAAACCGCACGCCGGACACGAGTGCTCACGCACCCATAGCGGTTTGTCGGTCTCGACGCCGCACCGGGAACACTCTTTGGTGGTTCCACCGGGGCGAACAGCTGCAAAGTGTGTCCCTTCGCGCTCGCACTTGTATTCGAGCATCCGGCGAAACTCACCCCATGCGGCGGACGCGGTGTTGCGGCTATTCGACGGGGATTCAAGCATCCCGCTGATGTTCAGGTCTTCGACAGCCACGAGGTCGTACTCTCGTGCGTAGTACGCCGAGACGCGGTGGAGAAAGTCCCGACGCTTCCGTTTCAGGTCGGCGTGACGTTTGGCGACGACCTTCCGCTGCTGTTCCCAGTTGTTCGACCCGTGCTCTTTGCGGGAGAGCTTTCGATGCTCGCGGTCGAGACGGTTGCGTTCGTCCGAGAGGTCAAGCGATCCGAGTGCGAACCCGTCGGTATCGTGGGCGAATTTCAGGATGCCCACGTCGATGCCGACACACTTCTCGGGATCGTCGGGTTTTGCGGGCGGGTCGTCGCCGGTTTCGATACTGATAGACGCGAACCATTCGCCCGTGGGTTCGCGTTTCACCGTGACTTGCTTTAGTGCGGCATCGTCGGGTATCTCGCGGTGGAGGGTAATCGGCACGTCACCAATTTTTGAGAGCGATAAGACAGTTCGACCGCCCGTTTCGTGGAGCTTGAAGCCGGACTGTCGGTAGGTGAATGACCGATACTCTCGCGGTGACTTCCACCGGAGGTGGCCGACGCGGTGGCCCTCCTCTTTGAGTCGGTGAAGCGTTTCGAGGTTGTCGTACAACCTCTCAACGACGTTCTGAAGCGTGCGCGAATACACGTCGCCGAGGGCATCCCACCACTCCTTGAGATCGGTGAGGACGCCGAGTTCGTCATATCGGGATGTCCCCTCAACGCGGTTCAATCGGTGGAGGAAGTGGTTGTACGCTTGCCTGCAAATATCGCGGTGCCGGTCCAACTCCTTGCGGAGAGCGTCGGGCGGCTTGAGACGATATTTGTGGGTACGGCGCACGGTGAATCGGCTTTATGTCTTGCGATTAGTAAGGGTTCTGCTTCGGACGAAAGATCAGATGATGACGGACGCCGTATCCCCTCCCTGCTCGCGCCTGCGGCGCTCGCTGAGGAAGGGGTCTTGGCGTCCTGCGTTACGGATAAAACCGCGCGAGCGGTGGTTAGTTGTCGATGAGCTCGCGGACGGTCTCGGCGCGTTCCTCGTCGGTGACGAACTTGTCGAGTGTCCAATCGAGCTGGTCGACGACCGCCTCGTAGCCGTCGTCGGTGAGCGCGTAGTCGTTGGTACGCTTGTCCCGTTCGGATTTCTCGACCAGATCCATCTCTACGAGATCGTCGAGGTTCGGGTAGAGTCGGCCGTGGTTGACCTCCGAGTCGTAGTACGATTCGAGCTGGCGTTTGATCGCAAGGCCGTACATCGGCTCGTCCGACAGGATGGCGAGGATGTTCTGTTGGAACGCCGTAAGATCGCGGGCGATACCACTGTCCTGGACCGCTTGTGCCTCTGGCATCAGCAGGAAGATGTCACCCACATATTTAATCCTTCGCAACCATAACGGACGTTGTCCGAAATAGGGGACGCGACTGGAATAAACAGGTGGTACCACTTGTTAATATCACCATCAAACCGTCGGTCGGCGCGGGCGGCACGATAGAAAACGCTTTTTCGTCGCCTCGTCGGACGAAGGGGTGATGACGAACCTCTGGGAAGACCTCGAAACCGGCCCGAACGCACCCGAGACGATCCACGCCGTCGTCGAGTGTCTCAAGGGCGAGCGCAACAAATACGAGTACGACAAGGACGTGCCCGGCGTCGTTCTCGATCGCGTGCTCCACTCGAACGTCCACTACCCCAACGACTACGGCTTCATCCCGCAGTCGTACTACGACGACGAGGACCCCTTCGACGTGATGGTGCTCGTCGAGGACGCGACCTTCCCCGGCTGCATCATCGAGGCCCGCCCCGTCGCGCTGATGCGCATGGACGACGACGGCGAGCAGGACGACAAGGTGATCGCCGTCCCGGCCGAGGACCCCCGATTCGACCATATCGAAGACCTCGGCGACATCCCCCAGCAGGAACTCGACGAGATCGACGAGTTCTTCGAGACCTACAAGAACCTCGAAGCCGGCAAGGAAGTCGAGACGCAGGGCTGGGAGGATCGACAGGCCGCCTACGACGCCATCGAACACGCCCAGGATCTCTACGACGAGCAGTTCGCCTGAGTCGTTTCGGCGGGATCGCTGCGCTCGTCTCGACACGTCGTAACGGATCAGTGACGAGATCGACCGGGCGAACGGTTTTTGACTCCGTTGGGCCTATCACTCCCGATGGTCCCGCCGTCGCAGTCCGCAGTGGGCTTGCGTGTCACCCTCGACATCTGGCACCCCGACTGCTGGACTCTCACGGTGACCGAAGACGCTGACGGCGGCCTGCTCGGCCACGGTGTCTATCCCATCGACGGGGCCGCCACTGGCCGATTTACCGTTTATGGCGAGACGACCGATGCGGTCGAACGGCTCGTCGCCGCCATCCAGAACTCGCCGCTCACCGACTCGGTTTGGGAAACCGACCATCTTCACGCCACGAGTGAGACGGTTCCCGGAAGCGCGTCCCGTGCGATCGTCGTCCGCTATGCGATCGAGAACTCGATCAACGATGCGCTCGTCTCACGCGGCTTCATCCCCGACGAACCGGTGAGAATGCACGGCGGGAGGGAGTATTGGACGGTCATCGTTCAGACCGACCGCGCGACACTCGGCGAGCGTCTCGATGCCGTCCGCGCGGAGAACGACGCCGAGATTCGGATCGAGGACATCGTGGTCCCTCGCGGCGGACCCGGCGTGCTCCCGACCGACGACCTCTCAGGACGCCAACGAGAGGTCTTCGATCTTGCCCGTCGTCGGAACTACTACGCGTGGCCCCGAGAAGTGAGCGCCACCGAGCTGGCCGAGGAACTCGACGTTGCGAAGGCTACTCTTCTCGAACATCTCCGGAAAGCCGAGGCCAAACTCTTCGGACACCAGTGACTTCGTTCGGAATGATGAAATTTCGCTGTGTGGATAACCCGTTCATGCTAGGGAGGTGGCTTATTGGCCCACTATAGTATGATAACATATGGCACAATCGAGCGAGAAAGACGACCGTAGTCTCGCACGCGATATCGGACCGTATGGAGCGATGAGCACCGTCATCGGCGGGACGCTCGGGGCGGGGCTGTTCGTCACGCTCGGGACCGCAAGTTCCACGACCGGGCCGAGCGTGATCCTCGTGGTGTTGCTCGCGGGCGTGATCGCAACCGCTATCGCCATCAACTACAGCTGGATGTCGACGATCTTTCCCGCTGCGGCGGGATCGTACTCGTACGTCTCGCGCACGTTCAACAGCCGCCTGCCCGGATTCGTCGTCACGTGGTCGAAATGGCTCGGCTATATGGCCGCCGACGCGAGCCTCGCCATCGGCTTCGGAAGCTATCTTCAGGTGTTCTTTCCCGATCTCATCGCGGGTCGGACCGGGATCGCCCTCGCCGGGTTCGGGGTTCTCACCGTCCTCTTTTTGGTCAATCTCGTCGGAACGCGCGGGTACAGCATCGCCCAGAGCGCCATTCTCGGAGTGCTCGTTCTCGCGATCCTCGTGCTCGTCCTCCCCGGATCACTCTCCATCGATACTGCGAACTACCGGCCGTTTTTCACCGGGGGATCGAGCGGCTTCCTCGCCGCTGCCGCGCCGCTGTTCTACGCCTACATCGGGATCGCCGTCGCGGGCCAGATGGGTGCTGAGGTGAAAAACCCCGGTCGGAACCTCCCGTTGGCGATGATCGGCGGGACGATCATCCTCACCCTGCTGTATATGTGGACCGCAGCGGTGATCTACGGCGTGGTCGGCGATTATACTGTCCTCGCCAACTCGGCGCGCCCGCTCGCCACCGCCGCCGAGACGTTCCTCGGGACGGACGCGACCGCCATCGTCGCCTTCGGCGGCCTGCTCGCCACCGCATCGAGCGTGAACGCCGTGATGGCGGCGGCCATCAAGATGCCATATTCGTGGTCGTGGGACGAGATCTTCCCACAGCGGTTCTCGATGGTGAACGAACGGTTCGGCTCGCCCCACTGGTCGTTGCTCACGCTGTATGTGGTCTCCTCGGCACTGACGTTCTACGCCTCGGGACTCAATCAGGTGATCGTGATCGCCACCTTCAGCTACCTCATCGCGTACTTCGCGGTCTCGGTATCGTTGCTGTATGCCCAGTACGCCCGGCCCGATATCGTCGAACAGGCGGATTTCAACCCTCGTAGCGGTCTCCTCGTTTCGGGTCTCGTCGGTGCGATCGGCGCATTCGTATTGCTCACCCAGGCCTACCAGGGCACCCTCACGGTCTACGTCCCGTGGGTGATTATCGGGCTCGTCGTGTTCGGCATCTACTGGTATCGTGGCCAGCAGGCCGGCACCGATGTCGAATCGATCCTCGACACGCTGCCGGGCGTACCCTCCGCCGAATACGATCCCGATATTCAGGAGACCACCGCCGATGACTGACGATCCCGCCGACACGCTCGACACTGCAACGACCGACCCAGGCACGCTCGTAGGACGGATCGATCGCGACGAAACCATCGAGCTCCTTCAGGAGCTCGTTCGCATCCGCAGTCCGTACTTCGAGGAGGAAGCAATCACCGAGTTCGTCTACGACTGGCTCGATTCACGAGGGCACGATCCAGAGTACCATCCAGTGAGCGAACCCGATATCACGGGCTTCGAGGGCAACAACGTCCTCGCTCGACTGGCGGGGACGGACCCCGACGCGCCGACGCTGCTGTTGAACGCCCACATGGACACCGTCGAGATCGTCGAGGCGTGGGACGAGGACCCGCTCTCGGGACGGATCGAGGACGGCAAACTCTACGGTCAGGGGGCCTGTGACATGAAGGGTGGTCTCGCGGGCATCATGGTCGCGTTCGATGTACTCGCCGCGACCGATGTGGATCTCGCGGGCGATCTCCTCTTCAGTGCGGTCGTCGACGAGGAGGGTCCCTACGGATTGGGCGCAAACCAACTCGTTCGTGACGAGATCACCGACGAGTGTGACGCCGCTATCGTCACCGAACCCGGCCCGATTCTCGCTCAAACGACCATCGAGAACCCCGCCCTGCTGCTCGGTGCGCGCGGACGGTTCCTCTACGATATCACCGTGACTGGCGAGGCCGCACACGGCTCACAGCCACAGAAGGGGACGAACGCCGTGGTCGATGCGGGACGGTTGGCCGATGCGCTCGCGGCGATGGACGTCGGCACACACGAGAAACTCGGCGACGGCTCCGTCTGTCCGATCGAAATCGAAGGTGGCGGTGAGACGCTTTCCGTACCGGAATCGTGCCGTCTGCTTGCCGACCGCCACGTCGTTATCGGTGAAACCGAAGACGTCGTCCGAGCGGATGCAGAACGCGTCGTCGCGGATCTCGATCTCGACTCCGACGTACAGATCGACTTTCGGGACGCGCCCGCCCCGGACGTTCGCTACGGCCCCTACGTCACCGATGCCGACGACCCGCTCGTGAACGCACTATCGAGTGGTGTCGAAACGGTCACCGACGACGACCCAGCCATCGGCTACTTTTCGAGCGTCGGTGACTTCAACTACTTCGGCCACCGTGCCGACCTGCCGACCGTTATCGTCGGTCCTGACGGCGAGAACATCCATGGCGCTGGCGAGTTCGTTCACACCGACGACGTGGTTGCTGTGGCCCGTATCGTCACCGCTGGCTGTGTCTCCCTGCTCGGCTGAATGCTACTGTGTCAATCCTGATCGAGGAGTCTGTCGATATCGAGCCGATCGACGAGTAGCGACTGCATCCGCTCGATGGTGTCGGCGCTCCGTGCAGGGCCGGCAGCGATGGCGTCCTCGGCGCGGTCGACGGCCGTAATCGTGTCGGAGGGGACGCGGAGCACCGGTACGTCGGCCTTCTCAGCACGACCCAGAACCGCCTGTGGTGGACTGTGGCCACCAGTGAGAAGTAGGCAGGTGATACCGGACGCCTGCAGCGCTGCGGTCTGGACCTCGGATCGATCGCCGCCAGTGATCATCGCGGCCGAGCGCGTGCGACGGAACTGTCCGAGCGCGGCTTCTGATCCCATCGCACCGACGGAAACCCGCTCGATGAGTCCATCGAGAGGGATCTCGTCGGTGAGCACCTGTGCGCCGAGCTCGTCGGCGAGATCCGCCACGGTGATGCCCGCGAGTTCGCGCTGGTGGGGCACCACCCCGAGAACCGGTATCCCACGGTCTTCGAGGAAGGGGATGGCGTCGGTCGTCAGTTCGTCGTAGTTGTCGTCCGACACGCCGTTGAACAGTACGCCATCCACCTCGTCGAGCTGCCGGGTCGCCGCGAGCACGTCGTCGATGTCGCCGGGCTCGTCGTAGTGGGCGATGAGAACCACCCGTGCGTCGAGCAACTCCGCGACGTCCCGATCGGTGAGATCGATGATCCCGCCCGTCGAGAGTCGGGTGCCGCCCTCGACCACGATCAGCTCACGATCGGCGGCGAGTTCGCGGTAGCTCTCGGTGACGCGCTCGCGCAACTCCGCCGGATCAGCCTGGCCACGCAGTGCCGTCTCGACGAGCGTCTGTGAGTAGACCACCGGCTCCAGGTCGTGTACCTCGGCATCGAGATCGAGCAGTTCGCCCGCGAGCAGCGGGTCCTTGTCGAGCGTCTTGCCGACGTTGCTCTGGAGACGCGTCCCCTTCGGTTTCATGTAGCCGGCGTCCACGTCGCGCTCGTCGGCGATCCGTGCGATCGCGAGTGCGATGGCCGTCTTGCCGGTGCTTTCGTCGGTCGTGGTGAATAGTATCGGGTTCATCGGTCGAGTTCCTCCGGGTCGATCGTCGCCGCGAGATCCACCGCCACGACGCCGTCCGGCGTGGCGACGAGTGGGTTGATATCGAGTTCAAGGAGAGAGGGGAAATCGGTCACTAACTGCGAGATGCGCTGGATGGTCTCGACGAGCGCCGCCTCGTCGACGGGATCACGGCCCCGAGCGCCGCGAAGCAACGGTGCAGCATCGATCTCGTCGATCATGGCCGCCGCCATCGGTTCGCTCACGGGGGCGACCCTGACGGCGACGTCTTCGAGCGTTTCGACGAAGATGCCGCCGAGACCGAACAACAGCAGGGGGCCGAACTGCGGGTCGCGGTTCACCCCGACGATGGTCTCGGTTCCGGCGTCGAGGTCGACCTGTTCCTGGAGCTGGATACCGAGCACGGTCGCGTTCGGCTGGTAGTTCTTCGCGCGAGCGACGAGATCCTCGTAGGTGTCTGCCACCGCGTCGTCGGGAACACCGACACGGACGCCACCGATATCGGATTTGTGCTGAATCTCCGGGCTGGCGACCTTCATGACGACGTCGCCGTCGATCTCGGCGGCACGGCGTTCGGCATCGCTTGGCGTGTCGACGACGGCCCCTTCGGGCGTCGGAATACCGTAGGCATCGAGCAGCTCCATCGCTTCGATGCCGAGCGCGTTCGAGGGGCGTTCGGCCGCTCGTTCGATGATCTCCCGGGCAGCCGCCTCGTCGACGTCGAACGTCGTCGGGGCCTCGTACTCGCGGGTCGAGATCTCTCGATAGCGGGCGAGCGAGTCGAGACCCGTGACCGCCCGTGCCGGGTCGAAATACGTCGGGATGCCCGCGTCGTTGAGGATCGACTGGGCCTCCTGTGTCGACTCGCCGCCCATCAGACAGGCGGCCACCGGGAGGCCGTGCTCGGCCTGTGTCGCGGTCGTGATCTCGGCCAGCTCCTCGAAGGAGAGCACCGCCGTCGGACAGGCGAGCACGAGCGCCGCACCGACGTTCGGATCGGCAAGCGCGACGTCGAGCGCGTCGCTGAAGCGCTCGGCCGCTGCATCGCCGATGACGTCGACCGGGTTGTAGATGTTCGCTTCGTCGGGGAGGCTCCCCGTGAACGAGTCGAGCGTGTCGTCGGTGAACGAGGCCAGCTCCAGCTGTGAGTCGCCGATCGCATCGGTCGCCAGCACCCCCGGTCCGCCGGCGTTCGTGATGACGGCAACCCCATCGCTCTCGGGGAGTGGCTGGCCGTCGAGCATGGTCGCGGCGTCGAACAGCTCCTCGACCGTCTCCGCACGGATGACGCCCGCCTGTTCGAGACCCGCCTCGTACGCGCGCTCGCTGCCGGCGATTGCCCCCGTGTGCGAGGAGGCCGCTTGCGCGCCAGCCTCCGTCCGACCGGATTTCACCACCACGATCGGCGTTTCCTGCGTGACCTCCCGGGCCGTCTCGATGAATCCACTGCCGTCGGCGATGTCCTCCAGATAGCCGATGACGGCACTCGTGTCGTCGCTCTCGCCCCACGCCGCGACGAAATCGCGCTCGTCGAGGACGGCTTTGTTGCCGAGCGACACCACGTCGCGAAAGCCGATGTCGCGGTCGTTGGCCCAGTCGAGCACGGCGGTGATGAACGCGCCCGACTGGCTCATGAACGATATCGAGCCGTCTTGAGCGCTCTCGGGACCGAACGTCGCGTTCATGTTCACTGCGGTGCTCATCACGCCGACGCTGTTCGGCCCGACGAGATTCAGCCCGTATTCGCTGGCCGTCTCCTGGAGGTCGCGCTCGCGTGTGGCCCCTTTGCTGCCGGTTTCGCCGAAACCGGCCGTGAGCACGACGACGTTTTCGATACCGGCCTCCCCGGCGTCGTGGACGACGTCGACGGCGATATCGGCCGGCACGACCACGATGGCGAGATCGACGGGGTCGGGAACCGAGCCGAGATCGGGATAGCACGCACGGTCGAACACCGTCTCCGTGCCCGGGTTGACGGGAACCACGTCACCGTCGAATTCGAGGAGGTTGGCCGTGACCGCCCGCCCGACCGATCCGTCGCGCTCGGTTGCACCGACGACGGCGACGCGCTCGGGGGCGAACAGGCCCGGGAGTTCACTCATCACTAGCGACCATCGGGACGCAGCGTAAAGATACTAGTACATTTACCTCTCTGCTCGCGCCTTCGTTCCGATCGTCGTCGGAATTTCGGCGTGACCGAGTCGCCGATGACGACGCAGAGAGCTGTTCAAGTACCGATGGCAGAGCCATCACGTGCTGCACGTCGCCCGTTCAGCGCGAGGAACACCATCGAAAGGCCGGAGCTCAGCAGGTTCACGCCGAAGAGCAGGCCGATCGCCCATTCGGCGGTGCTCGGCCAGCCGATCCACAGCAACACGCCAACGGCCAGCGCGAGGACTCCGCTCGCGATCGGCCACCACCAGTTCGGCCGCGAACGCAGTCTGAGTCCCATGAGAATTTCGAGCACGCCGTTGAACACGAACACGACGGCCAGGACGAGCGTGAGCGTCGTCAGTCCGAGCACGGGGTTGACCAGCGTGACGATCCCGCCGACGACGTACAACAGCGCCAGCAGCCCTTGGCTGAGTGCACCTATCCAGCCGCGTGCGGAGAACACGTGGACCCCATGACTGACCCCGCTCACGACGAGCAACGCTCCCAGAAGCGCGGACAGCGCGAGACCCGTCACCAACGGGGCGACGATCGCAACCACGCCCAACAGCGAGATGAGGAGTCCGACAGCCGCGAGATACCGCCACGTCGTTGCCAACGGCGTCGTACTGGGGCTCGTCCCTGTTTCAGTGCTCATGATATATCTAAACGGTAATATTACGAGCAGAAATATAAGTGATTGGGATGGTCGGTAGCAGTATATTAGAATGGCACCACAGTATAAACCCGAAGCAGAGCTTCGATTTCGAGGGTGATATGTATGGAATATGGTATTATTTCGGGAACGATCTCGATCGATTTCGAGAGGCGTCTTCGGTGAGCGAACACGACGCCCCAATCAACCATGGAAAGAGGGCCATAGCGTGAGGCTTTAGCCGCTACTCACCAACATTGAGATAACACAAGTGAGTACCGACACAGCCGAACCATCCATTCCACGAGACGCCATCGGGGCAGTCCCGCCTACAACGGCTCCTGACGAGCGGAATCGAGTGATGAGGGTGCTCTTGATGGTGAACCGGTGGGCGACTGGATCGGTCGGATCGACTGAATCATCCCCGATCGATCGCCCGACAGCTGATGGTTGACGCCGTCGCCGCGGCTGGCCGATTGCTCTTCGCGCTGTTTCTCGTGGTGATGAACGGCGTGTTCGTGGTCGCCGAATACGCGTTCACTCGCCTCACTGCCGCGAAGGTGAACACGCTGGTCGAGGAGAACCGACGATTCGCCTCGATCGTCGAGGAGGGGTTCGAAAACCTGGACGACTACCTCGCCGTGACGCAGCTCGGGATCACGATCGCGTCGCTCGCGTTGGGCTGGGTCGGCGAGCCAGCCGTCGCCGTGGTGATCGAACCGGTGGTGGGGTCGTTGGTTCCGGAGGTGGCCGTCGCCGCGATCAGCAGCGTGATCGGACTGTTCGTCGTCACGTACTTTCACGTGACGTTCGGCGAGCTCGCGGCGAAGAGTTTCTCGATCCACCGCCCCGGTCGGATGGCGCTAATCGTCGCCCCGCTCATGAAGGCCTGTTACTATCTGTTCCTGCCCGGACTCGTGCTGTTCAACGGGACGGCGAACCTGTTCACGCGGGCACTCGGTGTCCCGCCGGCGTCCGAGGTCGACACGTCACAGACCGAAGCCGAACTCAGAACCGCCGCCTCACAATCCCAAGAACAGGGCCACATCGACACTGACGAACTGAACATGATCGAGGGCGTCTTCGATCTCGAAGAGACCATCGCCCGGCAGATCATGGTGCCCCGCCCCGACGTCGAGGCGGTCGATACCGAGACGCCGCTCTCGACGCTGTACGAGATCGCCACCACGGGCCATCACATGCGCTATCCCGTGGTCAAGCAGGGCGACGGCGAACATCCGATCGGTTTCGTCCACGTCCAGGACTTGCTGCGAATCGAGATCGATCGGCGGGGGACAGCACCCGACGAGCCCGAACCGACCGCCGGCGATCTCGCTCGCGACATCCTGATCGTGCCGGAGGACAAACTCATCGACGACGTGTTCACCGACTTCCAGCGTGAGGATCGGCAGATGGCTGCGGTGATCGACGAATGGGGGTCGTTCGAGGGCATCCTCACCGTCGAGGACATCGTCGAGGAGATCGTTGGTGAGATCCACGACGAGTTCGATGCGACGACCGACGAGCCCACGATCAGCGAGCGCGCGGACGACTGTTACGAGATCGACGGTGGTGTGCCGATCGAGGCGGTCAACACGACCGTCGGGAGCGGGCTCGAAAGCGAGGAGTTCGATACGATCGGCGGCCTCGTCTTCAGCCAGCTCGGACGGACTCCCGAGATCGATGACCGCGTCGAACTCGACGGCTACGCTCTCACCGTCACCGGCGTCGACGACACTCGCATCACGACGCTCACGATGGCACCGCTCGACGAACCATCCACCGAGTGATCACTCTGGGGTGGCCGCTCTGACGACGATTGTTCCGTTCTCCCTCGTTGCTTCGAGCGAAAGGCGGTCGTACGGTGGCCGCAGTTCGTGGTGGCCGACCAGTTCGACCTCTCTGTTCTGTGGTGGCTCCTGGAGTTCGAACCACGCCTCGAACGAGTACGACTGGAGCCGTTTGACCGACGTCGTGTGGGGCGGGTCGTCACTGCCGGTCGTCGGCGGGTCGAGCAGACGGACCGGTGTGTCGGCCGCTGTTCCGTCGAGTTCGTCGTCGATCCCGGTGAGAAGCTGCTGGTTCAGTTGGCCTGCAGCGTTCCAATCGCCATTCGACACGACGAGGGGTGACGTCACGATGAGCGGCAATAGCAACGACACTGTGAGCACGAGGAGTACGACGGTCGTATCGACGCGGACCGTCCTCGACCGGATCGCAGCGACGACCGCTTCGGCGGCGGTGAGCCCGAGCAAACTCAGGGCGGCCATTGCCGGGACGAGACAGAGATAGCCGGTTTGGATCTGATCGTCGATCCGCAACGGATCGCCGATGCCAGCACCGGTCGCCAGCAGCAGTCCCGGAACGATCACCGACCAGCTGGCGAAGAACACGAGATGGGTACGTATCGACGAATCGACGGCCTGACAGCCGCGTATCGCCGCCAGTAGCCCTGCCACACAGCCGACGATGAACAGCGAATCGACGAGATAGCCGATCGCGATGGCCGACTCGTTCGGACCGAACGGCAGCACGGTTTTTATGGCGGGGGCCAGCAGGTGTGCCCCCAGCATCCCCTCGAAGGCGATACCGGCGACGACCAGCGCCACCAGTCCAACTATGTCGAGACCGCGACGCCGGGTGTACCGAACGAGTGTGAGGCCGATGGCCGCACCACCGAGCAACGCCACGAGGAGTACCGATCGCGGGAGAGCAGTGAGGACGCTCTCCACGACGTCCGTCGGCTGGAACACCCATCGAAGATATTTGAGCGGGACGAACAGTATGGAGAGCCCTGGTCCCGACGCAGCACTGGCGCGGTAGCCGCCAACCCCACCGAGAACGACGAGGCGAACGAGGGCGTAGGCGACGGTCACCGCCACGAACGGAGCCGTTCCCGTCACGGCCCGCCGGAGGGTCGATCGCCACTCGCCGGTTCCTCGATAGAGGACGAGCCACACGAAGATCACCCCGGGAAGGGCGACTGCCGGCTCCTTCGTTCCGAGGGCCGCTGCATACGCACCGAGCGCCCCGGCAAGCAGCCGACGGGAGTTCGTGCGACGGCTGCGGACGAACAGCAGGAGTGCACCGAGAACGAAACCCGTCAGCAACACGTCCTGACGGCGGGCGATCGGCGGCACCACACCGGCCGTCAGCGGATGGATGGCGAAGAGGACGGCACCGAGATAGCCGACGGCGGGCCGGCGCGTGATCTCGGCGACGGTGACGGCAGCAAGCACCGTTGCGATCCCGTGGAGAAGGAGGTTCGTGAGATGATAGCCGGTCGGTGAGAGTCCCCAGACTGCGTATTCGAGCGTATATGAGAGACTCGACACCGGGCGGTAGAACAGCGCAGTGTCGACGAAATCCGTGCCGGCCATCAACGGCTGTGTGAACAGTTCGGCGACGCCACTCAGACTCTGTACGCGACTGGTCTCGATCAGCGGCAGCGTATCGGTCGCGACGAACCAGTACTGGATCGTTTCAGCATGAGTGGCGATCGCAATGGCGAAGACGACGAGCAGCCATAGCGACCGGTTGCCGCGCAGTACGGCCCGCAACCGCGATCGTCGGGTCACGAGCGGCTTCCCCGAGCCAGCCGGTTCTGACGTGGGAAGGGACTCACCGCCATTCGAAGAGCGCTTCGAGAGCGAGTGCATAAATTGCTTCGATGACATCCTCCCCGGCGTGAACGCCGGGGTTTCCCGACCGCAGTTGGAATATTATGGTTCGTGGTCCACGACCTGTTCTCGGGGAGCGAAAACGCCCTCCCTACGGTCGAACAGGCGGACCGCTGGCTGTGCCATCCAGCCGTTATCCCTATCGTCGCCATCCGTGGCGAGATTCGGGAGTACCTTTTGTCGAATGTTCTCGGCTCCGTTCGTATCGGCGTTGGCGACCAACCCACAGTCGTCGCACACGTACAACCCGCGTTCGACCCGCTGGCTGTCATCGCACCGACCACAGACCGAACACGACTTCGACGTATCCCGTTCGGGGACGGGTTCGACCTCGATGCCTTCGGCCTCGGCTTTGTAGTCGAGCATCGTCGTGAAACGGTCGAACGCCCATCCGTGCAAATCGAGATTGCCGTGATCGCCCCAATCCCGTGGGCCGTTCTCGTCTTCACGGATGCCGCCGAGGTCGCCCACGACGAGCGTGCCGACCTCGCGTTCAACGCACTCGGCAACGATGTGCTTCGACAGGGCGTGCAGGAAATGGGCGCGGCGGTCGGTACGCTTCCGGTCGAGGCGGCGGGCCTCACGGGAAAACGAGTCGTCGCACTTCGCGCGCTTCTTGGCGAAGTAGTAGTCGTCCTCCTTGAGAGAGCCACCGGGGTAGAGCAACGACTCGTCGCCGAACGACACGGCAGCGACGTTGCAGATGCCGAGATCCACGCCAGCCGTACCGTCGCCGGGCGGTTCGACTTCGACCTCGTGGTGGCAGACGATGTGCAGCCGCCACTCACCATGCTCGTAGACGGCGCGCACCTGCTGAACGTTCTCGATTGCAATGTCTGGGTCGGCGTCGTAGGCACACAGGATGAAATCCGACCAGTGAGCCTTCGTGTTCCGCCCCTTCGAGAGACGGATGTAGCCGTTCCGGGCGTCGTGTTTGAAGCCGTCTTCTTTGAACGTGACCGTCGAACGCGGGTGGTCATCGCCGTTCTTGCGGTAGCCGGGCGGGTTCGCTTTCGTGTTCCCGTTTCGTCGGTGTCCGTACCAACCCTTGAACGCTTCAGCCAACTCTTCGAGAGTTGCCTGACTGGACTGTGCGTTGAGGTCCGCGTAGCGTTCGTGGCTCTTGAGGTACGACTTGAGAACCGAGTCGTCGGGAATCTGGCCGCAAGNCTGACTGGACTGTGCGTTGAGGTCCGCGTAGCGTTCGTGGCTCTTGAGGTACGACTTGAGAACCGAGTCGTCGGGAATCTGGCCGCAAGCGTCCCAAACGCGGCCCACGGTGTAGCGGGCGACGTTCCAGAGTTTCGCGGCGGCGAACCCAAGCGTATCGAGACCGTCACGCACCTGACGCTGATTCCGAATCGAGGCGCGGTGGGTGCGGATGACGGTCCGATTCGCCATACATAGCCTGTCGTGCTACGCCGACATAAGTGGTCGGGAAGTACAGCGAAAGTGAACGCGGAATATCCGGCACGAGTGGCGTGTCGGTCCCGGCAGTTGTGTCGGCGCGTGGGACAGCGAACGCAATTCACGCCCGCCCTTCGGCCTCCGGCCTCAGGACGGGGTTCTCTCGCTGCTAGAGGATAGGGAGACTCCGTAGTTCGTGTGCGGCGAACAGTACCCGATAATCACGATGATTGTTCGTGATATTCCTCGTGGTTATTCGGTGTGCGCCGCGAATGTGTTGGAATTATGGATAGTCTTTTGCGTACGTGGCCGGTAATGGTGATGTGATGGCAGCGAAACGAACCACGGTCGCGTTGGATCATCCCACGGTGGTCCCCGACAGCGCCGACGACGAGCACGAGCAGCATATCGTGCGCTGCCCGGCCTGTGGCCGGCCGCTGGCCGACCACGAGTAAGGATATCGAAACGAATCTTCTTTGTACGCGCCCGAACTGACCCACCCATGGGACTGTTCGACCGCCTCACTGGCGACGACGCCCCGCGTGTTGCCTTCTTCGGCATCGACGGGGTTCCGTACAGCCTGATCGAGGACAACCCCGACGTCTTCGAGAACCTCACCGCGATCGCCGAGGAGGGGACCGCCGGCCCGATGGATTCGATCGTACCGCCCGAATCGAGCGCCTGCTGGCCCGCGCTCACGACGGGCGTCAACCCCGGGGAGACGGGTGTGTACGGCTTCCAGGACCGCGAGATCGGCTCCTACGACACCTACGTGCCGATGGGCCGTGACGTCCAGGCGACCCGCGTCTGGGATCGCGTCGAAGAGGAGGGCCGCGACGCCACCGTGATGAACGTGCCCGTCACGTTCCCGCCCCAGCGCGACGTTCAGCGGATGGTCTCGGGCTTTCTCTCGCCGGGCGTCGACGAGGCCGCCTACCCCGACGAGCTGCGCGAGACGCTCAACGGGACCGGCTACCGGATCGACAACAACGCGAAACTCGGCCACGACGACGACAAGACCGACTTCGTCGAGGACGCCCACGCGACCCTCGACGGCCGCTTCGAGGGGTTCTCGCACTACATCGAACAGGACGACTGGGACCTCTTCTTCGGCGTGTTCATGACGACCGATCGAGTGAACCACTTCCTGTTCAAACACTACGAGGAGGACGGCGAGTACAAGCAGGAGTTCCTCGACATCTACAGCAAGGTCGACGACTATCTCGGCCGTCTGCGCGAGATGCTGCCCGAGGACGTGACGATGGTCGTCGCCGCCGACCACGGGTTCACCAGCCTCGACCACGAGGTCCACTTCAACGAGTGGCTCCAGCGAGAGGGCTGGCTCTCGTACGGCGAGGACGACCACGACAGCCTCACGGACATCTCCGACGACACCGAGGCCTACGCGTTCATCCCCGGGCGCTTTTACATCAACCTGGAAGGGCGCGAGCCACGCGGTGCTGTGGCTGAGGAGGACTACGAGGACAAGCGCACCGAACTGAAGAAAGCCCTCGAAACGCTCGAAGGCCCCGACGGCCGGAAGGTCTGCGAGCGCGTCGTCGAGAAGGGCGACGCCTTCCGGGGCGCACACGACGACATCGCCCCCGACCTCGTGGCGATCCCGAGCCACGGCTTCGATCTCAAAGCGGGCTTTTCGGGCCACGACGAGGTCTTCGACACCGGTCCACGCAACGGGATGCACAGCTTCGACAACGCCACGCTGCTCGTTGACGACCCGACCGCCCGGATCGGCGGCGACACCGACCTCTTCGACGTCGCGCCGACGCTGCTCGATCTCATGGAGATCGACTACGACCGCGGCGAGTTCGACGGCGCGAGCCTCGCCTGAGCGGAGAAGTCGCGGGCTGACCCGTTACTCGTCGAGCTCGAACGCGATCTCGACTTCGGCCTGATACTCGCGACCGTCGACTTCGGCGATCTCGACGCCGAGATTTTCTGTCGTCGCCCACTTGACGTTGTTGAGCGTGTCCTCGGCGCGGTCGACGGCGTCGTCGACGGCCGCCTCGAACCCGTCGTCGCTCGTTCCGATCATCGTGATTTTCTTGTAGACCATCGCGGCGTACGTTTCAGCCGGTAGGAGTATAAAACCCACGTCACGGCCGTTCTCACCCGGTCGTGGACGCCTACCTGGTCTCGCGTTCGCGGGTATCGAGCCGTGCGACGATGGCATCGACGACGCCGCTCAGTCGTGCGCCGCCCCAGATGGCGACGACGGCCGCGCCGATCGTATCGAAGATGAGGTCGAGCATCGTGTCCTCGAGCCCGTACTGGGTGAGGACGGTGCCCGAGCCGATCAGCGCCGAGAGCGAGCTGACCGTGAACTCGATGACCTCCCAGAAGACGCCGAAGGCGAGCACGAACAGGAAGATGAACACGACCATGAACTCCGAGGGAAAGGAGACCTCCTCGCTGTGGACGTCGAGCGCACGGGCGGCCGCGTAGCCGACGGCGGCGACGACCGACGCCGACAGCCCGTGGGTGAGATGGTCGTACCACCACAGCGACTGATACGGTGACAGCGTCGTCCAGGGGAGGCCGACGCCGCCGAAGGCGTGCAGGAAGACCGCGGCCGTGATCCATAGCGTCAGCCCCGTATCCATCGGGATGCCGTAATCGCGCTGGAGCACCCCGGGCAATCGCGTCACCGCGAGCGCGAGCAGGGTGTTGACGATGACGGTCGTGTTGCCCTGCAGGAGGCCGAGAACGAACATAGCGACGAGGCCGACCTCCATCGCGCGCGTGAGCTGGCGCTGGCGGTGTTCGGAGATACCGAGACGATCGCGCAGCCTCATCGAGCCACCTCGGGCAGGCGTTCGGGCGGCAGTCGCCGACGGACGTACCCCTCGAAGAAGAGGCCGGCACCGACGCCGGCGACCGTCGAGGCGACGAACTCCCACATCAGCGCGTCCTCCGAGCCGAGAAAGCCGGTGCCGAGATAGAGATCGGCGACCCAGCGGATGACCGCCCAGCCGCCCGCGGCCGCGAGCGTCGCGATCACGACGAAGCCGACGGCGAAGCGATAGCTCATCTCCACGGACGTGAACAGATGGAGTTCGACCGCGACGATGAGCGCGAGCGCTGCCACCGCGAGATAGGTCGCAACCCCGCTGACTGGGGGACTGAACGCGCGCGCGAGCGTCGGCAGAGCCGCGAGGGCGAGCACCTCCCAGGGAACCATCACCAGCGGCGAGCGGAGCGTGACGGCCGGTAACACGGAGAGCACGACGACGCTCGCGGCGAAGATCGCCCAGAGCAGTTGCCCGCGGACCAGCGAGACAATCGCGACGATGGCGACGAACGCGACGAAGATCCAGGCGAGCAGGGCGTTCGCTCGCTTGCTTTCGAGCAGTCGATCGAGCTCCGCGCGTGACATGGCTCGCCTTCGTCGGCGGGGGACTTCATCCCTCCCCTCAGAGCACGAGATAGACGGCGGCGTAGGCGATCGACGCGAGCGTCACCGCCGCCAATCCGGTGAGGGCGGCCGTCAGCACGTTTTCGGCGTCGATCGCTCGTCGGGAGCGCCGGAGGCGGCGGACGAGCGGGGCCGGCCCGACGGCACCGACCGCGAGCACGCTGAAGACGAACTCGTAGGACGAATCGACCGTCGGCGCGGGCACCGCGAGCGCGGCCACCGCGTAGGCGGCCCCGAGCGTCGCGCGCCCGTGGATGTAGCTCGTCGGGCTCCGGTCGGTGAGTTCGCAGTAGACGATCGCCGCGAGCCAGATGGTGAGCAGTTCGAGCCAGAACGAGCCGAGCAGATGCAGCGTCGGATCGGCGGTGAGGACGATGCGCTCGCTCACGAGTCGGGTGGCGAACGGGTAGAGCATGTGCGGCGGCTCGCCGGTGAACAGATCGCCGAACGGATGGCTGATGAAGCCGATCAGCGCCGTCACCAGTATCGCTTTCGGGCCGAGATCGCCGTAGTGTGCGCCGAGTTCGGCGATCGCGAGGCTCGTGAGCGCGAACGCGGCCATCACGAGCGCGCCGAGCGGTCCGCTCACGACGCCGGCGACCGCGACCAGCCCGCCAAGTGCGAGCAGCGCGCCACCGGACTCGGCGTTCAACAGCGAGCGGAGACGCCGGATGTTCGGCAGCGAACCGTCGCTCCGGTCGCTCGTCTCCCCGCTCCGTGCGCGAGTCCAGAACCAGAGCGCGACGGCGACGACCGTGCCGACGACCAGCGAGTGGGTCACCGCACGATGGACGAGATTGCCGGCCGACCAGAAGCTCTCGGCGGCGTCGGCGACGCCGCTGGCCTCGGCCAGCCCAACCGGCGCGTAGAGGATGTCGACGTCGGGGGCGGCGGCGAACGCGCCCGCCGACGCGCCGAGGGCCAGCGAGCGCCCGCGCGAGCAGCCGACCAGGCGCGCCCCGCCCGCGACGGTCGCGAACGCACCCAGTGCGTGGCCGACGAACATACCGCTGCTGACGGCCGGGACGGGCATAAACCGTTCGTGGTGGGATGGTCAGCACCACGAAACGAACGGCATTTCAACGCTGCCCGAATCACCCCGGTATGGAACGACCCGCGGTGGGCGAACTCACCCCACCCAACCGAACGCTGATGGGTCCCGGCCCGAGCGATGTCCACCCGCGCGTTCGCCGGGCGATGGCCACGCCGCTCGTCGGCCATCTCGACCCTGCGTTCGTCGACCTGATGGATGAGGTTCAGGAACTCCTCCGCTACGTCTTCCGGACCGACAACGAGTGGACGGTCCCGATCAGCGGGACCGGCTCGGCGGCGATGGAAGCCGCCATCGCGAACCTCACCGAGCCGGGCGACACGGTCGTGGTGCCCGGCAACGGCTACTTCGGCGGGCGGATGGCGTCGATGGTCGAGCGGTCCGGCGGCGAGACCGTGACGGTCGATGCCCCCTGGGGCGAACCGCTCGACATCGATGATGTGCGTGCGGCTTTCGACGCTCACGACCCCGACCTGCTGGCGTTCGTCCACGGCGAGACGAGCACCGGCGTGCTCCAGCCAGACGTGCCGGCGCTCACCGAACTTGCCCACGACAACGACGCACTCACCATCGTCGACGCGGTGACGACCTTCGGCGGCGTCGAGCTCAAGGTCGACGAGTGGGAGATCGACGCGGCATACTCGGCCGCCCAGAAATGTCTCTCCGCGCCGCCGGGGGCGAGCCCGCTCACGCTCGGTGAGCGGGCGATGGCGAAGATCGAACAGCGCGAGTCATCGGTGAACTCCTGGTATCTCGATCTCACCGAACTCACCGACTACTGGGGCGAGGAGCGTGCCTACCACCATACCGCGCCGATCACGAACGTCTACGCGCTGCGGGAGGCGCTGCGCCTCGCCGCCGAAGAGGGGATCGAAGCGCGCTGGGAACGCCACGAACGCGTCGCGAACGGGCTGCGAGCCGGCATCGAGGCGATGGGTCTCGAACTCGCGAGCACGAGCTGGCTACCGAGCCTGAACACTGTTCGCCTGCCCGCTGACATCGAGGATGCGACCGTGACCGACGAGCTGCTCGACGGCTACGACATCGAGGTCGCGGGCGGGCTGGGCGATCTCTCCGGCGAGATCCTCCGGATCGGCTGCATGGGCCACTCCGCGCGCCGCTCGAACGTGCTGTCGGTGCTCGGCGCGCTCGGCGACGTTCTCGGCGAGAGCGACGGGATCGACGCCGACGCGGGGCTCGCGGCGGCGCGAAAAGAGCTGTCGAACTAGACGAGCAGCGACGGGCCGAGCGACGGATGAAGCACGTCGTACTCGCCCGTACTGTCGACACCGATGACCGCCCAGTCGTAGTCGGGTTTGGCGTCGATCAAGCGGTCCCTGAGATCGTGGGCCGCGTCCATCCACGCGACGAAACAGCGAAGCTCGCCCGATTCGGGCAGTTCGGTCGCCTCGTCGGCGGCCGTGACGCGGACGACGCGCCATTTGCGTTCGGCTCTGAGCTCGCAGCCGCTGCCAGAGACGGTGTAGCCGAGTTCCGTGAATATCGACCGGGCCTCCTCGGACGGGGTTGTGGTAACAGTCCCCATTGACAGAGAGATACGCATGCCGACATCATAAACGTTCGTGCCGAGCAATATCGTTGTTTTGACGTTTTCTTGGCCCCAGAATGGTCGAGTTCCGTCACCGGACCGTCCGGCAGGGGTTTCGTGCTATCGGGCGAGAAACCGTCGACGGTGTGTTCCGTGAGGCATATACCGCAGTTGATGATGAGAGTGGTACGGAGTGATCATCGATTCTTCGCGTCGAATTCCGCACCGTCCCGACCGGTGTGATGGAGAAGCTCGGCTCCCGCATCGACGGCGTCCGGAGCATCGAGCTCGACAACGCCTTCTACATCGAGGACGGGAAGTGGATCGAATCGCTTACGATATCCTCGACAACTGATTTCGATCCTCACGACGCCATCGCGGATATCTGGGGCGTGCGGATGTTCTACACGCACGAAATTCCGACCGGACCGTCCGAGATCGTCGTCCGTCGGCTCACACTCGTCGCCAACGAATCGTATCCGTTCATTCTCGGGCTGGTGCTGCGCCACGAGGCGATCCCGAATCGGATCGTTCTCCAGGGGAACGAGTTCGAGGTCGTCGTGACCGCGCGGAACTGGGAGTCGTTTCGGGCGCTCGCCGACGATCTCGAAGAGTCACTGGGCGCGTTCGAGCTACAGAGCGTGAGCCAGATAGAGAACCCCGGCGAGCCGCTGGACGGTGGTCGAATAACCGAGGTCATCACGACGAAGCTTGCGGACGAACAGCTTGCGGTTCTCGAAACCGCCTACGAGCTGGGCTACTTCGACGTTCCGCGGACGGCATCGACGAACGATATCGCCGGGGCGCTGGACGTCTCCCAGTCGACGGCTAGCGAACGGTTGCGCGTCGCGGAACGGAACCTCTTGGCGCTGCTCTACGGCTCACGNGGGGATAATTTCAATGAGATACCTTCCATTTGCTACCTCGTAGCATGGTACCGAACGATCATCGACGATCAACTGACGCCATCGATACACGACGGATCACCCGTCGACGGTGGCTCGCGGCCGCGGCCGGCACCGTCGGGCTGTCCACGCTCGCGGGCTGTAGCTCGTCCCTCGGCGGACGCGACGCCGGGAACACGCTCGATGCCGACGTTCCCAAAGGAACGCCCGCGAGCGTCGAGACCAAATACTGGCACGACTGGCCGACGCTCGACGACGCGGCACAGGCCGAGGGCCCACCGCTCGACTACACCGCACGTGCGGGAGCGCCGCTCGAAACACTGACGATGGAGTTCTCCAGCGACGACGATCCCTGGAGCAAACAGCACGCGCTGATGATGAAAAGCAGCGTCAACGCGCTGGGCGCTCCTGCCCGCATCATCGACCGGCCGCTGAATCAGCTGTACGCACAGAGCTGGGACACACCGGGACTCGAAAACGTGTTTTCGATGAGCACTCACGGCCCGGACCCGGTCCGCGGAATCGGGCCGAACGCGCTGTTGACCCGGCGCTCCAAGGACAGCCCGTTCAACTACGACAATTACTGGCATCCGCGGATCAACGAGCTTCTCGACAAACAGGACGAGATCACTGAAGACGAGCAACGACGCGCCGATCTCATACAGGAAGTTCAGAAAATCTTCGCCGAGGACGTCGGCGCGATCATCAGCCTCTTTCCCGACGTGATCACCGCGGCGAACACCCGCAATTTCAAAGGATACGTTCCGACGCCCGGCCCCGGTCCGACCCGGGACACCTTCCAGTGGACGGAGGTCAACCTCCAGCCACGGACGGGCGACCGAAGCTACGTCAAGGGGACGACCACGTCGATGAACTCGCTCAATCAGCCGTGGTCGGCCGGCGGTGCCGAGGAATACCGCCTCAAATACATCTACGACGGGCTGTTCGACGCCTCGCCGGATCTCGACGTGATCCCCGCGCTCGCGACCGGCGGCGGATTCGTCGACGACACGACCGTCGAAGTCGATCTCCGCGACGGGGTGAAATGGCACGACGGCAAACCGTTCACGCCCGAGGACGTCACGTTCTCGCTCGATTTCTTCGAACAGCACAGCGCGACCAGCGTCGTCCCGTTCTACGAACCGGTCGAGAGCACCGAAATTCTCTCGCGGACGGACGGCGGGCGGGTTCGATTCAACCTCACCGGCCCCGACGCGACGTTCATGACACAGGGGGTGGTCCAGAGCACGGTCATCCCGAAACACCGCTGG
>NZ_AOMC01000108.1 GCF_000336695.1 Halococcus morrhuae DSM 1307
CTTCTGACGGTGGCGTTCCGGCGTGATCGGCGCGACGACACCCCTCGTTCGGAGTGAAAATCAGTCGGGAAACGACCGCTCTTGCTGACAGGGGGATTCCGTATTGAATGAGGTGGGGCTACTGACAGCCTGTCAGCAAGCATGTGCCTGCTGACAGGGGTAAGGCCGAGGTCTTGAATCAATGACCTTCTGCCTGTGAAAGCCCGCACAGCGCGAGCAGGACCGTGGAGGTGGGCGGGCGCGGAGGGTGGGTACGCGGTCGGGCTTTGGCCGGCCAGAAGGGCCGGGATTCTTCGGCGGTGCTGTCGCGGTCGCCGTTCCCGAATCGTGCGCGTTTCTCGCGCGCGCTGAGTCAGTTGGTCGCAGTGCAGGGTGCGGCGCGGTCGCGGTGGCGACGGCTCGGAGAGCCGGAGCCAGTAGTCTGAAGCCGCGCACAGCGAGCACGCGCAATATCGCCGCAGCCGCGCAGCCGGGCGACCGAAGGGAGAGCAAGCGAAGCGAGCGGCCCGGTAAGCAGGACCGGCGAGCTTGCGCGATGGCGTAGCGAGCACGGCAGCGCGGTCGGGCCCATCTTGTAACCGAATTGGTAGTTTGTGGGTAATGGTGTTGGTGTGAGCTTTCCTTTAAGTAGTTCTCTCTACAATAAGGATATATGAAGGAGGAGCGTGCTGCATTTGGGTCATTTTTGTTGAGCGCGTTCCGAAACGAGTTACTGGCTGAGCGGTATCTGCGGTCAACCGAACAATTTGGGGCGGATTCTGTGGTCGTGCTGATATTAAAACTGAGTGACAACTATGGCTGGAGAAAGTAGACCAACGAATGATGGAGGAAAGGAGCCGGTGCATAGAGATTGGGGTGTGCAACACCAGCCCGAACCCGGTGATGGGTCTTTAGACCCTAATACAATCGAACGAGACATGAATAGTTACTCGCACTATGAGAGTCCCGCAGCGACTCAAATAGGAGAATCGGGTGATGAATATGACCAATTCCGCGAAATAAACGAGGGACGCCACAATTCTGATGGAGAGCTTCCTGTGCGGCAGGGTCAGTGGGATAAAAAGCATATCACGGAGATATTCTGCTCGCGGCTTGGGGTGACAGAATTTCAGAAAGGAGGGGTGATGGATGCAATGGAGGCTTTAGACTTCTCTCAATTTGGGAGCCAACGAGCGGTCGAAACTGTTGCATTGGGCGTAATACGATATGTCGTGAACAAGGACCGACTGGAACGCAATCCAGAGGCAACTTGGGTGTCTCACGAAGACCAGTTTCAAGAGTTGATGGAGAGTTGTAACGTGACCATGAGTGACTTGACTACGGTGAAGAGGATAGCTCTAAACCAAATTCCCAATCTACAGGCTGGCGGATCAACCCCGAAGCGTGACCCGAATCTTCCCCACGGAAGTACCCGGTCTCGGTCTGATGAGTGGTGGGAGACGCATCTTGAGTCTCATTATGAGGATTTGGACGAAGAAGATTGGCACTCGGTCCCGGACGGGGTTATTGAAGCTATCCCAGAGAAGTACCGCGACTGGATTCCAGACTCTCGGTTGGAAGATTCAGTACTTCACAAAGCTTGCCGGTTGAGTGCTTCTGAGACGTGAGTTGGTGGAGGAATTGGTGCCGAGCAACTGCTGAGGAAAGCAGA
>NZ_AOMC01000109.1 GCF_000336695.1 Halococcus morrhuae DSM 1307
TGCCGCTGAAGAAAACGAACTCGGTGTCCTCACTGTTCGGTTCGACGATTTCTCCGGCTGGCGTCGTTTTGCTCATTGCTTAGGCTTCCTGTGGGGCGTTCCGTGCAGTATCCAGTTCGGCTGCGAGTTCGTCGTAGGAAGGATACTCCGACTTCATGACGATGTCGCCGTCAACGACGACGATCGGCAGGATCGACGGGCCGTTCTCCTGAACCAAGTCGTAGATACGCTGGGTTTCGAGGAACTGGTCGATGTTGTGTTGCATGTTCGCGCGGGTTACGTCGACGTCGAACTCGTCTTCGAGTTGATCGAGGGCAGCGCTGACCTCGACGAGTTCGTCGTCCGGGTCCGGTCCACAGACACCAGTGGAGCAACACATCGCTTCCTCGTACAGCGTGAGTTCAGTCATTTCGGAGTAGTGGTCGTCGTTCAATCGAACAAGCGATACGCCGGGTTCGTTTCGGAGCTATCTCGATTCTTTCCATTGCTTCAGTTGAACAACTTCTCATATGTGTATAAACCCTTTGGCCGGCGGTTGTAGGAGTCAGTAGAGAGTTCATCAGTCGCCGATGACTCGCCATCGGTGAACGCGATCGTTCGAGGACGCCAAGCCGGTGTATTGGCGAAAACGAGCATATCCCCCCCCCCCCTCGTCGTTTCGGATCCACTCAACGACCATATTCGAGGAGAACGACTGCGACCGAACGGATTCGTTGGATCGAGCGCCACCGTCGGACAGTCGTCCCGGCGTTCACGGACCGGATTCATATGAAAAATTCCCGAATCGTTGGTGTGACGCAGTAGAGATATCGCGTGGATAGCTACGCAACGCTTAATTCACCAAGCGTTCAAGTATTACCATGTCATCGACCGAACGGCTACAACGATATCTCTCCGACGAACGTGGCGGGTGTGATGATGAAGCGGTAGCCAAACGGCTGGCCGAGCTCGAAGATATAGATGCGGCCACAGGCGGGCCTGCTCTCGACGAAGACGTCAGCGTGGTGTCGGCACTTGCCAACGAAACGCGCTACAGGATCGTTCGGACACTTCACGTCGCCGAGGAAGAGCTCTGTGTCTGTGAGTTCTCACCGCTTCTCGACGTCAGTGACAGCGCAATCAGTCATGCGCTCTCTCAGCTTACCGATGCCGGGCTCGTGAGCCGCCGCAAGGACGGCAAATGGCGCAAATATCGGATAACCCCACGCGCGAACGCACTTCTCGTTGCACTCGATGGCTCTCGCGGATGACTGGTCGCTACACGAGATCACACTGAGCGGGATAGATTTCGCTTCACACGGTCTCAGTAGCCGATCGACGAACGGTTCGGCATCGGTGAACACCGGCTATCGACGTCCGATCGTTCAGAAGTGGTTCGCTATCGCGATATACAGTATATCGAATTGCGCAGCAGGCGCTGCCGGCGGATCGTCAGCAGTCAACGCGTTACTCGTACCGTCCACGGAACCGGTCCGGTTCGTCGGTCGGTTCGAT
Organism: Halococcus morrhuae DSM 1307; assembly: GCF_000336695.1. Classification (GTDB taxonomy): domain Archaea; phylum Halobacteriota; class Halobacteria; order Halobacteriales; family Halococcaceae; genus Halococcus; species Halococcus morrhuae. The sequence continues at coordinate 1,495 of NZ_AOMC01000109.1, forward strand.
GGTGAATTTGAGTGAACCGTAGAACGGACGAACGCGGCGGTGGAACTCGGCTCGGAGATCGCCAGCGGTCGCTGCGGCGGCATGTTCGACCAGTCGTGTCCCGATACCCTGGCCGCGTCGCCGCCGACGGACGGCAATGGCGTCGATCTCCTGGCCGTCAAGCACGCACGCACCGAGACATCGATCGTCCGCGACGGCGATCCACACCGCGTCCGCCCGGCTGCGCTCGCGGACGGTGTCGGCGTCGACCGCGAGCGACGCCCCATCCAGGACGTTCATCACCGGCGGGAGTTCGGATGGATCGGCGGGACGGATCTCCATCGGCTCAGCCGCCCCTGATCAGTCTGAGCACGCGCACGGACTCGGCGTCGATCGCAGCGTCGGCCGGGACCGGTCGGCCGTCCCGGAGCACCGTCGCCTCGTGGCGACTCAGTTCCACCGCATCGAGCAGGTCGCCGTAGGTCCCTTCGACGGCGAGTTCGTGGGTGTCGCCGCCGACGATATCGACCGTGACCATACCGACACGAGCCGGCGGTCGGGTTTGATGCTGTCGGACGGGTTCGAGCGCTCGTCACGGTCTCGGGTGCCTTAAGAGCCGCCCACCCCTCGCATCGCCATGAGCGAGACCAGCGGATCGGGGGGCCGGGGCGAGATCTGGATCGAGAAATATCGCCCGTCGGCGCTCGCCGAGGTCGCCGGCCAGGACGACATCACCGAGCGGTTGCGGAGCTACGTCGCCCAGGACGACCTGCCACACCTGCTCTTTTCGGGGCCCGCCGGCGTCGGGAAGACGACCTCGGCGATGGCCATCGCGCGCGAGATCTACGGCGACGACTGGCGCGACAACTTCCTGGAACTCAATGCGAGCGACGAGCGCGGGATCGACGTCGTCCGCGATCGCATCAAGAACTTCGCACGCACGAGCTTCGGCGGCTACGACTACCGGGTCATCTTCCTCGACGAGGCCGACGCGCTGACGAGCGACGCCCAGTCCGCGCTCCGCCGGACGATGGAGCAGTTCGCGAACAACACCCGGTTCATCCTCTCGTGTAACTACTCGAATCAGATCATCGACCCGATCCAGTCGCGCTGTGCGGTCTTCCGGTTCGGCCCGCTGCCCGAGACGGCGGTCGCGGAGTACGTCGAGCAGATCGCCGGCGAGGAGGGTATCGAGATCACCGACGACGGGGTGGATGCCCTCGTCTACGCCGCCGACGGCGACATGCGCAAGGCGATCAACGGGCTGCAGGCCGCCGCCACCACAGGAGAAACGGTCGACGAAGAGGCGGTCTACGCTATCACGGCCGCCGCACGGCCCGAGGAGATCGAGACGATGGTCCAGCACGCGATCGGGGGCGATTTCACCGCGGCGCGTGCGAAACTCGACGACCTGCTCACCGACTGGGGGCTCGGCGGCGGCGACGTCATCGACCAGCTCCACCGCTCGGCGTGGTCGTTCGAGCTCGATGATCAGGCGACCGTGCGACTGCTCGAGCGAGTGGGAGAAACGGACTACCGCATCACGCAGGGGGCGAACGAACGGCTCCAGCTGGAGGCGCTGCTCGCGTCGCTCGCGCTCGGTGACGCGGGCGAGTGAGCGTCAGTTCAGCGTCCAGATGGCGTAGTTGAGCGCCGTCGCAAAGGAGACCCAGGCGAGATACGGCACCAGCAGCGCGGCCGCTCGGCGTTCGACGCGCGCCGCGGCACCGATCGTGGCGACGATGATGACCCAGAGTGGGACGATGACGACGAGTCCCAGAATCGGTGATTCGAGCCCGAAGAACGCCGGCGACCACGCGACGTTGAGCACGAACTGAGCGGTGAACAGCGCGAGCGCGACCCGCACTTGGCGATCGTCGAGGCCGGCACGCCAGACGAGCCACGCGGCCAGTCCCTGGAACGCATAGAGCACCGTCCAGACCGGGCCGAAGAGCCAGTTCGGCGGGGTGAATCCCGGCTTGTCGAGCGTCGTGTACCACGTCTCGATCTGCGGGGCCGTGATCAACCCGCCGGCCGCGCCGAGGAGGACGCAGGCCACGACGACCGACGAGAGCGTGACGAGTGGCCGTCGGTCGGGGAGCGATCGCCAGTCGACTGTCGACATACCTGTCATCAACGAGCCATCGATTTAGCGTTATCGCCGATCGAAACGGCCCGGATCGGAGCGCTGAAACCGCCCGACGGAACCGTGAATCGACCGTTCCGAACGGGACGCAACTGTTTTAGGCGAACGGCGGTTTGAGCGGATATCATGAGTACGCTCGAAGCGGAGTACCGACTGCAGTATTTCGAGGAGGAGGGGTTCGTCCGGAAGGAGTGCCCCGACTGCGGTGATTTCTTCTGGACGCGCGATGCGGACCGCGAGAACTGCGGCGAACCACCCTGTGCGGAGTACGAGTTCATCGGCAATCCGAGCCTCGACGAGGAGCGAAGTCTGGAGGAGATGCGCGAGGCGTTTCTCTCCTTCTTCGAAGAGCACGATCACGAGCGCATCGAGCCCTATCCCGTCGCGGCGAACCGCTGGCGCGACGACGTCCTGTTGACGCAAGCCTCCGTGTACGACTTCCAGCCGCTGGTGACGAGCGGCGCGACGCCGCCGCCGGCGAACCCGCTGACGATCTCCCAGCCCTGCATCCGAATGCAGGACATCGACAACGTGGGCAAGACGGGCCGACACACGATGGCCTTCGAGATGATGGCCCATCACGCCTTCAACGCGCGCGAGGAGCTCGACGATCCCGACCAGTACGCCTACGAGGGTGAGGTTTACTGGAAGGACCAAACCGTGGAATACTGCGACGAGTTCTTCGAGGCGATGGGCGCGAACCCCGAAGAGATCACCTACATCGAGGACCCCTGGGTCGGCGGCGGCAACGCCGGTCCGGCGATCGAGGTCATCTACCGCGGCGTCGAGCTCGCGACGCTCGTCTTCATGTCGATGGAACAGGACCCCGACGGCGAGTACGAGCTGAAGGACGGCAACACGTACTCGAAGATGGATACGTACATCGTCGATACGGGCTACGGGCTCGAACGCTGGACGTGGGTCTCGCAGGGGACGCCCACCGTCTACGAGGCGATCTACCCCGAGATGATCTCCTTTTTGAAGGAGAACGCCGGCATCGACCACACCGACGAGGAGGAGGAACTCGTCACGCGCGCGGCGACGCTCGCGGGCCACATGGACATCGACGAGGCCGAGGACGCGGAACGCGCCCGCGGAACGATCGCCGAGCAGCTCGACGTCGACGTCACCGAACTCCGCGAGCTGCTCGAACCCCTGGAGGCGATCTATGCCATCGCCGATCACTGCCGGACGCTCGCCTACATGCTCGGCGACGAGATCGTCCCCTCCAACGTCGGAACGGGCTATCTCGCCAGAATGGTGCTTCGGCGGACGAAACGGCTCTGTGATACGGTTGGCGTGGACGCGCCGCTCGACGAACTGGTCGACATGCAGGCCGAGCGCCTCGACTACGAGAACCGCGACACGATCCGCGACATGGTGCGGACGGAACTCGAAAAATACCGCGAGACGCTCGAACGCGGCGGACGGCGGGTGCGCCAGCTCGCCGAGGAGTACGCCGAGCGCGACGAGGCCATCCCGACCGAAGAATTGATCGAGCTGTACGATTCCCACGGGATCCAGCCCGACATGGTCGCCGACATCGCCCGCGAGAAGGGGACTGACGTCTCGGTGCCCGACGACTTCTACAGCCTCGTGGCCGCCCGTCACGGGGAGGAGGACATGGCCGAGAACACGGGGGAGCAGACCGACGAGCGCGTCGCCGATCTGCCCGAGACCGAGCTGCTCTACTACGACGATCAGACACGCATGGCGTTCGAGGCGATGGTGCTCGACACGTTCGAGCGCGAGGAGGGCTACGACGTGGTACTCGACCGGACGCTCTTCTATCCCGAGGGCGGCGGCCAGCCGGCCGACACGGGCACTCTGAGCACCGACGACACGACCGTCGACGTCGAGGACGTCCATCGCGAGGGCGACGTCGTCGTCCATCACACCGACGGAGATCCCGGAACGGGGGAGTTCGTCCGTGGGCAGATCGACGCCGGCCGACGACGCCAGCTGATGCGCAACCACACCGCGACCCACATCGTGATCCACGCCGCGAGGCAGGTGCTCGGCGAGCATATCAGACAGGCCGGCGCGCAGAAGGGAACGGATCGCTCGCGGATCGACGTGCGCCACTACGACCGCATCGACCGCGAGCAGGTCCGCGAGATCGAGCGCGTCGCCAACGGGATCGTCACCGACAACGTCTCGGTGGGGTCGGAGTGGCCGGATCGCCACGACGCGGAGGAAGAGTACGGGTTCGATCTCTATCAGGGCGGGATCCCGCCGGGCGAGCGCATCCGACTGATCCACGTCGCCGACGACGTCCAGGCCTGCGGCGGCACGCACGTCTCGCGCACCGGCGACATCGGCGCGATCAAGGTTCTCAACACCGAGCGCGTCCAGGACGGCGTCGAGCGGCTCTCGTTCGCGGCCGGTCCGGCGGCCATCGAGGCAACACAGGACACCGCGGACGCGCTCGCCGAGGCGGCCGCAACGCTCGACGTCACGCCCTCGGGGGTGCCCGAGACCGCCGCACGCTTTTTCACCGAGTGGAAGGAGCGCGGCAAGCGCATCGAGGAGCTCGAATCCGAACTCGCCGAGGCACGGGCCAGCGGCGGCGTCGAGGGCGAGGAGGTCACCGTCGGCGAGACGAGTGCGGTGATCCAGCGCATCGACAGCGACATCGAGGAGCTCCGCGCGACGGCGAACGCGCTCGCGGAAGGAGGACAGGTCGCGGTCGTCGCCAGCGGAACCGACGGCGCGCAGTTCGTCGTCGCCGTGCCCGACGGGGTGGCGATCGACGCCGGCGAGGTCGTCGGCGAACTCGCCGGCCGCGTCGGCGGCGGTGGCGGCGGACCGGCGGATTTCGCGCAGGGCGGCGGTCCACAGACCGAAGCGCTCGACGGAGCACTCGACGAAGCGCCCGACGTGCTGCGGCAGGTCCTGAACGCCTGATCGAGGCGGCTCGTGTACGGTAGCTGTGAACAACCCTTTTGGTTCTCACGGTGAAAGTTCGTCCGATGGTAGGTACCGAAGCAGCAACGACGCCGGCGATCCGTGTCGCCGTCGGCTCTGCCGAGTACGACCGCGCGAGCGCCGTGCTCGAAGCGGCGCGCGAGGCGGCGGCCGACGTTCGCGTCGTCGAGACCGGCCCGACCGGCGCGGCGGCTCTCGCCCCGGTAATGCTGGCCACCGCCGACGGTCGAACCGCCGTCCACGCGGACGTCTCACCGGACCGTGCGCGTGAACTGGTCGAAACGCTCGACGACGGGGAGCTACCGACCGACGACGCACACGCGGTCGTCGAGAGCGACGAGGGAGTGCCGATGCCCGAGACGGGACCGCTGGCAGCTGGCCAGCGGCGCGTGCTCGCGCGCTGTGGCTGGGCCGCGCCGGCGGCGCTCGACGAATCGCTCGCCGAACGCGCGCGCGACGACCCTGACGATCTCCGCGAGGGCGTGGCCGGCGCGGGCCTGCTCGGACGCGGGCGCGGCGACGGCCACACCGACGAATCGATCGCGGAGGGCTGGGAAACCGCCCGCGAGAGCGACGGCGAGGCGGTGGTCGTCGTCAACGGCAACGAGAGCGATCCCGCCGTGGACGGCGATCGACTGCTGCTCGAAAGTCGCCCCGCGGAGGTTCTCGACGGCGCGCTGGCGGTCGCGGCGGCCGTCGAGGCGACCGACGTCGTCGTCTATCTGAACGAGGACGACGAGCTCGCGGCACGGCGGGTCCGTGAGGCCGTCGAGAGCGTCGACGCGGGCGGGACGGAGATCGACGTCGTCGCCGGACCGGATCGGTATATCGCCGGCGAGATGACGATGGCGCTCGAAGCGATGGAGGGGGCCGACCGTCTCGAAGCCCGCCTCCGCCCACCGGGGCCGAGCGAAGTCGGACTCTACGGCCGGCCGACGGTCGTCCACACGCCGCGAACGCTCGCACAAATAAGGGCGTTTGTGGCCGCTCCGGACGAGTTCGAGACGAGCGCCGCCGACCCCGGTACTCGACTCCTGACCGTGACGGGCGACGGCGTGGCCGGGCCGGCGACCGTCGAGCTGGCCACCGACACCGCGTTGACGGAGGCGGTCGCCGACGGTGAGGAGTACAAGATGGCCTGTGTCGGCGGTCGGTTCGGCGGGATCACGCGATCGCTCGACGTACCCGCGAGCGCACCTGCATTGACCGGCGCGCGCCTCGGTACGGAGGGTGGGGTCGAGCTGTTCGACGGCGCGACGTGTGCACTGGAGTTCGCCGGCGCACGTGCGAAGTTCGCCCGCGAGGCAAACTGCGGGCGCTGCGTCCCCTGTCGCGAGGGATCGAAACAGCTCGTCGAACTGCTGCGCGACGTCTATGATGGCCAGTTCCAACCGAACGAACTGCGCGAGCTGAGTCGTGTCGTCGCGGAATCGAGCACCTGCGAGTTCGGACAGGCCGCCCCGCGGCCGGTGACGACGGCGATCGATACGTTCGAGCGTGAGATCGCCGCCCACGCCGAGGGACGCTGTCCGAGCGGCGTCTGCATGGAGACCAACTGATATGAGCACCGACCACACAGGGCGAGCCGAATCGCTCCCGAGCGTGCCGTCGATCGACGATCCGCGGCCGCACCCGCCGCTGACCGAACACTTCAACACGGGCACCGCGACCGACCCCGACGTGGGCGCGCGCGAGACGAGCAGCCTCACCGTCGACGGTGAAGAGGTGAGCGTCGGCGAGGAGGCGACGATCATCGACGCGCTCGGAGAGGTAGGGGCCGACGAGGAGCTGTCGGCGCTATGCTACTACGACCGCGAGGACACGGACAGGATCGGTCCACGCAGCGAGTGTCGGACCTGCATGGTCGAGACCGACGAACACGGGCTGGTTCCCTCCTGTAGCCATCCCGCCGAGGACGGCATGGCGGTTCGGACCGATAGTACAGAAGCCGAGGAGGCACGATCGGTGAATCTCGATCTCGTACTGTCGGACCACAACCTCCGGTGTACGACCTGCGGGAAGAACGGACGGTGTGAGCTTCAGGACGCCGCGATCGAGGCCGACGTCGAAGTGCCGCGATACGGCGTGTTCGACGACCGCGACGAGTACGAGCCGATCGACGAGTCCTCGCCGTTCATCCAGATCGACCGGAACAAGTGCATCCTCTGTAACCGCTGCGTCGAGGCCTGCAACGACGTGCAGGTCGAGGGCGTGCTGCGCATCGAGGGGAGCGGCCCGGACACGCGCATCGGCTTCCAGAACGGTGCCGACGAGATGATGGACTCGACGTGTGTCTCCTGTGGCCACTGTGCGACGGTCTGTCCGACCGGCTCGCTCGTCGAGCAGGACTACACCGACGCGGCGACGATCCCGGTCCCTGGATTCACCCAGGAGAACTCCATCGGCGAGACCATCGGCGAGGATTACGACGGCCAGCCGAACCCGGCGACGCCGATGAAGGGGAATCAGACCTACGAGGACGACGCGCTCGACGGGGAGGCCGACGATGAATGAACACGAAAGTGGCGGGAACGACGGCGAAAACGAGAAGAAGGGCGTCGCGGGCTTCATGCAGCGCGCACGCGACCAGGCCAGCGCGGCGAGCGAGAAGGACGTGACGAAGACGGCCCCGTTCAAGGCGTTCGAGCACGCGACCGAATCGGTCGCGCTGAACACGATGACCGAAGGACGGTTGTTCGACGTGGCCGACGCGCTGTCTGACTACCGGCTTCAAGATGTCGACGTGACCGACACGACCTGTGGCTACTGCGCCGTGGGCTGTCGGTTCGATCTCCACACGAAGGACGGGGAGGTACTCGGCGCGCGACCCACCGATCCCGAGAAAGCGCCGATCAACGGCATCTCGACCTGCGTAAAGGGAAAATTTAGTTACAACTACGTGAACAGCGACGACCGCCTCACCGAACCGCTCGTCAAGGAGGACGGCGAGTTTCGGGAGGCGTCGTGGGACGAGGCGCTCTCGCGAGTGGTCGACGGGCTCGGCGGGATCATCGAGGAAGATAGCCCGGACGCGCTCGGGCTGATCTCCTCGTCGAAGGCCACGAACGAGGACAACTACGCGATGCAGCGGTTCGCCCGCGAGGTCATCGGCACCAATAATGTCGACAACTGCAATCGGCTCTGTCACGCGCCGACGGTCGCGGCGCTCAAACAGACCGTCGGCTACGGCGCGGCCTCGGTGGGGGTGGAGGACCTCGAAAACACGGACTGCTACCTGCTCTCGGGATCGAACACGACCGAAGCCCACCCCGTGCTGGCGACACGGATCAAACAGAACGTCGCCGACGGGGCCGATATGGTGGTGTTCGATCCCCGGAAGGTCCAGATCGCCGAGTACGCCGACCAGTACACCCGAACCGAACCGGGCTACGATACGGCCTGGATCAACGGGCTCACTCGGTACATCATCGCAAACGATCTCCATGACGAGGCGTTCATCGACGAGCGCACCGACGGCTTCGACGAGCTGAAGGAGCATCTCGATCAGTTCACACCCGAGTACGTCGAGCGGGTATCGGGAGTGCCACCGGAGGAGCTGGCGTCGGCAGCGGAGACCATCGCCGACGCCGACTCGTGTTGTTTCTGCTGGACGCTCGGGCTGACCGAGCACACCAACGGGACGGAGAACGTCATCTCGATGTCGAACCTCGCACTCGTCACCGGCAACATCGGCAAGCCCGGCGCGGGACTGTCGCCGTTCCGCGGGCAGAACAACGTCCAGGGCGGCGGCGGGGACATGGGCCCGCTGCCGAACAACTTCCCTGGATACCAGCCCGTCACCGACGACGAGATCCGCGAGAAGTTCGAGGAAGCGTACGACACCGAGATCCCGAGCGAGGAGGGGTTGCGGACGACCGAACAGTTCCTCGCGGCCGACCGGGGCGATCTCCGCGGGATGTACATCATGGGCGAGAACGCCTCGCTCTCGGAGCCCGGCGTCGATCACGCCCAGGAGGTCCTCGACGATCTCGACTTCCTCGTGGTGCAGGACATCTTCCTCACCGAGACCGCCGAACACGCAGACGTCGTCCTGCCGGCGACGACCGCCGTCGAATCGAACGGGACGTTCACGAGTTCGAGTCGACACGTCCAGCTGGTGAAGCGAGCGATCGAACCGAAGGGCAACAGCCGTGGGGATTGGGCGATCCTTCAGGCGCTCGCCAGGCGGTTCGGCCACGACTGGGACTTCGCGTCGCCCTCCGAGATCATGGACGAGATCGCCGAGCTGACGCCGATCTATGGGGGAATCAGCCACGAGCGGCTCGAAAACGGCGACGAACTCCAGTGGCCTTGCTGGAACGACAACCATCCAGGCACCACGCGCCTCTACGAGGAGGAGTTCAACACCGCGGACGGCAAAGCGTCGCTCATTCCGACGGGACCGAACGAGCCGGCCGACATCTCGGACGACGAGTTCCCGCTGACGATGACGACCGGACGCGTGCTCTACCAGTACCACACGGGCACGATGACCCACCGCGAGGAGGGGATCATGTCCTACGTCGGCGAGGACTTCGTCGAGATCAACCCGGAGACGGCCGCCAACGCCGGCATCGAAAGCGGCGACTACGTCCGTGTCGAATCACGCCACGGGACGATTCGCGTCAAAGCGCAAGTCACTGAACGGCCCGGACAGGACACCGTGTTCGTCCCGATGCATTTCGCCGAATCGGCCGTGAACACGCTCACCGACGAGGAGAACCTCGACGCGGCGGCGCGAACGCCCGAGTACAAGGTCACGAGCGTCCGACTCCGACCGGGTGAGGAGAGCGATCCGGCGCGCACGACCCGTGAGAGCGGCGACCGAACGCTCGCGGAGTCCGACGACTGATGACGCTCACACGACGCATCAAGCAGGCGGCGGGGCTCGGCGACGGCGAAGTCGGCGTCGAGAGCGACCGCGAACACGACGTTCGGGAGTGTACGGTCTGTGGGGAGCGCTTCGACACCGGCAAAACGACGTGTCCGGCCTGTGGCAGTCGATTGAGCCGGACGAAGACGGTCGTACCGCACGCGCTGTTCAACCTGTTCGTGGTGCTCGCGGCGACCGGCCTGCACGCGATCCGGAACGTGCTCACCGGCAACATCCCGCCGGAGTAAGGGTCGATCTTACCCTGGCCAGCGCTCTTATCCGTTTTCCGCCCCGAGAGAACGCATGACACGCCACGAGGACCAACCGACGCCAGACGAGAGCGACGAACTGTTCATCTGTCTCGACTGTGGCTACGAGAGCGTCGAGGAAACCGAGAACTGCCCGGAGTGTGGCGGTGAACTGGCGGTCAAACACTGACGACGGATTTCGAAAAGCGTCGAAGCCGGGGACAACCGAACAGAACACGAGCAAGAGGAGCGTGAAACGGTGATGATTCCCTACTGGTCTACTCCACCTCAGCCTCGACATCGAAGTCGTCCGGTGTAGCCGTCCCGATAGCGGGAAGTCGTCGGAGTCGTGGGCGAAAGAGGACGTAGACAGCCGTGAACCCGAAGCCGCTGGCGGCCAGCGCCATCGTCGTCGTTGTTCCCAACATCTCGGCGATCGCTCCTCCGATGAGTGAGCCGAGCGGAAGCGTTGCCCCGGAAGCAGTACCCTTTGTCGCCGAAATCCGACCCAGCAGGTCGGCCGGGAACACGCGCTGGTTCAGCGTCGAACTGAGCACGCCAGAGATCCCGACGGGCACCCATGCAAGACCGAACAGGACGACGGTGAGTGCCGGCGACGATACGAGAACCGCAGCGAGCCAGCAGCAGGCAGCCAGCCCATGGACGAGGAGCACTCTTCCATAGGGAACTCCCTCGAACCACGGACCGACGAGCGAGCCGACAAGTCGGCCGATTCCGAGCGCACCTAGCAGCAGGCCGTAGACGGCAGGGCCGCCGAGACCGTCGCCAAACGCCGGCAGTATCGCCAGTGTGACGCCGGTCGTGAAGTTCGCCACCGCGGTCGTCAGTATCAGTTCGACGAACACCGTCCCGCGGAGCATTCTGACCCCGTCCCGGAGATCCGAAACGTACGAACGCAGCACCGAGCGGACGGTTGGGACGACTGTTTCGGCTCTCGGTTTCGTGCGCTCGTCAGTTTGTGTAGCGACGCCGAGTCTGATGCCGGCGAACAACAACGCGGCACCGGCGAACGTGGCCGAGTCGGCGAGAAACAGCGTCGTCGCACCGAAAAGGGCGACGAAACCACCACCGAGTGCGTCGAACACCATGTCCAGTCCGAGCGTCACGGTCGAGAGCGCCGCGTTCGCCCCAGGGAGGCGCTCGTCGTCGACGATACGAGGCAACAGCGCCGTCTCCATCGGTGCCATCAGCAACGACGCGAGCATCAATATCGGCGCAACAGCGAACAAAACGCCGACGTGCAGATAGTTCAGCGCTGCCACCAGCGGCAGGATCAGTACGACGATGCCCTGAATTATCTGCGACCCGACGAGGACGCGTTCGAGCCGCAGACGATCGACGATCGGGCCGGCAAACACCTGCAACAGCCACGGCAACAGTAGTATCGCGTTCAGCGCGCCGGTGACCAACGTCGAGCCACTCAGCTCGAAAGCAAGCCAGAGCATCGCCACTGTGTAGAGGCTGTCACCGGCGTTCGTGACGAACTGCCCGGCGAAAAAGCGCCGGAAGTCGGCGTTGCGCCACAACACTCGATCAAGGGCGCTCATTGGCGATCACCCCCGAAAACCGTCGGAACAGCAGCGGAGAGAGCGGACAGGGAATCCGCTCGTCGATGCTGTGGCGATCGACGTGATCGGTTCGATCGTGGGTCGTGTATCGGTACACGGTCGTGCGAGTGCCGGCGTTTGACCGGCGACTCGGTGGATATCGGCATATGCGTGCGTGGTCGATAGAAAATACGGCTACCGAGGAGGCAGCGAAACGAGCCCGAGTGCTGCGGCTATCGGGCCCGTCCCGAGGCGGAGAGCGGGAGAGGATTGAACACCGGACGAACCGCGAACCGGTCGGTCATAGAACGTACATGAGGAGGTATGCAAGAATTCGATAAAAACGCACCGCTTTCGAACGAATGAAACAAGCAAGGAACACTCGAACGAGACAGGAGTAGTCCCACCAGGATTCGAACCTGGGTCGAAGCCCCCAGAAGGCTTCAGGATTGGCCACTACCCCATGGGACTGTGCTCCTACCTATCTCGCCGACCCACCTAAGCGTTGCGCGTTCGATCGACGACCGCCAGTTACTTGCTGCCGAGAGGAGGAGGGTCGCCATGTACGTCGGACGATTCCTCGTCATCGGCCCCGAGACCGGCGCGTACCGCGTCTCCTCGCGATCGTTCCCGAACCGGAAGATCATCGAGCGCGACGACCGCCTCACCGTGGTGCCGACCGACGCGGCCGACGAGACGGATAACCCCTACGTCTCCTACAACTGCGTACGACCGGTCGACGATCGGGTCGTCGTCGGCAACGGTTCGCACACCGATCCGATCGCCGAGAAACTCGCGCTCGGCTATCCCGCCCGCGACGCGATCGCGCTCTCCCTGTTGGCACTCGATTTCGAGAAGGACGACTACGACACCCCGCGCATCGCCGGCGTCGTCGGCCCGGAAAGTTTCGTCGGGACGGTCCGACGCGACGGGCTCGTCGTGGAGCAAGTGACGGAGCCGACGCTGGTGGCGACCTACGAGAAGGACGATCCGGAAGCGACGGATATCGCGGTCGAGAGCGCCGCCGGGGCCGCGAGCACGGTCTACGACGCCGATTTCGAGCACGCGGTCTGTGCGGCCGGCGTCGCGCGGACGGACGAGGGGTTCGAGACGGCCATCGAGAACGGCGATTGAAGGCGGGCGGGGTCGTAACCGGGGCATGATCGTCGGTGTCATCGCGGATATTCACGGAAACCGGGTCGCACTCGACGCCGTTCTCGACGACATGCCGCCGGTTGACGCGCTGGTCTGTGCCGGCGACGTGGTCGGCTACAACCCGTGGCCCGGCGCGTGCGTCGACGCACTCCGCGAGCGCGGGGTGCCGACCGTGATGGGCAACCACGACCGCGCGGTGGCGACCGGAACGAGTTTCTCGTTCAACAGCATGGCCGGGGCCGGCGTCGCGTACGCCCGCGAGCAGCTCAACGACGAGCAGCTGGCGTGGCTCGCCGGGCTCCCCGACGAGCGCACGGAGTTCGACGGACGAGTGAAGATCGTCCACGGCCATCCCGAGGATCCGGACCGCTACACCTATCCCGACATGTTCGCCGCGGACATGCTCGGCGACGAGGACGTGCTCGTGCTCGGCCACACACACGTCCAGCATCACGAATCCTACGACGGCGGGATCGTCCTGAACCCGGGCGGCGTCGGCCAGCCGCGCGACGGCGACCCGCGGGCGGCCTACGCAACCCTGGATCTCGATGGGATGAGCGTCGACGAGCATCGCGTCGAGTACGACATCGAGTGCGTCGAACGCGCGGTGAGTGAGGCGGGACTGCCGGAACAGATCGGGAGTCGGCTGCGGAAGGGTCGCTAAAAGGTGTCCTGAACGATCGACAGCGCGCGCTCGCGGTCGTCCCAGTCGACGAACACCGCCACCGAGGTCGCGCTCGTGATGACGTCGTGGGCGGTGACGTGCTCGTCGGCGAGCGTCTCGATCATCCCCTGAACGACGCCCGATTGAGTCGGAAGCTCGCCGCCCGAGACCCGGATCGCGGCGAAATCGTCGTCGACGGTCACGCTCGACAGGGCGTCCTCGTCGATGACGCGCTCGTGGAGCACCGTCTCGGCCTCCGTCGCGTCCTCGGTGTAGAGATAGAACGTGATCGAGTCGAGACCGCTCGCCGCCGCGTCGATGTTGATCCCGACGTCGCCGAGCGCGCCCGAGAGCGCCGCGAGAATGCCCGGCCGATTTCTGATCGCCCGCCCGGCGACCGTGAGACAGGACAGTGGCGTCTCCTGGAGGTCGATGAGCGTCTCGAAGGTGCCCTCGATGCTGGTCCCACCCTGGAGCAGGTCGCCGTGCTGGTAGTGGACGACTCGGACCCCGAGTTCCGGTTCCTTGTAGTTGAGTGCGCTCGGCGCGATGACCTCCGCCCCGCGGAAGGAGAGGTTGCGGAGCTCGTCGACGCTGATCTCGCCGACGTTTCTGGCCCCTTCGACGACCCGGGGATCGCCGGTCATCACACCCTCGACGTCGGTGACGATGACGACCTCCTCGGCGTCCATGTAGTTGCCGAGCATGACGGCGGTCGTATCGCTGCCACCGCGGCCGAGAGTGGTGACCGAGCCGGCGTGATCCTCGGCGAGAAAGCCCGTCAGGACCGGGACGACCTCGCCCATGCGATCGGCGAGCGCCTGTGCACGGCGGGTCGTCTCCTCGACGTCGACCTCGCCGTGGGAATCGGTGATGACCGGCCAGTGCTCGCCGCCGGGTTCGACGAACGCGGCGTCGACGCCGCGCGCCGAGAGGGCGGCCTTGACCATCCGGGCGGAGGTGCGCTCGCCCATGCTGACGATCTCGGCCTTGTCGCTCTCGGCGACGTCGAACTGGATCCCGTCGAGGAGGCTGTCGGTCGTCGAGCCCATCGCGCTGACGACGACGGCGATCTCGTGGCCGGCCTCGACGGCAGCCGCGATCGAGTCGGCGGCGCGGTTGATCCGATCGCCGCTGCCGAGACTCGTCCCGCCGAACTTCGCTACGACGCGCATCCCTGCCTCCATCGGCGATACCGCCGCGTGAGAGTGACGTGCATGGGTAGCGCTGGTATCGCCCGGGGATAACTGCTTTCATCCATTCCATCGTGACGTTTCGGGCGCGATCGGCCGGTCGAGGGTTTAACTGCCTGCATCCCGACGGCGAGGCATGGAGGTGCGCGATGCCGTCGAAGCCGACGCCGGACGGCTGGCCGCGCTCGGCGACGCGCCGGCGGAGACGATGCGAAATCTGGTTCACGACAGAACCGTGCGCGTGGCGGCAGAAGACGACGATCTCGTCGGGTTCGTGAGTTTCGATGCCCGCCGCGACGCGGTCCACGTCACCCAGTTCGACGGCCAGCCGGAAGCCGTCGAGCGCCTGCTCGACGAACCGGCACGGTTCGCGCGGAGCGAGGGGATGGCCGCCGAACTGCTCGTCGAGGCGTCGCGAGAGGAACTCAGGCGCGCCGCGACGGACGCCGGCTTCCGGGAGGTCGGCCCGGGGCCGCGCTTCGACGGCGCACCGACGGTGAAGTTTCGACTCGAAACGTAGGGGTTGCGTAAACGAGTGCCACGCTCTGCGAAGCGAGGACAGTTGGGTCGAGCCGTTTCCGTCCGGTGGATTTTTTCGTCGTGCTGAAAGGACGGAGAGACGCTGGACCGTTTCGGATGGAACAATATTTCGACGGACGATGGAGCGTGGTGCCGACCGAGAAAGGCGAGGGGAGGGATACCGGAAACAGGAGACGAAGTCGAGTCAATGGTAGCACGATCAGCACAGCTATACCGATCCGTACCGTACGCACGACAGGCATGCCCATCGATATCGCTGCGTTCGAGCACGACGACCGTCTCGGCGAACCGTCGATCGGCGAGCGGGTCATCACCTATCTCGCTGCGAACGACGACAAAGCGTTCACGCGCGGCGAGATCGCGGCCGCCATCGATGCCGCACCGAACGCCGTCGGCAGCGCGCTCACGCGGTTGAAGAATCGGGATCTCGTGCGCCATCGCGAGCGGTACTGGGCCATCACCGACGATCAAGAGCGGCTCCGGGCCGCTGAGGGGCTGCACGATCTGCTGGAAACGCTCGCCGTCGACGACGAGGAGCCGTTCGACCGGGAGGCATGGCTGGCGAACGCGACGCCGGTTGGGAATCAATCGGGCGAGAGTCGATCGGACGGGGAGTGAGATGGACGACGCAGCCGGAATCGGTCGCGGTCACGTTCTCTGGGCGGCCGACCCGTTCAAGCGCGCAGCCGATACGGAGCGCCCATTCGTCGTTTTGAACGACGAAACGCACCCGTTTTCCGGCGAGCAATGGATCGCCACCGCCGTTTCGACCACACCGCGGCCACACGCGCTCGAAATCACCGAGCAAAACTGGACACACGGCACCCTTCCACAGCGGAATCATGCGTACCCGTGGGCCATCGTCTCACCACGAATCGAAACGATCGAGTACGTCATCGGAAGCGTGACGAATCGGTTCGTGGACGAGCTCGTCACCGAGGTGGGTAGCTACATCGGACTGGATGAATGAGTCGGCCGTAAGACGGAAACGCCCGCTCAGTAGAACTTCTGGATCGTCAGATCGAGCGTGTCGAGATCGACGATCGGTGCGTAGCCCACGTCGGGATCGATGTTGACGCTCTGCTGGAAGCTCGTCTGTTCCTGCCAGCAGCCCGAGTTGAGCGCGAGCACGTTGTGGTACTTGCCGTAGCCGAGTTTGTGGACGTGGCCGGTGTGGAAGATATCGGGTACCTCCTCCATCACGAGATAATCGCGTTCCTCGGGTGCGATGCGCGTGTGACCGCCGTACTGCGGGGCGACGTGACGCTTCTTGAGGAGCTGGTACATCGGTTTGTGCGGCTCGTCGTAGCTGGCCTTCTCCTCCGGGAGTTCGGCGATGACCTCGTCGAGGCTCACGCCGTGGTACATCAGGATCGAGACGCCCTCGATCGTCACCGTCGAGGGGTTGCCCGAGATGCGCGCGTCGTGGACGTCCATGATCTCCCTGAGGTCGTCGTCGAACCCGGGCTGGGGCTCGGCGAGGCGGACGGCGTCGTGGTTGCCCGGGATCAGGAGGATCTCCATGTCGCCGGGCACCTCCTTGAGATACTCCGCAAACTGCTCGTACTGCTCGTAGATGTCGACGATGTCGAGCTCCTCGTCCTGGTTCGGATAGACGCCCACACCCTCGACCATGTCGCCCGCGACGAGGAGATACTCGACGGCACTCGCCTCCTCGGTGTGGAGCCAGTCGGCGAACGCCGACCACGCGTCGGCGGCGAACTCCTGGCTGCCGACGTGGACGTCCGAGATGAGCGCCGCGCGGACGTGGCGGTCGGCCGTCGAGGGCGTGTACGTGCGCGGAACGTCAGGGAAGTGGAGATCGTCGACGAACAGGATGCCACCGTCGCCCGCAAGCGTGCCCTCGACCGCAATGACCTCGTCGAGCAGGAGTTCGTCGACGACGCTCGCGAGATCGCGATCCTTCATGATGAGACACGGGAAGGTGCCGGTGGTGTCCTCGAGTTCGACCAGCCAGTGGCCGTTGGCCGTCGAGCGGATGTCGGAGATCATCCCGACGATGGCGGCGTCGCTGCCGCCGGCCATCGCCTCGACGGCCTCGGTGGGACGGTGGTTGATCCGCGAGCGAAGCAGTTTCGAGAGCCGTTCGTAGCGATCGCGGAAGGTCCGCACGAAGTCGGCGTACTCGCCCGTCCCGGTCGACCGCCCCGTGATGTCGCCCGCGATGGCCAGCGATCGGAGCTCGGGATCGACCGAGCGCTCCGACCGGCCGGTGGCTCCCCCATCGGCATCCCCCGACCCCTTCGTTTCGACTGGAGCAGTGGGTTCGGTTTCGGATTGCATGTCGTGGTTTCCACCCGAAACAGAGGGGTTGTGAGTCGCTGTCGTGGCGTCGTTCGTGTCGATGCTCCGTCGGACGTGCTCGGCCGAGAGCGTGAGCGCGTCGTCGGGGACCGACTCGATGACGCGCTCGATGGCGCGCTCGGGATCGTTCGCCCCGGCGATGAGCGTGACGGCCTCGCGCTCGGCGTTGTAGCCGCGGCTGGCGAGTTCGGTGACGATGCGGACGGAGCTCGAACGCGGCACGGAGACGGATTTCACGGCGGGAACCAAAAGGATAGCGGAGGTGGGAAGGAAACGTTGAAACGACCGCCGGCGGTATGGGTGTCAATGGATTCCGGAGACGGTGACGAGGGGTGGCCCGGACGCTGGGACGACCGGGAACCCGACTCCGGAACGGACGAAACGACCGACAGCAGCGCGAACCCTGGAGACGAAACCGGGGCCCGTGACGATGGGAGCGTTTCCGGTGGAGACGATCCAAATACGGGTGATTCGGCCGGAGGGGGACCGCTTGCGCGCGTGCGCTGGTTCATGAACACCGACGAGGAGTGGGTTGCGTTCGTCCGCGAGGTGCTTTCGAGCGTCGCGGTCGTGGCGATCGTCGGCCTCCTCCTGTTCGCGATCAGCGGGCTCTGGCCACCGATGGTCGCCATCGAGAGTCCGAGCATGGAGCCCCACATGGAGCGTGGCGATCTCGTCTTCCTGATGGAGGAGCATCGCTTCCCCGGCGGGGCGGCCTACAACGGGACCGGTGTCGTGCCCTATCAGGCGGGCGCTGCCGCCGACTACAAGGAGTTCAGCGAGTACGGTGACGTCATCGTCTACCAGCCCGACGGCAGTACGCAGAAGACGCCGATCATCCACCGCGCGCGCTTCTGGGTGAACGACAGCGAGAACTGGTTCGACGAGGCCAACGAGGAGTATCTCGGCGGGGCCGACAGCTGCGAGGAGCTGGCGAACTGTCCGGCTCCCCACGCCGGGTTCGTCACCAAGGGCGACAACAACGGGCTCTACGATCAGGTAGACACCGGCGACGGACCGATCAGCAGCCCCGTCAAATCCGACTGGGTCACCGGGACCGCCGAGCTCAGGATCCCGTGGCTCGGTCAGATCCGGCTGCTGTTCGGGACGGTCGGGACCGGTGATCTCGCTTCACCTGCGGGTTCCGTCTCGGCCGCGAATGCCGCTGCACCCGAGAGTTCCGCCGGAGCCACCAGTTGGCAGGTGAATTCCACCGCCGTCGGAGTCGGAACTGGTATTGGAGTTGAAAACAGTACGCTCGGTGGCTGAAAAGACGAATTAGCTGTCGAAGCGTGCCTGGACGAACGGTTGGACGTCCTCGATATCGCCGAGTCGAGAGTCGCTCGTGAGGACGGCTTCGGTGTCGTCGATCGGGACGGAGAGGTTCATCTCCTTGGTGCGACCGTATCTTCCCTTCGAGACGACGACCGCGTTGACGATGCCGAGCATGTCGAGTTCGGAGATGAGATCGGTGACGCGGCGCTGGGTCAGCACGTCGGCGTCGATCTCCTCGCAGAGCCGGCGGTAGATGTTGTAGACCTCGCCGGTGTTGATGTTCTGTGCGCCGTTGCGTTCGAGCAGGATCACGGCGAAGAGGACGACCTTCGACTGGGTGGGGAGAGTGCGGACGACCTCCACGACCCTGTCGAGCTCGATCTTCTCCTGGGCATCGCGGACGTGGTCCTCGCCGACGCGCTCGGTCTGGCCGCGCTCGGCGAGTTCGCCGGCAGTGCGGAGGAGATCGAGCGCGCGCCGAGCATCGCCGTGTTCCTGAGCGGCGAACGCAGCACAGAGCGGGATGACGTCCTCCGAGAGAGCGTTCTCGACGAAGGCGATGTCCGCACGCGCCGAGAGGATGTCCCGGAGCTGGGTCGCGTCGTACGGCGGGAAGACGATCTCCTCCTCGCCGAGGGAGGATTTGACCCGCGGATCGAGGAACTCGGTGAACTTGAGATCGTTCGAGATGCCGAGAATCGAGACCCGCGAGTTCTCCAGTTCGGAGTTCATCCGAGAGAGGTTGTAGAGCGTGTCGTCGCCGCTCTTCTCGACGAGCTTGTCGATCTCGTCGAGCATGATGACGACGACGCGCTCGTGGTAATCGACCGCCTCGAAGAAGGTGGAGTAGACGCGATCGGTCGGCCAACCGGTCATCGGCACGGGTTCGAACTCGTCGAGATCGGCTTCGAGCTGCTCGATCCGGCGTTCGATCCCGTCGACGGAGTCGAACTCGACGGCAGGGGAGTCGGTGGCGTCGGGTTCGGCATCGTCAGGATCGACGACGTCGGGATCGTCGAGCACCCCTGGATCGGAGCGGGCGCGCTCGGCGAGATCGCGGAGGTCGGCGAGTCGCTCCTCGATGTGTCGTTCGTTGGCGTCGATGAACGTGTTCGCGAGCTGGGCGAGCACGCGATACTGAGTATCCGTCACCTCGCAGTTGATGTATTCGACCTCGCAGGGGACGGTATACTTCTGTGAGGTGGTTTCGAGTTCGTTGCTGACGAACTTCGCGCTCGCGGTCTTGCCCGTGCCGGTTTTCCCATAGATCAGGATGTTCGATGGGGTTTCGCCGCGGAGCGCGCCGACGAGCACCGTCGCCATGTTGTTGATCTGTTCGTTGCGATGGGGGAGCCGTTCGGGCGTGTACGAGGGTCTGAGGACATCCTTGTTCTCGAAGATCGGTTCGCCGCTGAGGAGGTCGTCGAACAGCCCCGGTGCGGCGTCGGTTCGCGATTCGTCCGCGTCCGCGGGTGCGTCGGTATCGGTAGTGTCGGTAGCGTCTGTCTCGTCTGTCGCGTCGTCACTGTTCGGTACATCGCCATCACCGTCGGTATCGGTCGAGACGGTTGCCCGGCCGGTGGTCGGCTCCGTCGAGACACCGTCGTCAGTATCGACGGCGTCATCGGTACCGACGGTGTCGTCGGCATCGACGTCATCGTCAGCACTGATGCGATCATCAGCACTCGTGATATCGTCGGAATCAGCGCTATCTGGCGGTGCCGACGAATCGTCGGCGGTTCGGTCGTCGGATGGTCGGTCGTTTCCTGTCATTGCCGTTCGGTTCCCGTGTTCTGACCCCTTCCTTTCGGATGGAGGAGTGCCCGCACACCAGCAAAGGATGGCGTATATCCCGGAGAGAAGGCAGCTACGTCGATATAGGACGATGGTGTGCGTTGGTCTGCTCTGTTAATCGTGCAGCGGAACCAGAGGTTGGGTATATATTAATTTGTTGATTCGGGCGGCAGCGGGGCGGAAACGAACAACGGTTGCAATTCGATCAGACGAAACGGATCGTCGAGGACAGTGATGATAATAGTCATACCAGTTCACCACCCCCCCCCACCCCTTCGTTTCAGGTGGAACGGCTGAGAGGGGGGGGTGGGGGACGAGAGGAGCGTCTAGATTGGGAAACTATTAAGTAAAGATGCTGAGAACAGCACCCGAGGGGTAGAGAAAACACTCTAGAGACGACACCCTTTTACTCCTCTAGTGATCTCGGCGACCGTTCGGCCGTTCATGACATATCCTAGATGGTTCATCGTCCCATCGTGGCTTCTTTCGCTGCTTCATCCCACGAAACCCACCTCGCCACACACCGCCCCATCTCCGTTCCACTCGAAACGAAGGGGTGGGGGTGCGAAAGAATGTGCTAGTATACCATACTTCGAACGTAGAGGAAGACACGGCGAACGATTGATCGACGATCGGTACGGCGAGGACAACCGTCGATCGGACTGTGGCGAGCTCGGGACAGGACGGACGTTCGGTCGAATCAACAAGCCTGATACGTGTCTGACGTGGGTTTAAGTGTATGCGATATCGTTGTACGCCCGGATTCGCCCGGCGGGCGGGTGGGAGAGAATAATGGGACTACTCGCAGGACTCAGAAACAGCATCTCGAACCTCTTTTCGAGCGGGCAGAAACAGCGGCGTATCGGTATCTACGGGCCGCCGAACGCCGGTAAGACGACGCTCGCGAACCGCATCGCACGCGATTGGACCGGCGACGCCGTGGGGCCGGAGAGTCACATCCCCCACGAGACGCGCCGCGCTCGCCGGAAGGAGGACATCGAGATCGAGCGCAACGGCAAGTCGGTGAACATCGATATCGTCGACACGCCCGGCGTCGCAACCAAAGTCGACTACGAGGAGTTCATCGAACACGACATGGAGAAGGACGACGCCGTGCGCCGCTCGCGCGAGGCCACCGAGGGCGTCGCCGAGGCGATGCACTGGCTGCGCGAGGACGTCGACGGCGTCATCTACGTGCTCGACTCCGCCGAGGACCCTTTCACCCAAGTAAATACGATGCTTGTCGGCATCATCGAGAGCCAGGATCTCCCCGTCCTCATCTTCGCCAACAAGATCGATCTCGAGGACGCGAGCATCCAGCGCATCACGAACGCCTTCCCCCAGCACGAGACGGTCCCGCTGTCGGCGCTGGAGGGCGAGAACATGGACGAGGTCTACGAGAAAATCGCGGAGTATTTCGGCTGATGTCCGAAGCAGACGACTCCAGCGCCGGCGACGCCGACGGCAGCGGCGTCCAGTTGGACATGATCAGCGGCGAGCGAATGGACCAGCTCGCGAGCATGGAGAAGATCCGTCTGATCCTCGACAGCGTCCACGACGGCAACATCGTCATCCTGGAGGAGGGGCTCGATCCCGAGGAGGAGTCGAAGCTCATCGAGGTGACGATGACCGAGATCAGCCCCGACGAGTTCACCGGCATCGAGATCGAGACCTATCCCGGCTCGTCGAAGTCGAGCGGTGGGTTCTTCGATCGGCTGATGGGCCGCGAGACAGAGACGAAACTCACCGTCATCGGGCCGGCCAACCGCCTCGAAACGCTCCACAAGGACGAGACGCTCATCTCGGCACTCGTCACCCGCACGTGACCGCATCGACCGTCGTTTCCCCTGCAACGCCGCCGACGCCCTCTTTGCACTCGGCGGCCACGTCCCGCTAATGCCCCATCAGTGTACGGAGTGTGGCCACACGTTCCCCGACGGCTCGAAGGAGATGCTGTCGGGCTGTCCGGACTGTGGCGGCAACAAGTTCAAATTCGAACCGGCGGCCGACGCGCGCGAGGCGAGCGCCGCCCAGTCGGCGGACGAAAGCACCGACGCAGCAGCCACGGAACACGCTCCCGACGATCCAGCAGCCGCACAGCCACCGCCGGCCGCCGATGGGCCGGCCGACGCATCGTCCGACGGATCGCCACCCGACGGCTCCGACACCCCCGCTGCAGTCGAAACCGAGGACGGCGCACAGGCGGACGCCCGCAGCGACGTGGCGTCGCCGGACGACCTCGCCGCGGGTGCGGCCCCCGGAACCGACGACATAGCTGCCAGCGACGATTCCGCCACCCTCTCCGCAGGCGAAACGGACCCTTCCGCCGACCCCACCGATCCCGCCGACGACAGCGATGCCAGCGACACCGACGGTGCGGATGACGCGGAGATGGCGGCACTCCGCCGGGAGCTCGACGATCAGTTCGAGAGCATCAAGATCCTCGAACCCGGCCAGTACGAGCTCAATCTGATGGAGCTGTACAACCGCGAGGAGTTCATCATCGCCCTCCAGGAGGACGGCCAGTACGTGATCGACGTGCCCGGTTCCTGGCACGGCGAGTGACCACGAGGAAATCGGCGACCGAGCCGTCCGGCGGGCCACGACAATTGAAGCACTTAACAGGGGGCCGCGAGAAGCAACTCCCCATGAGTCAGGCAACCAAAATCGTGCTGGGAACGGTCGGGCTCTCCGCGCTGCTCGCCGTGGGGATCATCGTCGCGCTCGCGCTCACGTAGATGTTCGACCGCCGAGCCCTCTCAGACGATCTCGCGGCGGTCCGCGACGAGCACGCCCCCGATGCACTCGTTCTCGACACCGAACGGGACTTCGAGACGCTCGATCCGGCGGTCGCCGAGTCGCTTGGCCCGCTCTGTGAGTCGCTCGATCCAGTCACCTACCCCGCCGAGTGGCTGCCGGCCGACGCGCCCGAGATCCTCGCGAACTACGCAAGTGACTCGTTCACGATCGGTATGCCCGGCGACGGCGGTGTCGCGTGGACCACCCAGACCGTGCCGGCCACAGTACTGGTCAAACCACGTCTGGCGGGCTCGCCCGAGCCGTTCATCGAGTTCCTGATCGCCGAAGCACTCGTCGAGATCGGGCTCGACGAGCCCGAACAGTTCCTCGGCTTCTTCGGCGAGCGCTACCGCGATCTCGACGAAGCAACCTCGCTCGCCCCGGCGGGCACCTATCAGCTCGCCGCCGCACTCTACGGCGCCTACCTCGGTCGTGCGACCCGCGATGTCTTCGCCGATTGGGACGACGAGCACCCCGATCTCCACGCCGCGTGGGTCGATGCGGGCGAGCGCCTCGTGCCCCGACTCACGGAACTGCCGAGCGAGATCGCCACCGGCGAGACCTCCTTCGCGGCGGCCGCCGAACTCGCCTGTAGCGCCGTCAAACACGACCTCGACATCCCAACTCCCTTCGGCGCGCTCGACACCCGTGCCTACCGCGAGTACGGTCCCGACTACGCTATCGAGTGGGCCGAAAAGACCTTCGCCGAACTCGATTAGAACTCGCCGCGCACCTCGCCGTCGACGTCGAGCGAGATGATGCCATCGAACAGCTCTCGGTACTCCTCGACGACCGATTCCTCGTGGACTTCCTCGGCGAGATGGAACAGGCCGACGGCGTCGTGTTCGGCGAGCAGTTCGAGCAGTGCTGCGACGGTCTCGCGGGCGCGTTCCTCGTCGGCGTAGTAGGCCATCTCCGTGACCGAATCGAGGCTCACGCGGAGCTTGCCGTCGTTCTCCTCCAGAAACTCCGCGACGGTATCGACGATGCCGTCGACGTCGTCCGGTGCGGCGACGTAGTGGACGCCCTCGCCGGAGCGTCGCGAGTAGCCGCGTTCGATGCTCAGCGTGTCGAGGATCGTCGCCTTCTCGCGATCGACGTCGTAGTGTTCGAGCTTCTGTTCGACCTCGCGGGCGGTCGTCCGCGTCGAGATCACGAGCAGGTTGTCGGTGTCGGTGTTGAGGAAGTCGGTGTCGATCCGATCGGTTTCGCCGGTGCTCGGATGTATCAAGAGGACGCCGGTTCCGCCAGAAATCGTCTCGGGGGTATCCTCGACCGCGAGCGCATAATCCATGCCCGAAGCGCGGCGGCAGGCATCTTAATCCCTGCGACACGCCAGACGGCCGGACTGTCAGAAGACGCTGTCGGCGGTGGCCGCGCCGACGACGCTGAACATCGCCCCGATCGACACCGCCCGCAGCGTCGTCACGAACCGTTCCATCGGTGCCATCGATCCGAGAAACGTCTCCGGCGCGTCGAACACCACCGCGAGAATCACCACCGAACCGAAGGAGACGGCCATCAGCGAAACGAACCGTACCGGCACCCCGGCGACGGCGCGCTCGTCGTCGGGGTTGCGCTCGTCGTCGGCCTTGTAGAGTGCGCCGTAGCCGATGGCGAGGACGACGGCGACGGTCAGCACGGCGTTGAGCGTCTCCATGTTCGTCGCGAGCGTCCAGACCTCCTCGGTGACGACGAACGGCCCGGCGAGCAGGAAGCCGCCGACGACCTGCTGGGCGATGTCAGCCACCTGGAAGTGGGGTCTCCATCTCGTCATGTCGACCGCTCGCCGCCGGCGAACAAGACGCCTGCGCTCGGGCGGGGTTGGCCCGGTGGCCCGAACGGGTTTTCACCTCGGCACCGCTTCCCCCGATATGACCGTCAGAGAGGAGTTCGACGCGTGGGCTACTGAAGGACGCGACCGTGGGATGGAGGATCGCCACTGGCATACTGCCAAACACGCCCTCGCGCGCATGCCCGTCGAGGCGGGCGATCGCGTGCTCGATCTCGGCACCGGCAGCGGCTACGCCGGCCGCGCGATCAACGACACGACCGGCGCGCTCGTCTGTGGGCTCGACGGCTCGCCCGAGATGGCCCAAAATGCGCGCTCGTACACCGATTCGGACAGCATCGGATTTCTCGTCGGCGATTTCGATCACCTCCCGTTCGCCGACGACGCTTTCGATCACGCCTTCTCGATGGAGGCGTTCTACTACGCCACCGATCCGCACGAGGCACTCGCCGAGCTCCGGCGCACGCTCCGCCCGGGCGGCACGTTCTACTGCGCTGTCAACTACTACGAGGAGAACGTCCACAGCCACGACTGGCAGGACTCCATCTCCGTCGAGATGACTCGCTGGGACATGGACGAGTACCGCGACGCGTTCCGCGCGGCGGGCTTTCACGTCGCCGCCCAGGACACCATCCCCGACCGCGAGACCGAGATCCCGGCCGAAAGCGAGTTCCCGACCGACGAGTTCGCGACCCGCGAGGCGATGGTCGAACGCTATCGCACCTTCGGGACGCTGCTGACCGTCGGCGTCGTCCCCTGAGTCGTTCCCGACATCGCTGGATCGATCCCTTCCCTTCCCTCCCCCTCCCTCCTGCCGATACCAGCAACGGTGTCCTCCTTTCTCGTCTCCAGTCGAAGCAACGCCGCCCTCGCCCCCGTTCCGGCTCCGTGGAACCAGTCCAACCCGGATGAAAGGGGCAACAAACTCCGCAAAGTGCGCAGTAGTGGCGGAACCTGCCGAATGTATCGGTAATATATGCCCCCGCATCGTAGTCGCAAGCGGCCATGAGTGACTACGCGAACGACGTGCTCGTTTCGGCCGACTGGGTCGACGAGCATCTCGACGAGTTCCAGAGCGACGATCCCGACTATCGACTGCTCGAAGTGAACAATCCGACTGTGACCGCCGATTCGGAGTACACCGCCTACGAGGAGGGTCACGCCCCCGGCGCGGTCTTCCTCGACTGGGAGGAGGACTTCACCGACCGGACGACCCGCGACATCCTCTCGAAGGACAGCTTCGAGGAGACGATGGGCGCGGCGGGCGTCTCCGAGGACAGTACAGTCGTCTTCTACGGCGGCGGCCGCGTTCCCAACTGGTTCGCGCTGTTCGCCTACTGGCAGTTCAAATACTACGGTCACGAGGACGTCCGCGTGCTGAACGGCGGGAAGGACTACTGGGTCGCGAACGACTACCCGCTCACCGACGAGGAGCCCGATTTCCCGAGTCAGGACTACTCTGCACGCGGTCCGTTCGAGAGCATCCGCGCGTACCGTCAGGACGTCGAGCAGGCCGTCGAGGGTGGGCTGCCGATGGTCGACGTGCGCTCGCCCGAGGAATTCAGCGGCGAGATCATCGCGCCCGAGGGGCTCCAGGAGACCGCCCAGCGCGG
This sequence comes from Halococcus morrhuae DSM 1307, assembly GCF_000336695.1. Taxonomy (GTDB): domain Archaea; phylum Halobacteriota; class Halobacteria; order Halobacteriales; family Halococcaceae; genus Halococcus; species Halococcus morrhuae. The sequence goes on from NZ_AOMC01000109.1 coordinate 28,387, forward strand.
CGGCCACATCCCGGGTGCGAGCAACGTCCCGACCGCCACGGTGCTCAACGACGACGGCACCTTCAAGACCGCCGACGAGCTCAGCGAGCTCTACGCCGATGCGGGCATCACCGAGGATCAGTCGGTCGTCACCTACTGCCGGGTCGGCGAGCGCTCCTCGATCGCGTGGTTCGCGCTCGTCGAACTCCTCGGCTTCGACGACGTACAGAACTACGACGGCTCCTGGACCGAGTGGGGCAACATCATCCGCTCGCCCATCGAGAAGGGCGAGGCGGAGTAAGCACCACGAATCCCGCCTCATAGCGGAGCAGCGAGCAGCCAAGAGCCGCAAAGCAGGGCGAAGGTCAGCACAACTGACTCGGGTAGCCGTAGCAACACTTATTTTTTGCGCAGAGATCGGTAGCGACGTGACCGAATCGTTTTCCTCGCGGTGGTGGTACGGAATCGCCGCGACGCTCGTACTGTTACTGCTCGTCTGGATCGGGTGGGCAGGCGTCAGATTGACAACCGCTGTCGTGCCCGGGACTGACCCAAGCCAGCTCGTTCCTCACGGCATCGAATCGCTCCTCTTTCTCCTCGGAACGTTCGTTTTCGTGGTCGCAACATGGACGAGTGCACCGATATTCACCATCAGTCTGTTCATGGACGCTCGTGCGGTCAACCGAGGTGATTTCGATTGGCGACCGAATCAGTATCTGTACGGTCTCGTCGGGCTGCTCCATCTCGGTGCGCTGTTTACCGTCGTCGTTTACGCCGTTACCATGCCTGTTGCGCTGTTCTACCTCTATCGTCGTCATCGGTACGTCGGAACTCCCTGATCGCTCCACACGTCGAACGGATGACTGATTCGCCCCGAGCGAGCGCGTCAAGTGGCTTCAGCCCCTTCAATCCATAATGAGCGACACCCAGTCCGGCCCGCTCCAGCCGGACCGCCCAGGAAAAGAGATCCCGTTTCGCGTCGAGGCACCGTTCGATCCCGCGGGCGACCAGCCCGAAGCCATCGAACAGCTCGCGGCGGGGTTCGAGCAGGGGATGGACGCCCAGACCCTGCTCGGTGTCACGGGCTCGGGCAAGACCAACACCGTCTCGTGGCTCGTCGAGGAGATCCAGAAACCAACCCTCGTCATCGCGCACAACAAGACGCTGGCGGCACAGCTCTACGAGGAGTTCCGTAATCTCTTCCCGGACAACGCCGTCGAGTATTTCGTCTCCTACTACGACTACTACCAGCCCGAGGCCTACGTCGAGTCCAGCGACACCTACATCGACAAGGACGCCTCGATCAACGACGAGATCGACAGGCTGCGACACTCGGCGACGCGCTCGCTGCTCACTCGCGACGACGTGATCGTGGTCGCCTCCGTCTCCGCGATCTACGGGCTCGGCGACCCGCGAAACTACATCGACATGAGCCTCGAACTGGAAGTCGGTCAGGAGATCGACCGCGACGAACTGCTCAAGGGGCTCGTCGATCTGAACTACGAACGCAACGACGTCGACTTCACCCAGGGCACGTTTCGGGTCCGGGGCGATACGGTCGAGATCTTCCCGATGTACGGGCGGTACGCCGTCCGCGTGGAGTTCTGGGGTGACGAGATCGACCGCCTCACGAAACTCGATCCACTGGCGGGCGAGGTCAAAAGCGAGGAGCCAGCCATCCTCGTCCACCCGGCGGAACACTACTCGATCCCCGAGAACCGCCTCGATACGGCCATCGAGGAGATCGAGGAGCTGATGGACGAACGGGTCTCCTACTTCGAGCGCGAGGGCGATCTCGTCGCCGCCCAGCGCATCGAGGAGCGCACCACCTTCGATCTCGAAATGCTGCGCGAGACGGGCTACTGCTCGGGGATCGAGAACTACTCGGTGCATCTCTCCGATCGCGATTCGGGCGACGCGCCGTTCACCCTCCTGGACTACTTCCCCGACGACTTTCTGACTGTCATCGACGAATCCCATCAGACCGTGCCCCAGATCAGGGGCCAGTTCGCGGGCGACAAATCCCGCAAGGACTCGCTCGTGGGCAACGGATTCCGCCTGCCAACGGCCTACGACAACCGTCCGCTCCGCCAGCCCGAGTTCGCTGAAAAGACCGGCCAGACCCTCTACGTCAGCGCGACGCCCTCCGACTACGAGCGCGAGCATTCCGAACAGATCGTCGAGCAGATCGTTCGTCCCACTCATCTCGTCGACCCCGCCGTCGAGATCTCCCCCGTGGACGGCCAGATCGATAATCTCCTGGAACGGATCGACGGACGCATCGAGCGCGACGAGCGAATCCTCGTCACGACGCTCACCAAGCGGATGGCCGAGGACCTCACCGAGTACCTCGAAGAGGCCGGCATCGCCGTCGAGTACATGCACGACGAGACCGATACGCTCGAACGCCACGAACTCGTTCGCGGGCTCCGACTCGGCGAGTTCGACGTACTCGTGGGCATCAACCTGCTCCGTGAGGGCCTCGATATTCCCGAAGTATCCTTGGTGGCGATCCTCGACGCCGACCAGGAGGGGTTCCTCCGATCCGAGACCACGCTCGTCCAGACGATGGGTCGCGCAGCGAGAAATGTCAACGGCGAGGTCGTGCTCTACGCCGACGACGTGACCGACTCGATGGAGTCGGCGATCGACGAGACCCAGCGCCGCCGCGAGATCCAGCAGGAATACAACGCCGAGCACGGTTTCGAGCCACGAACGATCGAGAAGGAGGTCGGCGAGACGAACCTCCCCGGATCGGAGACCGACACCGGCGGGACGGCCACCCTCGAACCCGACTCGGCCGAAGGGGCCAGAGAGCTCGTCACCGACCTCGAAGACCGGATGGACGAGGCTGCCGGCAACCTGGAGTTCGAGCTCGCGGCGGACATCCGTGACCGCATCCGCGAACTCCGTGACGAGTTCGAGCTCGAAAGCAAGGGTGGCGTTCCACCCGAAGAAGACGTACCGCCGGAAGCCGAGTTCTAACCGGTCGTCCGCTCCGTCGATCCGTTCTCGACGAACCCAGTCAGCATCTCGTAAAACCCGTACAGCGAGAGTAGAGCGACGACGACGGCGCTCGCGAGGAACGGCGTGTCGATCGCAACGACGCCATAGCCCGCGACGATCATGATACCCGACGAGACGGCGAAGACGAGCAGGAAGACGACCGCCACGCCGAGTCGGTAGCCCTTCCGATCGGACATCGTTGGTTCGACCTTCGATTGCCGTGTGCATATCTCTTTGGCGCAACGACGATCACCGGCCGGGGATCAAAAACAATCTCAGTTGTATTACTGAAAGTAGCATTGGAAAGGTTTATGCGAGTTCCGCGTGCCCGTTCGGTACGGACGCGGTTTCCGTCCGACGGGAATCGCCGGACAGCGATCGACAGCGAGTCACAACTATGTGCCGACAGCTAGCCACACCATGAGCGAAGGAGCACAGGCCACCCAGACGGACGTCGTTCGCCGGGCGCTCGATCGAGCGCGCCCGGACGGGGAGGAGATCATCACCGAGAGCGCTGCCGCGGACGTCGTCACCGCGACCGAACGCGACCTCTACGCGGGCGCGACCGACGCGGAGGCTCGCGAGGCACTCATCGGGGTGCTGACCGCCCGCATCGAGCGCGAACCGCGGTACAAACGGCTCGCCGCCGCAGTGTTCCGCCACCAGCACTACCGCGATGTCACCGGCGAAGAGCCCGGTCCGGAGGGGGTCCCCGAAACGGGCTATCGCGAGACATTCCGTGCGGGTATCGAGCGTGGCATCGAAGTGGATCTCCTCGACGAGCGAATGGGCGAGTTCGATCTCGACGCACTCGCCGACCATCTCGATCCCGCGCGCGACGACCGACTCGAACACATGGCGATGACGACGCTCGCCCAGCGCTACTTCCTCACCATCGACGACGAGCCGATCGAACTCCCGCAGGCGTTCTGGATGCGCGTCGCGATGGGTATCGCGCTCGCCGAACCCGCAGACGAGCGCCTCGCACGCGCGAAGGAGTTCTACGACCAGCTCTCCACCCTCCGCTTTGTCTTCTCGACGCCGACGCTGTTCCACGCGGGCACGACACATCCGCAGCTCTCCTCGTGCTATCTCACGACCGTGCCCGACGACTTAGAGGGGATCTTCGATTCGTACAAGGCCCACGCGAAGCTCTCGAAGTGGTCCGGCGGACTCGGCAACGACTGGACGAACGTCCGGGCGGCGGGCGCACGAATCTCCTCGACGGGCGTCGAATCCACGGGCACGGTACCCTTCCTCAACATCTCGAACGACGTGACCGCGGCGATCAACCGATCGGGAAAGCGCCGTGGCGCGGCGTGTGCCTACCTCGAACCGTGGCATCTCGATTTCCCCGCCTTCCTGGATCTGAAGCGCAACACGGGCGACGAGCGCCGGCGCACCCACGAGATGAACACCGCGGCGTGGGTGCCCGACCTGTTCATGAAGCGCGTCGAGAACGACGAGCGATGGACGCTGTTCTCGCCCGACGCGACGCCCGATCTCCACGGAACCTACGGCGAGGAATTCGAGCAACGGTACCGGGAGTACGAACGACGGGCCGACGAGGGCGAGATCGATCAGTACGAGCGCCGCGACGCCACGGAGCTCTGGCGGACGATGCTCACCCGCCTGTTCGAGACCGGCCATCCCTGGCTCACGTTCAAGGACGCCTGTAACGTCCGCTCGCCCCAGGATCACGCGGGCGTCGTCAACTCCTCGAACCTCTGTACCGAGATCACGCTCAACACCTCCGACGAGGAGACCGCGGTCTGCAATCTCGGCTCGGTAAACCTCGCTCGCCACGTCGACGCGGACGGGATCGACCGCGAACGCCTCGCCGACACGATCGAGACGGCGATGCGGATGCTCGACAACGTGGTGGATCTCAACTTCTACCCCACCGACCGCGCCGAGCGCTCGAACACCCGCCATCGACCGATCGGTCTCGGGATGATGGGATTCCACGAGGCGCTGATCGAACAGGAGATCCCGATGGCGAGCGCGGAGGCCATCGACTTCGCCGACCGCATCACGGAGTTCCACTCCTATCACGCCATCCTCAACTCCTCGCGCCTCGCCGCGGAACGTGGCCCCTACGACTCCTACGAGGGTTCGAAGTGGGACCGCGATCTCTTCCCACAGGACACCGTCCCGCTGCTGGAGGCCGAACGCGACCGCGAGATCCCGATCGACGTGACCGAACGTCTCGATTGGGAACCAGTTCGCGAGCACGTCGCCGAACACGGGATGCGCAACTCGAACACGATGGCGATCGCACCGACGGCGACGATCTCGACGATCGCCGGTACCACCCCCTCGATCGAGCCGCGCTACTCCAACCTCTACGTCAAGTCGAACATGAGCGGTGAGTTCACGGTCGTCAACGACCGCCTCGTCGCCGATCTCGACGAGCACGATCTCTGGGATGAGGAGATGCTCGATCGGATCAAATATCACGACGGCTCGATCCAGGAGATCGACGCCATCCCCGAGGCGATCCGTGAGCGCCACCGCGGCGCGTTCGAGATCGACCCGCGCCACCAGCTCGAACTCGCCGCTCACAGGGGGATTTGGCTCGATCAAAGCCAGTCGGTCAACGTCTTCTTCCCCTCGACGGACGGCTCGCTGCTCGACGACGTCTACCGAACGGCCTGGGAACTCGGCCTGAAGACGACCTACTATCTCCGGACGTTGGGCGCGAGCCAGTTCGAGAAATCCACCATCGACATGGCCGAGTACGGCCGGACGCAGACGCGCGATGTCGAGGACGAGGATACTGACGACGGAGACAGCGACGACGAAACCGACCTTCCGACGGTCGAGGACCCGACCTGCGAGGCTTGCCAGTAATGCCGATCACGTATACCACCGACGCAGACGGACACGACCCGAACAAGATCCTGCCGATCGACTACGAATGGGCACGCGAATACTACCGCGACGGCGTGGCGAACAACTGGACGCCCGAGGAGATCCCGATGGGCGAGGACGTCCGACAGTGGTCGGAGGGCGAACTCAGCGACGCCGAGCGCCAGCTCGTCGAGTGGAACCTCGGCTTCTTCTCGACCGCGGAATCGCTGACCGCGAACAACATCGTGCTCGCGGTCTACGACCACGTCACCGCCCCCGAGTGTCGCCAGTATCTTCTCCGCCAGGCCTACGAGGAGGCCGTCCACACGGACACGTTCATCTACTGCTGTGACAGCCTGGGCTTCGACCCGGACTACCTCTACGGGATGTACGACCGCATTCCTGCCATCGAGGACAAGGACGAGTTCGTGGTCGATCTCACCAGAGTGATCGACCGCGACGACTTCGAGATCCAGAGTCAGGAGGACGTTCGAGCGTTCATGCGCGATCTGATCGGCTTTTACGTCATCATGGAAGGGATCTTCTTCTACGCCGGCTTCGCGATGATGCTCGGACTCAAACGTCAGGGGAAGATGACCGGCGTCGGCCAGCAGTTCGAGTACATCATGCGCGACGAGTCGCTCCATCTGGGATTCGGCGTCGATCTCATCGACGCCATCCGTACGGAAACCGGCGCGTGGACCGCCGACTTCGGTCGGGAGGTCCGTGAGCTCGTTACCGAGGCCGTCGATCTCGAACGTCGCTACGCCCGCAAGGCCTGCCCCAACGAGATCCTCGGGATGGGCCCCGACCAGTTCGCCGACTACGTCGAGTACGTCGCTGACCGCCGGCTCGGCCAGCTCGATCTCGACCCCGAGTACGGGACCGACAACCCGTTCCCGTGGCTCTCGGAGGCCGCCGATCTCAACAAGGAGAAGAACTTCTTCGAGACCCAGGTGACGGAGTACCGCACTGGCGGCTCGCTGGAGTGGTGAGCGTGGCCGAAGCGAACGCCGCGGCCGACCGCACGATCGCCGACGAGAGCGTTGACGACCGGAACGCCGGCGAAGTGACTCTCGGCGAATCGTACACGGAGACGAGCGAGATCCTGATGCCGACCGACACCAACAATCTGGGACGCGCGCTCGGCGGGCGGGTGCTCCACTGGATGGACATCTGCGCAGCGATCGCCTCGCGGCGGTTCTCGGGCGGGCTGACCGTCACCGCCGCGATGGAGGGTGTCGAGTTCCTCGCACCGATCGAACAGGGCGAGATCGTCACGCTCTCGGGCTACGTCTTCGCGACGGGGCGGACGAGCATGGACGTGAAAGTCACCGTCACGGCCGAGCACCCGGCGGCCGACGAGCTCCGCGAGACGACGACCTCGTTTTTCACGTTCGTCGCCGTCGACGGTTCGCACGGCACACGACCGGTGCCCGACCTCGCCTGCGCGAACGATCACCAGCACGCGCTCCGCGAGCGTGCCCTGGAACAGCATCAAGATCGCCACGAGCGCACCGGGTAGTTCCCGCAGACACAGCTTTTCGGCCGTTTCGAACCTTCTCAAGATCGCTCTACGAATTCGATCGGTGATTGTATGATCGTTTCGATGAAGGCAGAAGTTTAACTTATCACGAAAAACAACTCTGTAACCATGATGGATCCATCTTCGTTAGAAGTCGAAGACACACCCTCCGAGTCCGCGTTCGAGACTCGCTCACAGCTGGACATGCTCGTCTTTCTCGTCGCACTCATCGGTGCCGGCGTGACCCTGGGACCCACGATCGGCTTTCTGGCCGGGCTGATCTGTATCGGGATCGCCGTCATCACTCTCGGTCGACTCTACGGTCGAGAATTTCGGTGACGTGACCGTCCACAGTCCGTAACGTCGCGAACTCAGAGTCGCCCCTGGATCGTCGTGGCGGTCTTCTCGCCGACGCCCGACACCGACTGGAGTTCGTCGGGCGAGGCCGCGCGCACCCCATCGATGCTGCCAAAGCGCCGGAGCAGGCGTTTTCTGGTCTGCGGGCCGATACCGGGAACGTCGTCGAGAACGGTCGACACCTCGTCGCGCAGGGTCTGGTGGTACTGGACCGCGAACCGATGGGATTCGTCGCGCACGCGCTGGAGCAGGTGGCGCTCGGGTGCGTCGTCGGGCCACGCGAAACTCCCATCGGGGGTGACGACGCGCTCTTCGGCCTTCGCCAGCCCGATCGCCGGCACGTCCCAGCCGACTTCGGAGAGCGCATCGCATGCGGCGTTCAACTGCCCTTCACCGCCGTCGATGAGCAGCAGATCGGGCTCCGATCTGTCGTCCTGCCCTTCGACTGCTCGGCGCGCGCGCCACGCCACGAGCGCATGCATGTTGGCGTAGTCGTCGTTCTCGTCTTGCAGCTTCTTCCGTCGGTAGTCGGATTTCTCGGGACTGCCGTCAACGAACGTCACGTCGCTGCCGACGGCGGCCCGGCCCTGCGCGTGGCTCACGTCGAACCCCTCGATCCTGTTGGCGCGCCCGATGCCGAGACGTTCGGCGAGCGCCGCCGTTCCGTCGGCCTTTCCGCGCCCGCGGCGGGCGTTTTTGAGCGCCAGCTCCACGAGGGTCGCTTCGCGCCCCGCGCCGGGAACGCGCACCGCAACACTCTCGTCGTCGAGCCAATCGTCGAGTTCGTCGTCGGTGAACCGTTCGGAGAGCAACAGTGCGTCGGGCAGCGAGCGCTCGGCGTAATACTGGACGATGAACGCGGCGAGAACGCTCCCCACACCCTCCTCGCCGTCGTCGGGCACCGAGAGCGTGTGGCGATCGCGCTCGACGAGCTGGCCGCCCTCGCTGTGTAATCTGGCGACCGTCGCGCGCTCGCCCTCGACGACCGCACCGAGCACGTCGACCCACTCCTCGTTGGTTTGGGCCGATACGGCCTCGCCGCCGCCCTCGTGGAACGATTCCACGACCTGAAGCTTGTCGCGCAGGTTCGCGGCCCGCTCGAAATTCTGCTCCTCTGTGGCGCGCTCCATCTCGCGGCGCAGCGGGTCGGCGAGCAGTCCCGGGCTCCCCTCGAAAAAGCGCTCGACGGACTCGACGTCGGCGATGTACTCCTCACTCCCGATCTCGCCGGTACACGGTGCGGTGCAGAGCCCGAGATCGTGATCGAGACAGGGCCGATCGCGCCCGGCGAACTTGTGATCGGAGCAGCCCCGTACGCCGTAGGTCTCCCGAAGCGCCTTCACGACGGTCTCGACGCGCCCGCGCTCGGTGTAGGGACCGAACGCCACGGCCCCGGGGTTGGGGTCGCGCGTGATCTCGATGCGCGGGAACTCGTGATCGGTGAGCTGGACGAGTGGATAGGACTTGTCGTCCTTCAGGCGGACGTTGTAGCGTGGCTGATGGCGTTTGATCAGGTTCGCTTCGAGCAGGAGCGCCTGTGTTTCGGTGTCCGTCACCGCACATTCGATCTCCTCGGCGCGTTCGACCATCCTCGCGATGCGCCGCGAGCGCGGGTCGGCGTACGAGCGCACCCGTTCGCGGATATCGACGGCCTTCCCCACGTAGAGCGTCGTCTCGCCCTCCTGGAACTGATAGACGCCAGGTTCGCGTGGGAGCTCGCCGGCGTGCTCGCGGACGTGCGCTGCGTCCATCGACTACCGAAGGCACGCGAGGCGTTTGATACTGTCGATCAGAACGTCATCGCCCGCACCGACCGCGTTCACGGCTCCGTGACGGTAATCACGATACGTCAGATCGCCGATCAGTCGGACGGGTTCTCCTCGTGTGGCGAGCGCGCGGCCTCTGGCCCCTGCCCGTCGAGACTGATGATGTTCTCGCGCCCGATCGAGAGCTTCTCGACGCTGCCGTCCTCGTTCATCGACGAGAGTAGTCGGCTCACCTTTGCCTTCGACCACTCGGTTCGCTCGACGATCTGTGACTGTTTCATCCGCCCGCCATGGTCGCGCAGCAGCGCCAGCACGCGGTCCTCGTCGGTCATCGGCATCGGATCGGCGATCTCGGTTGTGGGCTCCGCATCGCTGGGCGAATCCGTGCCGTCCTCCGAATCGGCTGCCGGTTCGTCGGTGTCCGACCCCAGATGCAGCAGGCTGCCGTCGCGTTCGCGCCATCGGCGGCGGACGAACGCGCCGACGGCCACGACGACGGCGATGACGAGTATCGCGCCGACGACGAGCCAGATCGGTGTCAGGTCGTTGGTCGGGTTCGTCCCGAGCATCGCTTCGAGATCGTCGTCGAGCCCGTCGCCGTCGGTGTCGCTCGCGGTCGGATCGGTGCCGCGCTGGACTTCGATCCCGTCGCGGATGCCGTCACCGTCGCTGTCGGGATCCTGCGGGTCGGAGCCGTACTGGTTGACCTCCGCGCCGTCGGTCAGTCCGTCGGCATCCATGTCCGGGTTCGAGACGTTGTAGCCCGCCTCGACCTCGCGGGCGTTGGTCAACCCGTCGCCGTCGAAGTCACCCTGTCGACGGAGCACCGTCACGGAGACGGTCGTGCGGTCGAGCACCGTCGCGTTGCTCGCGTTCGAGAGCTTCTGGAGCTCGACGGCGAGTCTCTGCTCGCCGGTGGCGTTTTGCGGCCACGTGACGTTCGTGAACTCGGCGGTGCCGTTGGTGCCGTTCGGCAGCGCTTCGAGCCCACAGTCGAGCGTTCGCGTCGTCCCCTTCCGATCGGCACCGAGACAGACGCGGTAGTTGCGGGCGTCCGGTTGGTCGGCGAAGCCGACGCTGACGTTGAGCGACTCGTCGCTCCAGAGATACGTGGAGCCGTTTGCAGGATCGTTGGTGATGACGCCGCTGCCCGACACCTCGATCGTGCCGATGCCGTCGTTCGACTGCGCGACGGCCGGGACGGCGGCGCTGGCGAGTACCACCAGACAGAGCACTCCTGCCAAGATACGCGCGCCGTCGCTCATCCTTCGCCTATCTTCTGCGTGCGCTCGGTATTATACTGTCGGTCAGTCGGCAGCTGCACATATCCCGCCGTAATCGGTCTCTCCGATCGGCTGTCGGATCGACACAGCGCCATCAGCACGGCGATATCGCTATCGACGAGTGTGGTTGATAAAAACGAACGGTCGGCAGCACCGACCGCATATCGGTTTTGAGAGGGCTGGGGACCGAATTTAGGCTGCGGCTTCGGTCGTCGTGTTGCCCATCATCTCGGTACCTTCCATCTCCGTACCCATGTCGGTACCTTCCATCATGGTCTCTTCGTCGCCCATCATGGTCGTCTCTTCACCGTCCTCCATCATGGTCTCCTCACCGTCCTCCATCATCGTCGTCTCTTCGGCCATGCCGCCGTCTTCCATCATGGAAGTTTCCTCGGCAGCACCGCCGTCCATCGCAGTCGTTCCTTCGCTACTGTTGTTACCGCCACCGCCGCCCATACAGCCGGCGAAGACGAGCAGCGCGGCAACGAGACCGACCGCCAGAACGCGCCGTGAGGGGAGCCGCTCCCCGAGCGCGTCGAATGGTTTGCTTGTCATGCGTTCTGCACTCGACACCAGCAGCCTCGACCACATAAATAGCCCGTCCTGTTCCGACTGTTGCGGACCGTTACAGCCGCTGAGACGCCGATTCACGCGCATTTCTTCATGTTCGAACAACACGTGTCTGACGTTTGGCTGACGACTGTCCGCCACCCCCGTCCTGTGACGGCCGGTTCGCGAGCCGATCATCGTCGTCCGCGGCCAACGGTCCCTTTTCGAGCGCCACGTACTGCACGAAACGGCCATTTCCATTCGGATGTCCAACCGTTTCACGCCCGAAACGGTTGGTTTCACGTCGTTTTTCTCGCCCGATCGTCGTTTCTCACGGCGGTGAATCGGGAGCCGGCGGGCGTATTCGGTGCAGATCCGTCGTTGAGCGCGACGAAGGGGAAAGCCCATACCGTGGTGTCGAAAACACCCCCACATGGCAGCCATCGAACTCGATGGAGTGACCAAGCGCTACGACGGCGGGCTCGGGCTCCCGGGACGGTCGAGCGATCCCGTCGAGGCGCTTTCGGATCTCGACCTGACGGTCCGGGAGGGCGACATCTACGGCTTTCTCGGGCCGAACGGGGCGGGGAAATCGACGACGATCAACGTGCTGCTCGACTTCGTTCGGCCGACGGCGGGGAGCGCGCGCGTGCTCGATCTCGACGCCCGCACCGAGAGCCAGCAGGTGCGCGAGCGCGTCGGCGTGCTCCCGGAGGGGTTCTCGCCGTACGACCGCCTGACCGGCCGTCAGCATCTCGATTTCGCCATCGGGTCGAAAAACGCCGCCGACAGCCCATCGGAAATCGCCGAGCGAGTGGGGATCGCCGACGCGCTCGACCGAAAGGCCGGCGGCTACTCGAAGGGGATGGCCCAGCGCCTCGTCCTCGGCATGGCGCTCGTCGGCCAGCCGGACCTGCTGATCCTCGACGAACCCTCGACGGGACTGGATCCGAACGGCGCGCGCGAGATGCGCGATATCGTCCGCGCCGAGCGCGATCGCGGCGCGACGGTGTTCTTCTCCAGTCACGTCCTCGGTCAGGTCGAACCGGTCTGTGATCGGGTCGGCATCCTTCGGGACGGCGAACTCGTCGCCGAGGACACCGTCGAGGGGCTGCGCGACGCCGCCGGCGGCGAGACGACGCTCGCAGTCGACGTCGAGCGTCTGCCCGACGACGCGGTGGCGGCGGTCCGCGCGCTCGACGGCGTCTCGACGGTCCGTGCGGACGGACAGCAACTGACCGTCGACTGTGTGGACGGCGCGAAGACCACGGTGTTGTCGACGCTCGAAGACAACGGCGCGCCGGTAGCCGATTTCGATACGACGGGAGCCTCGCTGGAGGAAGTCTTCGCGAGCTACACCACCGGCGAGCGGGAGGTCCGCGCGTGAGCACGCTCGCGGTCGCGCGCAAGGATTTTCAGGATGCGATCCGTTCACGAGTGCTGCTCGGGCTGACAGGTTTGTTCGTGCTGTTCGTCGCGGGTGCGTCGTATTTCTTCGCGCGCATCCAGCCGGCCCCGGGCGGCGGCGATCCGACGGCGCTGGTGCTCATCTTCTCGCTGCTGACGCCCGCGGGCCTGCTCGTGCCGATCATCGGGCTGGCGCTCGGCTACAAGGCCGTCGCCGGCGAGCGCGAGAGCGGGCGCATCAAGCTGCTGCTCTCGCTGCCCCACTCCCGGCTCGACGTCGTGCTCGGGAAGACGCTCGGCCGCACGAGCGTGCTCGTCGTGCCGATCCTCGTCGGCTTCGCCGTCGGCGCGGCGGTGATCTTCTGGCAGTCGAGTCGCTTCACGCCGGTGAACTATCTCGTGTTCGCGTTCGTGACCGTCCTGCTCGGGCTGGCCTACATCGCGATCGGCGTCGCGATCTCGTCGGCGACGACCTCGACGTTTCGCGCGCTCATCGGTGGCATCTCACTGCTCGTCGTTCTGGAGTTCCTCTGGCAACAGGTGCTCCTCGCGGTCGTCTACCTCGTGAACGGGCTCAGTCTGCCCCAGCAGCCGCCCGGCGACTGGTACTACTTCCTCCAGTCGCTCCCGCCCGGCAGCGCCTACAGCAGCGCCGCACGATCGCTGCTCCCCCAGAACCCGACGACGCTCGCCGTCACAGGTCAAACCCCCGACGCGTTCTACCTCCAGGACTGGTTCGGGTTCGTCATCCTCGCGGCTTGGATCGTCGTCCCGCTCGCGCTCGGCTATCTCCGCTTCGAGGGGACCGACCTCTAAGGTTCGCTCCCGTCAGAATTCGATCCCGTGTTCGTCGAGCAGCGCCACGAACTCCTCTTCGGTGAGTTCGGGCACCTCCTCCTGTACGGCGTCGTCGCGCTTCGTCTGTCCGGGGTTCTCGCCGACCACCAGGTAGTCGGTGTTGCCCGAGACGCTTCCTGTGCTACTCGCGCCGTGCTGTTCGACGAGGCTCTCGGCCTCCTCACGCGTCAGCTCCGATAGCCCGCCCGTGAACACGAACGTCTCGCCGACGAGTGCGTCGCCACGCTCGTGCTCGATCGACTCGGGTTCGACGCCGCGCTCGCGCAGGCCGGCGACCGTCTCCCGGTTCCGTTCGCTATCGAAGAACTCCCGGATCTCGCTCGCGACGCGTGGGCCGATGTCCGGCACCTCGCGGAGTTCGTCCTCGCTCGCATCCATCAACGCATCTAGCGTTCCGAACTCGCGGGCGAGGCTCTCGGCGGTCGTCGATCCCACCTCGGGGACGCCGAGCGCGGTGAGGAACTCCGGGAGCGGGGGTTCTTTCGCTGCATCGAGCTCCGTTCGGAGGTTCGCCGCGCTCTTCTCGCCCCACCCATCCAGACGGGCGAGATCCGCCTCTCGGAGATCGTAGAGATCGGGGATCGATTCGACCAGTTCAGCATCGAGCAACTGATCGATGCGCTCCTCGCCCAGCCCCTCGATGTCAAGTCCTTCGCGGCTGGCGTAGTGTTCCAGCGCGCGCTGGAGCTGTGCGGGACAGGCCACCCCGCCCGTACAGAACGCGAGCGGGCCGTCGCGCTCGATCGCGCTGTCACAGATCGGACAGCGATCGGGGAATTCGAAGGTGTCCTCGCCGCCGTCCTCGACGACCTCGACGACGTACGGGATCACGTCGCCCGCGCGCTGGAGACGCACCCGATCGCCGGTGTTCACGCCGAGCTCCTCGATTTCGCCGGGGTTGTGCAGCGTCGCCCGCGAGACCTCGACGCCGCCGACCTCGACGGGATCGAGCAGCGCGACCGGCGTCACTCGCCCCGTTCGACCGATCTGCACGGTAATGTCGGTGATTCGTGTGATTTCGCTCCGCGCGGGGAACTTGTAGGCGTAGGCCCAGCGCGGGGCGCGCGCGGTCGTCCCGAGCCGCTCGCAGGCCGCGAGATCGTTCACCTTGAACACCGTCCCGTCGATCTCGTAGTTCAGCTCCTCGCGCGCCTCGCCAAGGCGATCGCGGTAGTCAATAGCGCCCTCGATGCTCCCGACAACGTCCATCCGATCGTTGACGGGCAGACCCCACTCGGGTAGTTTCCGATACTGCTCTTCGTGGCTCGCGAACGCGTAGCTCGTTTCGAGCACGCCGAAAAAGAAGCACGCGAGCGGGCGCTCGGCGGTGACGGCGGGGTCGAGCTGGCGGAGCGTGCCCGCGGCTGCGTTTCTCGGGTTCGCGAACGGGTCGTCGCCGCGCTCGACGCGCTCGCGGTTGTGTTCGGCGAAAGCGTCGCGCGGCATGTAGACCTCGCCGCGCACGGCGAGATACTCGGGATATTCTCCTCGGAGACGCTGTGGAACCGACCCGATGGTGCGGACGTTCTGTGTCACGTCGTCACCCTCGCGGCCGTCTCCGCGGGTCGCGGCGCGCTCGTAGACGCCGTCCTCGTAGACGACCTCGATCGAGAGCCCGTCGAACTTCGGCTCGCAGACGTATTCGATCCCGTCGCCCTCGTCCTCGAACTCCGCGAGCGACTGCTGGCCGCCTCCCTCCCCGAGTTCGCGACGCACGCGTTCGTCGAACTCCCGGACCTCCTCGGGATCACCGCTGGAGTCGATCGAGAGCATCGGCGCGACGTGGTCCACGGTCACGAGTTCGTCGAGCGGTTCGCCGCCGATGCGCCGGGTCGGGCTCGTCTCGCTCGCGATGTCGAAGGAGTTTTCGAGCGATTCGAGCCGGGAGAAGAGCGCGTCGTAGGTCCGATCGGGGATCCCCGGGTCGGCCTCGATGTAGTACCGATGGTCGTGTCGGCGGATCGCCTCGCGCAGCTGCTCGGCCTGCTCGCGCGCCTGCTCCTCGTCGAGCGTTGCGAGGTCGTCGAACTCCGTTGGCGGATCGCGGAGATAGGGGTTGTCCGCGTCCGCGGCGTCCGAGGCGGTCATTGCCCCAGCTATTCCGGGGCTCCGCTTAGGTGGTTCGCCTCGGCGCAGTTCAGACGCATTTCTTTCTCCTTGCTCTACGGGTCGATTGATCATTGGTCATCTGTGGTCACAGTTCGTGCGCTCAGTAAATACATTCCTCTACAGAATAGTCAGAAATCTATATCAATCAGTGATTTCGTTTGCTTCTGCAGTAGTGAGGACGGTACATATCTGAGTGCGGTATTTCGAATCCTCGCCACAGTCGGATGGTCGATCTGCGCCAGCCGACCCTGGATTCGTGACTGGCGACGTACGGATTCCGCTCGCTCTTTGCGACGAGCTTCGTAGTCCGCGAGCGCACGACGGGTGGTTCCGTGAGTGGCTATGGAATCAGCGAGAACGATAGCGTCTTCCATCGCTTGTGCACTTCCTTGCGCGAGATTTGGTGTCATCGCATGCGCAGCATCACCGAGGAGAGCAACGCGGCCGCTGGTCCAGTAGGTGAGTCGTGGCAGATCGGTTAGTGGTGTGCGGAGAAGCGTCTCGTCGTTGGTTCTGGCGATGAGGTCTGGAATGGGATCGACGAATTTCCGATATCGCTCGGCGAGTTTACTGGCGGTGGCTTCGGGTGCTGTCCCGGGGCGTGACGCCACGATCGAGGCAAACCAGTATACCTGCTCGTCACTGACCGGAAAATAGCCGAAACGCAACCCCCGACCCCAAAACTCCATTCCCTTTGGAGTGATGTCATCGAGAACCGTTACATCAACGAGGCCTCGATAGGCCACTTCACCAGCGTATCGTGGCTGATTGCCTGGGAGGACGTGCTCTCGAACGGTCGAGTCGATACCATCGGCACCGACAACGAGGTTTGCCGTTTTTTCGTTTCCAGCAGCGAACTGGACCGCGGGCTGCTCCGGGTCGATTCCCTCACATTCCACCCCGAGTCGCAGCCGTTCTTTGGAGAGTCGTTCGACGAGGATGGACTGAAGATCCGCCCGGTGGATCGCTACCATGACGTGATCGAGCCCGAGTCGGTTTGCAGGGGCACGAAAATCCATCGGCATGAGCAGCTGCCCTGCTTCGGTTCGCAGCTCGATCCGATCCAGAACGACGCCCTGCTCGATAACGGCATCGGCGACACCGAGTTCGTTGAGCGCTTGCATTCCGTTCGGACCGATTCCGATTCCGAACCCAACGGGGCGAAGTTCGTTCGTCCTCTCGAACACGATTGGATCGAAGCCGCGGTTCTGTAGTCCAATAGCTGTGCAGAGTCCGCCGATCCCGGCACCGATGATTGCGACATCAGCCATCCGTACGGCCGAGTAGCTGTGCCGGCCACTTGACGATCCACCTTCTTCGAATCGCTGATCCGCCTCACCGCTCTCGTGGCAAGTACGGCGATAACGCCGAGGCTTATGTGAGCCGAGGCGGATACACGGCCATGAGCGACGACTTTCTCCTGCTGAACCCCGGGCCGGTGCCGATCACCGACGCGGTCCGCGAGGCGATGGACGCACCGATGGTCTCGCACCGCTCGGCAGAGTTCGAGGCGGTCTACGAGCGCGCCCAGGACGGCCTGGAGTACGTCTTCGAACACTCGACCCCACAGGAAGAGACGACCAGCGCCGGCGGCACCGGTCTGGTTCTCAACGGGACGGCGACGATGGGGATGGAGGCCGCCGTCGCCAACCTCACGGACGCCGAGAACGAGGTCGTCGCGCTCGTCAACGGGAAGTTCGGCCGGCGGTTCAAGCGCATCGCCGAGCGCTACGCCCGTGTGACGCCGGTCGAGGTCACGTGGGGCGAGGCGTTCGATCTCGAGACGGTCGCCGAGCACGTCACCGACGACACCGATCTGGTGACGATGGTCCACAACGAGACGAGCACTGGCATCTTGAACCCCGTCGCCGAAATCGGCGAGATAGCGACCGAGCACGACGCCCGGTTCGTCGTCGACGGCGTCACTTCGATCGGCGGCGACGTCTTCCGGATCGACGACTGGAACGTCGACATCGCCATCACGGACTCCCAGAAGGCGCTCGCCGCGCCACCGGGGATCAGCGCGCTGTACGTGGCCGACCGTGCGGTCGAACACCTGGATGGCGAGCGCGCGCCCTTCTACGCCGACCTGGAGTGGCATCTCCGCAAAGCCGCCGATCACCAGACGCCGTTCACGAGCGCCGTCCCGCTGTTCCGGGCGCTCGCGGTCGCCGTCGAGGAGATCGAGGCCGAGGGGATGGACAGACGCATCGGCCGTCACCGCCGGCAGGCCGCCGCCTTCCGCGCCGGCTTCGCCGCGATGGGGCTCGACGACTTTCCGACGCTCGACGACGCCAGCGAGCGCTCGAACACCGTCACGGCGATCGAACTGCCCGAATCCGTTCGCGAGAATCCTGAGGAGTTCTTCGACGCCGTCGCCGAACGAAACGTCTCGATCAGCGGCGGTCAGGCCCATCTCGACGGGGAGATCTTCCGGGTGAGCAACATGGGCCAGCTCACCGACGAGCAGGTGCTCCGCGGCGTCGAGACGGTCGGCGAAGCGCTCGCCGACGTCGGCTACGACGCCGATCCCGCGGCGGGTCGCGACGCCGCGCGCACCGAACTCTGATTCTGTCTCTATTCTTCGTCCGCGTCCTCGACGTCGATCTCGGTCCAGTCGGCGTCCGTCTCATCCGTCGGTCCGAACGCCATCTCCGTTCCCCGGACCGCGTCGCCGAGTCCCTCGCCGAGCCGTTCGCTGTCGCCGATCGTCCTGACCTGTTCGGCGAGCGCGTCGATATCGACGTTCTCGACGAGCGCCACCGCGGCCGCCTCGCCGACGCGACCGCCGACCTCGCTGCCGGCCGACTCCTTCACGACGCGGCCGAGCAGTCCGCTGCTGCTCGCGCCCTTGGCGGCCAGCCGTCCGACGAGTGCGCCGAGGACCTTTCCGAGCCGTTCGTACTCGACGGCGTCGTCGAGCGCCGCGCCATCGGCGAGCGCATCGATGTCGATGCCCTCGATCAGCTCCGTGATGGCATCGCCCGCGTAGTACGCTTCCATGCCGCGCTCGATCGCCTCTTCGGGGGTATCGTCGTCCATTACCGGAGCCTATCGCGGCCGACGGATATGACTGTTCCCAGCAGATGCAGCGCTGCTCGATCGACCGTTATCGCCGACGGCGACATTTGCCGTAACTCGTGGTTATAGATGGGACGCGATATATGCACCACGTACATGACCGACGCAGAGGGGCGCGGGTTCGGTACGCGCTGCGTCCACGCCGGCCAGACGGCGGACGCGGCGACCGGTGCCCGTGCACCGCCGCTCTACCAAACGACCTCCTACGCCTTCGAGGACGCCGATCGCGCCGCGGATCTCTACGCGCTCGACGCCGAGGGCGATGTCTATTCGCGGATCTCGAACCCCACGGTCCGAACCCTCGAAAACCGCCTGGCGGACCTCGAAAACGGCACCGATGCGCTCTGCACTGCATCGGGAATGGCCGCCCTCGACGCCGCGACGCTCGTCCTCGCCGGGACCGGCGACAACGTGGTGAGCGCCGCCTCTATCTACGGCGGCACGCACGCCTATCTCTCGAACACCGCCGCCCGCCGCGGCATCGAAGCACGGTTCGTCGACACGCTCGATCCCGCGGCCTACGCTGACGCGATCGACGAGAACACGGCGTACGTCCACTGTGAGACGATCGGCAACCCCTCGCTCGTCACGCCGGATATCGGGGAAATCGCCGACGTGGCCCACGATCACGGCGTTCCGCTGCTCGTGGACAACACGTTCGCCACGCCAGCACTCTGTCGTCCGCTCGATCACGGCGCGGACCTCGTCTGGGAATCGACCACGAAGTGGCTCCACGGCGCGGGCACGACGATCGGCGGCGCGCTCGTCGACGGCGGCTCGTTCCCCTGGGCCGACCATCCCGAGAAATACCCCGAGATCGGCGGCGCAAACCCCGCCTTCCACGGCCTGAACTTCGCCGAGCAGTTCGGCGAGCGCGCGTTCACCGCCGCCGCCCGCCAGCGCAGCCTCCGCAGCCTCGGCGGGAGTCAGTCGCCATTCGACGCCTGGCTCACCCTCCAGGGGCTCGAAACCCTCCATCTCAGGATGGAGCGCCACGCCGAGAACGCCCTCCAAGTGGCCGAGTATCTCGACGACCACGACTCGGTCGCGTGGGTCGCCTATCCAGGGATCGAAGAGCACGAAACACACGTGAACGCCCGCGAGTATCTCGACGGCGGGTTCGGCGGGATGATCGCGTTCGGGCTGTCAGGGGGGTACGAGGCCGGCAAGCGCCTCTGCGAGGACGTCGAACTCGCCAGTTTCCTGGCGAACGTTGGCGATGCGAAGACCCTCGTGATCCACCCGGCGAGCACGACCCATGCCCAGCTCTCGGAGGCCGACCAGCGCGCCTCGGGTGTCACACCCGATCTCGTGCGGCTCTCGGTTGGGATCGAGGACGCGGCGGACATCGTCGCCGATCTGGGGGCGGCGATCGAATGACGACGCGCGACGTTCGCTCCCTCGGCGAGTTCACCTTCGAGTGTGGCGAGTCCATCCCGGAGCTCGAACTCGCTTACGAGACCCACGGCGAGTTCACCGGCGATAATGCCATACTGGTCTGTCACGCGCTCACCGGGAGCCATCATGTCGCACGCGTCGCGCGAAGCGCGACGGAACGGTCGAGCGGCTCGCCGCGAGACGGTGGTGGGAGGGGCGGCGACTGGGCAACCGAAACGGACGGCCAGGCCCGCGCGTGGTGGGACGACATCGTCGGTCCGGGCAAGGCCATCGATACCACCGAGCAGTTCGTCGTCTGTGTGAACATTCCCGGTTCCTGCTACGGCTCGTCGGGACCCGCTTCGACGAACCCCGAGACCGGCGAACCCTACGGCACCGACTTCCCGCCGGTCACGGTCGCCGACTGGACGCGTGCCCAGCGCCGCCTGCTCGACGATCTCGGGATCACGACGCTCGCGGCGGTCGTCGGGGGGAGCGTCGGCGGGATGAACGTGCTCGAATGGATCAAGCGCTACCCTGACCGGGTCGAGCGCGCAGTCCCCGTGGCTGCGGCCGCCCGCCTCGACGCCCAGTGCGTCGCGCTCGACGGTATCGCCCGCCGCGCGATCACGACCGACGCGAACTGGGCGGGCGGCGACTACTATGGAGGGACCGAACCCGACGACGGCCTTGCACTCGCGCGCCAGCTCGGGCACTTGATGTATCTCTCGAAGGACTCGATGGCACGGAAGTTCGGCCGTCGGGCTGCCGGCCGCGACGCCGCCCGCGACGACTTCCCGGTCGACCCCGCAGCGGGCTTTTTCCCCTATCGCGACGTCGAGTCGTATCTCGACTACAACGCCGGGACGTTCGTCGATCGTTTCGACGCGAACAGCTATCTCTATCTCACGCGCGCAATGGACGACTACGACCTCGCCGCCGGTCACACCTCGGATGCGGACGCGCTCCGGGCCTTCGACGGCGAGATACTCGTGATGAGCTTCACCGGCGACTGGCATTTCACGACCGAGCAGTCCGAGTCGCTCGCCGAGGCGTGTCGCACCGCGGGCGTCGACGTCGCCCACCACGTCGTCGACTCCGATCACGGCCACGATGCCTTCCTGGTCGAGCCGGAGAACGTCGGTCCGCCGATCGCCGACTTCCTCGCCCACGGAACCGCCGGTCGCGCCGTGACCGACACCGGTACTGAGTCGGGCGAGGCGTTCGCACCCGTTCACGCCAGCCTGTTCGGCGATTGAGTCAGTCGAGCCGCTCGGCGAGCAGTTCCTGCAACTCTTCCATCGATTCGACCACGGCGTCGCAGTGCGGTTCGACCGCCGGTTTCGGCTCGTAGCCAATAGCGAACCCCGCAGTCCGGAGCATCGGCAGGTCGTTCGCGCCGTCGCCGACGGCGATCGTCTCCTCGATGTCGATGCCGGCGTTGTTCGCCACCGCCCGGAGCGCATCGTCTTTCGTCCCCTCGACGAGCGGGCCGGCGACCTCGCCGGTGAGGCGTCGTTCCTCGAACTCGAGCTGGTTGGCGACGATCGCGTCGACGGGCGTTTCCGACCGTGCGAGCACGCTCTCGACGCCGCGGCCGAACCCGCCCGTGACGATCGCGGTCACGACGCCGGCGTCGTTCAGGTCCCGGATCAGCTCGGCCGCCCCGGAGCGCAGCACGACGTTCTCGACACCCGCCTCGACGCCCTCGACCGGGAGGCCTTCCAGCAACGAGACGCGTTCGCGGAGGCTCTCGGCGTACTCGATCTCGTCGTTCATCGCCCGCTCGGTGATCGTCGCCATCTCCTCGGCGACGCCGTACTGTTCGCCGAGCAGCACGCTCATCTCCGAGTCCGAGAGGGTGCCGTCGAAGTCGAACGCGACCAGTTTCATACCCGCCCATCGGCCCGCCGGGTTCAAAACGTTCGCATCCGTGCCGCCCGATCGGCCGGCGAGACGTGCCAGTGAGGAAAGGGTTAACCCTCCCGCGTCGGAGGGTTCGACATGAAGGTACTCGTCACGGACCCCATCGCCGAGCCGGGCCTCACGCGCCTGCGCGAGGCCGGCCACACCGTCGAAACGGCCTACGACGCCGAAGGTGACGCCCTCCTCGAAGCGATCGCCGACGCGAGCGCGCTCGTCGTCCGCTCGGGCACCGAGGTCACGGCCGAGTTGCTCGATGCCGCCCCCGATCTCGCGATCGTCGGGCGGGCGGGCATCGGGGTCGACAACATCGACATCGACGCTGCCACCGAGCGGGGCGTCATCGTCGCCAACGCCCCCGAGGGCAACGTCCGCGCGGCCGCCGAGCACACCGTCGCGATGACGTTCGCCGCCGCGCGCTCGATCCCGCAGGCCCACGCCCGCCTCAAGGCTGGCGAGTGGGCCAAAGGCGACTATCTGGGGACGGAACTCGACGGCGCGACGCTCGGCATCGTCGGCTTCGGCCGCGTCGGCCAGGAGGTCGCGAAGAAACTCGACAGCCTCGGCATGGAGCTCGTCGCCTACGATCCCTACATCTCCGAGGAGCGCGCCGCGAACCTCGGAGCGGAGCTCGTCGAACTCGACGACTGCCTCGTGCGCGCGGACGTTCTGACGATGCACACGCCGCTGACGCCCGAGACGGAGGATCTCATCGGTGAGGAGGAGTTGAACAGACTCGGCGACGGCTATCTCGTCAACTGCGCGCGCGGCGGCGTCGTCGACGAACGCGCGCTCGCGGCCGCCGTCGACGACGGGACGCTCGCCGGCGCGGCGATCGATGTCTTCACCGACGAACCGCTCGACGAAGACAGCCCGCTCCTGCGCGTCGACGACGTGATCGTGACGCCCCATCTCGGTGCGAGCACCCACGCTGCCCAGAAGAACGTCGCCACCGATATCGCCGACCAGGTGCTCTCGGCGATCCGCGGCGAGCCGGTGATGAACGCGCTCAACGCGCCCTCGATGGACGCGAGCGCGTTCCCCCGCGTCGAGCCGTATCTCGACATCGCCTCCACAGCAGGGAAAATCGCCACCCAACTGCTCGACGGGCGTGTCGAGGGCGTCGAGGTCACCTACGCCGGTGACATCGCTGGCGAGGAGGTCGATCTCGTGACCGCGAGCGCGCTCCAGGGTGTGTTCGAGCCGCTCGAATGGCAGGTCAACGCCGTCAACGCGCCGCGCATCGCCGAGGAGCGCGGCATCGACGTGACCGAATCGAAGACCCACACCGCCGCCGATTTCCAGTCGCTCGTGACCGTCACGGTCCAGAACGGCGGCACGGAGATCGGCGTCTGCGGAACGCTGTTCGCCGGCGAGGATCCGCGCATCGTCCGTATCGACGGCTTCCGTGTCGACGCGATCCCGTCGGGCCACATGCTCGTCGCGCGCAACGAGGACACGCCCGGTCTGATCGGTTTCATCGGCACGGTCCTCGGCGATGCGGACGTCAACATCGCGGGCATGTTCAATGCCCGCGAGACGATCGGCGGCGAGGCGCTGTCGGTCTACAACCTCGACGAACCCGTCACCGACGAGCTGCGCGACCGCCTCGAAGCCGACGAGCGCGTCATCGATACGACCTATATCGCGCTCAACGGCACGGAGTAGTTCTCGACCACAACTATATAATGGTCGTTCTGTGTAGTGCTTGAAGTATGAGCACTGACGGGGGGAGCCCCGGCGATCCGACCGACGAGTACGACGAGGGATTGGCCGACAGCAGCGACGACGAGCGCAGCATCGAGTTCTACGGCGGGCGCTGGCTGAGCGCGCTCCCGCTCGCGATCTTCGTCGTCTGGGCGGTCTTCCAGAGCGGCGTCCTCCAGATCGGCGACACGCAGGGGTTGGTCGCGGGGATGCTCGTCGCCCTCATCATCGGGATGTTCTTCGCCAAGGGCGACTGGAAGCAGTACGCGAACACGATCTTCGAGGGGATGACTCAACCCGTGGCGGCGACGGCCATCGTCGCGTGGCTGTGGGCGGGCATGTTCGCCGACACCCTCCAGGCCGGCGGGTTCGTCGACGGCCTCATCTGGGCGGCGACCGCCCTCGACATCGGTGCGACGCTGTTCCCGGCGGCGGCCTACATCCTCGCGGGCCTGCTCGCGACCGGTATCGGTACCGGCTACGGCACGGTCGTCGCGTTCACGACGCTGTTCTTCCCGGCAGGCGTGCTGCTCGGCGCGAACCCGGTGCTCACGTTCGCGGCGATCCTCTCGGGGGCGGTCTTCGGCGACAACCTCGCGCCAGTGAGCGACACGACGATCGTCAGCGCCGTCACACAGGATTCGGACATCGGCGGCGTCGTCTCCTCACGCTTCAAGTACGCTGCCGTCGCGGCGATCATCGCGCTCCCGGCCTACATCGTCGCCGGGAGCCTGATGGACGGCGTCGACGTCGCCCAGCAGGCCGGCGGCCTGCTCACCGAGAACAGCAACCCGCTCGGTCTCGTCCATCTCCTTTCGGTCGCGGTCGTCATCGGCACCGCGATCCGCGGTCGCCACATCGTCGAAGCGATCTCGTGGGGACTGATCACCTCGGCAGTCCTGAACGTCGTCACCGGCCTGGCGAGCGTGAGCGACATGCTTGTCTTCCAGGCACCGCAGAACTCCGGCATCGCCCAGTCGCTTTCGGGCCTCCCGTTCATCGAACTCGTCCAGAGCTCGGAGACGGGCGTCGCCGGCAGCATCTACAGCGGTGCGGTCGGTTTCTTCCCGCTGATCGTCCTCACGCTCCTGATCGTCGCCGGCGCGCAGATCCTCGTCCGCGGCGGCGGTTTCGAGGCGATGCAGGACTTCCTGCTCGGATCGGTCGCGACGAGCCTCCGCCGGGCCGAGATGACGATGGTGCTCGGCACCGCCGCGATCAACGCGATGATCACGATCAACACGGCCGCCGAGATCGCCATCGCGCCGTACATCGCCCGCATCGGCGAGCGGTTCAACATCAACGGCTACCGCCGCGCGAACATCCTCGACGCGAACACCTCGGCGCTCGGCTACATCTTCCCGTGGGGCGGCGGCCTGCTCGCGGGCTACACCGCCATGCTGGGACTACCCGAGCAGTACAGCTGGTTCACCCAGTCGATGCTGGTCAACCCGGCGGAGGTTTGGCCGTTCGTCTTCCACGGCTGGCTGCTGTTTTTCGTCTTCATCGTCGCCGCCCTGACCGGCTTCGGGCTCGAATACACGTCCGACCGCGAGACGGGTGAGGTGGCACGCGTATGAGCCGTCTCGCCGCGTTCACCGAGGGACTCGAATTCCGGACGAACAAGCCGAGTTTCGATCCCGGCACGGAGTTCCGGGCGTTCGTCACCGGCTACGAGAACGGAACCGCGCTCGTCCGCCTCGGCGACAGCGTGCTCCAGATTTCGGACGCCCCGCCGAACCTGCTCGACACGCAGGTGCCCGTCCGCGTCGAATCGTTCGACGACAACGATCACACGGGACAGGCGTCGCTGCTCGACGGCTTCGACGACGAAGAGAACTGAGCAGTCAGTTGGGAGCGATTCGAGCGTGTGCGCTCACTCGCGCGCGAGTTTTTCGTAGGTTTCCGCTTGGATTTCGCGATTGATCTCGGCGAGTCGCAGCACTGCTTCGCGTCGCTCGGCTTCGGATTCTGCGTTCCGGACCCGTTCACGGAGTTCGGCACGCTCGTCCCGGTAGCTCGATGGAGTGGTCTGTGCCATCCTCTCGCTCGTCGATACGTCGGCCCCGGTATTTACTCTTCGGCTTCATGAGCATGCTCGCGGCAATACGCGATGACACCACTCATGTCGACGTTCCGTTCGTCCGTCGCAAAACGCTTGAGGATGGCACGAACGTCGTCTCCGTGATCGAATTCGTAGCCATTTATGTCGTAGATAACCTCCGCCGTATTCAACGCCGTGCGCTTGTTCCCGTCCACGAACGGGTGTTCGGCGGCGAGCAGTCGCATGAGGTGTGCCGCCGTTTCGTGGACCGTGTCGGGCGCTTCGCCGAAATAGCCCTCCGAAACGTAGATCAGCGCTGATTCGACGGTTTCGGGCGAGCGCACGCCGGCTTCGGTTTCGCGATCGCTCACGACGACTGCCTCGTGGATGGCGAGAACGTCTTCGACCGTCGGATAGACGAGGTCGGCCATCGGTACCTAGCCGCTCAGATGGTCGAGGATCGCCTCGGTGTCGTTCGCCACCGGTTCCGGCTCGGCCCCCGCGGCGGCGGCCGCGTCGGGGTCCTTCAGCAGGTGGCCGGTCGTCAGGCAAACCACGTCCTCACCGTCGTCGACGACGCCCTCCTCGCGGAGTTTGCGCAGGCCGGCGACGCTGGCCGCGCTCGCGGGTTCGACGCCGACGCCCTCCTCGGCGAGCGCGCGCTGGGCGTCGGTGATCGCGTCGTCGGCGACCGCGACCGCGGTGCCGCCGGTCGCCCGGATGCCGGGGAGGGCCTTCGGCGCGTTGACCGGGTTGCCGATCCGGATGGCCGTCGCGCGCGTCTCGACGTCCTCCCAGCGTTCGGTGTCCTCGTAGCCCTCCTCGATGGCCTCGACCATCGGTGCGGCCCCCGCGGCCTGGACGCCGGTCAGCATCGGCACCTCGTCCTCGGCGAGCGCGCCCGCCCGGACGAGTTCGCGGAAGGCCTTGTAGAGTGCCGCCGTGTTGCCGGCGTTGCCGACCGGGAGGACGATGCGGTCCGGGAACCGCCCGTACTCGTCGCGAAACGTTTCGAGGATCTCGAAGCCGATCGTCTTCTGGCCTTCCAGGCGGAAGGGATTGAGCGAGTTGAGCAGGTAGGCCTCGCCGCGGTCGGCGAGTTCGCTCACGATGTCGAGGCAGGCGTCGAAGTTGCCGTCGACTTCGAGGATGCGTGCACCGTGGAGGGCGGCCTGGGCCACCTTGCCGGCGGCGACCTTGCCAGCCGGGAGCAAGACGAGCGTCTCCAGGCCGGCGCGTCCGCCGTAGGCCGCGAGCGCCGCGCTCGTGTTGCCCGTCGAGGCACAGGCCAGCCGCGAGACGCCGAGCTCCTCGGCGACGCGAACCCCGACGGTCATCCCCCGATCCTTGAAGCTGCCCGTCGGGTTCATCCCCTCGTGTTTGATGCGCAGGCTCCGTACTCCGACGTCCGCTTCGAGCCGGGGGACCTCGTGCAGCGGCGTGTCACCCTCGGGCAGCGAGACACCGTGATCGAAGGGCAACGCCGCGTCGTAGCGCCAGACGCCGCGACCCGAAAACTCCTCGAACGTCGGATACTGCTCGTAGCGCGCTTCGAGCAGCCCGCCGCAGTCGGGACAGCGGTAGGTCGGTTCGTCGAACGGGGCGAGCTGTTCGCCACACTCGATGCAGGCGAGCCAGACACCGTCGTCGGCGCAGTCGGGCGCGGCCGCGGCGAGGCTGAGGTCGGACATGTGCGCGCCTCGGGGGCTGTGGGCAAAAGTCGGCTGGTTCGCACACCACAAGCGTGGTGCTTACCCACGCGTGGCCACAACGCCACGCATGAGCCAGCGGACGACGCGTCGGCGATATCTCGGCGCGCTCGGGGCGACGCTCGCCGCCTCGATCGCCGGCTGTTCCGGCGTCCTCGGCGGCGAGAACACGACGAACGGATCGTCGACGACAGGGACGCCGTCGGGAAACGCGACGAACGCCAGCCGCTCCTCTCCGAGTCCGTACACGCAAGTCTACCGCGACACCATCGGCTCGGTCGTCCTCATCAGCGTCACCAGTCGATCGGGCCGGGGTGGACAGGGTTCGGGATTCGTCTTCCGTGGGAACCACGTCATCACGAACGCCCACGTCGTCAGCGATGCGAGCGACGTCCAGGTTCGGTTCTCCAAGGGTGAGTGGCGCTCGGCGTCGGTCGTCGGGACGGACCCGTCGAGCGATCTCGCCGTCGTCGACGTACGGAACACACCCCAGTACGCCGAACCGCTCTCGCTGGTCGAATCCGAACCCGCCATCGGCACGGAGGCGGTCGCCATCGGCAACCCGTTCGGGTTGGAAGGCTCGGTCACGTCGGGGCTGGTCAGCGGCGTCAACCGCCTGATCCCCGCGCCGAACGGCTACCGGATCCCCGACGCGATCCAGACCGGCGCGCCGGTCAACCCGGGCAACTCGGGCGGCCCGCTCGTCGATCTCGACGGCCGGGTCATCGGCGTCATCAGCTCCGGCGGCGGCGAAAACCTCGCCTTTGCCGTCTCGGCGGCGCTCGTCGAGCGCGTCGTGCCGTCGCTCATCGAGAACGGCGCATACGAGCACGCCTACATGGGCGTCGGGCTGCAGACCGTCACACCTGATCTCGCCGATCGTGTGGGACTCGATCGCCCGCGTGGCGTGGCCGTCACGCAGGTCAGTCAGGACGGCCCGTCGGACGGCACGCTCAGGCAGGGCGACGTCATCGTCGGTCTCGGCGGCGAGAAAATCGCCGGCCGCCAGCAGCTCTCCTCGTATCTCGCGCTTCAGGCATCGCCGGGCGATACGATCGACGTCACGGTGTTGCGCAACGGCGAGCGCCGAACGCTCTCGCTCACGCTCGGCAGCCGGCCGGAACAGCCCGGTGCGTTCGAGCGCACGCCCGAATCAGGCTAGCTCGCCCGTTCATTCGAGCGCTTCGTCCCCGAACCCGTCGATGCGCGAGTGGACGTAGGCGGTCCACTCGTCGAGCGTGTCGTGCATCAGCTCTTTCGCCTCGGGTAACGGCGTCGCGGTGTACTGATAGACGTGACCGCCGCCATCGAGCAGTCGGCGACCGCGGTCGGCGAGGCCCTTCTCGCGCAGCGTCGACAGCGAGCGATTGACGTTCGAACGATCACGATCCAGCTCTTCGGCGAGCTCCGCGACCGTGCTCTCCGGGCGATCGCACAGCGTCCGATAGGTCCGCGTCTCGTGGCGCTGGATGTCGAAGACGCAGACCATCACCTCCGCGAACCCGGGCTCGGAGTCGACCATTAGATCGCGAAACCGCTGCGGGTCCGGATCGGAGTCGATCATGGGGACCGTTCGGTGAGCTGGAAGATAAACATCCGCCCGCGGTCGTGCGCGCTTCGCGCCAATGCGCGCCGTTCGCCAACACGGGTCATGGCTATGTCGGCGCGCAAACTACCGTCGTTCGCATGAGCCAAGAAACTCGCACCGACACGACGGCGGCGACCGGTACACGACTGGCCGACTGGCAGGCGGGCGTCGTTGGCGGCCTGGCGGGCGGCGCGGCGATGGGCGTGCTGATAACCATGCTGATGCCGCCGGTCATCGAGATGGCGATTCCGGCGCTGTACGGCCTTCAGGGCGGGCTCGCCGGCTGGATCGTCCACATGGCCCACAGCGCGATCCTCGGCGTGGTGTTCGCCGCGATCGCGGCCACCACGGGCATCGGGAACGGTATCGGCCGATCGACGATCGCCGGCCTCGTGTACGGGGTCGTCCTCTGGGCGGTGCTCGCGGCGCTCGTGATGCCGATCTGGTTACAAACAGTGGGCTTCGCCGGCGCGCCGCCGCTCCCGAATTTCGCGCTCCCCGGGAGTCTCCCGGCCCACGCCGTCTACGGCGTGCCCGTCGGCGCGATCGTCCCGCTGCTCGGGAACTAGCGCGCGTCGAGCAAGAAGCTCAGTAACCCCTTCTGGGCGTGCAGGCGATTTTCGGCCTGTCGCCAGACGAGCGAGCGCTCGCTCTCGATCACCGTGTCGGTGATCTCCTCGCCGCGGTGGGCCGGCAGGCAGTGCAGCACGCGCGCGTCGGTTCCCGCGAGCAGCTGCTCGTTCAGCTGGAAGCCGCTCTCTTGAAAGGCGGTGCGCTTTTTCTCCCCACTCGTCTCGCCCATGCTCACCCAGACGTCGGTGTAGATCGCGTCGGCATCGGCGACCGCCCGCTCGGGATCGTCGGTCGTCGTCGGTCGTGCGCCGAGTTCCGCTGCTTGCTCCAGTACATCGTCGTCGATCCCGTACCCCTCGGGCGTCGCCACGGTAAGCTCGATGCCGGCGAGCGCACAGCCAAGCACGAACGATTGAGCGACGTTGTTGCCGTCGCCGACCCAGGTCACCCGCGAGTCGAAGCCGATCGTCTCGCGGATCGTGAGCAGGTCAGCGAGCGTCTGGCAGGGGTGGGCGTCGTCGGTCAGTCCGTTGACGATCGGCACCGTGGCGTGGGCGGCGAGCTCTTCGAGATCGTCGTGCTCGAACAGCCGCACCATCGCGCAGTCGACGAAGCCCGAGAGCGTGCGCGCGGTGTCCTTCAGGGGTTCGCGCTCGCCGAGCCCGATGTCCTCCGGGCCGAGGAAGATGGCGTGGCCGCCGAGTTGGGTCATCCCGGTCTCGAAGGAGATGCGCGTCCGCGCGCTCGGCTTCTCGAAGACCATGCCAAGCGTCTGGCGTTCGAGCAGCGGCTCGCGCTCGCCGCGATCTACCTGTGATTTGAGCTCGCTCGCCGTGTCGAGCACCGTCGTCAGCTCGTCGGCCGAGAGATCGTCGATATCGGTGAAATGCCGAGTCATGCATCCCCCGTGATCCGTTCGGCGACGGTACAGAGCACTTCGACGCTCGTGTCGAACTCGGCGAGCGGGAGGCGCTCGTCGGGCGCGTGATCGAAGTCCGAATCGCCCGGGCCGTAGGTGACCATCGGGCAGTCCCAGGCACGATAGATGTTCATATCGCTGGTGCCCGTCTTGCGGAGGCTGCGCGGTTCGCCGCCCGCCTCCCGGATCGCCGCGCGGAACGCGCTCGCGAGCGGCGTCCTTGGGCTCGCCATCACGGGATCGACGCTGTCGTGCCAGCGCACGGTCCCAGTATCGAGTTCACCGTCGGCCATCTCGCGCACCTCGTCGACGGTGAGGCTCGGCGGCACGCGCAGCTGGACGTCCATCGTCGCCTCGACGGAGAGCCCGTCGTCGCTCACACCGCCCGCGATCGCGGTGGCCTTCGGCGTGACGCGCTCGAAGACCGGCGTCCACTCTTCGCCCTCGTCGACGGTCGCCTTCACTCGTGCCCACCACTCCATTGCGTCCTCGATGGCGTTGTTCTCGGGGCGTGAGGTGTGGCCGGACTCGCTCGTGGCGACGTAGGTGCCCGCGAGCAGCCCCCGATAGCCGAAAGTGACGCCATCCCAGCCCGAGGGCTCGCCGTTGACCACCGCTCCGGGTGGCTCGCGCGTCGAAACGAGATGGCGCGCGCCGTCGGAATCGGTCTCCTCGCCGACGACGCCCGCGAAGCTCACCCCTGTGCGCACGGCCGCGACCGCCATCGCTGCGAGCGGGCCGGTCGCGTCGACGCTGCCGCGCCCCCAGAGGACCTCTTCGCCGCCATCCGCTTCGACACGGACCGGAATCTCGCCGGGCACGGTGTCGATGTGGGAGGTCAGCAGTACGGCGTCGTCCGCCGGTGCACGGACGTTGCCGACCGCGTCGATCGTCGCCGCGCGCCCGTGTGCTTCGAAGAAATCGACGAGGCGCTCCGCACAGGCGCGCTCCTCGCCGGTCGGCGACGGGGTTTCGACGAGCGAGACGAGCAGGTCGCGCGCCCGACTCGCCGAAACGCTTGCGACGCTCTCGCTCACGACTCCCCTCCGAGCACGGACGCGAGCGCGTCGACGACCCGATCGGCGTCCGTCTCGTCCATCACCAGCGGCGGGAGCAGCCTGACGACCGACCGGCCGGCCGGCAGCGCCAGGATCGAGTGATCGAGCGCGAGATCGCGGAGAACGCGGTTGGCCCCGCACTTGACCTCGATACCGACCATCAGCCCCATACCCCGGATTTCGCGGACGTCATCGCCGACCGCCGCCCGGAGTTCGGTTTCGAGATAGTTGCCCACGTTCCCGGCGTGTGCGGGCATCTCCTCCTCGACCAGCGTCGAGAGAGTGGCGTCGATGGCGGCGCTCACGACCGGCCCCCCACTAAACGTCGAGTTGTGTGAGCCGTGGCTCTCGGCGATCCAGTCGGCACAGAGCGCCGCGCCGGCGGGCAGGCCGTTCGCCAGCCCCTTCGCCGTCGTGAGCACGTCGGGCGTCACGCCCTCGTGCTCGCAGGCCCACAGTTCCCCTGTTCTTCCCATCCCGGTCTGCACTTCGTCGAGGATCAGGGCTGCGCCCGCCTGCTCGGTCTGTTCGCGCGCTGCCGCGAGATAGCCCTCGGGCGGGCGGTTGATGCCACCTTCACCCTGGACGGGTTCCAGGATCAGCGCGGCCGTCTCGTCGTCCACCGCATCCGCGAGCGCCGCTTCGTCACCGTAGGGAACGAACTCAACGTCGCCGATCAGCGGCTCGTAGGGGTCGCGATACTCGTTTTTCCACGTGGTCGCGAGCGCGCCCATCGTCCGCCCGTGGAAGCCCTGCATCGTGGCGACGATCTTCGAGTCGCCGGTGGCGCTCCGGGCGAATTTCAGCGCCGCCTCGTTCGCCTCGGTCCCCGAATTGCAGAGCCAGACGTTTTCCAGTCCCTCCGGCGCGGCGGCTTCGAGCGCCGCGTTCGCCCGCTCGCGCGCTGCGACGGGATAGGAGGCCTGCACGAACGTCAGCCGTTCCAGTTGCCCGCGGATCGCCTCGGTCACTGTCGAATGGGTGTGGCCGAGCGGCGCACAGGCGTAGCTCGCCCCGCAGTCGAGATATTCGTCGCCGCTCTCGCCGTAGAGATGAACGCCCTCGCCGCGTTCGAGACGGATCGGCTTCTCGGCGTGGACGAAGCCGCTCATGCCTCGACCTCCCCGAGTACGCCCGGCGAAAGATGCGTTCCACCGCCGTCGAGCGCCGACCGGATCGGATTCTCGGAATTGGCGTCGGCGACGACGACCGACGCCGCACCGCCGTCGAGCGCCTCCTTGGCCGCCATCACCTTCTTGCCCATGAACCCCTCGGCGACCGACTCGACCCGTTCGAGTTCTTGAGGTGTCGCCGCCCGCTCGATGAGCGTCGCCGGGTCGTCCGGGTCGTCGAGCACACCCGGCACGTCGGTCAGCACGACCAGAGTCGCGTCGAGCGCGCCGGCGACCGCCGCGGCCGCGCGGTCGGCGTCGGCGTTCACAGGTGTATGGTCGTCAGCCACCATCGGGACCGTCACGACCGGCGTGTAGCCGTCCGCGAGCAGCGATTCGAGCAGATCGTCGTTGACCGACTCGATCTTCCCGGAGTGCTCGCCGCGGCGGATCTTCGTCTTTCCGTCCTCGACGACCTTCACCGCGGACTTCCGCGGCCCGGTCAGCAGTCCGCCGTCGACGCCCGACAGTCCGAGCGCGTCCACACCGTCCGCCCGCAACTGCGCGGTGAGGTCCGTGTTCAGCTTTCCGGGCAGCACCATCTCGAAGACTTCCATCGTGCGCTCGTCGGTGAACCGCCCGACGACGCCGCGTGGCGTCTCGACGTACTCCGGCTCCTCGCCGAGCTCGTCGAGCGTCTCGTCGACCGCCGTCGAGCCGCCGTGGACGACGACACAGTCTTCGCCCTCGTCGACGAGCGCCGCCACGTCCGCGACGGCCCCGGCCGGGTTCACCGCCCGCGCGCCGCCGACTTTCACGACGACTGTCATCAGGGCGCTCCCACGGGATGCAACCCCTGAAAACCGAGTCCAGCTGTCTCCTCGAACCCGCAGGAAATGTTCGCCGCATGGACGGCCTGGCCTGCCGATCCCTTCATCATGTTGTCGATCGCCGAAAAGACGACGATGCGTTTGTTACTGGGGTCGAGCTCGAACCCGACCTCCGCGTAGTTGGTGCCCGCCACCGCCTTCGGTTCGGGATAGCGATAGACGCCCGTGCCGCCGGCCACGAGCCTGACGAACGGTTCGTCGTCGTAGGTCTCGCGAAAGGCACCCCAGAGATCGCCGGTCGTCACCGGTTCGTCTGGAAAGACGTGACAGGTCGCCGCTGCACCACGGGTCATGTCGACCGCGTGGGCGCTGAAGGCCGTCTCGCAGCCGAACTCGGCCTGGATCTCGGCCTCGTGGCGGTGGCCCGTCGGCGCGTACGGTCTGACGACGCCCGACCGCTCGGCGTGCGACGACGCCTTCGAGCTTCCGGCACCGCCTTCCGAGGAACCGACTTTGACGTCAACCACCAGCTGCTCGCTCCCGTCCAAAATTCCGCCGTCGAACAGCGGTGCGAGTCCCAGAATGGTGGCGGTCGCGTTGCAGCCACCCGCCGCGATCAGCGACGCACCCGGCAACTCTTCGCGGTTGCGCTCGGGGAGCGCGTACACCGATTCCTCCAGGAGCTCGGGCCGGCTGTGGCCGTCGTACCACTCGTCGTATTCGGCCTCGCTATCCAGCCTGAAGTCGGCGCTCAGATCGACGACCGTGTCGGCCGCTTCCTGGAAGGCGTCGATATGCTCCATCGACACGCCATGCGGGGTGGCGGCGAACAGCACGTCGACGCTATCGAGATCGGTCGGCTCGCTGAAGCGCACGTCGAGCTCCCGGAGATTGGGATGCACACTACCGATCGTCTTGTTCGCGTACTCACGACTGGTCGCCTGTGCGACCGTGAACTCCGGGTGGCTGGTGAGCAGGCGCAGCAGTTCGCCGCCGGTGAACCCGCTCGCGCCGACGACGGAGGCGGTATGGCTCATTCGTTCGTCCTCGTGGCCGCCGTCATGCGGGGACCTCGGCGGGTTCGGCGCTCTTCGCCCTCGTTTCGAGCCAGTCGACGACCTTCCCGGGGACGTCGACGTCTGCGACCCCGTCGAGCGCCTTGAACTCGACCGTGTGATTCACTTCGTGGACCGTATAGGAATCGCCCGTCTCCATCAGGTCCACACCCAAGAGTCCGCCGCCGACTGCCTCGCTGGCGCGGGCGACGAGATCGCGTGCCTCATCGTCGAGTTCGAAGCACTCGGTTTCGGCACCCTTCGCCGCGTTCGTGAGCCAGTGATCCGAGGACCGGACCATCGCCGCCACGGGCTCGCCGTCGGTCGCCAGCACGCGGATGTCACGTCCGGGTTTCTCGACGAACTCCTGGATGTAGAACACCTTGTGCTCGTAGTGACCCAGGGTGGCCTTGTGTTCCAGAATCGCTTCGGCGGCGCTTCTGGAGTCGATCTTCGCCATCAGGCGACCCCACGAGCCGATGACGGGTTTGAGGACGCAGGGATAGCCGAACTCCTCGATGCATTCCATCGCGCTCTCCTTGGTGAAGGCGACCTCCGTACGCGGGGTGGGCACCCCGGCTCCCGCGAGCGCGAGGCTGTTCTTGGCCTTGTCGGCACAGATGTCGGCGGTCGCGGGATCGTTGATCACCGGGATCCCGTAGGCCGCGAGGAACTGCGTCGCGTACCGGCTCCGGCTGGTCGCCAGACAGCGGTCGACGACGATGTCGACGTCGGCGAGCGCCGCCGGCGGCTCCGAGAGCCCGAAGCGCTGGTCGCGCACGTCGACTTTCACGACCTCGTGGCCGCGCTCGCGGAGCTCGCCGAGCAGGAGTTTCTCGTCCTGCCTGATACGCGAGTAGAGGACGCCTATCTTCACGCTTACTCCCCCCAGTCTTCCTCGAGCTCGGGGGCGGTTTCGAGTTCGACAGGACCCGTCGCGACCACTTCGAGCTCGCCGCCGCAGGTGCCACAGTCGATGATCTCACCGGTCTCCACGTCGTCGTGCAGGGACAGTTCGGCCCCACATTCGGGACAGTTCGCCATTGTGTCCCCACCTCACCCGGGAATCCGCTTAAACCCTTCGGACCTGTTCGATAGTTTACAAAAGATATGAACGGCTCTCGACGTCGAAATCGGGCGGTTCGCGCGTTTCGTCGGTATCGACGAAGTGAAATGTTCCCCCTCGCGGGGGCGGTCGCTCAGGCAAACTCACCCACCTCCGCTTCGAGTGCGCGCTCGGCAGCGACGAGCGCCTCGCGACGCTCGGCAAGCTGCTCCCGATCGTCCTCGATCCCGTCCTCCATCTCGTCGAGCACCGCCGCGACCGCACCGGGTGCGGGACCGCCGACGGAATCACGACTCGCCACGCTCGCCGCCGGATCGAGCGCCGCCTCGACGGCCTCGCGCTCGACGTACGCCGAGAGCGCGTCGTCGAGTACGTCCTCGGCGGCCGCCCTGACGGCCGCGTAGTCAGCACCCTCCTCGGCAGCCTGCGCCAGTATCTCGTGGGCAGACCGAAACGGCACGCCGTGCATCGCGAGCAGATCGGCGACGCCGGTCGCGGTCGCGAACCCGTCGCCCGCCGCCGAAGCCAGCTCGGATTCGTTCCAGGACGCGGTCGCGACCGCACCCGCCGCGACCTCCGTTGCGGGGACGACCGCATCGACGGCGTTCCAGATGTGGGGCGTCGCCTCCTGGAGATCGCGATTGTACGCCCGAGGCAGCCCCTTGAGCGTCGTCAACAACCCATTGAGGCCGGCGCTCGCGGTCCCGGCGGACGCCCGGACGAGTTCGAGCGTGTCGGGGTTCTTCTTCTGGGGCATGATCGACGAGGTCGAAGCGTAGTCGTCGTCGATCTCGACGTACCCATCGGCCGCGAACTCGACGAGATCGGTCGCGAGCCCAGAGAGCGTCACCGAGAGGGTCGCCAGCGCGCTCGCCGCCTCGACGAGGAAGTCCCGCGTCGAGACCGCGTCCATCGAGTTCTCGAGAACCGCATCGAACCCGAGCAGCTCGGCGGTGCGCTCGCGGTCGACGTCGAAGGGCGTGCCCGCGAAGGCCGCCGCGCCGAGCGGCGATCGGTTCGTCCGGTCGTAGGCCGCACGCAACCGCTCCGTATCGCGTCCGAGCGCTTGCGCATACGACGAGAGGAAATGGCCCACGGTGATGGGCTGGGCAGGCTGGCGGTGCGTGTAGCCGGGCATCGTCGTTTCCGAATGCGCGCTCGCCTCCTCGACCAGCGCCTCGCGAAGCACGAGCGTCGCCTCGATCGCATCGAGGAGCTCCTCGCGCAGGCGATACCGGATGCACGTCGCTACCTCGTCGTTGCGGCTTCGTGCGGTGTGCATCCGCCCGCCCTCTTTCCCCGTGCGCTCGATAACTGCCGTCTCGATGGCGGCGTGGATGTCCTCGCCGTCGAGCGCGTCGTAGCCCGTTTGCTCCACGTCGGCGAGCGCATCGAGGATCGTGCTCGCGCTCTCGTCGTCGATGATCCCCTGCTCGGCGAGCATCACGACGTGCGCACGGTCGACCGCGAGATCGGCCGCGAACAGCCGCTCGTCCGCGTCCATCGAGGAGAGAAAGCCACGGGCGGGGCCGCCGCTGAAGCGCTCGCGGCGCACCACGTCGCCTCCCTCCTCGCTCATCTCAGTCGCCCCCGCTCTCGTCGCTCACGCCGCCGTCGGCGGCTGCTTCGGGCGTCTCGGCCTCGTCGATGACCTGTCCGGCCAGCCGCGACTGGAAGCCGTGGTACTTCGCCACGCCGGTGGCGTCGTTCTGCTCGATCCCGCCGCCGACGTCGGCGGTGTTGAACGAGGCTGCCGAGGCCGAATACACGCCGTAGGGACTCTCGCGGCCCACGGGTCTGGCCTGCCCACCTTCGAGTTTGATCGTGACGGTGCCGGTGACGCGCTCTTGGGTCGAGTCGATGAACCCGTCGAGCGCGTCGACCAGCGGCGCGGCGAGCAGTCCTTCGTAGGCTTTCTCGGCCCACTCGTGATCGATCTGCGTCTTGAAACTGCGCTCCTCCTTGGTGAGCACGAGCGACTCCAGGGCTTCGTGCGCGTTGAGGAGCACCGTTGCCGCGGGATGCTCGTAGTTCTCGCGGACTTTGAGCCCGAGCATCCGGTCTTCCATCAGATCGGTGCGTCCAACACCGTGTGCACCAGCGACCGCGTTCAACTGTTCGATGAGCTCGATCGCACCGGTCTTCTCACCGTCGAGCGCAACCGGACGCCCCTCCGCGAACTCGATTTCGAGCAGTTCGCTTCCGCCCTCGGGAGGCTGTGTCCAGTCGTAGATCTCCTCCGGGGGGACGTAGGAGGGCTCTTCGAGGTCCGACCCCTCGACCGAGCGGCTCCAGAGGTTGGTGTCGATGCTCCACGCGCCGCCGTCGCCACCCTCGACAGGGAGATCACGCACGGCGGCGTACTCCTGCTCGGCCTCGCGGGTGAGTCCGAGCTCGCGCACCGGTGCGATCACGTCGAGATCGGAGGCGCGCCACACGGTCTCGAAGCGGAGCTGGTCGTTGCCCTTGCCCGTACAGCCGTGAGCGAGCGCCGAGCAGTCGTTTTCGAGGGCGGTGTCAAGGATCGCCTCGGCAATCACGGGTCTGGCGAGCGCCGTCCCGAGGGGGTAGCCCTGATAGGTGGCGTTCGCGCGGACGGCGTCGAGGCACGTCTCGGCGAAGGCCTCGCGCGCGTCGATCACGTGATGTTCGAGATCGAGCGCGGCGGCGGTCGCCTCGGCCTCGTCGAACTCGGCCTCGGGCTGGCCGACGTCGACGGTGACGCCGACGACCTCGTCGAAGCCGTACTCCTCTTCGAGGATCGGGACGCAAACGGTCGTGTCGAGCCCGCCGGAGAAGGCGAGTGCGATGCGGTCGGAATCGGCTGTGGATGTCGTATCTGTCATCTGGTGTGGTAGTGATGGTTCGTCCAGCGAACCCTTCGGGTAGGCTGGAGAGCGTATCGGATCGGTTGGAGAGAAGTGTATGCGGGCCTAAAGGCCCGGTCGTCGCGGTCGGAGCGCCCACGCGCCGGCGGTCGAAAACGAGCCGGCGTCGTGTGTCCGCGTCATATGCAGCCTGTGGATGGCCGCCCTATTAAATGCTTCCGGCTCGGCAACGCTTGCACCGCCGACCACCACGGTCATTCCGCTCGCTCCCCTCTCGCGAACGTGTTCAGCCTCAACGTCCCGGCTCCCGGACGAGTGAAACGCCTCGCGGCGACACTCCATCCCCGGCTTGCAGGGTTCGAGCGCGTGCGCGAGCGCCACTCGCTGGTCTGCAAGCGCTTCGAGTCCGAGGACTACGCCCATCTCTCCGAGCGCGTTCGGCGGGTACTCGACGGGACGACATCGATCGAAGCGCGCGTGACGGGTATCGAACTCTTCGAGGAGCCCGTTCGTGGTCCCGGGCCGGTGGTCTATCTCGCCGTTGCGAGTCCGGGACTCGTGGCGATCCACGAGCGCCTCGTCGATACCTTCGGCGCGATCGCCGACCTCGAAGGCGAGGCGTACGTCCCGCACATCACCCTCGCCCGTGGGGGGAGCGTCGATCGTGCCGAAGCGCTCCGTTCGCGCACCGTCGACCCGATCGAGTGGTCGATTTCCGAACTCCGATTTTACGATGCGACCCACGACGAGCGCGCTGGAACCCTCTCGCTGCCGGTATCGTACTGAAAAAAAAAAGTTTACTGCCAGTCGGCGAGCGTGGCTGCCTCGGCGAGCGGGAGCGAAAGCCAGGCGTCGTCCCGCGAGATATCGGCGATGACGAACCGCTCGACGCTACCGTCATCGTCGACCGAGCTCATGACGTCCTCCGCGGAGCCGGCTGTCGCCACAGCGGCCGTATCTGGCGTCATACTATGTGAGTACATACCAACGATATATAAATTCACCGGACTGTGGTAACGACACTGCCGGACGGCAGTTCCCGTCATCGTCGTTCACATCACGACGATAATGTAAAACAACGGCGTCGAAGTTGGGCGAAGCGTTAACACAAAACTTATGCGCATACGGCAAAGCTTCACTAACTGGAATGAGAGACGATAACAGCCAGACGCGACGTCGTTTCCTGAAAACGACCGGTGGTGCGGCGGGGGCGCTCGCGCTCGCCGGCTGTACGGGTGGCGGCGGAGGGAACGACTCCGGCGGCAACGGTTCCGGTGGTAACGGGAGCGGTGGTGCCAACGGCTCGGGTGGCAACGGGAGCAGCCAGCAGACCCAACAGAACATCGAGGCCGACCCCTCGAAGGTGCTCCAGCGGATCAACAGCACTATCACCACGTTCGACCCGATCGAGGCGACCGACGAGGCCAGCGGCTACGTCAATCAGCAGCTCTACGACATGCTGATGAACTACCCGGACGGGAAAGCCGACCCGAAAAAGGGCCTCGCCAAGAGTTTCGAGCTCTCCGACGACAACACGACCTACACGTTCACGCTGAAGGACGCGACGTTCCACAACGGCGATACGGTCACGGCACAGGACGTCGTCTACTCCTGGGAACGACTCGCGGCCTCCTCCAGCTCGAAACGAGCGTACTTCATTCTCGATTCGCTCGGTGTCAAACACGAAACGACGACGCAGGACGGCGAGGAGACGTACAAACCCGGCTCGCTCGCACTCAACGCCAAGGACGAGAAGACCCTCGAAGTCACGCTCTCGGCCCCGTTCCACGCGGCCCAGGAGATGATGGCCTACAACTCCTTTGCCGTGCTGCCCGAGGGGTACGTCGGCGATATCGAGGGCTACGACGGCGAAGTATCCCAGCAGAAGCTCTCCACCAGCGACCCGGTCGGTGCCGGTCCGTTCAAACTCAAGGAGTGGAACTCGGGCACCGCGGCCGAAGTCGAACGGTTCGACGACTACCACGGCGGGAAGGCCTCCGTCGCGGGCGTTCACTGGCAGATCATCGAGAAGGCATCGCCGAAATACAACTACTCGATGAACAAGAACTCCGATGTCTTCGAGATCCCGACCTCCCAGTACGACCCGAGCAAGGTCAACGTCCAGCGCGGCCCCGACGACCTCGGGCGGGAGTTCGGTACCTACGGGAAGGTCCGCAACGGTTCGACGCTCCAGTATCTCGCGGTTCCCGAGATCAACACCTACTACGTCGGATTCAACATGGCGAAGGTGCCGAAGCCGGTACGACAGGCCTTCGCCTACGCCGCGAACCAGCAGCAGTTGACCAAACAGGTGTTCAAGGGCCGCGGCGTCCCCGCCTATCACCACACGCCGAAATCGATCTATCCCGGTGGCGGTGCGAAGGCCTACGACAAACACGCCAAACAGAACTATCCCTACGGCTACAACAAGAGCCAGCTCCAGAAGGCCCAGAAGGTCATGAAGGACGCGGGCTACGGCCCGAACAACCGCTTCACCGTCCAGTGGACCCAGTATCAGGACGACTCGTGGCTCTCGCTCGGCAAGCTGTTCCGCGATCAGCTGTCGAGCGCGTTCATCGACATGCAGATCCAGCAGACCCCGTTCGCGACCCTCACCGAGCGCGGTCGCAGCGGCAAACTCGAGGTCTACACGCTCGGCTGGATCGCCGACTGGCCGGCCCCGGACAACTTCCTCCAGCTGCTCAACCCGCCACAGACCGACACGTCCTCCGACGCGCCGCTGTCGTACATCAACTGGAAGCCGGAGAACGGCGACGCAGCAAAGCAGGCATCCAAGGCGTACGAGGCGGTCTCGAACAACCAGGCACCGACGAAGCAGGCACAGCAGGCCCGCAACAAGGCCTACGTCAACATGGAGGAGGCCAACTGGGAGGACGTCGGCTTCCTGCCGCTCTACCACAGTCTCGGTGAACGCTTCGCGTACAACTGGGTCGACATTCCGCCGTACGGCGGGATGGGCGACAGCCGCCAGATGTACAACGACGTGAAGATCGCGAAGCAGCGTCAGTAACCACACCCTTCACGGTGTGTGGTTTGCAGTTCCGATGTTCGGTGGTGATCGATCGCGCCGAGAGCCGTCCGAACGTAACCGAAAACTATAATGAATCCACATCACATACGAACGTGCAGCATGAGAGCTAGTTTCGCGGTGAGTACTGCCCCATGAGTCGCTGGAGCTACTTCCTCCGGCGGCTCGTGCTCTCGATCCCGGTCATCCTCTTCGGGACGACGATCGTCTTCATGCTCGTCCGTCTGGGACCGATCGACCCGGCGGCGGCGATCGTCGGCATGGGCAACCCGCAGGGGATCGAACGGATCCGTGAACAGCTCGGTTTGACACAGCCACTCTGGCAGCAGTATATCGACTTCATGATCAACATGTTCACCCTCGATCTCGGCCAGTCGTGGGTGATCCAGCCCGGCCGGGACGCCTACAGCCTCGTCGCGAGCTACGCGCCCCGGACGATCTGGCTCGGCTTCTGGTCGGTCGTCATCGCGCTGTTCATCGGCATCCCGCTCGGCTTCTACGCCGGGCTCAACCCGAACACGGGCGGGGACTACTTCGCCTCGTTCGGCGGGATCGTCTGGCGGGCGATGCCGAACTTCTGGCTGGCGATCCTCCTCGTGAGCGTGCTCGTCCAGTCCCAGGACCTCCTCTTCGGCTTCAACTGGTCGAACTGGCTCGTCACGACCGATATCCTCTCGCCACCGAACTTACGATTCCTCTCGACCCCGCTCGAAGCCATCACGAACCCGATCGACTGGTGGGTTTCGACCGGCGCGAACGGCTCGTTCCTCGCGGCGCTGAAACAGATCGCGCCCGCGGCGATCGTGCTCGGATCGGCCTCGATGGGCAACGAGATGCGCATCGGTCGTACCGCGATTCTGGAGACGATCAACTCCGACTACGTCGAGACGGCGCGCGCAAAGGGTGTTTCGGGGCGCAGCCTCATCTGGAAACACGTCTTCCGCAATGCGCTGATCCCGCTGGTACCGATCATCACCGGTGAGGCATTCCTCCTGGTCGGTGGATCGGTGCTCGTCGAGACGGTGTTCGCCATCAACGGGATCGGCTATCTGTTCTATCAGGCAGCGCTCAACGCTGATCTCCCGCTGCTGGGTGCGCTGATGTTCATCTTCATCCTGATCACCGTCTTCACGAACATCCTCCAGGATCTGCTGTACACGCTGATCGACCCGCGCGTCGGCTACGAAAGCGAGTAATCCATGAGTGAGACACAATCCGACGAAGAAGTACCGCTCCGAGACCGCATCGCGGCGAACCCGCGTCCGGCGCTGCAGTGGCTCGCCGGTGCGATCGTCCTGCTGGCCGTCGAGTTCGGCGCGTTCATCGGCGTCATCATCCAGCTCGCGTTGACGGTGGTCCGCCTGCTCCCATCGAACCCGGGGGCGGCCGCGCTCGCGAGCGCCGGTGAGGCCGCCGAGTCGATCCCGACGCTGCTCACGCGCGGTCTCATCCCGAACCAGGGCTATCAGACCGCGAGCGGCGAGTGGATGGGGACGTTCCTCGGACTGGAGCCGGCGTACGCGTGGCTGTTGCGGGTCGTCCTCATCTACGCCTACGCGTTCGTCTGGCTCGGCTGGTTCTGGGTCGGCTACCGCTGGTTCCGCGATCACTACCGGTACGCCGACTGGACGCCACGGGACGACGTCGTCGACCGGCTGCGCTCCCATCGATGGGGTCAGTTCGGCTTCGTGCTCGTGCTCGCTTTCTTCGTGTTGGCGCTGTTCGCGCCGGCGCTCGGCCCGACGACCGTCGACGCGAACATCCAGAGTCCCTACACGCATTACACGAAATACTACGACGACGAGATCGAGTCGGTCTCGAACGTCACCGTCGGCACCGCGAATCTCGGCTCGACCTCGCAGGGGGCCGGCGGCGAGAACGTCGGTCCGTGGAGCTACGACGACTACGGACGGTTCCATCCGTTCGGGACGCTCACAGATGGAAAGGACCTCTTCACGTTCATGGCGGCGGGGGCGCGTATCTCGCT
This sequence comes from Halococcus morrhuae DSM 1307, assembly GCF_000336695.1. Lineage (GTDB taxonomy): Archaea > Halobacteriota > Halobacteria > Halobacteriales > Halococcaceae > Halococcus > Halococcus morrhuae. The sequence continues at coordinate 71,985 of NZ_AOMC01000109.1, forward strand.
GATGATCGGGCTCGTCTCTCTGATGATCGCGGGCTTCATCGCCACCGCGCTCGCCATGCTGACGGCCTACTACAAGGGTCTCGCCGATCTCGCGGCGGTCATCACTAGCGACTCGATCCAGTCGCTGCCCGTCCTGTTGGTGTTGATCCTTGCCTCCGCGGTCTTCGGCAACACGTGGATCGCGAACCTCTACAACGGGGCGGTACTGCTGATAGCGATCTTCTCGGTCACGTACTGGCCCTTCTTCTGGCGGGCGCTCCGCGGTCCGGCGCTCCAGATCTCCGAACAGGAGTGGATCGACGCCGCAAAGAGTTTCGGCCAGAAGCCACGAGTCATCATGCAAAAACACATGTTCCCCTACGTCGTCGGCTACCTGCTGATCTACGCATCGCTGACGCTCGGCGGCATCATCATCGCCGTCGCGGGACTGTCGTATCTCGGTCTCGGCATCACGCCGCCGACACCCGAGTGGGGGCGGGCGATCTCCGCCGGCCAGCCCTATGTGGCGACCGCCTCGTGGCATATCTCGCTGATCCCGGGCATCATGATCACGCTCATCGTCGTCGGGTTCAACGCGCTCGGTGACGGCATCCGCGACGCGCTCGATCCGCAGAGCGAGGGTGGCGAGGAGACCGGTGGCGAGGCCGCCGTCGCCGGAGGTGGTGGCGCATGAGCATGCAGTCCCCGCGCGAACGCACCGCGGGCGAGACCGTGCTCTCCGTCGAGAACCTCCGAACGGCCTTCTTCACCGACAAGGAGACGATCCGTGCGGTCGACGGCGTGAGCTTCGACGTTCGGGAGGGCGAGACTGTCGGCATCGTCGGCGAGAGCGGGTCGGGAAAGAGCGTGACGGCACGCTCGATCATGGGGTTGATCAAATCCCCGGGGCGCGTCCTCGACGGCGCGGTCAACTTCCGCGATCGCGACGTCCTCTCCCAACTGGTCGACTCCAATCGGAAGCGTACGGCCGACGTCGCCGGTCTCTCCGACACGGAGCGGGCCAACGCCGTCGACGAAGACGACTTCGCGTTCGTCGAGGAGTGGGACGGCGACGAGCCCGCCGATGGCTACATCGACGTCACCCGGGTGCCGGATTCGGCGCTCAGAACGCTCCGTGGCAACGGTATCGCCATGATCTTCCAGGATCCGCTGAGTTCGCTCAACCCCGTCTACACCGTCGGCAACCAGATCAAGGAGGCGCTCAGGCTCCATCAGGGGCTCCGGGGGCAGGCGGCGACCGAGGAGGCGATCAACCTGCTCGAAGCCGTCTCGATCCCCGACGCCAAACGCCGCATCACGGAGTATCCCCACCAGTTCTCCGGCGGGATGCGCCAGCGCGCGGTGATTGCGATGGCGCTGGCCTGCGAGCCGAAACTGCTCATCTGCGACGAGCCGACGACGGCGCTCGACGTGACGATTCAGGCACAGATCCTCGAACTCCTCTCGGACATTCAAGAGGAACGTGGGCTGTCGATCGTCTTCATCACCCACGACATGGGTGTGATGGCCGAGATCGCCGACCGGCTCAACGTGATGTACGCCGGTGAGATCGTCGAGACCGCGCCCGTCGAGGAGGTGTTCGCGAACCCGAAACACCCCTACACGCAGGGGTTGCTCGAATCGATCCCGGGTCGCCATCCCGGCGAGGATCGGCTGCGAACGATCGAGGGCGACGTGCCGACGCCGAACGAGCCCGCGACCGACTGTCGGTTCGCGCCGCGGTGTCCGGAGGCGTTCGCCGAGTGCGAGAGCGTCCATCCGGTCTCGGTGCCGGTGAACGAGGGGGCGAGCGACCACACCGCCGCCTGCCTGCTCTACCCCGACGACCAGTCGCGCGAAAGCGCCGTCGAGACCCATCGGCGGCGCGGCGAGGACAGCGAGGAGGCACTCAATGAGTGAAACGATTCAGCGCGAGACGGAGGTATCGAGCGGCGAGACGCTGGTCGACGTCGAGAACCTGAAGACCTACTACGAGGACGGTGGGCTGCTCTCGGACGAACCGGTCAAAGCCGTCGACGACGTGACGCTCCACATCGAGCGCGGCGAGACGCTCGGGCTGGTCGGCGAATCCGGCTGTGGGAAGACCACGCTCGGGCGGACGCTCGTCCAGCTGGAGTCGGCGACCGCCGGCACGGTCGAATTCGACGGCACCGACGTCACGAAGCTGTCTGGCAGCGAGCTGAAGAACTGGCGGCGGAACGCCCAGATCGTCTTTCAGGACCCCGAATCCAGTCTCAACGACCGGATGACCGTCGGCGAGATCATCCGCGAACCGCTCGACGTCCACGACTGGAAGTCGCCACGGGAACGCCGCCAGCGCGTGCGCGAACTGCTCGAAACCGTCGGGCTGCGCGAGGAGCATTATTACAGATATCCCCACCAGTTCTCCGGCGGCCAGCGCCAGCGCGTCGGCATCGCACGGGCGCTCGCGCTCTCGCCGGAATTCATCGTGCTCGACGAACCCGTGAGCGCGCTCGACGTCTCCGTGCAGGCGAAGATCCTGAACCTCCTGGAGGAGCTCCAAAACGAGTTCGGACTCACCTATCTGTTCATCGCGCACGATCTCTCGGTGGTGCGCCACATCTGTGATCGCGTCGCGGTGATGTATCTCGGCAACATCATGGAGGTCGGCCCCGCCGAGGAGCTGTTCGCGGACCCGGCGAACCCCTACACGCACGCGCTGCTGTCGGCGATCCCCGAAGCCGATCCCCAGAGCGACAAGGAGCGCATCACGCTGCGAGGAACCCCGCCGAGCCCGCGCGATCCGCCGACGGGCTGTCCGTTCAGCACGCGCTGTCCGGCGAAGATCAGGCCCGAGAAATATCGCGATACGGACGACGAGCTCTGGGAACGCATCGAGGTGTTCCGTGAGGTGTTGCGCGAGCGTGATCGTGCCGAGCGCTCGCTCTCCGAGCGTGCGCGCGCACTGATCGGCATGGACACCCGATTTTCGGACGTCGACGAGATGCATGAGGAGCTGTTCGGCGATGTCGCGGTGCCGCCGTCGATCCAGGAGCAGCTCGACGCGGTGGAAGAACACCTGCGTGACAACGACGAGGCGGGCGCGATCGATCTCCTGCGCGAGGAGTTCGGCAGCGAGTGCGACACGGAGACCCCAGCTCACCACGAAGTGAGCGCGGCCGGCCGGACGAGCCTCTGTCACCGTCACAAGGACGAACACGAGGAGCCGGCCGAGTTCTTCACCCACACCGTCTTCGGCGAGCAGTGATGGCCGCCGACCGGCCGCACCCGGAGGCGCTCCGACTGCGCCAGGCGCTCGACGCGCTGGTCTACGCCGTCGCGTTCGTGGCCGTGCTCGTCGCGATCGCGGCGATCGTGAGCGTCCCGCTCGGCTGGGGGCTGGTCGGCGTGAAGTTCGCCCTGTTCTTCGTCGGCTTCTTCGTCTTCGGCATTTCGGCGTTCCAGCTTCGACCGACGCCACCGTGGAAGGACGACGACCCGGCCGACGAGCGCGAGGAGACGCGCTTTCAGGCGGCTGTCCAGCGGCTGCCGCCGCTCGGGCGCTACGGGCTCGCGCCCGACGACCGGCTGCCGGCGTCGGCGAAGCTGTTCGTCGCGAGCGTGCTCGTGTTGGTGACCTCGTTCGTGATGGAGGCGGGCTTCGGCATCGCCGCCTGAGACCGCGCCGACAGGCTTTACACGCCACGAGTCCCAGCGCGCGTATGCCCGAAACGAGCGAGAACCCGGATCAGGGCGACCGGATCGCCGCCCGTTCCGACGGTCTGAAAGAGGCGTGGGCGGCCACGCTCGACGACATGGACGCCCTCGCCGCCGAGTACGAGGCCGACGGCTGGGAGACGCTTACCATCCCGGCCGGCCACACGTCGACCGAAGCGCCCGAGAGCGGCGACGAGGAACGCTTCGGACTGGTCTACGTGATCCCCGACAACTACGCCGAGGAGTTCTCCGATGTGTTCGACGATGGCGAGTTCCCGCGCTACGACGTCTTTCGCAACGAATCACACGGCCAGGTGTTCCTGGTGACGCTGCTCGCCGATCCCGAGAGCGAGACGGCGGTGTTCGTCGCCGGCGGGTTCGAGCGCCGTGGCTCGCGGCCGCTGATGGGAGCCGCGAGCGACGCCGGGACGATGTACACGCATCTCCAGACGCTCGACGGCACGCAGCTGGGTTCGTTCGAGCACGACGATCCCGAGAAGTTCTTCCCGGCGACCGATTACGACGCCGTTCGGTAGCCCGCGAAGTGGAAGGACTTTGTAGGTGGGAAGCCAGTGACCCCGTATGAACGTCGCCGACGCGATGACGCCGCGCGAGTCGCTCGTTACGGTTTCGCTGCCCGGGACGCGCGACGACGCGCTCGAATACCTCCAGGAACGAGCGTTCTCCTCGGTTCCCGTCGTCAAGGGTGAGGGCGACGACGAGGAGTTCCGGGGGCTGGTCTCGCGACAGACGCTCATCGAACATCCCGACGAGGACCAGCTCGCCCTGCTGGTCGAGGAGGGACCGACGACGACCACCGAGACCGCCATCGAGGCGGTCGCCGCGACGATGGTCGAAGAGCGCGCCCGTCGCGTCCCGGTGGTCGACGGCTATTTGGAAGGGATCGTCACCGTCACCGACGTCGTGCGAGCCATCGCCGAGGGCGAGGCTGCCGGCAACACGCAGGTCGGCGAGCTCGCCTCTCGAACTGCGAACGCCGTCTACGTCGATACGCCGCTGACGGTCGCCGAGCGCGAACTCTCGCATTCGGGCGTGCCCTACGCCGTGGTGCTCGACGACGACGGCGAGATGTGTGGCATGCTCACCGAGCCCGATGTCCTCGAAGTGGCTCGGGTCGTCGAGGGCGAGGCCGAGACCGGCGAGTCGATCGCCGATCAGGACGACGATTGGATGTGGGAGGGGATCAAGGCCGTCGGCAACCGCTACTTCCCGACGCGAAACGTCGAGATCCCCCACGAGCCGGTGCGCGAGTTCATGACCGCCGACGTCGTGAGCGTCGGCACCACGCGAACTGCACAGGAGGCCGCGCGGGCGATGATCACGAACGACATCGAGCAGATCCCGCTGGTGGGCGGGAGCGAGCTCATCGGGATCGTCCGGGATATCAACCTCCTGGAGGCGCTCGATGGCTGATGTGACGACCGGCGCGGACGCCGACACGCTCGCGGAACTCGCCAAACGCCGCGGCTTCTTCTTCCCCGCAAACGAGGCGTACGGCGGCGCGAGCGGCTTCTACACCTATGGGCCGGAGGGCGCGGCGCTGAAGCGCAACCTCGAAGCGAGCTGGCGCGAGCGGTTCGTCACCCGCGAGGACAACATGGAGATCTCCTCGCCGACGGTCACGCCGGAGCCGGTGTTCGAGGCCTCCGGACATCTGGACGGCTTCGACGACATGATCCTCGAATGTCCGGAGTGCGGTGCGAACCACCGCGCCGACCACCTCGTCGAGGACAACACCGATATCGAGGAGGCGGAGAGCCTCGGCACCGAGCGCATCGCCGAACTCATCGCCGATCACGGGATCGCCTGTCCGTCGTGTGGGACCGAGCTGGCCGACGAGCCCGTCGAGGCGTTCAACCTGATGTTCGAGACGACGATCGGGCCGGGCTCCTCCTCGCCGGGCTATCTTCGTCCCGAAACGGCCCAAGGGATCTTCGTCGAATTCCCCCGGCTGGCCGAGTACGCGCGCAACCAGCTTCCCTTCGGCGTCGCCCAGATCGGCCACGGCTACCGCAACGAGATCAGCCCTCGGCGCTCGCTCATCCGGGTGCGTGAGTTCACGATGGCCGAACTCGAACAGTTCGTCGATCCCGAGAGCGACGAGCCACCCATCGAGCGCGTCGAAGACGTCACGCTGCCGCTCTATTCGGCGACTGCACAGGAGGGTGAGGGAAGTATCGAGCGCATGACCGTCATCGAGGCGCTCGACAGGGGCGTCGTCGAAAGCGAGTGGATCGCATACTATCTCGCGATCGCACGGGAATGGTACGAGGCGGTCGGCGTCGACATGGAGCGGTTCCGCTATCGCCAGCATCTACCCGACGAGCTCTCGCACTACGCCAGCGACTGCTGGGACGCCGAGGCCGAACTCGACGGCAACTGGATCGAGATCACCGGCTTCGCCGATCGCGGGGCCTACGACCTCTCGAAACACGACGACCACTCCGACGAGGCGTTCTCGGTGTTCAGACCCTACGACGAGCCGAAGACCGTCGAGCGCCCCTCGGTCGAGCCCGACATGAGCTATCTCGGGCCGGAGTTCGGTGCGGATGCCGGCGACGTGGCCGAGGAACTCGCCGCGCTCGCCGAGCGGGACCCGTCGGCGTTCGACGGTGACGAGGTTGCGGTCGAACTCGACGGCGAACAGTACGAACTACCGACCGAGAAAACCGGATTCGCGGTCCGCGAAGAGACCATCACCGGCGAGCACGTCACGCCCCACGTCATCGAGCCCTCGTTCGGCATCGGGCGCGTGCTCTACACCGTTCTGGTCCACAGCTACCGTGAGGACGAAGTCGAGGGCGAGTCACGGAGCTATCTCGCCCTCCCCTCGGACCTCGCACCGACCTTCGTCGGCGTGTTCCCGCTGATGGACAAGGACGGGCTCGGCGAGCACGCCCACGAGATCGCCGCCGACCTGCGCGCGGCCGGCTTCACGGTGAACTACGACGACTCGGGCAACATCGGGCGGCGCTACCGCCGCCAGGACGAGGTCGGGACGCCCTACTGCGTCACCGTCGATTACGAATCGCTCGACGAGGGGACGGCGACGGTGCGCGAGCGTGACTCCACGACTCAGACGCGTATCGCGATCGACGAGCTGCCCGCCCGACTCGCGGCGCTGCGGGCGGGCGAGTCGCTCGTCGACTGATGGGCGAGCTCAAGCGCCGGGCCGTCCACGCCAGCGGCACGGCGCTGCCGGCGGCGTATCTCCTCGATCTCATCAGCTACGAGCAGTTCCGCTGGCTGCTCGTCGCCGGCTCGGTCGTCGTCTGCTGTCTCGAAGCCCTGCGCCTGTTCGTCGGCCTCGACTGGCGGCTCTACGACGAACTCACCCGCGAGTACGAACAGGACAACCTCGCTGGCTACGCGCTCTACACGTTCAGCGGCACCGCCGTCGCGCTCGTCTTCCAGCCCGCGATCGCCATCCCTGCAATCCTGATGCTGACGATCGCCGACCCGCTCAGCGGCCTGCTGGGCTCCGGCGAACTCCAGAGCATGAAGGAGCTGTCGGTGATCGCGGTCACGTTCGCGGTCTGTTTTCTCATCGCGTTCCCGTTCGTCGCCCCCGTTCCCGCGGTCTGCGGCGCGTTCGCCGCGACGCTCGCCGACGGCGTCAAACCCGTCGTCCGGGGTTACGTCATCGACGACAACCTCACGATCCCGATCGCGGCGGCGGTCGCCATCACGATTGGACTCCGGCTTACCGCTCACGGGCTCCCATTTGCTTCCGGCTAGCGACCGCCCCGAAACTCGATTTCACTTTCACCCGCATCTGCGAACGCTTATTCGGGATGGCCCGGTAGAACGGCCCAATGGCGACCACCGGTGAGGAGTCCGTCGAGCGCCCGCTCGTCGAACCGGGCGTGCTCGAACGCCGGCGCTATCAGGCCGAACTCGCCGACCAGGCCGCGAGCGGACACACGCTCGTCTGTCTGCCGACCGGACTCGGAAAGACGACGGTAAGCCTGCTCGTAACAGCCGCGCGCCTCCACGAACAGGGTGGAACGTCGCTGCTACTCGCCCCGACGAAACCGCTCGTCACCCAGCACGCCGAGTTCTATCGCGACGCGCTCACGATCCCCGACGACGAGATCGTCGTGTTCACCGGCGAAGTCAGCCCCGACGACAGGGAGGAACTGTTCGAGCGTGCGCGAATCGTCATCGCCACGCCACAGGTCGTCGAGAACGACCTCATCGGCGGTCGCATCGATCTCGCCACTACTACTCATCTCACGTTCGACGAGTGCCATCGCGCGTCGGGCAACTACGCCTACAACTACATCGCCGAGCGCTATCACGCAGATGCAGAGAAACCGCTCGTCACGGGGATGAGCGCTTCGCCAGGTGGTGATGAGGAGGCGATTCAATCCGTCTGTGAGAACCTCGGACTGGCGAGCGTCGCGGTGATGACCGAGGAGGACGCCGACGTCGCCGACTACACTCACGACACGTCCGTCGAGTGGGAACGCGTGACACTGCCAGACGAGATCCTCGCCATCCGGGATTCACTCGTCGCGGTGATCGAAGAACGGCTGGAGAAACTGAAGGAACTCGGCGTCTCGCACACGACGAGCGCGGACATCTCCCAGCGCGACCTCAACCGGATCCGGAGCGAGCTCCAGCAGCTCATCGACAACGATCAGTCGGAGGGCTACGAGGGGATGAGCATTCACGCCGAGGTGATGAAGCTTCGGCGGGCGGTGACGCTCGCCGAAACTCAGAGCGTCGAGTCTCTCAGACGGTATTTCGAGCGCCAGCGCAACGCCGCACGTTCGTCGGGTGCGTCGAAGGCGAGCCAGCGGCTCGTCTCCGAGGCCAAAGTGAGGGAAGCGATGGAGCAGGCGGAGACGTACGACGACCTCCACCCGAAGTTCCGTCGGGCGCGAATTTTGCTCGCGCAGTGTCTCGGCATCGAGGGCGGCGAGCGCGTCATCGTCTTCACCGAGTCGAGAGATACCGCCGAAACCCTCACCGAATTTTTGGGTGCGCATTTCGAGACCCGGAAGTTCGTCGGCCAGGGCGACAAGGAGGGGTCGGACGGGATGACCCAAAACGAACAGCAGGAGACCCTCGACGCGTTTCGCGCCGGGGAGTTCGAGGTGCTGGTCTCGACGTCGGTCGCCGAGGAGGGGCTCGACGTGCCCGAGGTCGATCTGGTGCTGTTCTACGAACCCGTTCCCACTGCCATCCGCTCGATCCAGCGCAAGGGCCGAACGGGGCGGCAGACCGAGGGCCGGGTGATGGTGTTGCTCGCCGAGGACACCCGCGACGAGGCCTACTTCTGGAAATCCCGCCACGAGCAGTCCCGGATGACCGGCGAGCTCGACAGTTTGAAAAACGCCGCCGGCAGCATCGAGTCCGATCTCGCCCAGCAGGGGCTCGACGCGTTCGAGGGCGATAGGGCTACGTCATCCGATGCCGATGCGACGGCCGATGGCGATAGCCAGCCCGGGCTGTCGTCGTTCGCCATGCCGTCCGAATCAGATCCGACCGGCGAAGCGGATGCTGACGAGGAAGGCGAGATCGATGCCGACGGCGTAACCGACGACGAGGGGGTGGTGGCGACCGCGGCGGGCGACGAGGGTGTCGAGATCGTTGTCGACCAGCGCGAGCTCGACGCCTCGATCGCCCGCGATCTCTCGACGCGCGAGGACTGCGAGACGCGTCTCGAAACGCTCGCCGTCGGCGACTACGTGCTCTCCGACCGAGTGGTCGTCGAGCGCAAATCCGTGAGCGACTTCCTCGACACCCTCACCGGCGGCGATCGCTCGCTCTTCGAGCAGGTCGGCGACGCGGCGCGTCACTACGCCCGGCCTGTGGTGCTCATCGAGGGCGACGACCTCTACGGCGAGCGCAACGTCCACCCGAACGCCATTCGGGGAGCACTCGCCTCGTTGGCGGTGGATTTCGGCGCGAGCGTGCTCCGGACCACCGACGAGTCCGACACGGCCGATCTCCTCCACGTGATCGCGGGCCGCGAGCAGGAGGTGGCCGACCGCGAGGTGAGCGTTCACGGCGAGAAGGGGGCCAAAACCCTCACCGAACAGCAGGAGTACGTCGTGAGTTCGATCGCGGATATCGGACCGGTGACGGCGCGCGCTCTCCTCGAAGAATTCGGCACCGTCGAGGGCGTGATGATCGCCAACGAGGCGGATCTACAGACGGTGTCGGGCGTCGGCGAAGTGACCGCCGAGCGCATCCGCGAGGTCGTCGGCAGCGACTACGATCCCTGATCGGCGGCGATACACTTTTTATTGATCCAATCGTTCGTACGGGCACCATGCGCCGCGGCTTCCGCTGGTTCGGTTACACCATCGTCGCAGTGATGGCTGGCCTGTTCGCTCTCTCCGGGTTTTCACTTTCCGGCTCGACCGAGGGACTGGTCGGCTTCGCGGGGCTATTGGCCGTTGGCGTGCTGTTCGTCCTCGCGGGATTTGAGACACCCCTCACGAGGCGGTTCGGCTGGCACCGGATCCTCGGACTCGGCTTCGTCATGATGGGGGTCGTCAATCTACTCACTGTTCTGTTCTCGTGGGCTGACGGTGGACTGCTTTATGCGGTCGCCACCCTCTCGCTGGCCGTTTTGTTCGCGTTCATGGGCTTCGACATCGCACGCGATGGCCCGCATTTCGATATCGATCCGGACGAGACGGTCTGACTACTTCCGAGCGGTCCGCACCGCGTTGAGCGCCTCGGCGGCCTCGCGGGCGGCGGCGAGATGCTCGCGCCTCCGCCCGAGATCATCGGTTTCCTCGGCCGTGGTCGTCAGTTCGCGGAGCGTGCGCGACAGCGACGCCTCGGCCGCCCCGAGGTCGCTTGCCCCGCTTGCGGGCCGAGCGGTCGTTTCTGACTGCTGTCCGCTCGCCCGACTCGTGCCATCCGTTCGAGCCGCTGTCTGCTGGTTCTGCGTCGGTTGTGCCGGACTCTGCGGCTGTTGGGCCGGGGTTCGTGTGGCCTGATCCCCGCTCGGGTTCGGCTGCGTGCGCGGCTGTTCGCTGGCGGGTTGCCCGCTACTCGCGTTCGCGGCTGTGGACTCGTCGGCCGCGTCCGTGGTGGCTGCTCGGTCGTCCGCCCCGCCATCGTCAGCGGACTGTTGACAGGTCGGACAGAACGTCTGGTCGTCGTAGCGAAAGAGCGGACTCCCACAGCGATCACAGTGAGTGTCGGTCATCGTCGCACCCTGAAGGAGCAGTTCGCTCATCTGCTCGGTCGTCTCGCGTTTTTCGTCCTCCTCGGCGAAGCGCTTGCGGAGTTTCTCGCGTTCGGCTTCCTTGTCGAACTCGCTCATACCCGATCAAGGCATCGCGCTTCAAAAAGGACTGTGGGTGTGCTCGCAGCGCCGTGACTGCGGGTGACGACCCTCGTGCTGGGGCTTCTGTGGTGCATCGGCAGCGGTGGACGGTTCCCGTTCGGAATCGTCACACCGTCGAACCGGGTAAACTTGCGTGGAAAATAGTGGGGTTCCGAAGCGCTTTAGCCCGCTCCGCGAGTCATTCAGGTATCATGGTCAAAGTGAGCGTGGTTGGTGCGGCGGGCACGGTGGGGGCGGCCGCGGGCTACAACATCGCGTTGCGCGGCATCGCCGACGAGATCGTTTTCGTGGACATTCCCGATCAGGAGGACACGACCGTGGGTCAGGCCGCCGACGTCAACCACGGCGTGGCCTACGACACGAACACGACGGTCCGGCAGGGAACCTACGAGGACACCGCCGGCTCGGACGTGGTCGTCATCACCGCTGGCATCCCGCGCGAGCCCGGCCAGAGCCGGCTCGATCTCGGCGAGGACAACGCACCGATCATGGAGGAGATCGGCGACTCGCTGGCTGAGCACAACGACGAGTTCGTCTCGGTCACGACCTCGAACCCGATGGACCTGCTGAACCGCCATCTCTACGAGATGGGCGATAGACCCAGGGGCCACGTCATCGGCTTCGGCGGCCGACTCGACTCGGCACGCTTTCGCTACGTGCTCGCCGACCGTTTCGACACACAGGTCAACAACGTGGACGCGACGATCCTCGGCGAGCACGGCGACGCACAGGTGCCCGTCTTCTCCAAGGTGCGCATCGACGGCGAGGACCGCTCGTTCGGCGACGACGAGCGCGCGGACATCCTGGAAGGCCTCCAGGAGAGCGCGATGAACGTCATCGAGCGCAAGGGCGCGACTCAGTGGGGACCGGCGACCGGTGTCGGCCACATCGTCGAGTCGATCGTCCGCGATACGGGCACGGTGCTCCCGGCCTCGGTCCCGCTCGACGGCGAGTACGGTCACGAGGGCGTGAGCCTCGGCGTTCCCGTCAAACTCACGAGCGACGGCGCGGCAGTCGTCGACTGGACGCTCTCGGAGTACGAGCGCGAACAGCTCGGCCAGGCCGCCGACAGGCTCGAAGAGCAGTACGACGCGATCCGCTGAGCCGAGCGAGCTTTCCTCTCTCACTACGTAGCGCCGTCGTGGAGCTGCACGTCCGCTACGAGGGTGACGACGATCCGGACAAATGCACCGCCCGCAAGCTCGCCCGCTTCGATCTCGCTACCCTCCATCGTTCGGCCCGCGAAACGCCCCCGGGTGTGGTGTTGAACCCGCACGCCGAGCAGGCGCTGTCGCCGGCCGATCGCCGTGACATCGCCCCGGAACGCCTCGTCGCGCTCGATTGCTCGTGGGAGACAGCCGAGGCCGAGCAGTTCTCGCTCGGCGGGCCACACCGGGCACTCCCCTTCCTGGTCGCGGCCAACCCGGTGAACTACGGCACGCCGTTTCAGCTGACGACCGTCGAAGCGCTCGCGGGCGCGCTTTGTGTTCTCGGCGAGCGCTCCCACGCCGAGGAACTCCTCGCGAAGTTCCGCTGGGGCCATACCTTCCTCGAACTCAACGACGAGCCGCTGCGGCGCTACGCCGACTGTGCGGATTCGGGCGATGTGATTGCCGTCCAAGAGGAGTATCTCGCCGCCGAGTAGCCCGTTTCGGAAACGCTTAACCCCGCCGACCCGTTGCGAGCGGTATGGCCAGATTCGACCAGGCGGAAGCGCGCATTCTCGAGAAGATGATCTGCATGCGCTGTAACGCCCGCAACCCTGCCGGAGCGGACAGCTGTCGGAAGTGCGGCTACAAGAACCTTCGTCGGAAGGCTCGCGAGCGCCGCAGCGCCTGAGACGGCTGCCCGGAATCCTTTTGGGTCGCACACGTCTACTTCGTCCATCATGAGCATGGGCTCGGACATGTACCGCCAGCAGATCCTCGACCACTACAAGAACCCCCGCAACTACGGCGAACTCGACGATCCCACCTTCAGCCACGTCGGCGAGAACCCGATGTGTGGCGACGAGATCACCGTCGATATCGAACTCGCCGACGACGGCGAAACGATCGAGTACGCGTCCTTCCACGGCGACGGCTGTGCGATCAGCCAGGCGAGCGCGAGCATGCTCACCGGCGAACTCCAGGGGATGACTCTCGACGAACTCGACGAGCTCGACCGTGACGACGTTATCGACCTTCTCGGTGTGGATATCAGCCCGATGCGCGTCAAGTGCGCCGTGCTCGCCGAGATGGTCGCCCAGGACGGTGCGGCCATCTACCGTGGCGAGAAGACCAACATCGAGAAGACCCAGACCGAGTAGCTCGGACGCGATATCGCCCCGCAACATCTATCCTTCCCGCTCGTTTCGAAACGAACAGTGATGCGATGACGCCCGCACTGCGTCGACGACGGGGCCGACCCCGACCGCGATCGTCCGTGGCGACGGAGCACGGGCGATGAGCCAGCGACTGCCGGAGGAGTGGTTCATCGAGGACGAGCGGACGAACGCCGCCATCGCGTGGCTGTTCGCGGCGGTGCTGGCGCTGTCGGCCGTCGGGAACGTTCTCGCCGGCGAGCTGGTGACCGCCACCGCCGCGGGCGTCGCGGTCGTCGTCACCGTCGTGCCGGCCTGGGTCGGGCGTTCGTGGCGGCGGACGATCCCGTGGCCGCTGCTGGCACTCACCGTGCTTCCGTTCGGTCTGAGCGCCGCCGAGTTGCCGTTCGTCGCCGGTTTCGTGCGCAGCATCGCGGTCGCGACGCTCGCGTTGCTCGTCGTCGTCACCCTCCAGTTGACGACCACCGTTCGAATGATGCCCGGCTTCGCGGTCTGGTTCGCGACGATCGCCACACTCGGCGTCGCCGGCATCTGGGCGTTCGGCTCGTGGCTGTCGGCGGAGTATCTCGGCACGGCCTTCTTCGAGACGAACACGGAGCTGATGGTGTTCTTCCTGACGACGCTCGTCGCCGGGCTGATCGCCGCCGGCGTGTTCGTCTGGTATTTCCGGCGGCGGCTGCGCGCGAACGCCGCACGCCGTCCGGCGGGTGAGACAGTATGAAAATCCGCCGTCGTATCGGCATCTCGCCGACCCAACAGGCGTGGCTCGTGCGGGCGATGCAGGCGATTCTCGCGGCCGTCGTGCTCGCGGGCGCGCTCACGGGGGCGGTCGGTACGGTCACGAACGCCGGCATCGCCCTCGCGGTCACATTCTTGCCGGCGGTGCTCGAACGGCGCTACACGCTCACGATGGACGTCGGCATCGTGCTCTGGATCACGACCGCGATGTTCCTCCACGCGGTCGGCACGCTCCCGCTCCCGTTTCTCGACTTCGCGAGCGCATACAGCTCGATCTGGTGGTACGATCACGTCACGCACGCGCTGTCGTCCTCGCTGGTCGCGGGCGTCGCCTACGCGACGACGCGCGCGATCGACGAACACACCGAATATATCGTCATGCCGCCGGCGTTCACGTTCGTCTATCTGCTCCTGTTCATCGTCGCTTTCGGCGTCGTCTGGGAGCTCCTGGAGTTCCTGATCGCCGAGGTCGCGGCCGCCTTCGGCACCGCACAGGTGCTCACCCAGTACGGGATCGAGGACACCGCGCTCGATCTGTTCTACGACATCATCGGCGGCGTCCTCGTCGCGGTCTTCGCCACCGCCCATCTCACGGATATCTCCGATCAGCTCGCCGCACGACTCGACGCCAGACGGGCGCAATAGCGCACTCCCATCACCGCTCGCGTCGAGCGTTCACACTTTGTGACGAACTTCACCGTGTTCGACCGACAGACATCGATCGGACACAGTTGCTCAGAGTCCGCCGGAAACGAGCGCATCGACGACACCGGGCAGCGACGTCGCCGCGGAGACGATCGCCAGCAACACCAGCGCCGCGTTCACCACCGAGAGCAGCCGCGAGTTGCGGTGCTCGCCCATGATGTCGGAATCGTTGACCGCCCAGAAGAGGAAGACGGCCGTGATCGGCAATCCGACGATGGCGTTGTAGGCCGGAAAGAGCAGGATCATGTCGATGATGCCGAGGCCGAAGAACATCGTGATCAGCGGCGAGAGACCGCTGATCGTGACCAGCACGCCGTAGATGAGCTTGAAGCTCCGGTTCGACGAATCGGTCTCCTTTCCGCGGGCGTGCTGGATGAGATACGAGGGCGTCCACATGATCGGGATGATGCTGTTGAACGCCGCCGCGACCGCGCCGACGAGGAAGACGGTACGCGCCCACTCGCCAAGCACCTCGCCGAGCGCGAGTCCCGGCGTGAGGAACGTTTCGAGCTCGGTGTAGCCCGCCGGTCGGAGCACGGCCGCCGCGAGCACGAGGATGGCGATCGTCGTCACGCCGCCGACGGCGTAGCCGATGGAGAGATCGCGGCGCATCGGTGTGATATCCGAAATCCCGGTCCAGCCCTTCTCGTCGACGAGATTCGATTCGAGGAAGAAGTTCGGCCAGAGTGCGGTCGTTCCGAGGATCGACGCCACGAGCGTGAGCGCACCGACGTTCGGGACGCTCGGGACGAACCCGCCGACGACCGTCGACAGCGGTGGCGCGGTCGTGCCGGTAACGGCGAGGTAGACGACGAGGAGACCGATCATCATGGCGGTCATCAGTTGCTCGATGCCCTCGTAGTTGAGCACGCCGACGCCGACGGCGGCCAGCCCGGCGAGGAAGGCCAGCGGCATCCAGCCGATCGCGCCGCCGAGCAGCAGGGAGAGCCCCTTGCCGACGGCAGCGGTCAGCTCGAACGCCCACAGCAGACAGCCGCTCGACAGGACAAGTGCGAGCGCGGTCGCCAGCCGTCCGCCGACTTTCCGTCTGATGAACACCATCAGCGGTTCGCCGAAGATGCCGAGCCGTGCGCTCATGTCCTGGGCCATGAAGCCGAGCAGCGCCGCGCCGACGACCGCCCACAGCAGCGCATAGCCGAAGCGGACGCCCGCAGAGCTGGCGATGAAGATCGATCCGGAGCCGAAGTAGCTGGCGACCATCACGAACGCGAGCCCGTACTGCTGGAAGAATCCCGATGCCGTGTCACGAAGTCGTTCTCGATACGATGATGTAGTGCCTGACATGTATATACTGGAACCCGGTTTCGCCCCGCGACCGACTCGTTACTGTCGACGTCGATAACGCGAACCGCGGAGCACTACGACGACCGACACTAGCCGTGCCAATCCCCTAAGTTCGTTGCTTGCGAATCGATATCCGTATGTATTTCATTGTATACCACACCACGGGGCGTCCTTCGCCGAAACCGACGGAATCCGAACGTTCGTGTTCACCGACTCTGCACCGATCTACAGGGCGAGCGAGGGAGCCACGACCAGAAGAACGACCCCGAGTAGTGCTTTCAGTCGGTCGGGCTCGATGCGGTGTGCGACCAGCCACCCGGCGACGACGCCGAGCAGCAGCGGCAGTCCGACGAGCGCGGCGAGCGAGGGCGAGACCGCGTCCTGGAGGAGATAGCCAAGCGCCGCGAACGAGCCGATGAACACCGACTGCACCTGTGCGACGGCGATGGCGGCCAACATCGGCGTGCCGACGACGATCAGCGCCGGCACCGCGATGACCGGTCCGCCGACGCCGAGCAGGCCGCTACACGCACCGAGCACGACCCCGAGCACGGCGTAGCCGGCAGCACCCGACCGCGTCGTGGGGTCGATGGTAACGATCACATCGAGCGCGCGTCGCTCGCGATAGAGAATGAGGAGCCCCGTCCCGCCGGCGAGCACGCCGAGCAGCAGGCCGAACAACCCCCGCGAAACGAAGCCGTTGAGCCACGCGCCGAACAGCGCCCCGACGACACTCCCGCCCGAGAGCAATCCGGCCGTCCACGCGTTCTCCCGCCCGAGTTCGCCGGAGCGAGCGTACGCCAGCGTGGCGACGAGGCCGGTCACGACGAACAGCAGCTGGGCCGTCCCGGCGACCGTCGTCGAGGGCAGCGGCGTCAGCGCATAGAGCGCGATCGTCAGAAAGACACCGCCGGGACCGATGGCCGCGATGCCGATCCCGGAGCCGAAGGCGATGGCGACGAGTGCGACGACGACGATGTTTGACAGGAGCATTGGAGCAGGTCGTCCCGTCGGAACGGCGGGAACGACGGTGATATGCCTGTTCGTTCGCGTCTCGATTCACCGTCCGCCTGTGGTGATTCCGATAGTTCGCGTACAACAGTTCGCCGCTCGATCGTCACCCGCCGGTTCGACGGAGCCACGGCGGGCGCTCGCGATCGCATCCCCCCCGCAGTCGCTCTCAGCCGAACATCTGGCGCATCATCGGATGCATCTCCATCAGCTGCTCCTCGGCGATCTCCTCGTAGAGCTTGTAGGTGATCGACACCGTGAGCAGCAATCCCGTCCCCGAGACCGCGCCGATGGTGCCCATCATGTTCGCCCCGACGGCGAGCACGCCGACCAGCGCCCCGCCGATGACCGTCACCTGCGGGATATACCGCTCCATCACCTTCTCGATGACGCCGGGGTTCTGCCGGAAGCCTGGAATCTGCATGCCGGAGTTCTGGATCTGCTTCGCGGTCGCCTCCGGCCCCATGTCGGCGGTCTCGACCCAGAAGATCGCGAAGATCGCACCGCCGATGACCATGAAGGTGAGGTCGACGCCGATGCGCAGCGCGACCTGCCAGGCGGCCTGACTCGCGCCGAGCCACTGTTCCGGCGAGTTGATCGGTGCGAGATAGTAGAACAGCCCGCCGACGGGTTGCCCGCTCGAATAGACGCCGAGCCACGCGGGCAGCCCGACCTGTGAGTTGAGGATCCGGCCGAGGAACTGGATGTTCGCCTGGAGCGCCCGCACGAGGATCATCGGCAGGACGCTCGCGTAGATGAGTTTCACCGGGAAGCGTCCGCGTGCACCCTTGACTCTGGCATGAGAGAGCGGGATTTCGACGCGCACCGACTCGGCGTAGACCACCACCACGAAGATCAGGAGCGTGGTGAACAGCGCGATGAGATCCCCCTGACCGAACAGCAGCGTCTGGATGCCCTCGCTCGTCAGCGGCGAGACCTCGATCGCTCCGGTGATGATGTCGAGCCAGCTGCTGAAGAACCCGTCACCGCCGAAGAAGCCACCGATGAGGCTCTGGCTCACGCCGGCGATGATGAACAGGCCGATCCCTGAACCGACGCCCCATTTCGAGATGACCTCGTCCATGAAGAGCACGAGGATCGCCCCGACGAAGATCTGGGCGAACAGCAGCCACTTCACGCCGCCGATACCGATGCCGAGCGACGCCGCTACCTGCTGGCTCGCCGGCAGGTAGTTGCCGGCGAACACCATCGGCAGTCCCGTGATGCAGATCATCACGAGCACCAGGAACTTCTGGAGCCCCTGATAGAGCACCTGATCGCGTGGATCGTTCGTATCCAGTCCCAGTAAGTTCGCCCCGCCGAGTAGCTGTAACACGATGCTCGCGGTGACGATCGGACCGATACCGAGCTGGAGGACCGAACCGGCCTGCCCGGCGAGGATCGAGCGAAAGCGCCCGAAGAGGTCGCCTCCCTGCCCGCCCAACCCGTAGAGGGTGACGTTCGTCAGGAAGAAATACAGCACGAGTACGCCGAGCGTCCAGCCGAGTTTCCGCCTGAACGGGATGTGGCCCTCGGGCTGTCTGACCGAGGGCATCCGCGTCAGAACGGGTTCTGCGGTCTCCTTCCAGCCCATTTTCGGTCTATTCCGACTCCGCGTTTGTAGCCTCTTCGGCTTCCTCGTCCTCGTCGTCCTCGCGTTCGGCCAGTCGCTCCTCGCCGCGCTCGCTCAGGCTCGCCTCGCCGCCAGCCTCGTCGATGAGCTCGTGTGCGCTCTCGGAGAACGCATCGGCGGTCACCGTGAGGCTCTGACGGACCTGGCCGCCGCCGAGCACCTTCACGGCGTCGGCGTCGTGGCCGTCCTCGACGATGTCGCGCGCGTCGAGCTCGTAGCCGTCATCGGTCTCCTCGGCGACCCCGTCGGCCGCGTAGAGGGCGGCATCCTCGTCGAGCTCGCGCACCTCGACGGTGAGGATCTCCTCCTTCGCCTTTTCCGGGCGGCTGAACCCGTGTTTGCCGAGCGGTCCGTAGTTGTGGAACTCGTGATCGTCGCGCCCCGCGCGCCCGCGCCCGCCTCGATGGCCGGCCCCGCGGCGGTTCTTGTGCGAGCCGCCGCTGTGGGTGCGCGAACCGCGCTGGCGTCGTTTTTTGCTTGTCATCGTTGGTAGTCCTCGACGGCGATTACCGCATCGCCGTCAACAGCGCGTCGATTTCCTCCGTACTGTGCCTGCCGAGCTCGCCGTCCTCCGGCACGGGGTGTTTCACGCCGTCGTGACCGCCCCGCGGCGGGGGGAGTCGCAGNGGAGTCGCAGTGCGGGCGTCAGTCCCGCCTCGCGAAGCGTCGTCTCCTCGGCGAGCAGCCCCTCCGCGAGCGCCGAGACGTCGTCGTAGTCGGTGTTCTCGCTCACCCACTCGTCGTCGATCTCGGCCGTTCCCTCGGCGGGCTCGCCACGCGTCTGCAGCAGCGTCGCGATCACACCGGGGCTCGGCTCGCCGAAGGCAACGTAGTCGTTGACCTTCGTTATCATCCCCTCGTAGGTGTCGGTCTCGGGGACGAGCGCGCAGTGGTTCGTGCTGTGGACGTTGAGCATCGAGAGCGTATCGCGAACGCCGCTCTCCATGTTCACCTCGCCGCGCAGCTGGACGAGCGCTTGCATCACTCGATCACCTCGCGCTGCTCGATGGCGCGCTCTGGCACCCGTGCCTCGCTGGTTGCCTTGAGCGCGTTGAACGTCGCCTTCGCGAAGTTGACCGTCGTCCGGGTCTTGCCCGAGGAGTTCGTCCAGATGTCCTCGATGCCGGCGAGTTCGAGCACCGAGCGGGCGGTCGCTCCCGCCGCGAGACCCAGCCCTCGGGGGGCCGGTCGGAGCTCGACCTCGACGCTGCCGGCCTTTCCGTCCGTCCGCAGCGCAACGGTGTGCGGCCGGCCGCAGCCACACTCCCACGAGCCACAGCCACGCGAGACGCGCACCATGTTGAGCTTCGCGATCTCGATGGCCTTCTGGATCGCCGACCCGACCTGGTCGTCGCGGCCCTCGGCGTAGCCGACGTAGCCGTTGCGGTCGCCGATGGCGACGACACAGCGGAACTTCACCCGCCGACCGGAGTCGGTCATCCGCTGGACCATGTTGATGTCGAGCACGTCGTCCTCGAGCGAGAGCAGCTGATCGGTGATCTCCGGCTCCTTCAGCGGGAGGCCCGAGTTGAGCGCCTCGTCCATCGAGGTGATCTCCTCCTCGGCGACCAGTTTGCCGAGCCGCGTGCGCGGCTCCCAGCCTCGATTACTCATCGCCGCCTCCCAGTTCGTGATCGAATTCGTCCATGATTGTCGTTCTGACTTCCTCGAAGTGGTCGGGCAGCTCGGTCGCGTCGAACGAATCCGAATACAGCGGCTCGTCGCGACTCTCCGCGTAGTCGGCGATATGCTCGCCGCTCGTGCGCTCCCAGTCGGCGAACACCGATTCGTTGTGCGGGACGTCGAGCCCCGCGTCGATGGCACCTTCCTGGATCGCGAACAGCTTGCTGCCCGGCGTCGCGGCGTTGAGCCCGATGTCGAGCACTGCCTCGTCGATCTCGGTATCTCGCGCGCGCAGCCCGGCCAGCAGTCCCGTGAGATACGCACTGGGCAGGTTCCCCGTGGGAGCCTCCCAGCCGTACTCGTCGAGATCGGCCGAGCTCGCGCTCGCGTGCGTTTCGTCACCGTCGGGACTGGGGGTCACCAGCTGCGCCCTGACGTGGCGGTTGCTCTTTCTGGCAACCAGTCGGGGTTTGCCTGATTTCAACAGGCGCAACCGCTGATGGTAGTCCGTCCGGACCTCGCGCCGGCGGCGCATCGGTACGTTGTATCGTGGTCCTGTTGCCATTATTCGTCCTCCAGTTCGATGTCGAATTCGTCCACGGCGAAGCTCTCCAGCCTGTCGACGCTGTCGAACTCGCCGCCGCCCGCCTTGTCGTACAGCGTGCGGTACTGCGTCCGGTCGATGGTGCCCTCCGCGCGCAGCTCCTTCAACCGACGGCGCTGCGCACGGATCCGCGAGACCCATGCGTCCTTGCTGTTCTCGCGCGCGCCGGCGGTCCCCTTCCGACTCCCGGGACCCTTCCGATGACCGGCGGCGCGCTGGCTGTTGCGCTTGCGTGCGCGGCCGCGCGAGTTCGATTTCGCCGCCTTCGCGTCGACCGTTCCCTCCGTGACGAGCTCACGGATGTCCTCGCGGGTGATCGCCTCGGCGATCTCCTCTTGCTGTTCGGGATCGAACCAGACGCGGTTCTTCCCGACGTCGAGGACGTCCGCCGCGAGCCGTCGTTGTGCGGTCAGATCACTCATTCTCGTTCACCTCCACTTCGACGTAGGTCGGGTTGAGCACCCGGATCCCGTCGTCTTCGGCCTGTTCCTCGATGCGTTCGCGCTTGCGACCGCCGACCGTGGAGCCGATCCGCACGGCGTGGGTGTCGCCGTCGACACCCTCCAGATCGTCGGTGTTCTCGACGCGGACCTCTTCGAACCCGCTCGGATGCCGTCCGCGCACGTCCGTCGCGGTCCGGTAGCCCGCCCCGACTTTCGCGCCCTTGCCCTTGACGCCGCGGCGCTGCTTCGAGAGCTGGCCGCGCGGGCGTCGCCACGAGGTCGCCACGCGCTTTTTCTTGTGGTGGTCCTGCCGGTTGAACTGCGGCTGGGACCGCCGCCGGCGCTCGCCGAGCAGTCGCTGCTCCTCGTCGTCGAGGTTGGGTGTCTTCTCGGTCAGCCCCCGCGGACGGAGTTCGGTCTCGACGTCCTCGGCCTCTTCCTCGGGCGTCTCGTCCTCGACCTCGGTGTCGGTCTCCTCGTCGACTTCGAGCCCGCCGACGTCGGCCTTGATCCGCGCAGCGAGCGCGTTGCCGATCCCCTCGACGTCCGCGAGAGCGGACTGCTCGGCGCGTTCGAGGTCGGCGACCGATTCGAAGTCGGCCTCGCGCAGCGCGTCGGCCTTCTCCTCGCCGACGCCGCTGACCTCGGTCAGTTCTTCGGGCGTCTCCTCGTCCGACTGCTCGACGTCGATCTCGCCGACGTCGGCCGCGATGCGCGCGGCGAGGGCGGTACCGATCCCCTCGACCTCGCCCAGTTCGTCTTGGTCGGCGTCGCGGAGATCGTCGATCGTCTCGTAGCCGGCCTCGCGCAGCTCGTCAGCGGTTTCCTCGCCGACGCCGTCGATGGCCGTGAGTTCGCGTTCGTTACTGGCCACCGGCGCTCACCTCCCGGGTCGGTTTGCCGCTGATGTAGACGCCGTCCTGGAACACCCGTGTGTCCTTCCCGCTGACGCGGGTGAGCTGTTCGATGTCCGCGGCGGTCTGGCCGACGTCCTCCTTGTTCGGCCCCGAGAGCGTGACGTGCTCGTCGTCGACCTCGACGTCCGTGTCGCCGCGGATCGGCGTCCGGCGCGGTGCCTTCTCGCCGAGGAAGTTCTGGATCACGACGTCGCCGTCCTCGACGCGCACCTGCATCGGGAAGTGCGAGTAGAAGACGTCCATCTCGTAGGTCCAGCCCTCGTCGACGCCGTAAAAGGCGTTCTGGATGTGGCTGACGAACGTGCTCATCGTCGCCGTCGTCTTCGCGTCCTCGGCGTCGCTCGCGAGGACCACCGCGTCGTCCTCGACGGTGACGGAGACGTTCGGATACCAGAGCCGTCGCGTGACGCTGCCGTTCTCGCCGGAGATCGTGAGGTCGAAGCGCTCTGCCTCCGCGCTCGTTCCCTCCGGAATCGTGAGTCGTTGTTCTGTCATTATCAGTATACGTATGCGAGCACCTGCCCGCCGAGACCTTCCTCCCTGGCCTCGTAGTGGCTCATCACGCCGTGGCTCGTCGTGACGATGAGCGTCCCGTAGTCGCGGGCCGGGAGGAACCGCTTCTCCCATTTCTCGAACTCGTCGGCCCCGGCCGAATACCGGGGCTTGACGACGCCACAGCGGTTGATCTTCCCTCTGAGTTCGACCTCGAACGTCCCGGCACGGCCGTCGTCGACGAACTCGAAGCCGTCGATGTAGCCGCGGTCGTAGATGACCTCCAGGACGGAGCCGATCGTGTTCGAGGCGGGCTGCACGGTGAAGTCGAGCTTGCCGACGCCTTCGGCGTTGTCGATGCCGGAGAGCGCGTCGGCGAGCGGATCGTTGTCGGTCATTGGTATTTCTCGAACCCCATGCCGCGGGCGATCTCGCGGAAACACTGTCGGCAGAGCCAGATGTCGTACTTCCCGACGAGCCCCTGCTTGCGCCCGCAGCGCTGGCAGGCTTCGAGCTGGCCCGTGCGTTTGCTCGCGTGTTCGCCAGTCTCCACGTCGCTTTCGCTCATTGTACCTCCATGTCGTAGCTCTCTTCGAGATAGCTGATCGCGTCCTCGATGTCGAGGCGGTGGCGACCCGGGATCGACCGGGTGGCCTTGGTGCGGCGTTTGATGCGTGCGCCCGGGCGGGCGAGGTTCGCCGTCACGTCCATCCCGTAGATCCCGGTGTTCGGATCGTACTCCTGGTTCGGGAACTCCGTATGCTCGGCGATGCCGAAGCTGAAGTTCCCCGTCTCGTCGAACTGCGTCCGTTCGATCGTCGCGAGTTCGAGCGCCGTTGCCAGGAACTCCTCGGCGTCGTCGCCGCGGAGCGTCACCTTCGTGCCGATCGGATCACCCTCGCGGATGCCGAACTCCGGCCGGGTCGCCTTCGCGCGCGTCCGGACGCTCTCCTGGCCCGTCACCGCTTCGAGGATCTCCTCGGCGTCGGCGAGCTCGCGCCCGCCCTGGCCGACGCCCATGTGGACGACGATCTTCTCGACGACGGGCTCGCGCATCTCGTGGAAGCCGGCGGCGTCGCTCATTCGTCGTCACCTCCGTCGGTCGGGTCCTCGGCCGCTTCAGCGCCCTCGCCGGCCGTCGTGACGGTCTCGTCCTCGTCCTCTTCGACGAAGTTCTCGTCGATGACGACGACGTAGTCGGCGATCGTCTCGAAGCCGTCACCCTCCTCCTGGATGACGATGACGTTGTTCGCCGAGCTGCCGGGCGTGACCTGGATCTCCTCGATCTCGCCGATCTCGCCGGCGTGCTGGCCGCGCACGGCCGTCACGAGCGCACCCTCCTCGTAGGGGAAGTGCGCGAGGATCTCGTCGTCGTGGTCGATGACGATCGAATCGCTGCCGGCGTACTCGCCGTCCTCGATTTCGAGGGTGTGGCCGTCGTGCAGCGCGAGCTGAGTGTTGCCGCCGGGGACCTGCCCCTTGCCGACGATCTTGCCGAGCTTCGAGTCGGCGTCGGCGGCGTCGATCGGCGAGAGCGCGAGCCGGCCGCCCTCGTCGGGGAACACACGGTAGTGCTCGTCGCGCTCGGTGAACTCGACGATGTCGAACATGCCGATCGGGCGCTCCTCGTCGTCGAGGGAGTCGCCGTTGATCAGGATGGTGCCCTGGTTCAGCGCGTAGCGCGCCTCCTTTCGGTTGTCGACGTAGCCGAGCACGTCGCGGAGCACGATCAGCAGCGGCACGCCCTGCTCGCCGTGCGGACCGGCGGCGGCCTTCACCGTGAACGTCGCCGTCTTGCGCTCGACGGGCCACGAATCCGGCACCGAGAGCCGCTTCTGGTGCTTACTCATCGTCGCCCTCCAGCCGTGCCTCGCGGCGATCGTCGTCGAGCGTGAGCTCCGTGATCCGGAGGTTGCTCGCGTCGAGCGCCCGTGGGACGTCCTCGCCGTCGGCGGTTTCGAGGGTAACGTCCTCGACGTGGATGACCGCGTCCTGGAGATCGACGGTGACGACCTCACCCTCTTCGCCGGCGAAGTCGCCGCGCATGACCTCGACGGTGTCGCCCGCGTTTACTCGCGCGCTACGGCGGCCGTACTCCTCGCGGAGATCGCCCGCGAGCGTCGCACGGACCTGTCTGTGCTTCTCGTGGAGCGGCGCGCGCTCCTCGCGTGTCCGTTGTTTGTGTGGTTGTTTGCTCATGGTTGTTCTAGACGATCATCGTCGCCGCGCTCGCGATCGAGCCGAACCGTTCGGCGACCTCGCGGGCGACCGGCCCCCGCAGCTCGGTGCCACGGGGATCCTCGTTGTCGTCGACCACGACGGCGGCGTTGTCCTCGAACGTGACGCGCGTGCCGTCGGGGCGGCGGATCGGCTTGCGCTGACGGATGACGACCGCTTCGAGCACCTGTCGGCGCATTTCCGGCGTGCCCTTCGTCACCGATACGGTGATCTTGTCGCCGAGGCCGGCCTTCGGATGCCGGCTCTTGACGCCCGAGTAGCCCGCGACACTGATGACTTTCAGTTCGCGTGCGCCCGTGTTGTCCGCACACGTCACGAGCGAGCCCTTTTCGAGCCCCTGCGTGACGTCGGCCGAGAGCGCTTCCAT
Organism: Halococcus morrhuae DSM 1307; assembly: GCF_000336695.1. Taxonomy (GTDB): domain Archaea; phylum Halobacteriota; class Halobacteria; order Halobacteriales; family Halococcaceae; genus Halococcus; species Halococcus morrhuae. The sequence continues at coordinate 97,398 of NZ_AOMC01000109.1, forward strand.
CAGCTCTCGCCCTCCTCTTCGTCGGCCCCGATCTCGCTCAGGTCGACCTCGCTTTCGGAATCCGAGGGCCCCGAGAGACTGCTCGCCCCCAGATCACGCGTCGTGTCGAGCGTCGAGACGACGACGTGTGCTTTCGTCTTCGACAGCGGGCGCGTCTCGGCGATGCGCACCGCGTCGCCGACCTCGAGATCGAGGCAGTCCGGCGCGTGTGCCGGCGTGCGCGACCGTCGCTTCATCTGTCGGTCGTATTTCGGTACTGCGACGTCGTACTCGCGCTCGACGACGACCGATCGATCCATCTCCGTGGAGGCGACCATGCCGTCGACCGTCCCGCCGCGCACGGACAGCGTCCCGTGGAACGGACAGTTCGGGTCGTCGCAGGTCGTCTCCGGTTCCGTTACGTTGAGTCCTAACGCCATTTCGAATCACCTGTCGTTTCCGTCCGCCGGGCCGGCGGCGCGACCAGTCGCTCGCCCGCGACCGTCGCGTACTCGCCCTCGAACGCGAACTCGAAGGTCGCCCCGGCTTTCGGTACTCGTTTCGTTCGTTCGCCCTGTTCGACCACGAGCGTGTTCTCGCTCTCGGAGACGACCGACCCCTCGATGCCGACCAGCGAGCCGTTGCTCGCCGCGGCAACCCGGGTCTGCAGCCCGCGAAGCTCGTGTCGCGCGACCGTCTCGGCCGTCAGCGCCATCACGACGCCTCCTCGTCTTCCTCGTCGAGGTCGCCCTCCTCTCGCCGGATCGTCTTCAGCCGGGCGATCGTTCGCCGCAGCTCCTTGATCCGACCCGGGTTGTCGGGCGCACCGCCGGCGGCCTGAACGGCTCGCGAGTTGAGCAGCTCGGTTTCGAGCTCCTCCTGTTCGACCTCGCGTTCGGCCGGCGTCATGTCGCGGATCTCCGCGCTGTGCAGGATTGCCATCAGTTCTCACCCTCCACGTCCGCGGGATCGACCTCGCTCGCACCCTCTTTGATGCGCTCGGCGAAGGCATCGCCGACGCCCTCGGCCTCGGCGAGATCGTCCTCGCTCGCGTCCTGGATGTCGGCGACGGATTCGAAGCCGGCCTCGACGAGTGCTCCTGCTTTGGCGTCGCCGACGCCGTCGATCGCCGTCAGCCCCGCACCGGCGTCGGCCTCGGTCGATTCCATCTCGTCGAGGATCGCCTCGGCGTCGGCCTCGGTCTCCTCGGAGAGCTCCTCGTCGATCTCGGCGTCGTCGGGCGCGGTCTCGGCCGCACCGGTCTCGGCCTCGACGTCCTCTTCGACGATCTCCTCTTCTTCGATCTCGGCGGCCTCGGCTCCCGCTTCGTCCTCGGTGAGTTCGAACTCCTCGTCGGCGTCCGACTCCTCGGAGCCGTCGGCCGGCTCCTCGGCCTCGCCGAGCAGCGCCTCGACCTCGTCGCCCTCGATCTCGTCGGGGACGAGCGACTCCGTGTCGACGTCCTCGTGGATGCGGAAGTCGTCGGGCAGGTCGGCGTTCGGCGGGATGATCTTCACCGTGACGCCGATCGTTCCGAGTTTCATCACCGCGACGCCGTCGCCACGGTCGACGATCTCCTGGGACGGCTCGCCGTTGTGCTTGATGTAGCCCCGGTTGAACTTCTCGTTGCGCGAGCGTGCGCCGGTCACTTTACCATTAAGTGTAATTTCGGCACCACGTGCGCCCGCGTCCATGATGCGGTCGATCGTCGTGTGGCCGGCCTTTCGGAAGTACCAGCCGCGTTCGAGGGCGTTGCCGAGCCGGTCGGCGACGATCTGTGCGTTGAGGTCGGGCTCGTCGACCTCCTGGACGTCGATCTGGGGATCGTCGAGATCGAAGCGCTCCTCGAGCTCGCTCGTGATCTTCCGGATGTTCTTCCCACCCTTGCCGATCACCATCCCCGGTTTCTCCGCCCGGAGCACGATCTGCGTGCCCATCGGGGTCTTGGCCAGATCCATCCCGCCGTAGCCCGCGCGGGCCAGCTCGTCGGCGAAGAACTCGTCGATCTGGGTGCGCTGCATCCCGTCCTCGATGAACTGCTGTTCGGTCGCCATCAGCTCTCACCCTCCTCGGGTTCGGCGACGACCATCTCGACGTCGACCTCGGGCGTGTTCCACGCCGTCGCCCGCCCCATCGCACGGGGTTTGCGACCCTGCACCTCGCCGACCTTGTGGGCGGCGACGTGATCGATCGTCATCGATTCGGGCTCGAAGCCCTGATGTTCGGCGTTCGCGCCGACGTTTTCGAGCAGATCGAGGAAGGCCTTGGAGGCCTTCTCGGGATAGCGACCGGCGTCCCAGCCGTCGATGTCGTTGCGGTGACCGACGCCCGTGTTGTGCGAGCGAAAGGGCACCGACTGATCGCCCGCGATGACCGCTTCGAGATAGTCGCGCGCGTTGGCGACGCTCATCTCCTTGATCTCTCGGGCGATTTCCTTGCTGTGCTTGTGGCTCATGTGGCGCTCGCGGAGCATGGCTTTCGCCGTTTTCTCCGGGTCCGCGTCCACGCTGTAACTGATTCCCATTGCGTTATGCCTCCATTATTTGAGCGGGACGAACTTCGACGAGCGCGTCGCGCCGATGCCCGCCTGTCCGTGTTCGACCGACGTCCGGGTGAGCTGGAACTCGCCCAGATAGTGGCCGAGCATCTCCGGCTCGATCCTGACGCGCTCGAACTCCTGACCGGTGTGGACGGCGAAGGTCTTCCCGACGAACTCCGGCAGCACCGGCATGTCGCGCAGATGCGTCCGGATCGGGTCGTTCGCCGTCTCCTCGTTGCCCTTCTCGCGCGCTTTGGCGAGCAGTTTCTCCTTCTCGACCGAGAGGCCGCGCTCGATGCTGCGGCGTTTGCGCGCCGGCAGCAGCTCGGCGACCTCGTCGAGGTCCATTGCCTGTAGCTCCTCGATCGTATGGCCGCGGTAGGTGAACTCGCCCTCGCGACCGGTTCTGTAGTCCGAACTCATCTCATTTCCTCCCCGTCCGCTTGCTGGCGATGTCGCCGACCTTCCGTCCCGGCGGGGCGTCCCGCGAGACACTCTTTGGCTGGCCGGGATGCTGACGACCGCCACCGCCGAACGGGTGATCGACGGCGTTCATCGCCACGCCACGCACGCGCGGGTATTTCGAACCCCGTGCGCGCATCTTGTGGTGTTTGTTGCCCGCCTTCACGAACGGCTTCTCGGTGCGACCGCCACCGGCGACCACACCAATCGTGGCCCGACACTGCGGGCTGAGTCGCTTCGTCTCGCCGCTTGGCAGCTCGACGATCGCCGCCTGCCGATCGTGAGTGATCAGCTGGGCGTTGACGCCCGACGAACGGGCGAACTTCCCACCGTCACCCGGCTGGCTCTCGATGTTGCAGACCGGCACGCCCTCCGGGATCTCCGCCAGCGGCAGCGTGTTGCCGGACTTGATCTCGGCCGAAACGCCGACCTGGATCTCCTCACCGACGCCGATGCCCTCCGGTGCGAGCACGAGGCGCTGATCGTCATCCTCGAACTCGACGGCTGCGACCGGGGCACTCCGGGCCGGATCGTGTTCGATCCCGACCACGGTGCCCGCGACCACGTCGTCGTCCTCGGTGGTGGGATGCGAGAGCTCCGCCTTGTACCGATGGGAGGGCGCGCGGAACGTCGGCGTCCCGCGACCGCGTCGTTGACCCTGGATTCGTCGTCCCATCTCAGAACACCCCGATCCGCGAGGCGACGTCCTGTGCGTCGTCGTCCTCGCTCAATGTCACTGTGGCTTTCTTCTCGCCCTGTGGCGTGACCTGCGTGCGCACGTTCGTGATCGCGACGTCGAAGCGCTCCTCGACCTCCTCGCGGATGCCCGGCTTCGCCGCGTCGCTCGCGACGATGAACTGGAGCGTGTTGCGGTAGTCCATGTCGTTCATCGCCTTCTCGGTCACGTAGGGATATTTCACATCGCTCATCTGTCTTCGACCTCCTCGATGGCGCTCTCGGTCCAGATCGTCAGTCGACCCGACTGCGTCCCTGGCGCGAGATCCTCGGTGTTCACCTCACGCGCGGTGGCGACGTCGGCACCCGCGAGATTGCGGGCCGCTCGCGACGGTTCGTCGCTCGTGACGAACAGGATCGAGGTCGGCCGTTTGTACTTCCGGCCACGGGTCGTCCCGCGTCCGGCGCGTACGGTCTTGTCCTCGGCGCGCTCGATGTCCTCGTCGACGCCGAGCGCTTCGAGCAGCGAGACCACGTCCTGGGTCTTCACGAACTCCTCGAACTCGTCGTCCACGACGATCGGGAACTCGCCGTCGAACGCCGCGACCTCGTGGCCGCGTTCGCTCACGCGCTCGCGATCGCTGGTGGCCGCGATGGCGCTGCGGGTCGCGAGCTTGCGCTCGTTGTCGTTGAGTTTCAGCGAGCGATCGTTCTCCTCCTTCGGTGGGTGGGCCGGTCGCCCGCCCACGGTCTGGGGGACGCGTCGTCCCTGGCCGTTCGATCGGGGGACGTGGGCCATGCCGCGACCGCTACCGAACGACTCGGCGGGCGTTCGCATGCCCGCGTAGTCGTCGGAACCGTAGGGCTGTGCCCGGTTGGCCTGTGCGGTGCGCACCGCCTGACCGATGAGCTCCGGGCGATGGGGCGTCTCGAAGACGTCCGGGAGCTCCACGTCGCCGGCCTCCGTACCGTCCGTGTCGTATACTGTCGTCATTGTCCTTGGTTCGATGCCGTCGAGACGTAGCGCACCTCGGGATCGAGGCGCGGCTGGTCTCCGGGTCGGATCGCCGGTCGGAACCTGAGAAGCCGCTGGTCCGGACCGGGAAGCGAGCCTTTGACGAGCGAATAGGGGCCGTCGACCTCGCCGTAGCCGACGAAGCCGCCCTCGGCGCTGGCGTCGTCGCCGTCGCCGACGCTCACGAGGCGCTTGTTGAGCTCCGTCCGCTGGTGGTAGCCCGTCTGTCCCTGCTGGGGGACCGTTGAGCGCACGCGCGATGGGTTCCACGGGCCGAGGTTGCCGATACGCCGCTTGTACCCCTGCCGGAAGTGTTTGCCCTTGCGCTTCTGGACGCCCCAGCGCTTGACGGGGCCCTGCGTCCCTTTGCCCTTCGTGACGCCCGCTGCGTCCATGTATTCGCCGGGCCGGAACACCTCGGTCAGCTCGTGTTCGCCCCCGCCTGCGATGAGGTCGAGGCCGAACTCGACGCGCTCGTCGAGATCACTGCCGCCGACGCGCGTCTCCATCACGTCCGGGCGCTTCTTCGGCACGTTCGCCATCTCGCCCGGCACGGTGTGGGTGATCGCACGGATCTCGCCGATCTCGTTGTTCTCGACTGCCTCCTCGAAGGCACCGGGATCCGATTCGCCGTCGGGAACGTCGAGCGCCCGGTCGAGATCGTCGTGGAACTCGTCGGTCCACGTCTCGGTGAGCGGGCGGAGTCCGTAGGGTGTCTGTTCGTAGGCTCTGAGCGCGACCGCGCGCATCGGGGGCGTCTCGACCACCGTGACGGGGACGGTCTGTTCCATCCCTTCACGTGGCGAGTTGGCCGCGTCGTCGATCATCACGACGTGGCTCATGCCGGCCTTGTAGCCGGCGAACCCCTGCAGCCCGGGCTGTCCGTCGTCGTCCGGCCACGAGCCGAAGCGCGGCACTTCGCTGTGTGCGCGCGTTCGCGGCCCGTAGCCGAGCGAGCCTTTGCGTGGTCTGGTTGGTTGTACCATGTGTGTGCTACCTCACTGTGGAAGCGTCAGGGGCGCGAGCGTCGCGAACACCGCTTCTTCGGTGCGAACGACCTCGCTGCCCTGCTTCGGAACCGTGTTGAGCCAGCAGTCGAACCCCGCGTGGGGTGTATCGCTCGCCACCGACGCCGCGTCGATGTCGAGCATCGCCGGCAGCCCTCGCTCGGGCGCGCCGAAGGCGACGGTCAGCCCGTCGTCGGCACGACCGGCCAGCGTTCCGAGTCGCTCCGTCGTCAGCACCTCACCGTGGCGTGACGTTGCGACCCGGAACCCGGCGTCCTCACGGCCGAGCGCTGCCGAGAGGTCCGCGCGCTCGACGGCGAACCCCGGTGGGGATTCGTCCGTGATTCGCGCGCGGACCGGCTCTCGCGAAGAGATCCTGACGGTCACGCGCTCCCCCTCGTCGACCGCCATCTCCGGCGGTGCGACGAGCGAGATCGGGTGTTGCAGTCCGCAATTGACCCGAACGCGCCCATCAGGGCCGACCTCGGTCACGATTCCCTGTCTTGACGACCCCGAACCGTTCGATTCGGAGCCGGTCCGAGCGGCCGCGCGAAGCGGCGGCAGAACACCCGCGTACTCCAGTTCGTCCCGCGTGCCCCACGCCTCCTTTCGGAGGTAGGGGGCCGTTGCGGCGTACGCCAGTACCGTGGAAACGAACCCGCCACCCCATCGCCGGTCGCCGTCGAGGTCCGGAAAGACCGTTACGCGGTCGACCCGGAAGACGGTGGCCGCACGAGCGACGAGACCGACCTTGTGGGTCGCCTCGCGTTTGTCGGCGGCCTCCCGGCAGAGCGATGACGGCACGAGTACGCTACGTGTCATGCCGACGCTTTCGCGCCGTGCCACTAGACTGTAGCGCTCCTATCGTACTCGGTGGTAAAAGGATAGCGTTTCCATGCAACCGTGTCGACAGTTCACAGGAACTACAGCCGCGACCGCTTCGGAACGTTTTTACACTCGACCCTCCGACCATGGAGTGCAGGGCGCTGGTAGTGTAGTGGTATCACGTGACCTTGCCATGGTCACAACCCGAGTTCAAATCTCGGCCAGCGCACTTCTCTAAATTCGTTTCGTCAAGCACCACGCTCGCTGATCACTCCCTCATTGCGGAAATCGCTCACTGCAGGCACAATAGTGATATTCCGATGCACGAATTCGTGTGCATGAATGGCACGACCGTCGTGTTGGGCTGGGACGGGCTCGACCGCACTCTGGTCGAGGAGTACGACCTCGCCGAGGCGTTCGGACCGCACTACTCGGCGCTCGAAACGTTCGAGAACCCGGTTCTCGGCAAACCACACACCTACGAGCTCTGGCCCTCGATCATCACCGGTCGGCGACCGGACGAGCACGGCGTCCACGCCGCCACCGACGACGATCCCTCCCACCCCGCGCTCGAAACGGCCCGGCGACGGGTGCGCGATCTCGCCCCGCGGCGGCTCGGTGCAGCGTTCGACCGGCGGTTCGGCAGTCGCGGCGCGGAGCTCGGCTTGCTCTCGGCGGAGCACTACCGAAAGCGCGGGATCCCGACGGTGTTCGACGGTCGTGCGGCCCGCCCGATCGCGATCCCGAACTACCGCGTGCCGCGCGACTACGACCTGGACATCGTCTTCGACAGGGGTGAGCAGTTCGGGCGTTTCCTCGCGGCGGGCGAGCGGGGAACGGAGAGTCCGGCGCTCGCGGCGTCGGTGCCGCGGCTCGAAGAGCGACTGGCCGGCGAGGCGGCCCGCAAACTGGGGATCGTCCGGGCGGCGCTCCAGCGCGAGTACGACCTGCTGTTCGTCTGGCTCGGCTTCGTCGACACCGTGGGCCATCTCGCGCCGATCGCCGGTGCGGTGGATCCGGGCTGGCAGGAGCGCACGTACCGGCTGGCTGCCGACTGGACGCGCGAACTGCGCGCGGTGCTCGGCGGGGACGACCGACTGCTCTGTGTCTCCGATCACGGCATCCGCGAGGGCCACCACACCCCCGACGCGTTCGTCGGCTCGACCGAGGAGGAAATCCCCGAGACAACCGAGTCCGTGCTCGACGTCCGTGCGGCCATCGATCAGGTGACGCCGACCGGCGGCGACGTGGCCGAGCCGGAGCTCAAAGCGGCTCACCGGACGGACGAGCGTGTGCATGTTCGCACGGCTGCGGACGTCGAGGAACAGCTCGATGGACTCGGCTATCTCTGAATCGGGCGATGGAACGCGGTCGTCGCTAGCCTTTTACCTTCACTCTCGCAAGCGGGGCCATGCTCACCGTCCGGGCCCCGGCGACGAGCGCCAATCTCGGGAGTGGCTTCGACGTCTTCGGCGTCGCACTCTCGCGCCCGGCCGATATCGTCCGCGTCGCGAAGGCCGACGAGACGACGATCGAGGTCACGGGAACCGGCAGCGAATACATCCCGGAGGACCCGGAGAAGAACACGGTCGGGGCGGTCGCGGCGGCGCTCGACGCACCGGCCCGCATCGAGATCGACAAGGGCATCCGGCCGGCTTCGGGACTCGGCTCGTCGGCGGCAAGCGCCGCGGCCGCCGCGGTCGCGCTCGACGAACTCTACGATCGTGGCCACACGCGCGAGGAGCTCGTCCCGATCGCCGCGGAGGGCGAGGCAGTCGTCTCGGGGACGGCCCACGCCGACAACGTCGCCCCCTCCATTCTGGGTGGGTTCACCGTCGCCACCGACGAGGGTGTCACGCGCGTCGGCACCTCGCTCCCGCTCGTGGTCTGCCTGCCCGAGACCGTCGTCTCGACGCGCGACGCGCGCCGGGTGGTGCCCGAGGAGGTGACGATGGACGAGCAGGTAGAGACCGTCGGGAAGGCCGCGACCCTCGCGGTCGGGATGTGTCGCGGCGATCCCGAGCTCGTCGGGCGCGGGATGGACGATTCGGTCGTGACGCCCGCGCGTGCGGCGCTGATCGACGGCTACGCGGCGGTGCGCGAGGACGCGTTCGCGGCGGGTGCCACGGGCGTCACAGTGAGTGGTGCCGGTCCGGCGGTACTCGCGACCTGTCGGGCGAACGATCGGCGGGCGGTCGGCAGCGCGATGCTCGACGCGTTCGCCGAGGCTGGCATCGAGGCACGCGTCTATCGCTCACGGGTCGGCCAGGGCGCGACTCTGCACTAGGGACGAGTTCTCGTCACTCCGCTGGCGGCGTCGAGCGCCTCCGTGAGTTGCTGATTCACCCGCTCGGGTTCTGGAACGTTCGAGAGAGTGATGTCCATCGTGTCCGAGCCGGCGGTGTAGATCGTGATGTCGCCATAGGAGAACAGTCGTTCGGTCACCGACTGGCTGAACGTCGTGTTCTGGACGCGATCGAGGCGTATCTGGGCGACGCTCTGGTTGAGAACACCGGTCTTGCGGTAGATCTCCTCACTCGTGAGGACGTACTGCGTGCTCACGAGCGAGACGTAGGCCCACGCGACGATGACGATCCCCAGCGGGATGCCAAGCAGGGGAAACCAGCGGATCGACGGGTCGGTGAGAACGGTCGTGAGGGCGATCCCGGCGATCGCGAGCGCGAGGGCGACGACAGCCGACGGGGTGACGAGTCGGAGGCTCGGATGACCCTGCCAGAGGACGTCTTCGCCCTCGGTGAGCGTCACCCAATCGGGAACGTCGGTCCGTGTCATGTGGGTCGCTACTTCCGCGGCTCGCATATATCTCCGGTGTCACGAGGCGAAGCGTATATGCCAATTCGTACTAAACAGTTAGTTAGATATGGCTAACACAGTGACGACTCCACGATCACAGCGGGTACGGTTCGGGGGAGGCGGATCGACGGCGCGTGATCGGTGGATCGGCGGCGACCGGCGTGGCCGGAACGAACACGATCGGATCTCTCACTCCGAGCGGGTGCGTCGGCTGTGAGCGGCGTCGTCGATTCGCTGCGGAGCGTCTCGTTCCGCGAACTGCTCACCTATCTCGGGCCGGGATTCCTGATCAGCGTCGCGTACATGGATCCCGGCAACTGGGCGACGAACATCTCCGGCGGTGCGAAGTACGGGCCGGCGCTGCTGTGGGTCATCGTGCTCGCCAGCCTGATGGCGATGGGCATCCAGATCATCGCGGCGAAACTCGGCATCGCGACCGGGAAAGGCATCGCCCAGCTCTGTCGCGAGCGACTGCCCTCTCGGGTCGTCTGGCTGCTCTGGGCCGCCGCCGAACTGGCGATGATCGCGACGGACATGGCCGAGATCATCGGCGCGGCGATCGGGTTCAGCCTCGTCTTCTCGATCCCGCTGCCTGCGGGCGCGGTGCTCGCGGGTGCGGCCTCGTTCGCGCTGCTCGGCGTACGGACGGTCCACGACCGTGGCTACCGCTGGGTCGAGTTCGTCATCATGGCTCTCGTGGGAATCATCGCGCTCGGATTCGTCTTCGAGATGCTGCTCGCTCGGCCGACGGCCGCTGAGATCGGGCGCGGGCTGGTGCCGTCGATTCCCGGGCCCGACGCGCTATACGTCGCCATCGGCATCCTCGGCGCGACGGTGATGCCCCACTCGATCTATCTCCACCCCTACATCGTTCAGGATCGGCGGACGGAACTGATGGCAACCGAGGGCGATACCGAGGGGGTCCACCGGCGACACTTCCTGTTCGAGTCGGTCGATACGGTGTTCGCGCTCTCGGGGGCGATGTTCGTCAACGCCGCGATGTTGATCGTCGCGGCCGCCGCCCTGCAGGGGACGGGGATCAGCACGCTTCAGGACGCCTATATCACGCTGCAGAACGTCTTCGGCGCGAGTTCGAGCACGGTCTTCGGCATCGCGCTCATCGCCGCCGGGCTCTCCTCGTCGCTCGTGGCGACGATGGCCGGTCAGACCGTGATGGACGGCTTTCTCGACCTCCAGATCAACGTCTGGCTCCGGCGCTCGGTGACGCTGCTCCCGAGTCTCGCGGTCGTCATCGCCGGCTTCGATCCCACGAGCGTGCTCGTCGCCTCGCAGGTCGCGCTGAGCTTCGAACTCCCGTTCGTGTTGATCCCGCTGCTGTGGTTCACGCGCGAGGAGGGACTGATGCGGTCGTTCAAGAACTGGACGAGCACGACGACGGTGCTCGGCGTGATCATCGCGCTGATCGTCGTGCTCAACATCTGGCTCATCTACACCGAACTGTTCGGTTGAGGCGGACGGAGCGGTGCAGCGACCGCTGTTGTGCGGATGTGGTGGCGGTCCTGGAGGATGAAGGGCGAACGAGCGACTGGAGTTCTCGTGAGCGCAGCGAACGAGAGCACGGAAGAGCTGCGCTCTTCCGGTGGGAGCGAGTGAGGGCTTCGGCGGAAGGCGGTGTTGTGCGGGTTGCGGGGTGGTTGCGGAACGCATCAGTCGCCCGACCGCGAACGAGCCGTAGGCGAGTGAGCGGGCCGAGGAACCCCCGAGCGAAGCGAGGGGGTGACGCTGGCTTTTGGTCCAGCTTTTGCGAGGGAGCGAACGAAGTGAGCGACCGTAGCAAAAGGTGGTCCCGTAAATGTTTAGCCCGGTGGCACGCTACGCGCCGCATGGCGGACTGTCCACTCGCCGACGAATGCCCCAGTTTTTCCGAGCGGGTCGCGGGAATGGGATGTCAACACTACGGCAACCGAGGCGGTGCGGAGTGGTGTAACCACTACAGCCAGCCCATCCGCGAACTGAAATCCCAGCCCGTCACCGTCGGCGAGGAGCTCGTCGTCACCGTCGAGGACATGCACGAGAGCGGTGCGGGTGTCGGCCGCACCGAGGACGGGTTCATCGTCTTCGTCGACGGCGTCCTGCCCGACGCGCGCTCGCGGGTGAAGATCACGAAGGTGCGCTCGAACCACGCGCGGGCGGACGAACTCGAACGGCTGCCGATGGACGACGAGGGCGAAGCCGAAGACGGGGCAGACGAGGACGACGGCGAGGTCGATGACGAAAGTGATGCGGACGAGGAGACGGGCGGGCGGCCGAAGCATCGCCAGCGGCTCGGCAGCCGCGAGAACTTCTGGGGCGGGTAGGCCGGACTGGACAGTCCGATGGCCGACGAGGCGGACGACGTCTTATCGCGGATCGGGTTCGATCCGGCGACCAGCGTACTCACGCGCCGCCAGACGACGGTGTTGGCGCTGCGTGAGCGCGGGCTGAAACAGCGAACGATCGCCGAGTGTCTCGATACCTCACGGGCGAACGTCGCCGGTATCGAGTCGAGTGCACGGGAAAACGTCGCGCGTGCCCGCGAGACCGTGGCGTTCGTCGACGCGCTCGAAGCGCCGGTTCGTGTTCCGGTAGCCGCCGAGACCGATCTCTACGACGTTCCTCAGCAGATCTACGACGCCTGTGACGAGGCTGGCGTGAAGGTGAACTACACCGCGCCGGAGCTGCTGAATGCCATCGGCGAGCGGGCCGGTGGAGCGGTGCGTGGTCGCGAGATCCGGGAACCGTTGCTGGTGAGCGTCACCCGCGAGGGCGAGGTGCGAGTGCGCCACGACGGGACGACCCGAGAACAGGAGCTATAGGCCGGGCGCGTGTCGAGCCGCTATGGATCTCGAACTCGACGACAACGCAGCACTCGTCACGGCGAGTACGAGCGGGCTCGGGCTCGCGAGTGCCGAAGCGCTCGCCGCGGCGGGGGCGAACGTCGCGATTTGTGGGCGGAATGTCGACACACTCGACGCGGCGCGCGAAACCGTCGCGGCGGCGGGAGCGGGCGATGTGCTCGCGATCGAGGCAGACATCACCGACGGCGACGACATCGAGCGACTCGTCGACGAGACGGTCGCGGCGTTCGGTGGGATCGACCACCTCGTCACGTCGGCTGGCGGCCCGCCGAGTGGGCCATTCCTGGACACCGCCGAAGAGGAGTGGTACGCGGCCTACGATCTGCTGGTGATGAGCGTCGTCCGGACGCTGTCGGCGGCCCATCCACATCTCGAAGCCAGCGACGCCGGCACGTGGGTCGCTATCACCTCGACGAGCGTCGTGGAACCGATCGAGGGGCTCGTCCTGTCGAACGCGGTCCGGCGCGGCGTCACGGGCGTGGTGGATACCGTCGCGCGGGAGTTCGCGCCCGATATCCGGGCGAACGCCGTGCTGCCGGGAAGCCACGAGACACCGCGGATCGAGGAGCTCGTCGAGGCCGGCGTCGAGCGCGGCGAGTACGACAGCTATGAGGAAGGGCTGGCCGACTGGTCCGACGGTATCCCGCTCGAACGGGTCGGCGATCCGCGCGAACTCGGCGACGCGGTGGCGTTCCTGTCGAGCGCGCGAGCGAGCTTCATCACCGGGGCGGCGCTCCCGGTCGATGGCGGCACGCTGCGAGGCTGATGCGCACGGTTCTGTCGTGGAGCGGCGGCAAGGATGCGTCGTACGCGCTCGACGAAATGCGACGGGATGAGGATGTCCACGTCGAGGGTCTGCTGACGACGATCGCGGCCGACACCGGCAGGAGCAGCATGCACGGTGTGCGCCGCGAGTTGTACGAGCGCCAGGCCGCGGCAGTAGGGTTGCCGATCGAGTTCGTCGAACTCCCGAGCGATCCGACGAACGAGGCCTACGAGCGGGCGATGGCTGCGGCCATCGAGAACTATGCAGACCGGGGCATCGAGTGCATCGCCTTCGCCGACCTCCTGCTCGACGACATCCGAGCCTATCGCGAGGAGCAGCTCTCGGACACCGATCTCGACGGCTACTGGCCGCTCTGGGATCGGGACACGGCATCGCTCGCGGCCGATTTCGCCGACCGATTCGAAGCGACGGTCGTCTCCGTCGACGGCGACCTGTTCGATCGCTCGTTTGCCGGTCGGACGTTCGACGCGCGATTTCTCGCTGATCTCCCCGACGAGGTCGATCCCTGTGGCGAGAACGGTGAATTCCACTCGTTCGTTCGGGATGGCCCCATTTTCGATGAGTCGGTGGACGCGACGACCGGTGAGACGGTCACGCGACCGGTCGGCGACGGCAAGTTTCACTACTGTGAGCTACTGACGCCGAACGAACCCGCACCGTGAGCGGTGGCCGTGGTCGTTTTTGTGGTTGCGGAGCGGTTGGCGCGCGCTCGCGCTCGTGTGCGAACGAAGTGAGCACCGAGCGCGAACACTGTGCGAGGGATGAGCACCGCAGCGAGCAATGCGAGCGAGGAGCGCAATCGGCTGGGGAGGTATGTGGGTGGTGCGGTAGTGAGGGACAACTGTCCGTGCGAACGAAGTGAGCGCGGTTCGCCGCGAGCGACCGTCAGGAGCGAGCGGTTCTTTTTAGTCCAGGTTTTTCAAGGAGTGGTGCGCGCGGAGCGCGCACCCGACGCAGAAAAAAGTGGACTACCAGGTTTCGACGGTGCCTTCGCGGACGTCTTCGAGACAGCCCTCGCAGTCGGGATGGCCCGCTTCGAAGCAGTCGGGTTCGTAGCCGTCGAGGACGACGGTGCGCTTTTGGGCGTAGCGTCGGCAGACGATGCGGGCGTGTTCGTCGTACGGGCCATCGCTGTCGGCGCGGGTCTGGCCGTCGCTGTAGGCGCGTTTCGATTCGGCATACCGTCGGCCCGCGGCGCGCGCCGTCGAGTGGAGAAAGCGCACGATCGAACCGTCGTCGCTCATGGAAGCCGATTGGACGGCGCGCTACAAAGACTCGTCGCCATCCCGAGTCACTTTCACTCCGCTCGCACAAGTCTTTATACCATCGCGCGCCAACCAGCGATTGTCTCCCATCGAAAACAACGCGGAGACAGGACATCCAATGACGGACGTACAACAGCACGCGACCGAGATACACGAGCAGTTTTCCGATACACTGGATATCAGCGTCGAGGAGGTCGAGGAGCGCCTCGAAACGCTGGTCAACGAGTACAGAGTGCCCGCCGAGGAGGCTCGTCGGAGCGTCACGAGCAGCTACCTCGACAAGGCGGACATGGATCGCGAGGAGCTGGGCGGCGACAGCGAGGAGCGCACGATCGAGAGCATCGAAGTGCCCGAGCAGTGGGTCGATCTCACCGTCGAGGTACTCCAGCTCTGGGAGCCGATGAGCGAGTCGGTCGCACAGGTCGGCCTGCTCGGCGACGAGACGGGCACGATCAAGTTCACCGCGTGGGCGACGTCGGATCTCCCCGAACTCGACGAAGGCGGCACCTATCGGCTCGAAAACCTCGTGACCGACGAGTACGAGGGCCGATTTTCGGTCAAACTCAATCGGACCACGAGCATCGAGGAGATCGACGAGGAGATCGATGTACCGGAGTCGGGCGGGACGAGCGAGGAGCGCGAAATCGCCGAGATCGACACGCCCGAGGAGTGGGTCGATCTGACGGCGAAAGTGAGCCAGCTCTGGGAGCCACGGAGCGAGTCGATCGCACAGGTCGGACTGCTCGGTGATCCTTCGGGAACGATCAAGTTCACCAAGTGGGCCACCTCCGACCTGCCCGAACTCGACGAGGGTGGCGTCTACCGACTCGAAAACCTCGTGACCGACGAGTACGAGGGGCGGTTCTCGGTCAAACTCAATCGCACCACGGGTATCGAGGAGCTCGACGAGGAGATCGAGGTCGGCGACGATGCCATCGCCGTGGAGGGTGCGCTCGTCGACATCCAGCGCGGGAGCGGGCTCATCAAGCGCTGCCCCGAGGACGACTGCACGCGCGTGCTCCAGAAC
>NZ_AOMC01000110.1 GCF_000336695.1 Halococcus morrhuae DSM 1307
CTATGTAACTTTTCTTACACTATCTCGGTGCTTCTCTCACTATCGCTACGAAGACGGTCGGATTGGGCGTAGATTCATATCCGATGGCAGGAGGATCGGGTGCTATGCCCTTCGAGTGTCCGACGTGCCCGTCTGCGTTCGACACCAGACGAGGGCTTGGTGTGCATCACAGCCTCGTTCACGACGAGCGGCTACCGAATAGGGAATGTGCTAGCTGCGGTGAGGAGTTCTACTGTTCGTACGCGAAAAAATACTGCTCTGACGAATGTCGGTATGGAGATCTATCGTTCGAGGACGAGGCAAATCCGAACTATCGGGGCGGAAAGGAGCAGACGGTTTGTCGAATCTGTGGTGTCGAGTTCGATTATTACCCGTCCGAGAAACGGGGTCTCTACTGCCCCGACTGTGTCGAAAACGGATCGTGGCAACACTCCCCGGACGTTGACGGCTCAAACAATCCTCGATGGAACGGCGGGAAGATCGAGCGAAAATGTGAGATCTGCGATACGGCCATCGAGCGATATCCGAGCAACTTTACAGGCGACGTGGCCGTGTGTAGCGAAGAATGCCGTCGAACTTGGCTGTCCCGAGCGTTCACCGGTTCCGGCCATCCAAACTCAGTTGATCACATTGACACAGTCCCGACGCCGTCCAGCAGGCGCTGAATTTGTATAACCGATGCCCGAACGGACATCGGAANCGCTGTCGGCGGCGATCGCCGCCGACGCGACAGTGTCGCCACTCACGACCAACGCCCTGATTGGGCGCAGCTACCGGAAGAACCGATCGCCTAGTGACTGATTCGCTGGAACAGACCTACGTACTCCAAGTGCTGTCCAGGCTGCTCGGAGTCCCATCTCGCAGAACTCCGTGAACGGCCACTTCCAGAGGCGGCGCCCCCCGCGGCGGGGCGCCGC
>NZ_AOMC01000111.1 GCF_000336695.1 Halococcus morrhuae DSM 1307
TGTATTGCAAGTTCCTCGTCAAGACTGTTGACGACAAAATTAAGCAGGTGCTCTTCCTCTATCTCGTTGTCTGCTTGGGGTTGGTCCACATCTTCCTCAAGCAGATGCTTGCTCTAACTCAATGTGATCGACTGAAACTGGAAGGGTGGTGGCAACGAGTCGTACGGAACGGGATGGCGTCGCGTGCGGAAACGAGCGCTGGAGCGCGACGACTACGCCTGTGTCCGCTGTTCGAGAACGAAGGAGGAACTCGGACGCAACCCTGATGTCCATCACATCGTACCTGTTCGGACGTTTGCGGAATCAGATGCTCACGAGAAAGCAGACGCACACTTCCTCGAAAACGTCGCATCCCTCTGTATCGCATGCCACCGCAAAGCAGAGTTCGGGAAGATATCGAAAACGGTGCTTCGATCGTTGATTGCGGATTGATCTCCGCGTGGCCCCATACCCCAGAAGCTAACAACGAAGGGCTATCCGTCCGCTCACCCTTCCTCCTCAATGGACGTCGCACTACTCACCATCGGCGACGAACTGCTTTCTGGCGATACCGCGAACTCGAACGCGACGTGGCTCGCCGACCGACTCACCGACCGCGGGGCGACCGTCGCGCGGGTGCTCGTCATCCCCGACGACCGCGCGCTCATCGCCCGCAAAGTCGCGGAGTACTCCGACGCGTTCGATGCGGTCATCGTCACCGGCGGACTGGGCGGCACACCCGACGATCGGACGATGGACGCCGTTGCGGACGCCTTCGATCGGTCGCTCGCGGTTGACGAGCGCGCACGCGAGTCGGTCGCGAAGCGCGTCGCGGCCCTCCGCGAGAGCTATCGTGAGATCAACATCGATATCGACGCCGAGGCGTCGGTCCCAGAGGGTAGTCGGGCGCTGCTGAACGAACCCGGCCTCGCGCCCGGCTGTCTGATCGAGAACGTCTACGTCCTGCCCGGTATCCCCGAGGAGATGAAGGCGATGTACGAGAGCGTCGCGGAGGCATTTGGGGGCGACGTGCGCTCGCGGATGTTCTACACCGAAACGCCGGAGGCCGATCTGATCCCCGATCTCACCACCACCGAGGAGCGCTTCGACGTGAGTGTGGGCTGCTATCCCGATCGCTCGGCGGGCCACAACCGGCTCAAACTCGTCGGCGAGAGCGACGACGAGCTCGACGCGGCGGCCGAGTGGTTGCGTGCGCGCGTCGAGACGATACCGGAACCCGACAGTTAGAACGATTCGTCGGGCGAGCGCGGCGATTGGGTGGCGGTGTCGGTCGTCGCCTCCATCCCGCTCGACTGGAGGATCGTCAGCGCCGTCATCAGATCCGTTCGGGAGACGAGACCGATGAACTCACCGCGGATGTCGAGCACGGGGAGCCGGCCGACGCCGTTCGACTGCATCGTCGAGAGCGCGTCCATCGCGTCGCTGTCTTCGGGAACCGTGTAGAGGTCTTGGCTCATCACTTCGCCGACGCGATAGGCGTCGCGTTCGACCTCGCGGACGGTCTGCGCGTCCGAGAGCGTGACCATCCCGACGAGTTCGCCCCCGTCGAGCACGGGATAGCCCGTGTGGCGCTCGGTGAGCATCCGATCGACGAGATCGGCGACGCTCGTCTCGGGCGTGACGGCGTCGATCTCTTCGGCTGGCGTCATCACTCGTTCGACGACCACACCCTGGAGGGCGGCCTTCGTCACCGCCTGCTGGGCCTCGCCCGCGGCGCTGATGTAGATGAAGAAGGCGATGGCGACGTAGAAGATCGCCCCGGCGAACAGGCCGACGAGCGCGAGCAGGAAGGCGAACCCCTTGCCGACCTCGGCGGCGATCTGCGTGGCGCGGGCATGCGTGCGATTGCGTGCGAGCAGCGCGCGCAGCACGCGCCCGCCGTCCATCGGGAAGCCCGGGAGGAGATTGAACGCCGCGAGTGCGATGTTCAACAGCGCGAGATAGGCGATCACGAAGCGCACGCCCGGCAGCCCCTCCGGAACGACGAGGAAGGCACCGAGAGAGACGATCCCGAGGATGACGCTGACGACGGGTCCGGCGACGGCGACGGCGAACTCCTGACGCCAGTCCTCGGGCATCTCGGCCATCTGGGCGATGCCACCGAGAAACCAGAGCGTGATCGCGTCGATGTCGTAGCCGAAGCGCATCGCCACGACCGAGTGGCCGAGCTCGTGGAGGATGACGCCCGCGAACAGGCCGAGGGCGGCGGCGAGGCCGAGGATATAGGGCATCGTCCCCGCCGACAGCGCCGCGCCCGGAAGCGCCGTCCCGAACGTGGTGTTCATCAGCATCACGAGCTGGCCGACCTGTGAGGCGATGAGCCACGCGAGCAGCGGGAGCACGAGCAGAAAGGAGAGTCCGAGCTTGATGGGGATGCCCGCGATAGAACCGACCCGGAAGCTTGGCATGGCTCGACTACGGCGGGTAGTCCCTTAAGCCCATCCCAGCCGGCGGGTTTACCCCGGTGGCGGCCCGACGAACGATATGAGCCAACGGACGGAGGCACTGCTGCGTCGGGCCGACGGGATCGAGTACGAGCCGGTCGATGCGGCCGACGGTCTCGAAAAAGGAGTTCTCGTCGACGAGGCGCGCGGTGCGCCGAACTTCGCCATCCGACGATTCACGCTCGCGGCCGGTGGCGACGTCCCGAAACACACCAACGAGGTCGAACACGAACAGTACGTTCTCTCGGGCGAATACACGGTCGGTATCGGGGACGAGGAGCACACGGTGAGCGCCGGTGATTCGCTGTTGATCCCCGCCGGCGTCGTCCACTGGTATCGCAACGAGGGCGAGCAGGAGGGCGCGTTCATCTGTGCGGTGCCCAACGGCGACGACGCCATCGAGCTCGAAGAGTAGTGCGAGTGACTGAAATAGCCGGCTCGCCTCGTCACGGATAGTGTCACAGCAGGTCGCAGTCGGGACGCTGTTCGTCCACGGCGTCGGCGACGACTATCTCGTTGCCGTCTCGAACGACGGCGAGCGCTCGCTGTCGGCGCGCCTCACGCTCGGGGCGACCGACGCCGGGCCGCGACCCGCGAAGTTCGCCCGGCGACACGAGTCGGGCGAGGAGCCGCTTCGCCCCGATCGGTTCGTCGAGCTCGCACGGCGTGCCGACCGCATCCGAATCTCCCAACAGACGGGGCGATCACAGCGCGAGCGGATCGAGCGGATGCTCGACGGCTACCAGCTCGACGCGAAGACGGTCCGGACCTGTCGGTACTGCGCGAGCGCCGGGCGCTACTCGCCGGTCACGAGCGAGACGGCGATCGAAGCCGATGGCGAGCAGATCTGCCCGGACTGCGCGCGCCGCGAACTCGACGCGGAGCTCGCCCATCACGACGTCTCCAGCACCGCCGCCGACCGGCTCCAGGAACTGCTGCTCGACGTCCAGGATCTCGAACGGGTGAAGAACCTGCTGTCGGGCCAGCTCGATCCCGACCTCACGAAGTTCGACGAGATGAGCGCCACGACCGAAGCCGTGGACCCGGTCCCGGTCGGCTCGCTCGGTCTCCACCCCGGCATGCAGAGCCTGCTCGACGACCGCTTCGAGTCCCTTCTGCCCGTGCAGAGTCTCGCCGTCCAGAACGGCGCGCTCGACGGCGACGATCAGCTCGTGGTGAGCGCCACCGCCACCGGCAAGACGCTGATCGGCGAGATGGCGGGTCTCGATCGCCTGCTCAACGGCGAGGGGAAGATGCTCTTTCTCGTCCCGCTGGTGGCGCTCGCGAACCAGAAATACGAGGACTTCAGGGACGAGTACGGTCATCTCGCCAATGTCACGATCCGGGTCGGCGCGAGCCGCGTCCGGGACGACGGCGAGCGGTTCGATCCCGACGCCGACATCGTGGTCGGCACCTACGAGGGGATCGACCACGCGCTCCGGGTGGGCCAGGATCTCGGCGATATCGGCACCGTCGTCATCGACGAGGTCCACACCCTGGAGGACGACGACCGCGGCCACCGCCTCGACGGCCTCATCGCCCGGCTGAAGGGCTACTGTGAGAACCGCAACGGGAATGCGGGCGGCAACGGGACGAACGCAGGCACACAGTGGCTCTACCTCTCGGCGACGGTCGGCAATCCGGGCTGGCTGGCGACAAAGCTCCGGGCGAACCTCGTCGAGTTCGAGGAGCGGCCCGTGCCGATCGAGCGCCACGTCACCTTCGCCGATGGCCAGGAGAAAGCGCGCGTGGCGAACAAACTGGTGCGACGGGAGTTCGACCGGAAATCCTCGCAGGGCTATCGCGGCCAGACGATCATCTTCACCAACTCGCGTCGGCGCTGTCACCAGCTCGCCCGGAAATTGGAGTACGACGCCGCGGCCTACCACGCCGGGCTGGACTACTCGCGGCGCAAATCCGTCGAGCGCCAGTTCGCGAACCAGGACCTCGCCGCAGTGGTGACGACCGCCGCGCTCGCGGCTGGCGTCGACTTTCCGGCCTCGCAGGTGCTCTTCGACTCGCTGGCGATGGGCATCGAGTGGCTCACCGTCCAGGAGTTCCACCAGATGCTCGGCCGTGCTGGACGGCCGGACTACCACGACCGTGGCGTCGTCTACGTCCTCGTCGAACCCGACGGCAGCTATCATTCGAGCATGCCCGGCTCGGAGGACGAGACGGCCTTCCGACTGCTCAAGGGCGAGATGGAGCCCGTGGCGATGCGTTACGACGAAACGAGCGCCGTCGAGGAGGTGCTGGCGAACGTCACCGTGGCGGGCGGGGGCGCGAAGGCGCTGACCGAGCGGATGGTCGGCGACGTGCCGATGAAACACGCGGTCGGCAAACTCCTCGACTACGACTTCATCGACGGGCTCTCGCCCACCCCGCTGGGCCGAGCGGTGACGCGACACTTCCTCGAACCCGAGGCGGCGTTCACGATGCTCGACGGGATTCGCAAGGGGAAGGACCCCTACGACACGGTGGCCGAGATCGAACTGCGCGACGAGGAGAGCTAGACGAGCGGGGCGACGAGGTCGGGCGTGAACGCGAGCCCGAACACCGACAGCAGGACGACGAGCACCGCGCCCGGCAGCCCGCCGATGGCGACGACCGCAAGCGTGAGCCAGTTGACCTCGACGCCGATGCCGAACCAGCTGGCGGCGAGGAAGACGAGCAGGCCGACGACCGCGTTGACGACGAGCGGCCGAACCGCCCGCAGAATGCGCGCGGCCCCGAGAAGCAGGACGAGCGCGACCGCAAGAACCGCGAGTTCGAGTCCCGTGACCATGCGCGACCCTCGCACGAGCGCGATATAGGCCTTCCGTACTCCGTCCGTGGACGTGCGTGCGATTTCGATCGCTCCCCGACTGGGAAACGCAAGGGTTTATTCGCCGGCGTCCATTAGATCGTGTGCGGGACCGTGGGTTAGCCTGGTATACTCCGAGCCTTGGGTGCTCGTGACCGCGGTTCAAATCCGCGCGGTCCCATCGTTTTATCCTCGATAGCGACGCCATTTCGTCGGGATGGAAACGCACCGAAAGGGCGATCTCACCGAAGCCATCGTTATCGCCGAGTTAACGAAACGAGAGGTTCCCGTTTCGATTCCGTTCGGCGACAACGAGCGGTACGACATCGTCGTCGAGACGCCACGCGGAGGATTGCTCCGGACACAGATCAAAACCGGTTGGCTCAACGACGGGACGATACGGGTCAAAGGACACAGCCAGCATACCAATTCGACCGGCAACACCGACAAGCTGTACGACAGCGCGGACGTCGATTATTTCATTGCATACTGCCACGAACTGGAGACGATGTACTGGATCAACGAGGACGGGTTCGACAGTTCGATCCGCCTGCGTGTCGAGGAGCCAAAACAGGTGAAATCGAGCATCAACTGGGCCGGAGAGTACGAGTTCGACGCCAGCTGGCCGCCGGGGTAGCCCATCCGTGCGATTTCCACTTCTCGCCGAATCGCCACCGGTAGCCAGGCCTCGTTGGCCTCAACGAATAAGTGGCCGGCAGGGGTATCTCCGTGCAGATAGTGCGACGTTCAATGGCATCGCCGTCTTCACAGCCATCGTCTCGCTCCGCCCCACCCGATTCATGACCGACTCAAAGAGCGATACCGCCGGGGTCCGTCGTCGACACGCGATGAAGGCGCTCGGCGGGCTCGGGACGGCGGGGCTGCTCAGCGGCTGTGGCTCGAACACCGACCTGCTCTCCGGGGGCGACGAGGGGCATCCCAACGTCGTGTTCATCCACAGCGACGACCACCGGTACGACTTCATGAGCTTCATGGACGCGCCGGGAACGCCCGATTTCCTGGAGACGCCGAACATGGATCGCATGGCCGCGCAGGGCGCGCATCTCCGGAACGCATCGGTCGGGACGCCGCTGTGTGCACCCTCGCGTGCGTCCGTCCTCACCGGCCAGTACGCCCACGAGCACGGCATCGTCGACAACCAGCATTCGAAGACCGACCACGTTCGCTTCTTCCACCGGTATCTCGAAGATGCGGGCTACGAGACGGCTTACATCGGCAAGTGGCACACCTACCAGCTCGACAGCGCGACGCCACGCCCCGGATTCGACCGCTGGGTCAGCTTCGAGGGCCAGGGCCGGTATTTCGATCCGATACTGAACGTCGACGGCAACCGGGTCAAGCGCACGGGGTACATCACCGATATTCTGACCGAGTACGCCCGCGACTGGCTCGATAGCCGTGACGGCGACAAGCCCTTTTTCCTGTTTCTCTCGCACAAGGCTGCCCACGCGTGGTTTCGGCCCGCACCGCGTCATCGCGGTCGGTATTCGAACGTGCCCATCGAATATCCGCAAACGATGGCCAACACGAAGCAGGCCTACGCCGGCAAGCCCGACTGGGTGCGCCGACAGCGCAACGGCGTCCGTGGCGTGAACTACCTCTTCGGCGGGCGATTCGACTTCGACGAACTCTACCGACGGTACAGCGAGACGCTGCTGGCGCTCGACGACAGCATCGGGGCGGTGATGGACGAACTCGACGAGTCGGGGATGGCCGACTCGACACTGTTGCTGTACACGAGCGACAACGGCTACACGCTCGGCGAGCACGGACTGGTCGGCAAACAGACCGCCTACGAGAGCTCGGTCCGCGTGCCGTTGCTCGCGTACGCACCGGGGATGATCGATCCCGGAACGACGGTGAACGCGCAGATATCGAACGTCGATTTCGCGCCGACGTTCCTCGACGCGGCCGGGCAATCGATCCCGGGGCACGTGAGCGGCCGGTCGTTCCTGCCGGCGCTCGTCGGCGAACAACTCTCGGGGCGTCCGGGGCCGTTCTACGAGTCGTACTGGGGCGGCGTTCCGAAGCATCCGACCATGTTCGGGGTGCGCCGCGGCCGATACAAGTATATCTGGTACTACGGCCCCGTGCGGAACGAACTGTACGATCTCCGCGCCGACCCGCTGGAACAGCAGAACCTCATCGACGGGAACGACAACCGCGACCGCCGCGATGCGATGCACGACCGACTGTTCGACTGGATCGAATCCAACGGTGGCACGCCGATCCCGCTCCAGCGCGACCGCCGCAACAGCAACGACCGCAAACGGCCGCCGAACGAACCGAAGACGATCCCCGACGAGTTCAGTTCGCAAGGGAACGGCTGATTCCACTTTCACTGCGCGTTGCGAAGGTTCTTGAGCGAAAGCACACTATCCATCGCCAATGGCTCGTGCGGAGAACGCCGATCTGATCGACGATTTCGAGGAGTTCTACCGCAACTACTACCGCAACGAGATCGGGGAGCTCGCCCAGCAGTATCCGAACGAACGCCGATCGCTGTTCATCGACTGGGGCGATCTCTACCGGTTCGATTCGGATCTCGCCGACGACTACCGTTCCCAACCCGACCAGCTCCAGGAGTATGCAGAGGAGGCGCTGCGGCTCTACGATCTCCCCGTCGACGTGGGTCTCGGACGCGCGCACGTCCGCATCCGGGGGCTTGACGAACCGACCGAGATCCGCGAGATCCGGGCGCGCCACCGTGGCCAGCTGCTCGCGGTGCAGGGCATCGTCAGGAAGGCCACGGACGTCAGACCCAAGATCACCGAGGCGGCCTTCGAGTGCCAGCGCTGTGGCACCCTTACTCGCATCCCACAGACCGGCGGCGACTTTCAGGAACCCCACGAATGTCAGGGCTGCGAGCGGCAGGGACCGTTCGACATCAACTTCGACCAGTCGGAGTTCGTCGACGCGCAGAAGATCCGTGTTCAGGAGAGTCCCGAGGGACTGCGCGGTGGCGAAACCCCACAGAACATCGACGTCCACATCGAGGACGACATCACCGGCGACGTGACGGCGGGCGATCACGTTCGCGTCACCGGCGTGCTCCATCTCGACCAACAGGAGTCCGGGAGGGACGCCTCGCCGATGTTCGATCTGTTCATGGACGGCGTCGCCGTCGAGATCGAGGACGAGCAGTTCGAGGACATGGACATCTCCGAGGCGGACAAGCGCGCCATCGTCGAGCTCTCGACCGAGGACGACATCTACGAGCAGATGGTCGGCTCGATCGCACCCTCGATCTACGGCTACGAGGAGGCCAAACTCGCGATGATCCTCCAGCTCTTCTCCGGCGTGGCCAAACATCTCCCGGACGGTTCGCGCATCCGTGGCGACCTCCACATGCTCCTCATCGGCGACCCGGGGACGGGGAAATGCGTCGACGGTGATACGCTCGTTACGCTCGCGGATGGGACGGAACGGCCGATCCGGGCCATCGTCGAGGAGCGTCTGGACGATCCCGTTCCGATCGACGATGGCGTCTATCAGGAGGTCGACTTCGCGCTGCCGTCGCTGGGGCAGGATGGCGGCATCGAACAGCAGCGAGCGACGAAAGTCTGGAAGCGCGAGGCTCCGGAAATAATGTATCGCGTACGGCTGTCCAGCGGGAAGGAGATCGAACTCCCCCCGTCACATCCGCTGTTCGTCCAGTCCGGCGGTCGGTTCGAACCGGTGCAAGCCGAAGCGTTGCGCGAAGGGACGTTCGTCGCCACGCCACGGACGCTTCCGACCGAACCCGACGATACGCTCGATGTCGACTATCGTCGGTCGAAGTCGTACAATGCAGTGCGCCTCGATCCGCCGGACGAATGGACGCCGTCGCTCGCGCGGCTGATCGGCTACATCGTTGCGGAGGGCGATGTCCGTCTGCACGACGACAACGCCGGCTCGGTACGAATCACGAACAACGATCAGGAAGTTCTCGACGATGTCGCGACCGCATTCGAACGACTCGGGGTGAACTACACCGAATCCAGCGGTCGACCGGACGAGACCGCGAAACTCGTCCGCTGTACGGCCAGCGAACTCGTCAGTTTTCTCGAACAGCTCGAACCCGCACTCCTCGAACGGTCCGCCGAGCAGCGGGTTCCGGAGGCGGTGATGCGTTCGAGCCCTGCCATCACGTCCTCGTTCCTGAAAGCGTATATCGAGGGTGAGGGACACGTTTCCGCGAACCAGCGCGAACTCTCCGTTGCGTCGATGAGCAAACGGCTGTTGGAGGGCGTTCGGAGTCTGCTGCTCTCGCTCGGTATCGTGGCGACGATCGAGCCACGAACGAACGGCAGCTATCGCCTTCGGATCAGCGGCCTGCAGTTCGAGCGCTACTGTGAGTCGGTCGGGTTCGTCACCGAACGGAAATCCGCTGCGGCAGCGGCGTTCGCTGCGACGCAATCCAATCCGAACACCGTCGTGCCGGATGTCGGCGATACCCTCCAGCGGATCAGGCGACGGCTCGCACTCTCACAGTTCGACTGTGGTGTCCCGAGGAGTACGTACCAACACTACGAACGCGGCGATCGAAACCCGAGTCGCGAACGCCTCGGTGCAGTCGTCAGTGCGTTCGAGGAACGGCTCCGGTGGCTCGCCGAAACACGGGAGCGCATCGAAAACGGCGACTGGACGGATGTCGAAGCCGTTCGGGACGAGTTGAACGTCTCACAGCAGGAGTTGGCGAACGGTATCGGCGTGACGCAAACTGCCGTGAGCTACTACGAGCAGGACGGAGTCGTCCCCGATGGCGGGCGAACAGGGGACGCGAAAGACGTCGTTCTGCGTCGTATCGATGCGGCGCTGCGCGTCGAGGACGATGTCCGTGCGCTCCGTGCTCTCGCCGAGAGCGATGTCGCGTGGGATCGGATCGACGCCATCGAAGAGATCGAACCCGACGACGATTGGGTGTACGATCTCGAAGTCGCGGACACCCACAACTACGTCACGAACGGTATCGTCTCGCACAACTCCGTCATGCTGCAGTATATCAGAAATATCGCTCCACGGTCAGTGTACACCTCCGGGAAGGGATCGTCGAGCGCCGGGCTGACGGCGGCCGCGGTGCGTGACGACTTCGGCGAAGGTCAGCAGTGGACGCTCGAAGCCGGTGCGCTCGTGCTCGCCGACCAGGGAATCGCGGCCGTCGACGAACTGGATAAAATGCGGTGTGTGACCGGTGAGACGCTCGTTCATCTCGGCGATGGGCGCATCTCGCGCATCCGTGATCTCGCACGCGAGGCGGGCGAGCAGGGGACGATCGAGCATCACTCGAACGGTCGGACGATACGGGACGTGGATCTCGACGCGTGGACGATGACCGATGACGGGCAGCTCGTCGATCGTCCGGTGACGGCCATCCACGAGTACGACGCCCCGGACGAACTGACGACGGTTCGCACCGAGTCGGGCGAGGAGCTCACGGCCACGGACGACCACCCGTTCTTCGTGTTCGAGGGCGGCGAGCGTGTCGAGAAACCGGCGGCCGATCTCGACGCCGGCGATTGGGTGTACGTTCCGCGTCGGCTCCCTCAACCGGCGACCGACGGCGGAGCCGTCGCCGTGACACCTCGATCAGGGGGCGAACGGACGGGGACGTCGCCGGCCCTCGGTGCGGTGCTTGGCTATCTCTCCGGCGACGGCAACGTCTACTACGACCGCGATGCGGGCGTGTACGGCATCCGTTTCACCAACAGCGAGGCGGAGCTACTGGCGGATTTCGAACGGGTGTCACGTGCGGCGTTCGACGCGCAGCCGGTGCGCCCACCGAGCGAGCAGCGTGCCGACGGCGTCGAGACCGTTCGGGTCATCGGTCGCGAGTACGCCGATGCGGTCCTCGATGCCGGGATGAACCTCGAAACATACGACGAGAAGGCGTTCCCAGAGGGCGTCACGGACGCCCCGCCCGCCACGAAGGCCGCGTTCGTCAGGGCGCTGGCCGACAGCGAGGGCACCGTCGACACGCACACCGGGAACGTGAGGATCGCCTCGTCGAGCTACGAGCTGCTGCTGGGGGTCAAGAGCCTGCTGCTGGAGTTCTCGGTGACGAGCCAGATCCATACGCGCCAGCGCGATCCCGGGCGGGATCTGTACGTACTCGCCATCACGGCCGCGGACTCGATCGATGCGTTCGACCGGCACGTCGGGTTCACGCTCGATCGCAAGCAGTCCGCGCTGGAATCGGTCCGTGCGGCGGCGTCGGGCGATCGGACCATCATCGACGTGCTACCGGACTATGGTGACGTGCTCGCCGACCTTCGGGACTCGCTTCGACTTCACCAATCGGAATGCGGGCTGGTCGACGCCACCTACTGCAGCTTCGAAAACGGCGACGCAAACGTCTCGCTCCGGTTGGCTCGCACCGTCCTCGACTCGTTCGAGGAGCGCAAATCCGACGCCAACGTCGCCGTCGAACGGCTAACCGGCGATTGTGATTGGAGGAGCCTCGCCGCGATCACGGAGCGCTATCACGTCTCCCAGGCCGAACTCGCAGCGGGCACCGCGTACACCCAACAGGAAATCTCCCGCGAGTGGGGCGACAGCGACTGGCTCCGAACCGTCGTGACGGATCGACTGTCCGACCTCGTCGCGTCGGTCGCCGACACCGATCTGGAAGCGTTCCGATCGCTGGTTCGCGGCGACGTGCAGTGGCGGCGCGTCGCCGCGGTCGAAACCACGGCTGCCGACACCAAAACGGACAGGACGCGGCTGTTGCGCGGCGAACTCGCCGATCTGCTCGGCTGCTCGGCCACGGACAGCGTCGAGACGGCCCACGAGCTGTTGGCGACCGAGCCGTCCGGGGGTACGTGGGACGCCCTCCGGAACGCTCTCGATCGTCACGGGATTTCGTTCGCCGACCTCGCCGACGATCTCGACGTCGCCGCTTCGACCGTCTCGCGCTGGTTCAATGGGGTCGTCGAGACGGATCGGTTTTCGGCGGTCGAAGCAGCCGCATTCGACCGAATTCGGGCCGTTCGCAGTGAAGCCGAGCGCTTGCTGGATGCGATCGAGACGAGCGGCGAACCCAAGGTGTACGACCTCACGGTCGACGGAACCCACAACTTCGTCGCCAACGGCATGGTAGTGCACAACTCCGAGGACCGCTCGGCAATGCACGAGGCGCTCGAACAGCAGACGATCTCGGTCTCGAAGGCGGGGATCAACGCCACGCTCAAATCGAGGTGTTCGCTGTTGGGTGCGGCGAACCCCAAGTATGGACGGTTCGACCAGTACGAATCCATCGGCGAGCAGATCGACCTGGAGCCGGCGCTCATCTCGCGGTTCGATCTCATCTTCACCGTCACCGACGATCCGGATCCCGAGCGTGACAAGGATCTCGCCGAGCACATCCTGCGGACGAACTACGCGGGCGAGCTCAACACCCAGCGGACCGAG
This sequence comes from Halococcus morrhuae DSM 1307, assembly GCF_000336695.1. GTDB lineage: Archaea > Halobacteriota > Halobacteria > Halobacteriales > Halococcaceae > Halococcus > Halococcus morrhuae. The sequence continues at coordinate 12,658 of NZ_AOMC01000111.1, forward strand.
CAGACCGCGGCGAACGTCAGCCAATCGGAGGTCGACGCCGTCACCGACACCGTCGCCCCGGCGATCGAACCCGACCTCCTCCGGAAGTACATCGCCTACGCCCAGCGCAACTGCTACCCGACGATGACCGAGGAGGCCAAAGAGGCGATCAGCGATTTCTACGTCGATCTCCGGGCGGAGGGCTCCGACGACGACGCACCCGTGCCGGTGACTGCCAGAAAGCTGGAGGCGCTCGTCAGGCTAGGCGAGGCCTCCGCACGGGTTCGACTCGCCGACACGGTGGAATTGGAGGACGCCGAGCGCGTCATCGAGATCGTCCGCTCGTGTCTCAAGGACATCGGCGTCGATCCCGAGACCGGCGAGTTCGACGCCGACATCGTCGAGACCGGCCAGTCGAAAACACAGCGCGACCGCGTGAAAAACATGAAGGCGCTCATCGGCGAACTCGAAAACGAGTACGATTCGGGTGCGCCGGTCGAGGAGGTGCTCGATCGCGCCGAGGAGACGGGCATGGAGCGCTCGCAGGCCGAACACGAAATCGAAAAGCTCAGACGACAGGGCGAGGTGTACGAGCCACAGACCGACCACCTGCGGACGACGTAAGTTCACTCGCGCAGATCGTAGTAGGTCGTCCGGAGCGTCACCGACGTCACGCCGGCGACATCGGCGGCCGACTGCTGTGTGAGTGCGTGATCGTGCTCGGTTGCGGCGGTGTAGAGACAGGCCGCGGCGACGCCGCTCGGATTGCGCCCGTTGGTCAGCCCGAGCTCGTGGCTCTTCTCGACGAGCGCGCGTGCCCTGCGCTCGATCCCGTTCGGGAGTTCAAGCTGGTTCGCGAACCGCGCGAGGTACTCCTCGGGATCGATCGGACCGGTCGGCAGGCCGAGTTCGCGGTTCAGGGCGTCGTAGGCGGCGGTGAGCTCGTCGCGTGTGGCTTTGGCGACCGCGCCGATCTCGGCGAGCGTACGTGAGAGGGCGTCGGTGCGACAGACGGCGTAGACGGCCGCGGCGGCGAACCCTTCGAGCGAGCGCCCGCGTAGCAGGTCCTCGTTCTGTGCGGATTCGAAGAGCACGCAGGCACGGTCGCGGATCGAGTCCGGGAGACCGAGCGCGCCGACCATCCGCCGTACCTCGGTGAACCCGTAGACGCGGTTGCGCTCGGCGCGCGAGGAGATCCGTGCACGATTGTGCTGGCGGCGCAGTCGCGCGAACAGAC
>NZ_AOMC01000112.1 GCF_000336695.1 Halococcus morrhuae DSM 1307
CCGCGATCGACGCGGTCCTCGCCGACGACCAACCCGCAGTCGAGACAGTACGTCTCCTCGCCGGCATCGTCCAACTGGCCATTACATTCCGGGCATGCTCTGGTTGAATTCATATACTAAACGATGCGATGCATCCTATTTAAAATTTTTCTACGGAGTAAAATTATTAGAACAATCAGAGCAGAAACACGAGGGGAATACGACACCGTTCACTCCGAAGGGAGGTGGGGGAGGGGCGAAGAACGGTCGACGAACGATCGCGATCCGTGGACGATGTCGCTATCGGGCGTTACGGATGTCCTCGGCGATGACGTCGAGATCGTCCTCGGTGAGCTCGGGTCGGTCGCCGGCGACGACGTGGATCGGCGCGCCGCCGTCGTCGTCGAATCGGGGGATGATGTGGCCGTGGAGGTGGGGGACTTCCTGGCCGGCAGCCGAGCCGTTGTTGAAAGCAACGTTCGAGCCGTCGGCGTCGGCGGCCGCCTCGACGGCGGGCGTCAGTTGGTGGAGTACGGCGAAAACCTCGCGGGCGAGTTTCTCGGGGAGATCGTCGAGTCGCTCGTGGTGATCGTTCGGCACGACGAGCGTGTGGCCGGGCGCGAGCGGGTTCGCGTCGAGGAAGGCGGTCACGTCGTCGGTCTCGTGGACGATGCGGCCGGGGATCTCGCCGGCGACGATCCCGCAGAACGGGCAGTCGTTCGACATACCTCGCATCTCACGTGCAGGGAGCAAGAAGGTTTGGCGTCACTCGACCCCAGCGAGCGTCTCGGCGATGGCGTCGAGATAGCCCTCGTAGGTGTAGTCGAGCCGCGAGAGCCAGACGGCCTGATAGGAGGGATGGAGCACCGGGACGAGCGTCGTCCCCAGACCCCCGAGCGCGACCGGTTCGAGAATCGAGTCGAGGAAGCCGTCGATGCTCTTCCCTTCGGTCGCGAGCAGGCTCGTCGTGGCGTGCTTGCCGGTCGCGATGACGGCGCGCGGTTCGATCTCTTCGATCTCGGTTTCGAGATACGGTCGGCAGTTCGTTCGCTCTTCGCTCGTGGGTTCGCGGTTCGACCCGTCCCCGCCCTCGGGGAAGCACTTGACAGCGTTCGTATAGTAGAGATCGTCGTTGTCGAAGTCGAGATCGCCAAAGAGCTCCCGAATCTTTCGTCCGGAGTGGCGCGCGGTGTAGGCCATGCCGGTCCAGTTGCCACCCTTCCAGCGGTCGGCCTCGGGCGTACCGGCACCGGGTGCCTCGCCGACCACCACGAGTTCTGCGTCGAGCGAACCGTTTCCCCACGAGATGTGTTCGCGGGCGTCGGCAAGCGCGGGACAGCGCTCACAGCCGGGCGCGAGGACGTTCTTCGAGTCGGGATCGGGATACTCGGGCATGATGAGTGTGCGTTCGGCCGGTTTGAGTCCGTTCCGGTCAGCGGATTCGCCCCGTTTCGGGTCCGACAGGTCGGTCTGCACAACCGAGGCTCCTTTAGTCCCCGCACGGGTAGGCGAGCCATGAGCAGGTTCGAGCCGGTCGCGGACCGCTACGACCCCGATGCGGTCGAGGGCCGCGTCTTCGAGCAGTGGGACGAGACCGACGCCTATCGGAAGGCGACGGAACACCGCGCCGATGGCGAGGACTTCTTCTTCGTCGACGGTCCGCCCTACACGTCGGGTGCAGCCCATATGGGCACGACGTGGAACAAGACCCTGAAGGACGCCTACATCCGGTATCACCGGATGCAGGGCTACAATGTGACCGACCGGCCGGGCTACGACATGCACGGCCTGCCGATCGAGACCCGCGTCGAGGAGAAACTGGGTTTCGACAACAAGAAGGACATCGAGGCGTTCGGCATGGAGCCGTTCATCGAGGAGTGCAAGCAGTACGCCGACGAACAGCTCGACGGGCTCCAGTCGGATTTCAAGTCCTTCGGCGTCTGGATGGACTGGGAGAACCCGTACAAAACCGTCGACCCCGAATACATGGAGGCGGCGTGGTGGGGGTTCGCGGAGGCCGCCGACCGTGGCCTCGTCGAGCAGGGAAAGCGCTCGATCACCCAGTGTCCCCGGTGTGAGACGGCCATCGCCAAAAACGAGGTCGAGTACCACGAGGTCGAGGACCCATCGATCTACGTCGAATTTCCGCTCCGCGAACGCGAGGGGAACCTCGTCATCTGGACGACGACACCCTGGACCGTCCCCGCCAACGAGTTCGTCGCGATCGACGAGGACGTCGAGTATCGGAAGGTCCGTGCGGAAAAAGACGGCCGAGAGGAGGTGCTCTATCTCGCCGCCGAGGTGGTCGAGGAAGTCCTGAAGAAAGGTCGCTACGACGACTACGAGATTCTCGACGAGCTCGACGGCGAGGAAATGGTCGGCTGGGAGTACGACCACCCGCTGGCCGAGGAAGTTCCCGATCGCCCTGACGGCGAGGGTGTGGGCGAAGTTTACCATGCCGATTACGTCGAGGTCGATCGGACTGGTCTGGTCCACTCCGCACCGGGTCACGGTCAGGAGGACTTCGAGCGCGGCTCGGAGCTCGATTTACCCATCTTCTGTCCCGTCGGCGGCGACGGCGTCTATCTCGACGACGCAGGGAAATACGCCGGCGAGTTCGTCCGCGACGCCAACGAGGGAATCATCGCCGATCTCGACGAGCGGGGACTGCTGCTCGCCGAGGAGACCTACGCCCACGACTACGGCCAGTGCTGGCGCTGTGACACGGACATCGTCTTCCTCGCCACCGATCAGTGGTTCATCACCGTCACCGACGTGAAGGAGGAGATGCTCGACAACATCGAAAACTCCGAGTGGCATCCCCAGGAAGCCCGCGACAACCGCTTCCGAGACTTCATCGAGGGCTCACCGGACTGGAACGTCTCGCGCCAGCGCTACTGGGGGATTCCCGTCCCTATTTGGACGCCCGAGGACTGGTCCGGCGAGATGGACGACGTGGTCGTGATCGGTACGCGCGAGGAGTTGGCCGAACGCGCCGACCAAACCGTGGACCCCGACGAGGTCGACCTCCACCGTCCGACCGTCGACGATCTCACGATCACCGAAGAGGGGACGACCTACACGCGCGTCCCGGACGTCTTCGACGTCTGGCTCGATTCGTCCGTCGCGTCGTGGGGCACGCTCGACTACCCTCAGGAAGAGGGCGAGTTTGAAGAACTCTGGCCGGCGGACCTCATCATGGAAGCCCACGACCAGACCCGCGGCTGGTTCTGGTCGCAGTTGGGGATGGGCACGGCGGCGCTCGGCGAAATCCCCTACGACGAGGTGTTGATGCACGGCTACGCCAACATGCCCGACGGCCGGGGGATGTCGAAATCGAAGGACATCACCGTCGAGCCCCAGGAGGTCATCGACGAGTACGGCGCGGACCCGATGCGGCTGTTCCTCCTGTCGGTCACACCACAGGGCGACGACATGCGCTTCTCGTGGGACGAGACCGAGACGATGCAGCGCAACCTCAACATCCTCTGGAACGTCTTCCGCTTTCCCCTTCCCTACATGCGCCTCGACGGGTTCGATCCCACCGAGATCACTCTCGACGACGTGACTCTCGAACGGGAGGACGAATGGGTTCTCTCGCGGCTGCAAACCGTCGAGCAGGAGATGACCGACGAGTGGGGCGAGTTCCGCCAGGACCGCGCGCTGCATGCCCTGCTCGATTTCGTCGTCGAGGACGTCTCGCGCTTCTACGTCCAGAGCGTGCGCGAGCGGATGTGGGAGGAGGCCGACAGCCCCTCGAAGCGTGCCGCGTACGCGACCTTCTACCGTGTGCTGCGGGAGGTCGTCGCGCTGCTCGCGCCGTACGCGCCGTTCGCCGCCGAGGAAATTTATGGTACTCTCACCGGCGACGACGAGTTCGACACGGTCCACATGTGCGACTGGCCCGAACCCGCCGACGAACTCCGCAACGAACGGCTCGAACGCGAGGTCCGGGTCGCCCGCGGCGTCGAGGAGGCCGGCTCGGCAGCCCGACAGCAGGCCGAGCGCAAACTCCGCTGGCCGGTCACGCGTGTCGTCGTCGATGCCGAGAGCGAGGCGGTCGCCGACGCGGTGGAATCCCAGTCGGCGATCGTCGCCGATCGACTCAATGCCAGATCTGTGGATCTGATCGATCCCGACGAACGATGGGGCGAACTGCGATACAGCGCCAGCGCAGACATGAGCGTTCTCGGACCGGCGTTCGGCGATCGGTCGGGCGAGGTGATGACCGCGCTCAACGAAGCGCGAATCGAAGAACCGACGCTGGACGCGCTCGAAACCGCCGTTTCGGACGCGCTCGACGAGTCAGTGGAGCTCACGAACGAGATGGTCGAGATCGTCACCGAGACGCCCGACGGCGTTGCCGCCGACACGTTCGATGCCGAGGGCGGTGGGACGGTCTACGTCGACACGACGCTCACCGAGGACGTCGAAAGCGAGGGCTACGCGCGCGACGTCGTCCGACGGATCCAGGAGATGCGAAAGGAACTGGACCTCGATCTGGAGGCCGAGATCAGGGTCGAGCTCGACATCGTCGACGAGCGCGTTGCGAGGTTCGTCCGCGAGCACGAGGCACTCATCGGCGAGGAGGTCAGGGCTGCGACGTTCGGCGACGTCGCCGACGGCCATCGTCGTGAGTGGGCAATCGAGGATACAACCGTCGAAATCGCCATCGTGCCGGTCGCCGAGGCGCGGGCGGACTAATCGAGCACGGCGGCGACGGCCGGTGCGACGCTGACGACGCTCTCGGCGCGCTCGATCGTGTCCGTCCCGTAGACGGCCGCGACGCCGGCTCTGGCGAGACGGGTTCTGGCCATGCCGGCGAAGACCGGATGGACGCAGGTGACGAACACCTGGGCGGCGTCGTCGGTGAGATGTGAGACGGCTCCAGCCATCGTCGAGCCGGTGGCAATGATGTCGTCGACGAGCACGGCATCGCGTCCCGTGACGTCGGCGGTATGCGGTTCGAGCTCGACGTCCGTGCTGCTGTGGCGGGTCTTCTCGAAGTGGTCCGTTTCACCCGATCCGTAGGCGTCCCGTACTGTCTCCGCGAGGTCGATCGCACCTGCGTCGGGGGCGATGAACACCGGGTCGTCGAGTTCCGGCAGGGGGTCGGCGAGCCGTCCGGCGGCGTCGACAGTGGCACAGGGGACGTCGAAGAAGTCGCCGACGGATTCCTCGTGAGGGTTCACGGTGACGACGCGGTCGGTGCCGGTGCTCAGTGCGCGGGCGACCGCGCGGGCGGAGACGGGTTGGCCCGGTTCGAAGGCTCTGTCCTGGCGGGCGTAGCCCATGTAGGGGATCACGGTGACGACCTCGTTCGCGCCGGCCTCGCGGACGGCGTCCTGGAGCTGGAGTGCCTCGATGTGGGCGTCGCTCGTCGCAGTCGAACAGACGACGATTGCGCGTTCGGCGTCGAAGTCCGGCACCGCAACCTGCAGCTCGCCGTCGGGAAAGCGCTCGTAGGCCGTCTCCGCGAGCGGCTCGTCGAGCGCCGTCGCGAGCGCGCTGGCGAGCGATTGGGAGCCGGAGGCGCTGACGATCATGTGTGCTCCTGTGACGGCCAGTTAAACGGGTTTTCGGTCCGCCGCGACGAGTGCGTGTGGTTCGCCGATCCCAAGGGGGTGGTCGCGCCAGCCGTCGTCGGTCCCGACGAGCAGTGTTCCGTCCGTCGCGACGGCATAGACCAGTCTCGCGTACGCGACCGCTGCGATCGGCTTTCCGATTCCGACGGGGTGCCACTCGCTGCCGTCGTGAGCGTAGAACTCGTTCGACGTTGCGGTGTGCGCTCGCCCGCCGTCAGTGTCGGCGCTCACCATCCGAAAATCGCCGGCGAGTTCGTCCATCCAGCCGTTGCCGAGGCGGTAGAGTCCGTTGGCGGTCGCGGCCCGTGGAACGCCCCCGACGGCGACGTCACGGACCGCGTCGAGACCCGCGTGGGTGAGGCCGTCGTCCGTGAGTCGATAGATTCCTCCGTCCGTGGCGAGTAGGTCGCCGTTGATCGCGCGAACCGTCCCGATGGTGTCTACGTCGTGCCATTCGTCGTCGATTCGGCGTGCGACCCGTCCGTCCGGAGCGGCGGCGACGAGTCCGTCCTGGAAGCCGACCGCCGTCGCCGGGCCAAACCCCGTCTCCGTGAGCGATTCGCCGACCAGTACGTCTTCGTCGGTAGCCACGGCCAGTTTTTCGTCGACGGCGAGGTCGTGGGCGGGACGGCGGTCGCGGAGTTCGATCTCGCCCACGCGCTCGCCGGCGACCGAGACGCGGGTGAGGCCGATGTCGCTGGCGACGAACAGCCCCGTCGGCTCGGTGTTCGCGCCGTGGACGCGTTTTTCGTCGATGCTGCTCATACGCGGATGCGCACGCCGAGCGGCGAAAGCGTTCCGGCGCGGCCGCGCCGGTTGCGGTACCTGGCGGATGAAGGGCGAGGTCGTTCGAAAGGCGCGAAGCGCCTTTCGTGATGACGAAACAGCTTCGTCGTTTCGAACCACGCGTGGTGTGAGCGGAGCGAACGCCGCGACCGAAGGGAGCGCGCCGAGGGCTTCTGCGGTGCTGTGCGGTTTACGGTTGCGGTGGTGGATGCGTCCGCGCGAACGTAGTGAGCGCGGTTCACGAGAGACGCTTCGCGTCTCTCTGGCTCTCGTTCACTCCCTACGGTCGTTCACGAGAACACCGCGAACGAGGCCACAGGCCGAGTGAGCGGCAGTTTTTGGTCCAGATTTTTGCAAGGGGTTGAGCGCGCGAAGCGCGCGATTCCCCGCAGCAAAAAGGTGGGTCGGAAGCGATTTGTGAGTCGGGCCGTCAGATGACTCGAATGCAACTGTTCGGGTCGAGTGGGATTCGCGGGGTCGCGAACGAGGAGGTGACGCCGACGCTCTGTCTGCAGATCGGGCTGGCCGTCGGGACGCTTGTCGGCGGGCAGGCGGCCGTCGGTCGGGACACGCGCGCGACGGGCGAGATGCTCGCCGACGCGACGGCGAGCGGGCTCGCGAGCGCCGGCAGCGACGTCGATCGGCTGGGTGTGCTGCCGACGCCGGCCCTCCAGTCGTACGCCGAGCGCGAGGGAGTGCCGGCGGTGATGATCACCGCCTCGCACAATCCGCCACAGTACAACGGGATCAAACTCGTCGGCAACGACGGCATCGAGTTCGGCGTCGACCAGTTGGAGCGGGTCGAGGAACTGCTCGACGACGGGACGTTCGAGCACGCTCGCTGGGACGAGACGGGGAACGCCCGACGGGTGACGAGCGCGCGCCGCGAGTACGTCGAGGAGGTCGTCGCGGCCGTCGATCGCGAGCGCATCGCCGCGGCCGATCTCACCGTGGCGCTCGATCCCGGTCACGGGGCGGGGTCGCTCACCAGCCCGGGATTGTTCAGGGAGCTCGGCTGTGAGGTCCACACGGTCAACGCCCAGCGTGACGGGAGCTTCCCGGGTCGTGATCCCGAACCGGTGCCGGAACATCTCGCGGATCTCGGTCGGCTGGTGCGCACAACGGATGCCGACGTCGGCATCGCCCACGACGGTGACGCCGATCGGGCGATCTTCTTCGACGAGTTCGGGAACTACATCGAGGGCGACGCGACGCTCGCGGTGCTGGCCGGCGCGACGCTCGACGACGGCGACAGCACCGTCTCGGCGGTGACGGTCTCGCAACGACTGGTCGACATCGCCAGCGAGGCGGGCGCGGAGCTCGAACTCACACCCGTCGGGAGTACGCGCATCATCTCGCGAGTGCGCGAGCTCCACGACGACGGTGTTTCGGTGCCGATCGCCGGCGAGGGCAACGGTGGCGTGCTCTTTCCCGACCACCGCCTCGCTCGCGACGGCGCGTACACCGCGGCTCGCTTCCTTGAACTGCTCGCCGATCGCTCGGCGAGCGCGGTCGTCGAGGCGGTCGGTGGCTATCACAACGTGCGGACGACCGTCGGCTACGAGAGCGACGCCGACCGTGCGACGCTGCTCGCCGCGGCCGCAGCGTACGCCGACGAGAGCGAGGGTGAACTGAACGATACCGACGGCTACCGACTCGACTTCGGCGACGCCTGGCTGCTCGTCCGCGAGAGCGGGACCGAACCCGTCGTGCGCATCTACACCGAGGCGCGCACCGAAGCGCGCGCCCACGAGCTCGCCGACGGCATCGGCGACCGACTCGATCGCGCACTCGACGGCTGATTACGGGCCGGGATGGGATGAGAGCGCCGCCACGATCCGTTCACGATCCGTTTTTGCACTCGTCAGTTCGTCCTCGACCGTACCGGCGGCGAGACGCTCGCGTTCGTTCTCGGTGAGTTCTTCGCGAGCCGTCGCGGCGCGCTGGAGGCGTCCGTACCGCTCCTCGCGGGTGAACGCACGGAGTTCGTGGAGGGTTTTCACCACGTCGTCCGGCGCGAATCGGCCGACGATCGAGACGAGTTCGTTCAGGAGAAAGCGACAGTCGAGGGCGGGTGGCGGTGGCCAGCCGATTTCGAGCGCCGTCGCGTCGAGCCCGTCGAGATAGCTCCGGTGGATGGCGACGTTCTTCCGGAGTCGTTCGGGATCGTCGACGTAGTGGGCGAGCTTCGATGGTGAATAATCGGCGTAGTCGACGAGCTGCGTGAGCGATTCGGTGCCGACGAGGCTCGTTTCGACGTACTCGCGGAGATCGTCCGGGGGTGAGCGAAACTCCACGAGCGGATACTGTTCGGTGCGCTCGACGAATTTCAGGACGTCGCGCGCGCTCGCCTCGCTCCTGAACTGTCGAAACGCCGCCCCGACCCGTTCGTTGTAGTTCTCGATGGGTTCTCGAAGATCGTCGATCGGCGCGTCGAGATCGACATCCGAGAGCGAGGCGAGGCGCTCCAGTTCGGCGATCTCCCCGCCGAGATCGTCGCGGCGGACGACCGCGTGCCGGCGCGCCTCCCGATAGCGTTCGCTGCGTCGCGCACGCTTATCGAGTAGTTCGACTCGTTCGGCGACCGGCGCGAGTGCCTCACGGGCGGCCGCGAAATCGCTCGCCGAGAGCCGACGCTTGTCGAAGCGATCGTTCGCGTCCTCGAACGCCGACCGCAGGGCCAGTTCCTCGTCGAGCGAGTCGACGAGCTCGTCGAACGACTCCTGAAATTCGATGAACGCCTCGAAATCGCCCGTACCGGTGGCGCGTTCCTCGTAGCTATCGAGCAGCGTCGTCGCGCGATCGTGGGCGTCGGCGAGCGTTTCGAGTTCCGCCTCGCCGTGTTCGGCGATCTCGGCGTCGATCGCCTCGCAGGACTCGTGGGCAGCGGCGAGTTCCTCGGCGAGGTCGTCCGTGCTCTCACTCATACACGGCGTCGGGATCGAAGACGCGCTCGCCGACGGTCTCGCCGTCGAGCGTGCGGTAGAAACAGCTCTCGTGGCCAGTGTGACAGGCCCCGCCCTCCTGGCTGACGCGATAGAGGAGGGCGTCGCCGTCGCAGTCGACCCGTATCTCCTCGACATGTTGGACGTGACCGCTCGATTCGCCCTTCTGCCAGAGCTCGTCGCGGCTGCGGGAGTGGTAGTGAGCGAGCCCCGTCTCGTGGGTGCGTTCGACGGCTTCCGGAGAAGCGTGGGCGACCATCAGCACCGCCCCGGAGCTCGCGTCCTGGGCGACGATCGTCACCAGCCCGTCGTCGCCGAAGGCGAGATCGACGGCCGATTCCGTCCGGCTCATGGCGCTGACTGGCCGCCTCGCGCGCATAGGTCTTTTGTGTCGCCGAGCGACAGCGCTTTTTCCCTCCGCGGGAATCCATGACAATGAACAGCATGTACCAATTCCGGTCGGCCGGCTGGGCGTTCGCACGGACGGCACGGTTCCCGGAACGCCGCCGGTGACGATCGTCCTCCAGGCGTCGGCGTCGCTGCTCGTGGCCGGCGCGGCGGTGCTCGCGAGCCTCGGGATGGCGTGGGCGCTCGGTGCCTCGTCGAACTCGCCACCCTTTGCCCCGGCGGTTGGCGCGAACGCGCTCCCGACGATGCGCGCAGCCTTCTTCATCGGGACGTTCGCCGCGCTCGGCGCGCTCGCACAGGGTGGCAGTATCTCCGAGACGGTCGGCAAGGGGCTCATCGACGGCGTTTCGATCTCGCCGCTGGCCGCGATCGCCGCTCTCCTGACGGCGGCGGGGTTCATCGCGGTTGGCGTCCGCACCGGCTACCCCATCCCCGCGGCGTTCGCCACGACGGGTGCGGTCGTCGGTGCGGGGCTCGCCCTCGGCGGCGTGCCCGCCTACGACACCTACCAGCGCCTCGGCATGTTCTGGGTGGCCGTGCCGTTCGTCTCGGCGACGATCGCCTACGTGACGGCGACTCTACTGCGCCGCGACGACGTCTCCGAGGAACTCAGCGTGTCGCTTCTCAGTGCCGTCGTCGGTTTCGTCTTGGCGAACGTCGAGTTCACGTTCATCCCCGCCGCGAGCGGGACAGGGACGCTCGCGGACTACCTCTCGCGCTCGCTCGGCGGTGCGCCGGCTCTGTTCGGGTCGTACGACGCGTTCGCGTTCGGTACGAGCCTCGTGGTCGGTGCTCTGGTCTTCGTCTTCGTGCGCCGCGAGATGCGCCGCTCGATGGACGCCGGCATCAGGAAGTTCCTGATCGGCCTCGGCGCGATCGTGGCGTTCTCCTCCGGCGGCAGCCAGGTCGGACTCGCCACCGGCCCGCTTGAGCCGTTGTTCGCCTCGTTCGGAACGCCCGGGATCGTCCTGCTCGGGCTCGGGGCGCTCGGCATCCTCCTCGGTGCCTGGATGGGATCGCCACGCCTGCTCCAGGCCGTCTCGCGCGAGTACTCCCAACTCGGCGTTCGGCGATCGATCGCGGCGCTGATCCCCGGCTTTCTCATCGCACAGACCGCCATCGCGCTCGGGATCCCGTTCTCGTTCAACAACGTCATCATCGGCGGCGTCATCGGCAGCGGTCTCGTCGTGGGCTCGGCGGGCGTCTCGGCGCGCAAGATCGGGTTCACCGTCCTCGCCTGGCTCGGCACGCTCGTCGGAACGCTCGCCGTCGGGTTCGGACTGTATCGCGGACTGGCGCTGGTCGTCGGCGCGTAACGCGGTTCAGTCGTCGCCCGGCTCACTTCCGGAAGACTCGCTCCCCTCGTCTTCCGACGCCTGCTCGCGGCTTCGCCGCTCGCCCGGCTCGCGGGAGCTTCGCTCCCGCGCCGTTCGAGAACCGTCGGTTTGCTCACCCCCGTCGGCGACGGCGGTGCCCGCGTCGCCGCGGACGTTTCTGACGTTGGTGATGCCGAGATAGAGCAGTCCCAGCGTGAGCCCGACGAGCACGATCGCCACCACGCTCTGGAGCGCGAGCGATGCGGCCGCGACCGCCCCGCCGGCCTCGCCCGCGAGGATCGTCTGTGGATTGCGGACGACGCCGATCCACAGCAGCGCGACGACCGTGACGCCGATCATGAACACGAGTGGCACGCCCGTGCTGATGAGCTGCTTGTTGTCGCTCCAGTTGGCGAGCCAGACCGTCGCGACCAGCAGCGCGAGCGCCGCGAGCGTCTGGTTCGCGCCCCCGAACAGCGGCCAGATGTTCTCCCACGTGCCGCTGGCGACGAGCGCGTAGCCGCCGACCGCGAGGATGCCGGTGCTCACGTAGCGGTTGACCGCGAGCTTCTGGGTGCTCGTCTCGGGCGTGCCGACGATCTCTTCGAGCATGTAGCGACCCAGCCGTGCCGCGGTGTCGGTGCTCGTCAGCAGGAAGCTCGCGAACACCAGCCCGATGAACGCTGCCGCCGCGAGCATCGGAATGCCGAGCGCCGTGAGCAGCGCGCCACCGCCGGCCGGGAAGGTGACGAGCGCCGCGTCGAGCGACCCGGTGGACGTAGCGATGATCGAGACCGCGATGACCGCCGTCACCGCGAGCAGCCCCTCGCCGAGCATCGCGCCGTAGCCGATCGGCCGGGCGTCGCTCTCCCTGTTCAACTGCTTGGCCGTCGTCCCCGAGGAGACCAGCGAATGAAAGCCGCTGATCGTCCCGCAGGCGATGGTGACGAACAGGAACGGGAAGATCGGGCCGAGCGCGGGATGGACGAAACCGGTGAAGGGCGCGATCTGCGTTTCGAGCGAGCTTACCGTCACGTCGATGCCCGCCGCCGGCACCACGACGTCCACAGGACTGAAGCCGATGAGTGAGCCGACGATCACCGCGAGCAGCATGCCGCCGACGCCGGTATAGAGCAGGCTCGACGTGAGGAAATCGCGCGGCTGGAGCAACACCCACACCGGGAGCACGCTCGCGGCGAACGCGTACAGAACTGTCACGAGGATCCACGCGGCCACGTTCGGGTTGATCGCCCCCGCGAGCGGTAGCCAGTCGAGCGCGCTCCCGAACAGGACGACCGTGCCCGCGGGCAGGCCGTCGCGGGCGGCCAGCGCGATCGGGTATTCGAGGCCGACCCAGACGCCGGCGAACACCGCCGCGACGAACACCACCGCTCCCGGGAGGAAGGGGAGGTTCAACTGGTAGAGATAGATGCCGAAGACGACCGCGAGTGCGATGTAGAGCACCGACGCCGTCGCCGCCTGCGGGAACGCGTCGAAGATGCTGCCGATGAGGAAGGCGAAGGCCGCGATGACCAGGATGATAGTCAAGAAGGCGAACCAGAGCAGCATGTCCTTGCCGCGCTCGCCGACGTACTCGCCGATGATGTAGCCGATCGACTTCCCCTCGTGGCGCATGCTCGACGACAGCGACATGAAGTCGTGGACCGCGCCGAAGAGGGGGTTGCCGACGGCGATCCAGAGGATCGCCGGCAGCCAGCCGAAGGCCGCCGCCGCGGTGATCGGGCCGGCGATCGGCGCGCCGCCGGCGATCGACGAGTAGTGATGACCGAGCAGTACCGACCGCTGTGAGGGGACGTACTCCTGTCCGTCACGGTACTTGTGTGCCGGCGTCTCGCGGTCGTCGTCGAGATCGACGAACCGCGCGAGATAGCGCGAGTAGCCGACGTAGCCGATCGTGAACGTGACGAGCGCCAGGAGGACGAGCCAGAGTACCTGCATGGTAGTTGTCCACAGTAATCAATGGAAAACGACGACTTAAGCGTTGGCCTCGGTATCGGTGGTCACATTCCGGAAGAATCGCGGTCAGGGGGTCGGTTCGGTCGCGACTTCGATATCGAGTTCGGCCGCGACCTCGGCGAGCAGGTCGCCCTTGATCTCGGCGACGCGAGTTTCGATCGTCCCGCGCACCGGCGGGGCGAACTCCTCGCGCACGGTCGCGACGCGCTCGCGCTCGTTCGCACAGCGCTCGCGGAGGTAGCGTGCGCCGCGACCGTCCTCGCCGTCGTCGGGGTCGGGCGTCAGGCGGTTGATGAGCAATCCGCCAACCGAGAGACCGTATTCGTCGAGATCGTCGAGCGCGCGATCGGTCTCGCGCAGCGAGAGCTCGTCGGGGTTCATAACGAGGAAGAAGGTCGCCCGCTCGCGGAGCGCGTGGCCGGCGAATTCGAACATCTCCTTGCGTTCGCACAAGCGTTCGATGATCGGATCGTCGTCGATCCGCCGGCGGGCCTCGCGACCGCCGATGGCCGCCCGTTCGTAGAGATCGATGCTCTCGGTGCGCTTGTCGATGAGGCGGGCGATCCAGTCGTCGAGGAACTCGGGGAGTGAGAGCAGGCGGAGCGCCCCGCCCGTCGGTGCGGTGTCGAAAACGACGCGGTCGTGGTCGCTGTCGCGCATCACGCCGATGAACCGGTCGAACAGCGCGGCCTCGTACGCACCGGGGGTCTGATGGGCGAGTTCGATCTGTTTGTCGATCTCGTTGACCATCGCGGGGCTCACCTGATCGGCGAGCGCGCGCTTGGTCTCCATCAGGTGTTCAGAGACCTCCTCGTCGGGGTCGATCTCCATCGCCGAGAGCCCGTCGTGGCCCTCGACGGGTCGGGGTTCGTCGCCGAACTCCTGGTCGAACACGTCGGCGGTGCTGTGGGCCGGATCGGTCGAGACCACGAGCGTGTCGAGGCCCGCGCGGGCACACTTGAGCGCGTACGCACAGGAGACGGTGGTCTTGCCGACGCCGCCCTTGCCACCGAAGAAGACGAACTCCCTCACGATAGCCACTCCATCAGAAGTGATACTGCTGGCCCTTGCGTTCGATGAGCGTGTCGCGATCCCAGAGCCGGCGTTCCCAGCCCTGGAACTCCTCGGCGAGGTAGGGAAGCAGTTCGGCGGTGTAGTAGGAGACGGGGCTCGGGATCCCGAAGGCGTCGGCGAAACAGGCGAGCATGAACACGTCGTCGGTGTCCTCGGCTTCCTTCTCGATCAGCTCGAACGCCGGCCCCTCGATCATCCCGTGATAGAGCCCGTGCAGCCACTCCTCGATGATCTCGCGATAGGTCGCGATGCGGTCTGCGAGCGCCATGACACGAGAACGACTCGCACGCACTTAAACGACCGCCGGCTCGATGATCCGTTCGCTCAGCAGGCACAGCCGGTCGTCGAGGGCGAGCGCTCGAACTCCATCATCGCGCCGCAGTCGGGACAGTCCGGCGGTTCCTCACCTTTGACATCGACGTCACGAACCCGCTCGGCGCAGTCGTGACACCAGTAGGCATCCTTCGAGCCGTCGCCCTTTCCACCACCGCGGTTGGCCGACTCGGTCGAGGCCTGCAGCGCCTCCTTGATCGTGTTAGTGAACCCCATACAGCGCGTTCGGGCGAGGACGGATAAATCCGTGTGCGGCTGTGCGCACGCGATACACGGGCGTCACTCGAACAGGAATCACTCGGCTCTCACTCCACGTCGTCGGCGAGACGGGAGAGCGCTCGCTGGAGCTCGCCGCGGCGCTTCCAGGCGGCCACGCGGTCGGTGAGCGACGCGAGGGGGAGTCCGGCGCTCACCCGCGAGCGCATCCGGACGCTGGTGCCCTGATCCCTCGGCTCGTACGTGATCGTCGTTTCGAGCGTTTCCAGCGGGCCATCGCCACGCTGTTCGTAGGTCAGCCCCTCGTCGTCGAGTTCGAAGGCGAGCGCGAGTTCGACCCCGCGCGAGCCGGCGATGACGAGCCACCCCTCGTCGGTGTCCTCGACCTCGTAGACGGTAAAACTCCCCTCGTACTCGACGAGCGACCGCGGTGTGAGCGCGCGCTCGACGGTCGCCGGCGTTGCCCGGACGAACCGCGACGCGCTGACCTCGCGCATACGGCTATCATGGGTCAGGGCACCAAAAACGGCAGCGATAGCAGCGCGAGCAGCGCCAGGAGCACGGCGGCCGCGTACACCAGCCGACGGAGGCGTCGCTCGGGTGGTATCTCGCCGCGCAGCTCCGGGCGCGTCGTCAGCACCATCTGATGATAGGCAGCGGCTGTGGCGCACACAAAGAGGAGCGTCGAAACGACGACCGCGATCGGTAGCGAGAGCCCGAGCGCCAGCAGATAGATCGGCCCGTACGAGAAGCTCACGAGGAAGGCGAACGACGAGACGACGAGAAACGGCACCGGATCGACCGGCGTCCCGTGACGGTTCGTGAGCTTCATGGCGGCCGTACGCTGGCTGCGTGAATACGTTGTCGGCCGACCTCATCCCTCGGAGCGCCGATCCGCATCCAGGGAGCATTCCCTGTCCGGGGTTGGTGTGGACGAATGTGGGATGTGGCTGGACCGACAGTATATAATCCGGCCGGACCGTTGTGTGGAACGATGGCCTCGGACGGTGACATCCGCGTTCTGCTCGTGCTCGATCTGCTGCTCTCGGCGGTGTTCGGGACGGTCATCGTGTGGGGGCTTTCGCTGCTCGGCGTGCTCGCCTTCTCGCTGCGGACGGCGGCGCTCGCGACGCTGGTGATCGCGCTCGTCACCTATCTGGCCGTGCTGCGTTGAGGCGGTGGCTGATGAGATGATTTTATACGCGCGGGGGAACCCGCTCTACCATGCCCATCTCCGAGCGCGATTCGGCCTCGCTCATCACGCACGCACTGGCGCGAGACACGCTCTCACGACTGCGAAGCGCCGATATGGAACAGGTTGCCTTCCGAAAAGGGCTCGTCAAACTCGGCCGCATCTGTGGCTACGAGATCATCGACGGCGCGATGGAGACCGAATACGTCTCGATCACGACGCCGCTGGCCGAGACCACCGGCGAGCGCGTCAAGGGTCTCGACGACGTCGTCATCGTCAACGTTCTCCGCGCGGCGACGCCGTTCGTCGAGGGGCTGCTGAAGGCCTTCCCGCGGGCCAAACAGGGCGTCATCTCGGCGGGCCGCGACGAGGAAGCCGGCATGACCGACGGCGAGTTCCCCATCACCATCGACTACACCAAACTCCCCGAGATCACCGCCGAGGACACCGTGATCGTTGCCGATCCGATGCTCGCCACCGGCTCGACGATGTGCACAGTACTGGAACACGTCCTCGCCGACGCGCCCGAGCCCGAGGACCTGTTCGTTCTCTCGGCGGTCAGCGCACCCGACGGCCTGCTTCGGGTCGGCGAACGGTTCCCCGAGGCCGACCTCCTCACCGTGAGCATCGACGAGCGCCTCGACGAGAACGGCTTCATCGTTCCGGGACTCGGCGATGCTGGCGACCGTGCGTTCCGGACCCAGTAATCGACCGCCCGCATTCGATTTCACCGACACGAACCCCTTTGTTTCGACTGGAGAATTGAGAAGCTGGACGAACGCCGATTCGCCGGGCGTTCGGCCTCAATCGACGCGCTCGGCGAAGCCAAAGCGCGGTTTCACGTCCGCGATGCGCACCTGCACTCGGTCGCCCTCCTCGGCGTCGGCAACGAACACGGTGTACTCCTCGATCTTGGCGATCCCGTCACCCTCCTCGCCGGTGGCGGTGATCTCCACCGTCAGTTCGTCGCCGACCTCGATGGGGGCGGTCATGCGACCCTTGCCAACCAGATAGAGTTCGGAGGATTCGTCGCGCGAAGCGTCGGGTCGTACGGTCCGAACGTACTCGAACGCTTCCTCGATGTCGGCCTCCAAACCGTCGAGATCGCGGCCGTCGAACACCTTCACGGCGAGGTCGCCGCCCGGCGTGAGCACTTCGCGAGCCACGTCCAGCGCCTGACGGGCGAGATGGACCGAGCGCGCGTGATCCAGGTCGTACTCGCCGCTCATGTTCGGAGCCATATCCGAAAGTACGACGTCCGCCTCACCGATGTCGGCCTTCAGATCCGCTCTGACGTCCTCGTCGGTGAGGTCGCCACGGCGGGTCTCGACGCCGTCGATCGCCTCGATGCGCTGGCGGTCGACGCCGACGACGCGGCCCTCCGGTGCGCGCTCGGCCGCGACCTGGAGCCAGCCACCGGGTGCCGCGCCCAGGTCGATCACGGTGCTGCGGTCGGTGAAGAGATCCGCCGTTTCGTCCAACTGCTGGAGCTTGTAGGCCGACCGCGAGCGGTAGCCCTGCTGTTTTGCCTTGTTGTAGTATTCGTCCCGGCGCGCCATCCCGCGTGACTACTCCACGGGCGCGTAAACGCCCTTCGCTGTCGAGTCGAACGCACATCTTTTATAACCCGGCTGGTCGTACCGGAGCCATGTTCAACGCCATCGTGAGTGCGGGGACGCTCAGAACGGCCCTCGACTCCGTGAGTGTGCTCGTCGAGGAGTGCAAACTCCACCTCAACGACGACGAGATCGCCATCCGAGCCGTCGACCCCGCGAACGTCGGGATGGTCGACCTGGCCCTCTCCGCCGACGCCTTCGAGTCGTACGAGGCCGACGGCGGCGTCATCGGCGTGAACCTCTCCCGGCTCCAGGACATCGCTGGCATGGCCGGCAGCGACGACCTCGTCCACCTCGAACTCGACGAGGAAACCCGCAAGCTCCACATCTCGATCGACGGCCTGGAGTACACGCTCGCGCTCATCGACCCCGAATCGGTCCGCCAGGAGCCCGACATCCCCGATCTCGATCTCCCCGCGAAGATCGTCCTCGAAGGCCGCGACATCAATCGTGCGGTCAAAGCCGCCGACATGGTCTCCGATCACATCGCACTCGGCGTCGAGGAGGACGCCGAACAGTTCTACGTCGACGCCGAAGGCGACACCGACGATGTCCACTTCGAGCTCGACACCGAGGACCTCATCGACCTCACCGTCGGCCCGGCCCACTCGCTGTTCAGCCTCGACTACCTCAAGGACATGAACAAGGCCATCCCCGGCGACGCCGAGGTCACGATCGACCTGGGCGAGGAGTTCCCGGTCAAACTCCACTTCGACGTCGCCGAAGCCGACGGGAGCGTCACCTACATGCTCGCGCCGCGCATCCAGAGCGACTAGACACCCACTTTTTTAGACGGGGGAATCGCGCGCCTGCGGCGCGCTCAACCCCCGTCCAAAAACCTGGACTAAAAACATCCGCTCGCTCGGCCTCCGGCCTCACTCGCGGTGAACCGCGCTCACTGCTCACGGTTCACTCCGTTCACCGTTCGCTTCCGAGGTTCTCCCTCCGGTCGAACCTCGCTTCGTTCGCGCGGATGCTACGCTTGCCACACCGAACAGCACCCGCCTCCGCACCGCCGAAGCCCTCGGCGCGCTCCCTTCGGTCGCGGCACTCGCTTCGCTCGTGCCGGCGCGCCTCGCCCTTCATCCGCCAGGACCGCACAGCACCCCCACCGCAACCGCAACCGCAACCGCAGCCGCGGCCGCCACAGCACCGCGGCCGCGGTGGCCGACACGTTCACTTTCACTCCGCTTTCCGGGCATTGATGAACACCCGCGACGGAGCATCGGTGCGTCACACGCTTCGGCGGCCCTCCACCGCCGCTTCCAGCAAGAACTATACCGCCGAGCGACGGAATCATCGTATGCTCGGTCTCGACGATATCCGTGAGGCACGCGAGCGCGTCGACGGCGTGGCCCGTCACACGCCGCTCGAACACTCCTACTCGTTCTCCGATCTCTCGGGCGCGGCAGTCCACCCCAAACTCGAAGTGTTCCAGCGCACCGGCTCGTTCAAGATCCGCGGCGCGTCGAACCGCATCGCCACGCTCACCGACGAGGAGCAGGCGGCGGGTGTCGTGACCGCGAGCGCGGGCAATCACGCTCAGGGTGTGGCGCTCGCGGCCACGCGCGCCGACGTCGATAGCGTGGTCGTGATGCCCGAACACGCCCCGATCGCGAAAGTGAAGGCGACGCGGAGCTACGGGGCCGAGGTCGTCCTCCACGGCGAGGACTACGACGCGGCCCAGGCCCGAGCCCACGAGATCGAGGCCGACGAGAACCGCACCTACGTCCACGCGTTCGACGATCCGACCGTGATGGCCGGCCAGGGGACGATCGGCCTGGAGATCGTCGAGGACTGCCCGGACGTGGAGACGGTCGTCGTCCCCATCGGCGGCGGTGGACTCATCGCCGGTATCGCCACCGCGATCAAGGCAAAGTCACCCGACACACGGGTTGTGGGTGTCGAGGCCGAGGGTGCGTCGAGCGTCGACCAGTCGCTCGAAAAGGGGTCGGTCCAGGAGCTCGATGGCGTCGACACGATCGCCGACGGCATCGCCACGCGCCGGGTCGGCGAGCGGACGTTCCCGATCATCGAGGAGCGCGTCGACGAGGTCGTCTCGGTCTCCGATCCCGATATCGCCGTCGCGATCACGACGCTGCTCGAACGCTCGAAGACGCTCATCGAGGGGGCTGGTGCGGTGCCAATGGCCGCGATCCTCGCCGAGGCGTTCGAGTATCACGAGGACGAGATCATCGTGCCCGTCCTCTGTGGCGGCAACATCGATCTCAACATGCTTCGGACGGTGATCATGCGCGGGCTGGTTGAATCGGGTCGCTATCTCCGCTTCCGGACGACGCTTCCCGACCAGCCCGGCTCGCTCGAACGGCTGGTCGAGATTATCGCCGACGAGCGCGCGAACATCTACGCTATCCAGCACGATCGCACCTCCCGTGACAGCGGCATGACCGCCACCGAGGTCGCGATCGATCTCGAAACTCGGGGCGAAGAGCACGTCGCGACGCTACTCGATGCGCTCGAAGCCAACGGCTACGCGCCCGAGGTGCTCGTCTGAATGGTCCGTACCGACACCGCGGCGCTCGCGAACTGATGCGCCCGCGAACGAAAACAGGCCTGCTGTGGGGTGCGGTCGGCGCGCTCGCCTTTCTCGTGCTCGCGCAGGGCTACGAACTCGTCGCTACCCCCGGAATCAGCCTGCTCGCCAAACTCGCCATCGCGGCGATCGTCTGGATCGTCGCCAGCGGGGCGAGCTACCTGTTCGAGGGCTGGTTGGCGCGGAGCGAAAGGTCTTAACCCGCGACTCCGGTAGTCACGAACGAGCCGGGATGGCCGAGTGGTAAGGCGCACGCCTGGAAAGCGTGTTCCCTTTGGGATCCGGGGTTCAAATCCCCGTCCCGGCGCTTCTGCGAGGAACGGATGTGACGAGCGAAGCGGCGACGGCGGGGAAGCGCAGATGCTCGGCGGTGATCAGATAACTGAATGATAACGAGATACTTTGTATCCCGAACCACTTGACCACGAGCGACTCACGTTTCTTCCTGTAGGGCACTGTCGTTCGCGTCTGGCGACTCGGTGGACTGAGCGGAGTCAAATCGCTGTTTGATGGCATAAGCCGTGTTTGGGCCGATTCCATATATCCGTTCCAAATCGGATTGGGTGGCGGTTGCAAGCTCTTCGGTCGTATTGTACTCCGCAGAGAGGGCAGCACTGATCTCTGGCCCAACACCATTTACATCTTCGACGCGTTCTCGGAGTTGCTTCGCTTGCGGGTCGAGTGCAATGTCGACCCGTCGCTCCATCTCATTCAGGGGAATTTTCCCTTCAGAATATGCTTGACGAGCAGCTTCGACGTCGTAGATGGTGCCATCTGACTGCTCTTTCGGCGGTGAAACATTCAAAAATCCTACTGCGGTCATTGTGACAACTGTTGCAGGTATGAGCAATCCGATCACATTACCACCCTCTGCATATCCCAATCCGAGCGTAAATCCAGCGAGGAGGACGAGTATTATGAATATAGTCTGAAGTACTATCTTGTTCATCATCCGTAGATTGTGAACGCGGTAGATAAAGAGCTACCCACCTAGAAGCAGTGCCCATTCACGGGCCTTCAACTGGTTTCTCGAGTGTTATCGTGCTGATTGTGCCGGAACACTCCACCGTAACGAAGAAAGTCATACCGAGACTAAAATCAGTCAATCGATAATCCATTGTCCTCGCATGACTCATCTTGAGAACGTCTCTACGGAAGATCTCCCGAGAAAATCTGTGTCGTCTCGGACAATGCGTCGTATTTCACGGCGAATGCAGTCCAAGGATACGCCGATAGGGCTGTGTTGCCTGCTGCGGCGTTCACCGGTGTGTACCCTGCGGAGGACTGCTGGAAGAAACACGATCAAGCACTCGGCAATCGACTGTTCGACTTCTTGGACGAACTTCGTGATGGCGCACTCGCTGCGCTCGACAACATCCACCCGCCAAATCTCACCACGTGCTTATGGCCATGGGTATGAATCGACCCATTAACTGCTGACCGGACCGTGGTTTTAATCCTGTGACCGACGAGGGTCGAGTGATGAGCGACACCCGGACCCGTGCGAACTACGCGCTGCTCGACTTCCAGGAACATCTCGGCGAAAATTCCGACGGACTCGACGTGCCCTGGGCCGAGTTCGTCGGTAACCACCGTTCCTCCACACAGGAGTTCACCGTGCCCGCCGAGCCGGCCACGGAGGCATATCTCGAATGCCAGCTGTTCGAGGTCGGGAGCTACGGCCACGAGATCGTCGTCAACGGCGATGCGCTCACGGGATTCGACATCCCGCCCGCACCGGGCTGGCAGTACTGGATGGACCCGATCACCGGTGCGGACCTCGAAGCCGGCGAGAACACGGTCCGGTTCGTCCGCGACGCGGATACCCGCGACGATTTCGTGATCGGTTCGGTCGTCGTCCACTGGAAAGAGCCGATCGAGTGAGTCGCCGAGGTTATAAACGTGTCCCGCAACCGCTGTCCCGGCCGGAAACCTCGTGTTAACATTCAGCATGTGGTGGACGATACGGGCGTCGAGTCGGCTGGTTCGTCCTCGCTGGTCCCGTTCGAGCGTCTCACGAACGCCGGAACGGATAGCTACTTTTATATAGAAGCACATTCAATCGTTCGGTGAATCATGAGTCAGCGAATGCAGGGTCAGCCCATGATCATCATGGGTGACGACTCCCAGCGCGTCAAGGATCGCGACGCACAGTCGCACAACATCGACGCGGCACGGGCAGTAGCGGATTCGGTCCGATCGACGCTCGGGCCGAAAGGGATGGACAAGATGCTCGTCTCCTCGATGGGCGACGTCACCGTCACGAACGACGGCGTCACCATCCTGACGGAGATGGACATCAACAACCCGACCGCCGAGATGATCGTCGAGGTCGCCGAGACACAGGAGGACGAGGCCGGCGACGGGACGACGACTGCCGTCGCGGTCGCGGGCGAACTCCTGAAGAACGCCGAGGAGCTCATCGAGCAGGACATCCACCCGACGGCGATCATCCGCGGGTTCCACCTGGCCAGCGAGAAAGCCAGAGAGGAGATCGGCAACGTTTCCGAGGAGATCGAGGCCGACGACACCGACCGGATCAAGAAGGTCGCCGAGACCTCGATGACGGGCAAGGGTGCGGAGCTGAACAAGGAGCAGCTCGCCCAGCTCATCGTCGACGCCGTTCAAAATGTGACCGTCGAGAACGACGCCGGCGAGAGCATCGTCGACCTCGAGTTCGTCAACATCGAGACCCAGACCGGCGAGTCCGCGAGCGACTCGGAACTGCTCGACGGCGCGGTCATCTCGAAGGACCCGGTCCACGACACGATGCCGACCGACGTCGAGGACGCCTCGGTGCTCCTGCTCAGCGAGGCCGTCGAGGTCGAGGAGGCCAACGTCGACTCGCAGGTCAGCCTCTCCGATCCCGACCAGCTCCAGCAGTTCCTCGATCAGGAGGACGAACAGCTCAAACAGAAGGTCGAGCAGATCAAGGAGACCGGCGCTGACGTCGTCTTCTGCCAGAAGGGCATCGACGATCTCGCCCAGCACTACCTCGCCAAGGAGGGCATCCTCGCCGTCCGCCGCGCGAAGAAATCCGACATCGAGTTCCTGAAGGAGGTGCTCGGTGCCTCGATCGTCTCCGATCTCAACAGCGCCACCAGCGCCGACCTCGGCACCGGCTCGGTGACGCGCGACGAGGACGAGGAGCTGTTCTACGTCGAGGGCGACCAGTCCCACGGCGTGACGCTCCTCCTCCGCGGCTCGACCGATCACGTCGTCGACGAGCTCGAACGCGGCATCACCGACGCGCTCGAAGTCGTCGCCCAGACCGTCTCCGACGGGCGCGTGCTCGCCGGCGGCGGCGCGATCGAGGTCGAAGTCGCCGCCCGCCTGCGCGAGTACGCCGACTCCGTGAGCGGCCGCGAGCAGCTCGCCGTCGAGACGTTCGCCGACTCGCTCGAACTCGTTCCGCGAGTGCTGGCCGAGAACGCCGGTCTCGACTCGATCGACACGCTCGTCGATCTCCGCTCGGCCCACGAATCCGGCGACGAGAAGGCCGGCCTCAACGTCTTCGACGGCGAGGTCGAGAACACCTTCGAGGCGGGCGTCGTCGAGCCGGCCCACGCCAAAGAGCAGGCACTTTCGAGTGCCACCGAGGCCGCAAACCTCGTGCTCAAGATCGACGACATCATCTCCGCCGGCGACCTCACGACCGAGGGCGACGGCGACGCGGGCGGTCCCGGCGGCGCACCCGGCGGCATGGGTGGCATGGGCGGAATGGGCGGTATGGGTGGCATGGGCGGCATGATGTAAACCCACTTTTTGCATCACTCGCGGGCCTTCGGCCCGCTCGTTCGCAAAAACTTGGGGAAAAAGACCGCACCGCGACCGCACGAACGCTGTTTTTTTTAATCTACTCTCAGTAGCTACGACAATCTCGGTCCGGTGTGTCGTTCGATCCTCACCCGACCGTTCGGCTTCAGCTGCCCGCCGTCGGTGTGATTCGGTTTTTGGCGGTTGCGACCCACGACGGCCGTTCGGGTGCGTCGGTCGCGCCGATCTTCGAATACCGATTCTCGCTGATGATTCGGGAGAGGTCTTCGTTGAATGTTGCCTCTCGTACCGCTCGATAGCTGTGGATGAATCCCCGGCTATCGACGAGCATTCTGAGACTAACGTTGCCCCGTCTATACCCCTCATCGATCCGTGTGCTCCCGCGAACGAGATACAGCGTGGTCCCGTTGCGCTCCCGTTCAGTCACGGACGTGTTAGCGATAAGGAACGGTTCGAGAAGGCTTCGCAGTCCCACTCCATTGGTGCCGTATCGTCCTCCGGAATGCACTTCGGATCGACGGTATGTCGTCGTTCCGTTCGGAACTGTTCGATTCTGGAACGTTCGTCCGTCTTTCGACCAGATCGAATAGGTGGCGGTTCCGTTTCCTTTGGAGACGAGATGAACGCCCTCGCCCGGCGGTCCTGCGCGGAGCGTCCCCGCCGACTGATCGATGACCGAACCGTTCGATGCCATGCCCGTCGAATTCGACTGTATGGTGAACGACTTGTTCCGGAGGACGGACGTGTGAGCTCCGACGAGCACACTCGGATTCTCGATTCCCTCTCCCGTAAGCCCGGGCGCGAGCTGCGGTACCGGCGTCGGGGTCGGTTCGTCGGTGGGAACCGCTGCCGGTGTCACCGTTTCCGTCGTCTGACCACCTTCACCGAAGACGCCGCTGCAGCCGGCGAGCACGACCAACGTGGCGACGAGCAGAACGCGCAGTCTCATTCACGGTTCCCTGCCGTTTCAGGTCGGCGTGTCGTCGTCCGATTTTTCGCCGTTTCGATCCACGACGGCCGCTCGGGCGTTCCGGTCGTATTGATGGCGACGAGTCGGTTCTCCGTGACGCTCTTCGTGACGGTCGCGCTGGCGGGGGCTTGTCGAACCGTCGAATATTCGCGAACGACACCACGCGAATCGACGAGCAGTCTCACGCTCGTGTTGGGCTGCCGTCTCGTGTCGATGGTTCCGTTGATGCGGTAGAGCGTCGTCCCGTTCTCGCTGCGGCGATCGGTGATCGTCGTGTTGTCGGCGTCGAGCGCGCCGAGAAGCGACGGAAGCGTTCCGAGCGCGAACTGCATTCCCGTCCGTCTGCCCGGTGGGTTGCTGTAGGTCGTCGTCCCGTTCGCGAACGTCTGCTGGACGAAATAGTCGCCGTCGCTCGACCACGCCACGACGCGCGTCGGGATCGCTCCACGCTCCGCGGCGAAATACGGGCCGCTGCGATTTGACACGTAGCGAACCGCTCCCGTCGCTCCCACCCGTAGCGTCCCCGTCGTTTGGAGGATCGCCGAACCGTTCGCGGCCAGCGCCGTGGAGTTCGATCGCTGGGTGAACGACCGGTTCTGGAGGAACGACCGATGGGCGGCGATGAGCGCACGCGGGTTCTCGATTCCCCGCTTCGTGACGCCCGGGGCCAGTTGCGGCACCGGCGTGGGCGTCGGTTCGTCGGTCGGCACAGCGGCCGGCGTGACCGTTTCGGCCGACTCGTCGCCCCCGCCGAACACGCCGGAACAGCCGGCGAGAACGACCAGTACCGACAGCAATACCGCCGCGAACGTCCGTCGCATGGGTTCCGTTCACAGCCATCGTGGCAAATACTTTGTCGTCTGCACGCGCTCCCTTCCGGAGGTGGTGGAGTTAAGACGGCGGCGCAGATACCGCCGGCATGGAGACACTTCTGCTCGATCGCGAGGGGGTCGACGTGAACGCGCGGATGGGCGAGGTCATCGACGCCGTGGGCGACGCGTTCGCGGCCTACGAGCGCGGCGACGCGCTGATGCCGGCGAAGTCCTACATCGAACTCGATCAGTACAACGGCGATTTCCGTTCGATGCCGGCCTACATGGATGCCGGCGAGTGGGACGCTGCCGGCATCAAGTGGGTCAACGTCCATCCCGACAACCCCGAGAAGTTCGATCTCCCCACTGTGATCGGGACGATGATCTACTCGGACCCCGAGACTGCCGTCCCGCTCGCGATCATGGACGGCACCGAACTCACGATGAAGCGCACCGGTGCCGCGGCCGCCGTCGCCACCGATCGGCTCGCCATCCCCGAGGCACGGAGCATGGGGCTGGTCGGTGCGGGCGTCCAGTCGTACACGCAGTTGGAGGCGATCGCCGAAATCCGCCCGATCGAGGAGGTCGTCGTCTCCGATCTGGACAGCGACGCGGTCGACGCGTTCGTCGATGCCTTCTCCGACCAATTCGACGTCCGTGCCGGCTCGATCACCGAAGCCGCCGCCTGTGACGTCCTCTCGACGGTGACGCCCAGCACGGAGCCGATCGTCTCGCGGGCCGACCTCGGTGCACACACCCACATCAACGCGATGGGGGCCGACGCCGCCGCCAAACAGGAGCTCGACCCGGAGATCCTCGTCGACGCGAAGCTGGTCATCGACGATCACGCCCAGACGACCCACTCCGGCGAGATCAGCCGTTCCTACGAGGACGGCCGCATCGACGATTCCGACATCCACGGCGCGGTCGGCGAGATCGTCGTCGGTGATCGGTCGGGTCGCACCGAGGATGACGAGATCACGGTTTTCGACAGCACCGGACTGGCGATTCAGGACGTCGCGACCGCCCACGTCATCTACGAGCACGCGAGCGAGGCCGACGACGTCGATTCCTTCCCGCTCGTCGGTCGCTGAACGACGATTTCCCACCTGGCTGCGCGGTCAGCGGCGTGGTCGAACAGTTTCGTGAGCGCCCAGACGATCACGAGAACCGGCAACAGCGGCAGTACGACGATCAACAGTCCGACGACGATCGCCCAGCCGATGGTGCCCCTGTCGGCGATACGTAGCTGGTCGAAACCAGCGTGGTGGCCACCCACACCAATGATAACATAAAAAACCGGCCGGGATCAATCGGTGGTAAATGCAACGACAGGACACCTACGACCACGCCGCCATTGAGTCGAAGTGGCAGGAACGGTGGGCCGACGCCGACGTCTATCGGACGTCCGACGACGCCACCGATCCGAGCTACGTGCTCGCGATGTTCCCCTATCCGTCGGGCGATCTCCATATGGGCCACGTCCGGAACTACACCATCACCGACGCCTACGCCCGCTATCAGCGGCTGCAGGGCGAGGACGTGCTCCACCCGATGGGCTGGGATTCCTTCGGTCTGCCGGCCGAGAACGCGGCCATCGAGCGCGAGATCAACCCTCGTGAGTGGACGATGGACTGCATCGACACGATGAAGACCCAGATGCAGTCGATGGGGTTCGGCTACGACTGGAACCGGGAGATCACGACCTGTGAGCCCGACTACTACCGCTGGAACCAGTGGCTGTTCAAACGGTTCTACGAGGAGGGGCTCGCCGAGCGAAAGGGTGGCGAGGTCAACTGGTGTCCGTCCTGTGAAACGGTACTGGCCGACGAACAGGTCGAGGGCGAGGCCGAACTCTGCTGGCGCTGCGGGACACCGGTCGAATCGCGCACGCTCGACCAGTGGTTCCTGACGATCACCGACTACGCCGACGAGCTGCTCGACGGCATCGACGAACTGGACGAGTGGCCCGACAGCGTGCGCGGGATGCAGCGCAACTGGATCGGCCGTCAGGAGGGTACCACGGTGGAGTTCGAGGTGCCGGAGTTCGGCGGCATCGAGGTGTTCACGACGCGTCTCGACACGATCTACGGCGCGACCTTCTTCGCGCTCGCACCGGGCCACGAACTCACACAAGAACTGATTGCCGACGATCCTGAGCTCGCGACACAGGTCGAGACGCTCGATCCCGACGCCGACGGCGATGAGAAACGCGGCGTGTTCACCGGCGAGTACGCGATCAACCCCGCGACCGGTGAGGAAATTCCGGTCTACGTCGCCGATTTCGTCCTCTCGGACGTCGGCACGGGCGCGCTGATGGGTGTGCCGGGCCACGACCAGCGCGACCACGAGTTCGCAACCGAGTACGACATCGACATCGAGCAGGTCGTTGCGCCCGCAGACGGCGAGGTCGAAATCGACGAGGAAGCATACACCGGCGACGGCGTGCTCGTCGACAGCGGCGAGTACGACGGCATAGAGAGTGCAGCGGCCCGCGACCGGTTGGTCGCCGATCTCGACACGGCCGCCAACCACACCCAGTATCGCCTGCGCGACTGGCTCATCTCCCGCCAGCGCTACTGGGGCACGCCGATCCCGGTCGTCCACTGCGATGAGTGTGGCCCCGTGATGGTCCCCGACGAGGAGCTCCCCGTGGAGCTTCCGGAGTTCGTCCCGACGCCGACGGGCAACCCCCTCGAAGAGGTCGATTCGTTCGTCGAGACCGAGTGTCCCGAGTGCGGTGGCCCTGCCGAGCGCGAGACCGACACGATGGACACGTTCATGGACTCGTCGTGGTATTTCCTCAGGTTCACGTCGCCCGACAGCGAGGACGTCCCTTTCGATACCGAGCGCGCGAACGACTGGATGCCCGTCGACGAGTACGTCGGCGGCATCGAGCACGCGATCATGCATCTGCTCTACTCGCGGTTCGTGACCCGAGCCATCGGCGACATGGAGCTGCTCGACGTCCGTGAGCCGTTCGAGCACTACCTCCCGCAGGGGATGGTCCAGCTCGACGGGACGGCGATGTCGTCGAGCAAGGGCAACGTCGTCTCGCCGGTCGAGATCATGGACGAGTACGGCGCGGACACGGCGCGGCTGTTCGTGATGGGCGCGGCCCGGCCGAGCAAGGACTTCGACTGGACCGAGCGTGGCGTCCGGTCGAGCAACGAGTTCATCGAGCGCCTGCTCGGGATGGTCGAGGCGTTCGCCGCCGACGAGACCACGACCACCGACGCCGGCGAGCGCCCGATCGACGAGTACGTCGCCCGCGAGATCGACGCGACGATCGACGAGGCGAGCGCCGGCTACGAGAACTTCCGGTTCAACGATGCGTTGCGCGAGGCGCGCGGGCTGGTCTCGCTGCTCCGGCGCTATCGCGAGCAGGCGACGCCCGACGAGCACACCTTCGAGCGTGGTCTGCACACGGCGGTGCGGCTGTTCGCACCCGTCACGCCCCACGTCACCGAGGAGTGCTGGACGGCGCTCGGCGAGGACGGCTTCGTCGCCGCGGCCGACTGGCCCGAGGCGGCACACGATGCCGACCACGAGGCCGAGCGCCAGCTCGTCGCAAACACCCGCGAGGACGTCCGCCACATCCTCGACGTGGCGAACATCGAGGAGCCGGCGGCGATCGAAGTCGTCGTCGCGCCCGAATGGAAACACCGCGCGCTCGACGTCGCCATCGCGAGCGACGAGGACGTGGTCGGCAGCGTGATGGCCGACGAGGAACTCCGCGAGCGCGGCGAGGCGGCTGCCGACTACGCGAAAGACCTCGCCGAGCGCCACCAATCGCTGACCGAAGCGCTCACGCCCGCCGCGGAGTTCGCGGCCCTCGAACGCGCGACGTGGCTGTTCGAGCGCGAGTTCGACGCTGAGATCCGCCTCGAACGCGCGAGCGATGCGCCGGACGATGTCGCTCGGACGGCGACGCCCGGTCGGCCCGCCATCGAGATCCACGAGGGCTGACCTGGGTCGAAACCCATACGAGCTGCTCGGCCGGAGCTCCGCCGATGGGTTCGTTCGCCACCGCCGTCCAGTCGTGCCTTCGCGAGCGCCTCGCCGTCCTCCATCCTGGATTCGCCTGGGAGATCGAACACCACGTCGCTACCACGCCGGTCGATGTCGCGGGTCGTGCCGACGATCACGTGGCCCTCGTCGAGTTGGAGTGGCGACGGGCTGACCCGGCGAACAACACCGCGAAACTGTTCCGCCATCTCGACGAGGAGACGCTCGCCGCCGACGCAGTCGACGTGTTTCAGCTCTTCACGGGCTACTACGATCTCACGAGCGGCGGGGTCTCCTCGAAACGACTGAACGCCGAGTTCGTCGGCCGGGTCGGCACTCAGGCACTCGATTCGTTTCGCTATCGCACCGTCGATTTCGCCCTCGATCCGCCGAAACGCGGCGGCGGTCGGCCCGACGACTGGGAAGCAGTGACCGACGCGACCGCTCGGGAGATCGCTGACTATCTCTGAATCGGCCGCGGTCGGTGTGGTGGGTGGGGTGGCGAGGGGCTATTCGATGTCGATACTGCGCGAGTCCTCGTCGCTTGCGGCCTTGGGCAGCGTGACGGTGAGCACGCCGTTCGTGTAGGTGGCGCTGGCCTCCTCCTCCGCGACTTCCTCGGGAAGCGAGAGCGACCGACTGACCGACCGGCGACGGCGCTCGCGGCGGAGGTAGTTCCCGTCACCTTCTTCGGTGGATTCGTCGCGCTCGGCGCTGATCCGCAGGGTGCGATCGGCCACCGAGAGATCGATATCCTCGCGCTCGTAGCCGGGGAGATCGGCCGTGACCTCGAAGCTGTCCTCGTGATCGGCGAGATCGACCGAGAGCGACTGGGTCGCCGGGACGTTCATGTCGTCGAACTGGCCGAACTGGTCGCCCATCTGTTCGAACATCTGCTCGATCTCCTCGAAGGGGTTGCGTCGTGACATTCGCCACGGGCTACGGCCGCGAGCGACTTAAATCACACCTCACCCGACCACGTGTTCGACGTCGTAGGAGCCGAGCCGACGCACCCAGCCCTTCGCCGCTATCTCCTCGATGACCGCGATGGCCTCCTGGGTGCGCTCCTCGTAGAGCCCCGCCTCGGCGTCGAAATGGAAGACGTAATCGCCGAGGCGCTCGCCGCTCGGGCGCGATTCGATCCGTGTGAGGTTGATGCGTCGGTCGGCGAACGGTTCGAGCAGATCCAGCAGAAGGCCGGGGTAGTCGTCGTTCGGATAGACGATGAGCGAACTCTTGCCGCCCCCGGTCGAGCGTTCGTCGATCGGCGCGACGACGACGAACCGTGTCGCGTTCGAGGTGCGGTCCTGGATGTTCTCGGCGAGCACCCGGAGCTCGCCGTCGGCCGTGTCCGGGCGGCCGATCGCCGCCACCGTCGACTCCTCGCGGGCGCGCTCGACGCCGCGGGCGGTGCTCGTGACCGATTCGAGCGCCACATCCGGATGTTCCGTGTCGAGATAGCTCCGACACTGCGCGAGCGCCTGCGAATGGCTTGCCACGACGTCGAACTCGTCGTGCTGGGCGAGCAGCGCGTGACGGATCGGTGTGATGAGCTCGCGGACGACCGCCACCTCGAAGCCAGCGAGCGCGTCGAGGCTCTCGGTGACGGAGCCCTCGATGCTGTTCTCGATCGGGACGACGCCCCGATCGGCCGCACCGGTCGCGACCGCCTCGACGATGCCTGTCACCGATTCGCGGAAGGCGATCTCGTCGCCGACGGCCTGCGCTGCGCGGTGGGAGTACGTGCCGGCCGGCCCGAGCGTGACTGCCTGCATGGCCGTGCCTGTCCGTCGGTGGGCAAAAGTCCGTCGCCGTCCTCGGCGAGAGAAGGTTACGCGTTGTTCATCCGCAGTACCGTCTCGTTGCCGCAAGCGACACATTCGGTGATGCGATAGGGTTCGCGGGAGAACTCCTGGTTCTCTCGTTTGTCGCTCTCGGTGCGCAGCTCGATCGAGACGCTATGGGGGGTGTCGCGGCCGCAGTCCTCGCAGGCTTCAGTGAGGTCGCTTGCAGATCGGCTTGTGGTTGACATCACCCGTTTCTCCGGGCGAGACCCCCATAAACACCGAATTCCGTTCGTTTCGATTCCCCCGAGTTTCAACGTTTTTCGGGGTGAATACGAGAAAGAAACCCGCTCCGGCCCGATTTCGACGAACCGTTTTCGCGGCGTGAACGGTGAAACAGTCGAAAACGGCCAAAAAACTTATTACAGCTGAGTTTCGGCCGCGATACGAGCGGTTAAATCGATCCCTCGAATACGGCGTACATGGACGAGCTGTTCGCACCGTGGCGCATCGACTGGGTCGAGCGCGACGGCGACGCCGATGGCTGTCCGTTCTGCGTGCTCCCCGATCGCGACGCCGACCGTGACTCGCGGATCGTCGCCCGGAGTGAACACGCCTTCTGCCTGCTGAACAACGCCCCTTACAACCCGGGTCACGCGATGGTGATCCCCTACCGACACACCGGCGTCTACGGCGAGCTCACGGAGGCGGAACTGCTCGACCTGTCGCGACTCACCCAGCGGACGCTGCGGGCGATCGAGGACGGGCTCGGCCCCGACGGCGCGAACACCGGGATGAATCTCGGCGATTCGGCTGGCGGCTCGATCGACGATCACCTGCACCGACACGTGGTGCCGCGCTGGAACGGTGACACCAACTTCATGCCGGTCATCGACGAGACGCAGGTTATCGTCGAGGCGATCGACGACACCTACGAGCACCTCCACGCGGCCTTCGCCGATCAGGAGGGCACCCGTGTCGACGACCCCGACGATGCGGTCCGCATCGTGTAGGCCGAAGCGTCTTTGCGTGCGCTCGTCAACGTCCAGTGATGAGTCGTGCGGGCGCGGTTCGGCGGATCGGTCTCGTCGTTCTCGCGGCGAACGTCGTTCTCGCCGCCGCGAAGGGCTGGGTCTGGCTCGAAACGGGGAGCCTCGCGGTCGGCTCGGAGGCCGCCAACAGCCTCGTCGATGCCGTCTACGCCACCGTCGTTCTCGGGGGTCTCTATCTCACGACCCGGCCGCCCGACAGCGAGCACCCCCATGGCCACGAGCGTATCGAACCGTTCGTCGCGCTCGCCATCGCGCTCGGCATCTTCCTGACCGGTGGCACGGTGCTCTGGCAGTCGATGACGGCGATCCTCTCTGATACCGTGACCGCCACCGAGAGTCCGATCGCCATCGCGGTGCTCGCCGGCGCGGCGATCGCGAAGGCCGGTCTCTACCGCTACTCCCTGTCGGCCAGTCGCACCCACGACTCGCCGGCGCTCGCGGCGACCGCGCTCGACAACCGCAACGACGTGCTCACCGCTGGCGCAGCGCTCGTCGGCGTACTCGGCGCACGCTTTGGGGTTCCGCTGCTCGATCCGCTCGCGGCGGCGCTCGTCTCCATCGGTATCCTCTACACCGGGATCGAGGTCGTCCGCGACAACGTGCCCTATCTCGTCGGTGGCGCACCCTCCGAGGCCCTCCAGCGGCGCATTCTCCGGCGCGCGCTCGCCCATCCCGACGTCGAGGGTGCCCACGACGTCATCGCCCACTACGTGGGTCCGGAGATCGACGTGAGCATCCACATCGAGGTCGAGGGGGATCGCACACTCAGGGAGGCCCACGACATCGAGAGCGCGATCGTCGCGTCGATCCAGGCACTCGACCCTGTCGACGACGTGTTCGTTCATATCGATCCGAAGGAACTCGGCGAGTGGAAACGCGATCCCGACGCCGACAGACTGGTTCGCGGGACCGACGAACGACCGGACGACGAATCGAACGTCGATCGCGGTCCTGGTTGATCGCTTTTTCCGAACCTGATCCACATGCTGCGGTCGGCGCGCGCTCGCGTCCGGCGAGAGCGATAGCGAACGCCGGACGCGGATCGGCGTGCGAGGGATGAGCGAACGACCGAAGGGAGTGAGCGAATCGGTTGGGGAGGTATGTGGGCGGTGCGGGGCGGTAGCGGTCTCTCACTGTTGTCAGGACTCGTCGTCAAATCGATTGCCATCAGATCGACTACTGCCGTCGAATCGGTTGCTATCGAATCAAACTCACGAAAATCGTCACTCCCCGGAAACCAGCGAAACGTTTCGTCTCCAAAATCACCCTAGGCAGGTTTACCGAAGGCGTATACGGTGTTCTGGCCCGTGATCTCGACGTCGACGAGATCGCCGGGTTCGACGCCGTAGCCGGGTGCATCCTGGATGATGACCTGTCGATAGGCCTCGTCGT